>DASSCS010000117.1:0-20293 GCA_035697515.1 Acidimicrobiales bacterium
CTCTGGCTCACCCACCGCGTCGCGGCCATCAACCTGCAGCGGCTCATCAACCTCGGCCTCGCCCACCGGCTCGACGGCTGGGCCATCACCTGACCCCAGCCCGCGCGCTGCGCAAGCAACGGCCGCCCCGACCCCAGGCCGATCCGTTTCACGTTGCTCCGAAAACTGCCCGGGGCAGCCATCGGAAAGACATGAAACAAACCACCCGCGCCGACCCGACGGGACCGAATACTCAGCGGCGTCCTAGCCGAGGATCGGCGCTCCTTCGCAGCGCGCTCTCGCGAGCCTGGGTTCGACCGGCTCGCCGATTGCGTACAGCGCGTCCAACCACCCATGAGCCTCATGAGCGGAGTCGTCATCGCCGTCGAGGAATCAGGCTGATCGACATACGCGTCGAGAACAAGCCCGATTGGGCCCTGTAGGCCCGGCCGAGGACGGCGCCGGAGGCCGCCCGCGGGCCGGGCGGCGGCGGCGTGGTGTCCGACTCCGGCCGATGCTTGAGCACGCTGACGTGGGAACGGCCCTGACGGCCCAGATCAGCCGGCCCGTCAGCCGTCGGCGACCGTCTACGCGAGCGGGCCGACGATCTCGATTCCACCCCGCCATGACTGTCGATCTCGTGCCGCGTCGTGGCCTGCCTGCCTGGTAGGCGGTGTTCGTTCGGTTCGGCCGGGCTGTGCGACGGTGAAGTATCAGTCGAGCTCAAAGAGGGGCGCGGTGATGGTCAGGCCGAGATCCGAGCCCACATGCGCGACGAGGGCGAACAGCGCCAGGCAGGCTCCGACCAACGCCACGTTCTTCATGAAATGCGCCCGTTCGACGTTGGCCAGCTCGGGGTCGCTGACGTTCCAAAAGCCGTGGAACAGGACGGCGGCCGGGATGAGGAAGGCGGCGAGAATCAGGAACCCCAGGTCCATCCACACACCGAGGAGGACCATGAGGCCGCCGACCAGCATCAGCACGCCCGAGACCTGGATCAGCAGCGACGCCTGGCGCAGTCCCTTGCTGACCACATAGCCCTCCATGTCGCGGGTCTGCGTGAGGTGCGCGACCCCGGATGCAAGGAAGATCGCGACGAACAGGATCCGACCGATCAGGACGATCACGTCCACGGGACACCCCCAACCGTTCGCCCGGGCGCCTCATGCCACCGGGCTCTGTGTGTGAGCGGGGAGGCTACCCACGTGGGTCCGACGGTGCAGGATGCCGCGCGGGTCACGGCGACTGTCAAACCGTTCTGACGCATTTCCCGGGAGTCACTATGTCGGACCGGGGGCCTCCTTCAGATCTTTGATCCACGCTGGCGTGAAACGGGTCCACCGCCGTGGCAAGGGCACCGAGGCGACGGACGAGCCGATGTCGGCTCGAAGCGTCGAGGTGCACAAGACGGTCAAGGCTGCGTGCCGACTCGCCGTCGACAAGGGCCACATCGTCCGCAATCCGGCTGCGCTCCGGTGGGGCCACGTCGACCTCGACGCTGGCACGGCGACGATCGCCCGGCAGCTCGTCGAGATCCCCAACACGCGGGAGCTGGTCGCCCGCCGACGAAGCGCCCGAGGGCCAAGTCCACCGTGGGACTCCACCCGGACACGGTCGCGGCGCTGCGCCGGCGGCGGGTCGAGCAGAGCGAGGACCGCTTGAAGATGGGCGCCGGCTGGCCGCGCCCCGGGAGCGCGCACGACGCGCTGGTGTTCACGTGGGCCTAAGGGACCGCCAACCGGCCGTCGGCGCTCACCCGTATCATCGCCCGCCTGTCGGTCGCGCGGGCCTGCCACGGTTGACACCCCCGGCCTGCGGCACAGCTTCGCCACAGCGGCGCTCAAGGCGCGGGTGCCGGTCGAGGTCGTCACCGCCCGCCTCGGGAACACCCCGCGCATGGTGCAGGAGGTCCACAGCCCCGTGATCCCGACCGACGACCCGGCGGCGGCGCAGGTGGTCGGTGACCTGTTTCCGGCAGCGTGGTGTGACCAATCTGTGACCAACGCGGCAGAACCGGCCCCGAGAGACCGGCTCTGACCTGGTCGGGCTGGCGGGACTTGAACCCGCGGCCCCTTGACCCCCAGTCAAGTGCGCTACCAAACTGCGCCACAGCCCGATCGGGGAATGTCATGGTAGCAACCCCGGTGCGCTCCCCCGCCAGTCGCTTCCGGCGAGCCGGTCAGGTCACGATCCAGCCGATCAGCTGGATCAGGCGCCAGCCCAGGTAGATCACCACCGCCACCAGCAGCAGCTTGAAGTGCCACGGGGCCCCGGGCAGCTCGTCGTCGCCGTCACGCGGCTCGGCCACCACCCGACCGCAGGTGGGGCACGAGCCGTCCGGCTCGAGCGAGTTGGGGTTGAGGAAGCGGCTGCAGGTCTCGCACCAGGGCATGGGGCTCGGCGGCGGCGGGAGGGCGGGCGGACCGGCCGGGCCCGGGCCGGCGCGGCGCTTAGCCCGGGTGCAGGCGGGACCGGGGGCCCGCCGCTGCGACCCGAGACGGTACGGCGTGACCGACCACCTCGGCCACCCGGGCCGACGCGGTGAGCAGCGCCCCCAGTTCGATGCCGGTGGCGACGCCCAGGTCGTCGCACAGGTGCACCAGGTCCTCGGTGGCCAGGTTGCCGCCCGCGCCCGCCGCGAACGGCGACCCGCCCAGCCCGCCGACGGCGGTGTCGAAGCGGCGCACCCCCAGGTGCATGGCGGCATAGGCGTTGACGAGTGCGGTGCCCCGCGTGTCGTGCAGGTGCAGTCCCACGTCCGGGCCGGTCGCATCGACGACCTCAGCCACCCGCCGCGGCGTGGCCATGCCGGTGGTGTCGGCGTAGGTCACCGCACTCGCCCCCGACGCCAGGGCCCGCCGGCCGAGCGCCGCCACCTCGCCCGGGTCGATGTCGCCCTCGTAGGGCGAGCCGAACGCGCACGAGACCACGGTGTCGAGCGGCATGCCGTCGCCCACCACGGACCGCACGGCGGCGACCTGGCCCAGCGACTCGCCCACCGACATGCCCACGTTGCGCTGGCTGTAGGCCTCGGACGCCGACACGGTGAGCGTCAGCGCCTCGACTCCCGCCTCGCGCGCCAGCTCGGCGCCCTTCACGTTGGGCACCAGGGCGACGTACGTCACCCCCTCGTAGCGGGGCACCGCGGCCAGCACCTCGGCGGCCCCGGCCATGGCGGGAACCGCCTTGGGCGACACGAAGGCCGCCACCTCGATGGTCGACACCCCGGCCGCGACCAGGCCCTCGATCAGCGCGACCCGGGCGGCGACGGGTACCGGCGCCTCGGGCTGCAGGCCGTCGCGGGGGCCGACCTCGCGGATCGAGACCGCCTCGGGCAGCACGCCCGGGCCGGGCGCCGGCGGCGGAGCGGCCGGGCTCACACCGGTGGCACCCCGTGGCGACGCTCGGAGAAGGCCCGGTCCTTGTCGTCGGCCAGCTCCAGGCGGCGGATCAGCTCGGCACGCAGGTCGCCGAAGTCGACCACCGCGTCGATCACCAGCTCGGACGCCAGCCGGTAGAGGTCGACGTCGGCCTCGTAGCGCTCGCGCTCGGCCGTCACGAACGCCTCGCGCTCGGCGGGGTCGTCGATGGCGGCGATGCGGTTGGCGAACACGGCGTTGACCGCCGCCTCGGGGCCCATGACCGCGATCCGGGCGGTCGGCAGCGCCAGTGTGGCCTCCGGCTCGAAGGCGGGCCCCGACATCGCGTACAGGCCGGCGCCGTACGCCTTGCGCACGATCACCGACACCTTGGGCACGGTGGCCTCGCTCACCGCCGTCACCATCTTGGCGCCGTGGCGGATGATGCCGGCCCGCTCGACCTCGGTGCCCACCATGAAGCCGGGCACGTCGGCCAGGAACACCAGCGGGATGTTGAAGGCGTCGCACAGCCACACGAACCGGGCCGCCTTGTCGGCCGAGTCGACGAACAACACCCCGCCCTTCTGAGCCGGGTTGCTGGCCACGACGCCCACCGGCCGGCCGTCGAGCAGCCCCAGGCCGGTCACGAGCTCGGGGGCGAACAGGGGCATGCGCTCGAAGAACGACTCGGCGTCGACGATCGCGTCGATCAGGTCGTGCACGTCGTAGGCGAGGTGCTCCTCAGCGGGCACCATGTCGGCGGTCAGCTCGCGGGCCGGCGGCCGGGGCTCGAACCGGGGCGGTGCCTCGCGCCAGGTCTGCGGGAAGTAGCCGAACCACGCCCGCGCCTGGTCGAGCGCGTCCTGGTCGTCGACCGCCAGGTTGTCGCCGCACCCCGACACCGAGGCGTGCATGCGGGCGCCGCCCATCTCCTCGAGCGAGGTCACCTCGCCGATCACCATCTCGGCCATCCGCGGCGAGCCCAGGTACATCGAGGCGTTGCCCTCGACCATGAACACCACGTCGCAGAAGCTGGGGATGTAGGCACCACCGGCGGCGGACGGGCCGAACAGGCAGCAGATCTGGGGCACCCGGCCCGACAGCCGCACCTGGTTGTAGAAGATGCGGCCCGCCCCGCGGCGCCCGGGGAACAGGTCGACCTGGTCGGTGATCCGGGCACCCGCGGAGTCGACCAACCAGAACACGGGCAGCTCGTGGCGGAGAGCGTGCTCGGTGAGCCGCACGATCTTCTCGACCGTGCGGGCGCCCCACGAGCCGGCCTTGACCGTGGGGTCGTTGGCCATGACGCAGACCGGCCGCCCCTCGATGCGCCCCACGCCGGTGACCACGCCGTCGGCGGGCAGGTCGGCGGCCTGGTTGTTGGCCAGCAGCCCGTCCTCGACGAACGAGCCGGCGTCGAGCAGCAGCGCCAGGCGGTCGCGCACGAACAGCTTGTGCTGCGCCGCCAGCTTGTCGGCCCCCTTGGCGAGGTTGCCCGCCAGCGCCCGCTCGGTGAGCCGGGCGAGCTCGTCGCTGGTGTGCGCGGCCGGCCCGGGCGGCGGGACCTCGGGGCCGGCGCCGCGATCGGCGTCGTCGGCGCCCACGTCAGGTGTGGCGGATCGCCAGGATCGCCACGTCGTCACCCATCGGCTCGGAGGCGAAGTCGCGCGCCGTCTCCAGCAGGTTCTTGCACAGCACGCCAGCGGCCACGTTGGGGTCGCGGCGCAGGGCGTTGGCGATGCGCTCCTCCCCGAAGATCTGCTCGCCGTTGCGCACCTCGGCCAGGCCGTCGGTGTAGAGCAGCAGCAGGTCGCCCTGGTTCAGCCCGATCTCGCGGCTGTGGTAGCTGCCGTTGGGGTCGAGCATCAGCAGCGGGCCCGTGGCGCGGAGCGGCCGCACCTCCTTGTCGTGCCACAGCCAGGCGGCCGGGTGCCCGGCCGACGCGAACCGCAGGGTGTTGGCGTCGGTGTCGAACAGCACCACGACCAGCGAGATGAACTCCTCGGGCCGGTCGGGAGCCGCCATCTGGTTGTTCAGCTCCTCCAGCGCCTGGGCGGGGTCGCGGTACTGGCGCAGGAACACCCGCAGCAGGTACTTGGCCTGGAAGGCGGTGATCGAGGCCTCGATGCCCCGGCCGGTGACGTCGCCGATGACCGCGGCGATACGCGACGGCGCCACCCGGAACACGTCGTAGAAGTCGCCCGACATCACGCCCCGGCCGGCCTGGTACACCCGGCCGAGCTCGAAGCCGGCGAAGTCGGGCAGCTCCTCGGGCGCCAGGCGCGCGGCCCAGCGCTTGGGCGCCAGGTCCTCCTGCTTGAGCACCTCCTCGGCCTTGCGCTCGATGACGGTGCGGTCCTCGGCGAGGCGGGTCTCGCTGGCGAAGTCACGGCCGTAGGCCACCGACAACGCCACCGGCACGAGGATGAGCAGGAACAGCAGGCTTGGGATGCGCTCGCCCGCGAGCACTACGCCGCCCGCGGCCAGCGCCAGCACGCCGTAGAGGCAGGTGGTGTGGAGGTCCTTGCGGAAGGCGGACCGGGCGAGCACCGTCACGTCGGCGTCGTCGCCGCGGTCGGCCTCAACCCGCTTCCACACCACGCGGAGGCGACGGGTGGACCGGGCCCACACCAGCGCGGCGACCAGCGAGGCGACCCCAACGAGGGCCAGGATCGGCTTCATCTCGCCGGGGATGCTACTTGCACCGGCGGCACCGGGGTACCGACTGTCACGGACCTGTCACTCACCGCGCCGGCGCACGCGCAGCTTGACCGGCGTCGCGCCCAGGTCGAACGCCTCGCGCAGCTTGCGCTCGAGGTACCGCAGGTAGGTGCGGGGCAGCTCGCGGTTGACGAACAGGGTGAAGGTGGGCGGCTCGGCTGCTCCCTGGGTGGCGTAGAGCACCCGGGCGCCGCCCGGCGCGGCGTGGGCGGCCTGGGCGTCGCGCAGCACCGCGTTGACCCGGCTGGTCGGGATGCGCCGGTGGTAGGCGTCGACGCTCGTGGCCAGGGCGGGGAACAGCTTGTGCACGCCCCTGCCCGACAGGGCGGTCACGGGCAGCACCGGTGCGTCGCCCACGAAGCGCAGCTTGTCGCTGACCTGCCAGCGCAGGTCGGCCCGGCCCTCGGCGTCGAGCAGCTCCCACTTGTTCAGCACCAACACGATGGGGCAACCGGCGGCGTCGATGCGCTCGGCCAGGCGCTGGTCCTGGCCCGTGACGCCCTCGGTGGCGTCGATGACGAGCAGGGCCACGTCGGCCTCGTCGACCGCCTGCAGGGCCCGCACGAGCGAGTAGTACTCGGTGCCCTCGCCGATCTTCGCCCGGCGCCGCATGCCGGCGGTGTCGACCAGCCGGACGGGGCCGAGCTCGGTCTCGATCACCGTGTCGACGGTGTCGCGGGTGGTGCCCGGCAGGTCGTGCACGACCGAGCGCTCGTCGCCCGTCAGGCGGTTGAACAGCGTCGACTTGCCCACGTTGGGCCGCCCGACGATGGCGACCGCGGTTCCTGCCTCGCTCGAGGCGACGCCTTCGGCGCCGCCGCGCTCGGTACCTTCACCGCCTCGTCGATCGGAGACGAGCTCGGCGGCGGCTTCCGCCTCCTCCGTGTCGTCCGACCACACCCCGGCCGCCTCCAGCAGCTCGACCACCCGGTCGAGCAGGTCGCCCGTGCCCCGGCCGTGGAGGGCGCTCACCGGGAACGGCTCGCCCAGGCCGAGGCTCATCAGGTCCCACATCTGGTTCTCGCGGCCGGCGTCGTCGACCTTGTTGGCGACGAGCAGCACGGGCTTGCCGGTGCGCCTGAGCAGCTCGGCCACCCGGGCGTCGTCGTCGGTGGCGCCGGTGACCACGTCGACCACCAGCAGCACCACGTCGGCGTCGGCGATGGCGCGCTCGGACTGCGCGCTCACCTTCTCGTCCAGGTCGCTGCCCCGGGCCATCCAGCCCCCGGTGTCGACCAGGCGGAAGTGGCGCCCGAGCCAGTCGGCGTCGACGTCCTTGCGGTCGCGGGTCACGCCCGGCCGCTGCTCGACGATGGCGGCGCGACGCCCGATCACCCGGTTGAGCAGGGTGGACTTGCCCACGTTGGGCCGGCCCACGATGGCGACCACCGGAGTTGCCACGGTCAGCCCCCGGTCCCGCTCGCGGCCACGGTCGCGGGCCGGCCAGCGCCCGCGGCGGGGGCGGGCAGCCCCAGCGCCGCCCGCAGGGCGCGGCCGTCGGTGGGCACGACCTCGACCGGGCGGGGCAGGTCGCCAGGGGCGGTGCCGTCGAGGAACCGTCCCTGGGTCAGGCACACGTCGGGCAGCAGGTAGCGGTGGCCCTCGGGCTGGCCGGCGAGCAGCCGGGCGAGGTCGGCACCCACCATCAGCCCCGAGACGCCCACGTTGCCGCCGAAGTAGCGGTTGTCGACGGTCACGATGCGCACCCGCGCGCCCAGGTCGAGGGTGGCGACGAGCGGTTCGAGCACCTGCGCCCCGTAGGGGGCGGTCAGGATGGCGACCGGGGCGTGGCGGCTCGGGGCGAGCTGCACGAGCTGGTCGCCCGTGGCTCGCACCGCCCGGTAGGGCTCGTAGTCGGCACCGGTCGAGCCCGACCCGTCGGGGCCGGCGTGGCTGTCGTCGGCGCCGCCGGCCAGGCCGACGACGCCGCACCCGACCGCAGCGGCGGCCCCGGCACCCCACTGGTGCGCGCCGGGCGCCGGGTTGGCGTGGCCCGGCGCCGACGTCGCGCCGGCGGCGTCGCGGAAGAACCCGCCCCGGTCAGGATCGTCGTCCCGGCGGGCCGGGGCGGTGCCGAGCAGCTCTGCCTCGAAGGCCCGGGCCATGCCGATGCCGTCCTCGTACATGGCGAAGTCGCCGTAGTGGGCCGCGGGCGGGAAGGGCCGGCCGGCGAGCAGGTAGTACTCGTCGGCGGCGAAGACGAGCCGGCGACCGAGGATGGCGAGGTAGAGGTCCTGCCAGTCGGCCACCGCGTCGACCACGGCCGCAGCCTCGGCGGCGGTGTGAGGGCGCATGCGGGCCTCGGTGTTGAAGCGCGACACGCCGAGCGGCACGACGCACACCGACGCCAGCTCGGGATAGTGGTCGAGCACGCCGGCCAGGGTGTCGTCGAGGGCGGCGCCGTCGTTGACGCCCGGGCACACCACCACCTGCCCGTGCACCTCGACGCCGTGATCGAGCAGGGCCCGCAGCCAGCGCAGGCTGGTGGCGCCCCGCCGGTTGCGCAGCATCTCGGCCCGCAGCCCGGGGTCGGTGGCGTGGATGCTGACGTACAGCGGGCTCAGGCGCTCGGCCAGAACCCGTTCGAGGTCGGCCTCGGTGAAGCGGGTGAGGGTCGTGAAGTTGCCGTACAGGAACGACAGCCGGTAGTCGTCGTCCTTCAGGTACAGGCTGCGCCGCAGGCCGGGCGGCAGCTGGTAGATGAAGCAGAACTCGCAGTGGTTGTCGCAGGTGCGCACCCGGTCGAACAGCGCCGAGTGCACCTCGACGCCGAGCGGCTCGCCGGCGCGCTTGTCGAGGGTCAGGGTGGTCTCGAGCCCGCCACGCCGCAGCTCGATGCTCAGGCGGGCGTCATCGACCAGGGTGCGCCACTCGAGCAGGTCGCGGGGCACCTCGCCGTTCACCGACACGACCTCGTCGCCCTCGATCAGGCCGGCGCGCGCGGCCGGGCTTCCGGGCGCGACGGCGACGACTCGGGGCGAAGACATAGACGTGACAGTCTACGGGCACCGCGAGGCCGACCGGTGCGCCGACCCATGGGCCCGGCCCGGCGGGTGCGGGCGCGGGAGGACGGACCGGTCTTGGGGAGGCCGCCGCGGCCGTCGATACGCTGACGCGCGATGCCGGTCGACAAGGTGCTCCTGGCGGCGCCGCGCGGGTTCTGCGCAGGCGTCGAGATGGCCATCAAGGCCCTGGCCTGGATGGTGCGCGCCTTCGAGCCGCCCGTGTACTGCTACCACGAGATCGTCCACAACCAGCTCGTCGTCGACCGGTTCCGCGACCTGGGCGTGGTGTTCGTCGACGACATCGACGAGGTGCCCGAGGGCCGGCCGATCATGCTGTCAGCCCACGGCTCGGCGCCAGGGGTCGTGGCGGCGGCCCGGGCCCGGGGCAGCTACGTGGTCAACGCCGTGTGCCCGCTGGTCACCAAGGTCCACCACGAGGTGAAGACCCGGGCCGGCAAGGGCTACCGCATCGTCTACGTGGGGCACGAGGGCCACGAGGAGGCGGTCGGCACCATGGCCGTCGCCCCCGACGCCATCGACCGCGTCGAGTCGGTGGCGGAGGTCGACGCCCTGCCGCCATCGGAGCAGCCGGTCGCCCTGCTGGCGCAGACCACCCTCTCGCACCGCGACTGGTCGGCCATCGCCGAGCGGGCCGCCGAGCGCTTCCCCGACCTGTGGCGGCCCGGGCGCAGCGACCTGTGCTTCGCCACGACGAACCGCCAGTCGGCACTGGCCGAGATCGCCGCCCGCTGCGATGCGGTCGTCGTGATCGGCTCGGCCAACTCGTCGAACACGCGTGCGCTCGAGAAGCTGGCGCACGAGTCGGGCAGCCGCCGGGTGTACCGGGTCAACGCCGCAGGCGAGGTGCCCGGCGATCTGACCGGCACCGTGGGCGTGACGGCCGGCGCGTCGGCGCCCGAGGAGCTGGTCGAGGCCGTGATCGCCCGCCTCGCGCCCCGCGACGGGGTCGACGAGGTGCGCATCACCGACGAGGACGAGTACTTCCCTCCCCCGCGCGAGCTGCGCGACCTGCTCACGGGCGTCGACGTGATGGCCACGTTCGCCCTCGGGGGCTCGGTGCCCGACCGGCCCGCGCTCAACGACCGCCAGCTCGCCGCCAGCGACGTGCTGGCCATGCTGGCCTGACGCCCCCCGAGGCGCGACGGACGTGTTGCCCTTCACGCTCGACACCCTGCGCCTGGGCCTGCACGTGCTGGCCGCCACCGTGTGGGTGGGCGGCCAGCTCACGCTGGCGGGGCTGGTGCCGGGCCTGCGCCGGCTGGGCGACGACGTGCCCCGCACGGTCGCGCGCCGCTTCAACCGCATCGCCTGGCCCGCCTACGCCGTGCTGGTGGCCACCGGCATCTGGAACCTGCTCAAGCTGCGTGTGGGTGACTTCGGCACCCGCTGGCAGGTCACACTCATGGTCAAGATCACGGTGGTGGCACTGGCCGGGGCGTCGGCCGCCGTCCATGCGGGGGCGCAGTCCAAGGCGGTGCTGGCCGTGTTCGGCGCCCTCGGCGGCCTGACCTCGATCGCCGCCGTCGTACTCGGCATCATGCTCCACGGCTGAGAGCGAGCTCGTCGGCGTCCAGGCCGGCGTGCGAGCCGCCGTCACATGGTTACAGACGCGTCTCAGCTTCGCGACGTGGTGAACATTTCCCGCTGCGTGGGGGTCTCCCGTCTGCATTCCACGATCTCCCCGAGGAGCGGACATGACCCCCACGATCCCGCGTACGGCCGCACCCCCCTGGGCGGCCCTCGCCTCGATCGCCGCCGGCGCGGTGCACGCCACCGCCGCCGGCGCCCACGGCGAGCACCGCCAGACGGTGCTGGCCTTCGGCCTCCTGGCAGTGGCCCAGGTCGCCTGGGGCGCGCTGGCACTGGTGCGCGCCCATCCCGCGGTGAGCTGGCTGGGCGTGGCCGTCAACGCCACGGCGGTGGCCGGCTGGGTGCTCGCCAAGACGACCGGCATCGGCCCTGTCGACGGCCTGGAGGCGGCCGAGGGCCTCGGCTTCGCCGACACGCTGGCGGCCGCGCTGGCCGTGGTCGCCGCCGGCGGCGCGCTGGCGGCGCTGGCCGCTCCCGGGTGGCGGCCGCGGGTGCCCGGCGCCGGGCAGGCGGCGGCCGCGGCGGCGGTCACCGTGCTCGTCACGGCGGCCATGGTGTCGACCGGCGGGCACAGCCACGGCGGCGGGCACGGCCACGAGGGCGATCCCATCGCCCACGATCACGACGACGAGGACGACGGCCACGCCCACGGCGAGGGCGAGAGCGCGTCAGGAGGCCACGAGCACGGCATCGGCACCGGCGGAACCGGGCACCAGCACGACGGTGCGCGCGAGCACGGCCCCGGCGACCACGACGACGACGACCACGCCCCCGGCGACCACGACGACGACGGCCACCGTCCCGGCGACCACGACGACGACGACCCGGGTGACCACGACCCCGGCGACCATCGGCCGGGCCTGCCCACCAAGCCCTACGACGGCACCCTCCCTGTCGACCTGAGCGGCGTCCCCGGCGTGACGCCCGAGCAGCAGGCCAGCGCCGAGGCGCTGGTCACCGACACCATCATCGAGCTGCCCCGCTACGCCGACCCGGCCGATGCCGTGGCGGCGGGCTACCGCTCGGTCGGCGACGCCTTCACCGGCCACGAGCACTTCATCAACTGGCCACTGATGTCGGACGGCCGCGTCCTCGACGCCGAGCATCCCGAGTCGCTCGTCTACCGGGTGGACCCCGGCGGCCGGCGCACGCTCGTCGCCGCCATGTACATGCTCGAGCCGGGCTCGACGCTCGACACGGTGCCCGACATCGGCGGACCGCTCGTGCAATGGCACGTCCACCGGGACCTCTGCTGGTCGGGGCAGGAGAACGCCTGGCAGGTGACCTCGGTCGTGTCGCCCTCGCTCCCCTGCCCCGCCGGCTCGTCACGCCGGGCCGAGGTGCCCATGGTCCACGTGTGGACCGTCGCCCACCCGTGTGGGCCGTTCGCGGCCCTGGAGGGCATCAGCGGAGGCCAGGTCGGCGAGGGCGAGGAGGTGCTGTGCGACCACGCCCACGGTTCGCCCGCCTGACCCGCCCGTGAGGGACGACTACTCGGCTGCGGCCCGGGCCGCGTCGTAGAGCGCCTGCAGGTCGACCTGCAGGCGCTCGGTCATCTGCCGCACCTCGCGGCGCTTGACCCGGCCCGTGCCGTCGCCCGGCTCGGGGACGATCGGCTCGCCCACGACGAGCACGATCTTGTGCGGTCTCACCATCTTCGATCCCACCGGCATGGCACGGTCCGACCCGCCGATGCCCACGGGCACGAGCGGCACGCCGGCCCGGGCGGCCACGTACGCGGGGCCGTCGAAGAGGTCCTTGACCACCGGCCCCGACCGCCGGGTGCCCTCCGGGAACATCACCAGCGGCTCGCCGTTCTCGATGACCCGCATGCAGGTGCGTAGCGATTCGCGGTCGGCCGTGCCGCGGTGCACCGGGAACGCCCCCAGCATCGACACGAACCTGCCCAGCAGCGCCGACTTCCAGATCGAGGCCTTGCCCATGTAGCGCATGCGGGGGCGGCGCACCGTGGCCACCAGGATGAAGTCCAGGTTCGACCGGTGCACGGGCGCCAGCACGAACGGCCCGTGGGCGGGGACGTGCTCCCGGCCCCTGATCTCGAGCCGGAAGAACAGCTTGGCCAGGCCCAGGAACAGGCCCCTGACGGCGGCGTACGAGGTGCGCTCGATCGCGGTCGGCGGGTGCACGTCGACGGGCGCCGCCCGCACCGTGTCGGAGCGGGCCTCGTGGGCCCCGGTGGGCCCGGATCCCTCGGACGGCTCGGTGTCCTCAGCCCGCTCGGTGTCCTCGGCCGGCTCGGTGACCTCGTCAGGCTCGGGCAACCTTCCGGCCAGGTCGGCGACGATCTCGTCGATGGTCATGTCGCTGGTGTCGAGCTCGATGGCGCCGGCGGCCTGGAGCAGCGGGGCCGTCTCCCGCCCCTGGTCGAGCGCGTCGCGCCGGGCCATGTCGGCGGCCACGGTCTCGTAGTCGAGGTCGGTGACCTCGGCGGCCCGGCGCTCGGCCCGCACCTCGGGACGGGCGCTCAGGTACACCTTGAGCACGGCGTCGGGAAACACGACGCTGCCGATGTCCCGGCCCTCGATCACACCCCCGCCCCGTTCGGCCGCCCACTCGCGCTGGCGCCGCACCATCTCGCTGCGCACGCCCGGGTTGGCGGCCACCAGCGACACGGCCCGCGACACCTCGGGGCCGCGGATCTCGATGCTGGCGTCGACGTCGTCGACCCGCACGTGGTCGTCGGCGACCTCGAGCTCGACCGACTTGGCGAGCTGCGCCACCGGCTCGGGATCGGCCGGGTCGATGCCGCGGCGCAGGGCGGCGAACGTGACGCCCCGGTACATCGCCCCGGTGTCGAGGTATTCGAGCCCCAGCCGCTCGGCCAGTCGCCGGGCCACGGTGGACTTGCCGGAGCCAGCGGGCCCGTCGATCGCGATCACCTTCACGGGAGTGGCACCCTACTGCCCCGCCGACCGCGGTCCCGTGCCCCGGAGCGTGTCGAGCGCCCGCCAGAAGCCCGGGAAGGTCTTGGCCACGCAGCCGGGGTCCGCGATCTCGATGCCGGCCGTGCGCAACCCGAGCAGGGCGAAGCTCATGGCCATGCGGTGGTCGTCGTACGTCTCGATGCGGGCCGGGCGTGGGGTGCCCGGGTGGACGACGAAGCCGTCACGTTCCTCGCGGGCGTCGATGCCCGCCCGCCGCAGCTCCGTCACCACCGCGGTGATGCGGTCGGTCTCGTGCCAACGGATGAGCTCGACGCCGGTGACCCGGGTCGGGCCGTCGGCGAACACGGCCACCGCGGCCAGGGTCTGGGCCATGTCGGGCATGTCGGCCATGTCGACCGTGCCCGGGCTGCGCAGCCGGCCGTCGCCGGTGACCGTGGTCGCGGTCGCGGTGCGCTCGACCCGGGCGCCCATCGCGCCCAGCAGGTCGGCGAAGCGGGCGTCGCCCTGGAGGCTGGCCGCATCCAGGCCCTCGACCGTGACCCGACCCCCGACCACGGCGGCCGAGGCGAGCAGGTACGAGGCCGCCGAGGCATCCGGCTCGACCCGGTAGGCGGCGGCTGTGTACCCCCCGGCCGGGACATCGAACACCGGCCCTCGCCCCGGCTCGCCGTCCCGCTCCCGCACCTCGACGCCGAATGCCGCCATGACCGCCGACGTCAGCTCGACGAAGGGGCGCGACACCAGCCGGCCCGTCACGGTCACGCGCACGCCCCCGGTGGTGCACGGTGCCGCCAGCAGCAGCCCGGACACGAACTGGCTGGACGTGTCGCCCGCCACCGCCACCTCGCCGCCGGCGGGGTGTCCCGGCGCGACGACCGTGACGGGCAGGTGGCCGGGCTCGCCCCCGTCCTCGACGGTCGCGCCCAGCGCCCGGACGCCGTCGAGCACCGGGCCCATCGGGCGGGCCCGCAGCGGCGGCCGGCCGTCGACCGTGTAGCGCCCCCGGCCGAGGGCCACGACCGGCAGCAGGAAACGGCTGGCCGTGCCCGAGAGCCGCATGTCGAGCGTGACCGGTCCGGGAAGCAGCCGGCCGCCCGTGCCCCCGACGGTCAGCCGGCCGGTCGCGTCGTCGTGGTCGATCGTTGCGCCCAGGGTCTCGAGCGCGGCGCGCATGGCCAGGCTGTCGTCGGCCACGAGGGCGCCGTCGACGGTCGAGCTGCCCGCCGCCAGCGCGGCGCAGACCAGCGCCCGGTTCGTCAGGCTCTTCGAGCCGGGCACCGTGACGGTGGCGTCGAGCGGTCCGTCGGCCGGGGTGACGGCCAGCGCGTCGCCCGAGGGCTGGGCGGGCGGGGCGGGCGGCACGCCGCTACCCCAGGTCGACCGGCAGCACCGCCGGCCGGTAGCCGCGCCCCACCAGCCCGGCGCGGAACACCTCGACCGCGCCGCTCTCGATGAGCATGACCAGCACGCCCTGGGGGCCCTCGGTCGAGTGGGCGATCTCGAGGTCGACGATGTTGACGTCGAGGTCGGCGGCCAGGATGGCCACGTCGGCCACGACACCCGGACGGTCGGGCACGGGGATGCGCACCTCGCGCAGGTCGGCGGCCGTGCGGAAGCGGGCCGGCAGGTTGACCCGGGCCGCCCGCGCCTGCTCGAGCGCCGCCAGCAGCTCCTTGCGGTCGTCGACCGCCACCACGTCACGCATGTGCCGGAGCGCGGCCGTCAGCTCGTCGAGCACGTGGACGATGGCCTCGCGGTTGTCGCTGCAGATGTCGGGCCAGATCCCCGGATGGCCGGCCGCCACCCTGGTCATGTCCCGGAACCCGCCGGCGGCCAGGCGCAGCAGCGCCCGGTGCTCCTCGCTGCGCTCGTCGGCCAGGCGCATGAGCGTGGCCGCGGCCAGGTGGGGCACGTGCGACACCACCGCCACCAGCTCGTCGTGGCGCTCGGGCGGCAGCGCCACGATCTCGGCGCCGAGCGACCCCACGATCTGGCGCACCTGGGCGTAGGCGGCGGCATCGGTGCCCTCGGTGGGCGTCAGCACCCACGTGGCCCCCTCGAACAGGTCGGGCGTGGCGCCGTCGACGCCCTCCTGCTCGGAGCCGGCCATCGGGTGCCCGCCCACGAAGCGGGCGTCGGACACCGCCTCGACGATCGAGGCCTTCACCCCGCCCACGTCGGTGACCAGTCCGGTGCCGGCGCCCAGCGCCCGGCGCGCCTCGCCGGCCACCGAGTGCACGGGCGTGGCCACGAAGGTGATCGTGGCGTCGGGGTCGTCGCCCACGGCGTCGAGGGCCCCGAGCGCCTGCGCCCGCGCGGCCCGCTCGGCGACCTGATCGCGGCCCGTCACGTACCAGCCGACCTGGCGCAGGCGCATGCCGATCGACCCGCCGATCAACCCGGTGCCCACCACCACCGCCCGGCCCGGCTCCGGGGGCTGCCCGAGGACCACTAGCGCGTACCCACGGGCGTCATCACGCCGGGAGGTCGTCGCGCAGGCTGCGCGCGCCCTCGAGGTAGACGTGGTGCAGCTCGTTGCGGGCACGCTCGGTGCTCAGGTGGATCATCACCCGGATGCAGCGCGGGGTGCCGCCGTCGATGTCGAGCTCGCGGGCGCAGATGAGGGGCACGTCGCCGAGCCCGAACTTCCGGGCCGCCAGCGCGGGGAAGGCCGAGCGCACGTCGTCGGTGGCGGTGAACAGCACGCTGATCAGGTCGTCGTGGTGGATGCCGTTGCGCTCGAACAGCTGCTCCAGCAGGGCGATCACCCGCTCGAACAGGTGATCCTTCTCGTCGACGTCGATGGTGGTGGCGCCGCGCAGGGCCCGGACGGCAGCAGACATGGCCCCGCGAGGTTAGCGGCGGGGTGAGCGCGGGCCGCCACTCGGCGTCGGTGCGGCGGCCCGCTCGAGCGCCCGCACCTCGGCCTGCGTCAGCTCGCGCCACTCGCCCGGAGCCAGCCGGCGGTCGCTCAGCGGGCCGATGCGCACCCGCACGAGGCGCCGCACCGGGTGCCCGACCGCCTCCGCCATGCGCCGCACCTGGCGGTTGCGGCCCTCGTGGATGGCGATGCGGAGCGTGTGGTCGCCGATCAGCGACACCTTGGCCGGCGCAGTGCGGCCGTCGTCGAGGTCGACCCCCTGGCGCAGCTGCCGGACCGCGCCCCGCGACGGGGTGCCCTCGACCTCGGCCAGGTACTCCTTCTCGACGCCGAAGCTGGGATGGGTCAGGCGGTGGGCCAGGTCCCCGTCGTTGGTGAGCAGCAGCAGGCCCTCGCTGTCGGCGTCGAGGCGGCCTACCGGGTAGACGCGGGGCTCGCCGGGCACCAGGTCGACCACCGTTGGCCGTCCCTCGGGATCGGACGCGGTGGTGACCACGCCGGGCGGCTTGTTGAGCACGTAGTGGGCCAGTCCCTGGCGCACGCCCACCACGGCGCCGTCGACCTCGATCGTGTCGGTCTCCGGGTCGGCCCGGGTCCCCAGCGTGGCCACCTGCCCGTTCACGCGCACGCGGCCCGCGGCGATGAGCGCCTCCGCCGCCCGACGGCTGCCCAGCCCGGCCCGGGCCAGGATCTTCTGCAGCCGCTCCCCCGGCGGTGTGCTCACCCGCCCAGGTCGGGTCGCTCGCCCACGTCGGGCATGTCGCCGGTGGGCGAGTCGTGACTCGGGCGCCGGTCGCCGGCCGCCGGGTCGTCCGGCGCGGGCCGCTCGGCGGCGTCGGAACCGTCCTGCCCCGCCGGCGCGTCCCCCACGTCGAACGGATCGTCCGGCGGAGGCCCGTCGGCCCCATCGGTCGCGTCGCCCGTGTCGGGCGCCAGCGCGTCCATGGTGGCGTCGGTCAGGTCGGCCATGTCGGGCGCCGTCGGGCCGTCGGGCCGCAGGCCCCGCTCGAGCTGCTCGACGACGTCGGCCCCCGGCACGAAGGCGCCCAGCGCCGGAAGGTCGGTCAGGCTGTCGACCCCGAGCCTCTCGAGGAACGCCCCGGTGGTCCCGAACATCGTGGCCTGGCCCGGCCCCGGGTCGCGACCCACCTCTGCGATGTAGCCCCGTTGCTGCAGCGTGCGCATGACCCCGTCGACGCTGACACCCCGGATCGAGGCGACCTGCGCACGCGAGATCGGCTGCTTGTAGGCGACGATGGCCAGCGTCTCCAGCGCGGCGGCCGACAGCTTGCCGGACTGGCCCTCGAGCACGAACCGCTCGACGTACGGTGCCTGGGCGGGATGCGACTGGAAGCGCCAGCCGCCCGCGACCCGCACCAGTTCGAAGCCCCTGCCCTGCTCCTCGTACTCGGCGGCCAGCTGGTGGCACAGCTCGTCGACGAGGGCGGGCCGGAGCTCGAGCAGCTGACCCAGCAGGTTCGAGGCCATGGGCTGCTCGCTCACGAGCACGATGGCCTCGATGGCGCGACGGGCCTCGTCGCGCACGTCGTCGGTGAGCCGGTCGGGCGGCAGCGGCGGGGGCGATGCCGGCGGCGTGGGCG
The DNA here is from genome assembly GCA_035697515.1 of Acidimicrobiales bacterium. Lineage (GTDB taxonomy): Bacteria > Actinomycetota > Acidimicrobiia > Acidimicrobiales > VFJN01 > ZC4RG19. The sequence continues at coordinate 18,064 of DASSCS010000117.1, forward strand.
GCGTCGGCGGGCGCGGCGGTGAGGTCATGGCCTCATCCGTCGTAGACGTCGATCTCGGCCAGATCGCGGGCGCCGTGGTGGTCGCGCCCGAGCCACACCACCTCGATGTCGCCGAACGTGATGGGCTGGTCGAGGTCGACCATGCCCAGCTTGAAGAGCTCGAGCACGGCGAGGAACCGCACCACGACCTCGAGCCGCTCGACCAGGTCGGCGGTCAGGGCCCGGAACGTGATGCGGCCGACCCGCGGCAGCTCGTCGACCAGCTCGGCGATGGCGTCGGTGACCGAGGCCCTGATCGGGGCGACGTGGTCGAGGTCGATGCTCGGCCGCGGCTTGGGGGCGATGGCCCGCAGGTACGCGAGACGCAGGTCGTCGGGAGTCACGCCCGCTAGCAGGTCGGGCATGAGCCCCAGGTAGCGCTCGTCGACCCCCACGGTGCGTCCCACGCTGCGGGCGGCCTCGCTCGCCAGCACCGACAGGGCGATCGCCGCCTCCTTGAACGTCTTGCACTCGACGAGGCGGTGCAGCAGCAGGTCGCGCTCCTCCCACAGCGCCAGCTCGTCGTCGAGGTCGAGGTCGTCGCTCTGGGGGAGCAGGCGGCGGCTCTTCAGCTCGACCAGGGTGGCCGCGATCAGCAGGAACTCGCTGGCCATGTCGAGGTTGAGCTCCTCCATGCGGGCGAGCTCGTCGAGGTAGCCGTCGACGATGGTCGACAGGCTGATGTCGTAGAGGTCGACCTGCTCGGAGAGGATGAGGTGGAGCAGCAGGTCGAAGGGCCCCTCGAACACCGGAGTGCGCACCGCGTAGGGCATCGGGACGATGTTATCCACGGCGCTGTCGGGCCCTGGTGCATCCCGGGAACCGGTGCGGGGCCCGGCGGAAAGACGCTCTACCATCGCCGGGTATGGCCCGCGTGTTCTCCGGCATCCAGCCCACCGGTGACTTACAGCTCGGCAACTACCTGGCGGCCATCCGGCGGTGGGTGCGGGCCCAGCACGACGACGACGCCATCCACTGCATCGTCGACCTGCACGCCCTCACCATCCCTCAGGACCCGGCCGAGCTGCGGACCCGCACGATCTCGACCACCCAGATCCTCGTGGCGGCGGGCCTCGACCCCGAGGTGTGCACGCTGTTCGCCCAGAGCCAGGTGCCCGAGCACACCGAGCTCGGCTGGATCATGGAGTGCTCCGCCAGCTTCGGCGAGCTGCGCCGCATGACCCAGTTCAAGGAGAAGTCCGACCGGGCCGAGTTCGTGTCGGCCGGCCTGTTCACCTACCCGGCGCTCATGGCCGCCGACATCCTCCTCTACGACACCGACAAGGTGCCCGTGGGCGACGACCAGCGCCAGCACATCGAGATCACCCGCGACATCGCGCTGCGCTTCAACAACCGCTACGGCGACACGTTCGTGGTGCCCGAGGGCGCGATCGCGCCGATCGGCGCCCGGGTGATGGACCTGCAGGCGCCCGAGCGCAAGATGTCCAAGTCGGTCGAGTCGCCCCAGGGCACGGTCACGGTCCTCGACCCGCCCGAGGCGATCGAGCGCAAGTTCAAGCGGGCCGTGACCGACAGCGAGGCCGAGGTGCGCTATGACCCCGCGGCCAAGCCGGGGGTGTCGAACCTGCTGGTGATCCTGGCGGCGGCCACCGACGGCGACCCGGAAGCGCTGGCCGAGAGCTACAGCCAGTACGGGCCGCTCAAGGCCGACGCGGCCGAGGCGGTCATCGCCCTGCTGGAGCCGCTGCAGAAGCGGTACGCCGAGCTGGCGGCCGACCCGGGCGAGACCGCCCGCATCCTCGCCCACGGCGCCGACAAGGCCCGCAGGACGGCGGGCGCCACCATGGTGCGCGTCCGCGACCGGCTGGGCCTGCTGCCCGTCTGACCGCGGTGCTCGCCCGGTGCGCCGGCGCCAGGGCTTGCGCCCGACCACCGCCCACCCGGGCGCCACGAAGCCGATCGGCGGTGCCGGCGACCGCCGCCGCGACATCTGAGCGGGCCCGCCAGTCGACCGCCTCAGCCGTCCGGGCACTCGTCGGACACGAAGGTGCGCTCGTCACCGGTCTCGGGCTGTAAGCGACCGCACACCAGCGGCTCGCCGGGCTGGCAGTCGTCGGGACCGCTCGCCTCGACCAGCTGCCCCGGCGCAAACCCGGGACGGGCGGCTGCGCTGGCGCTGGTCACGACGCAGTAGGGGTCGCCTGCGCTCTCGGAGCCCATGCCCATCCAG
>DASSCS010000118.1:0-31231 GCA_035697515.1 Acidimicrobiales bacterium
CTCATCGCGTCCGCTGGTGAGGCCAGCGGTCCGTGGAGCGGCACCACGACCGGCCGAGCGCCTGACGCGGAACGGCCCCCCGGTAGGCGGCACCGGGGGACCGTCCGTCATGGTGGGTTACCCCCACCGTCTCCGCGCCATGCAGGGCAGGCCCTCCTGACGCGAAACGGTCCCCCCGGCGGGGATGCCGGGCGGCCGAGCAGGTCGAGCAGTAGGAGCCTCACAGCCCGGCCGCCATGTCGTCGAGAAGGTCGACCGTGTCCGCGAGGACGGCGACAAGCCGCGTGCACGAGCCGCACCGCGCGGCGTCGACAAATGTCGGGAGATCGTCGTCACCCGGGGCTGCGATGCTGGGGAGCGGGATGTCTCTTCGGCTCGTTGCCCTCTGCGTCGATGCGAACGATCCGCTCGGTCTCGCCCGGTTCTGGGCTGCGGCGCTGCGCTGGGAGGTCGCTGACGAGACCGCGGAGGAGATCCGTCTCGTGCCCACCGACGGCACGAGGTTCCGGATGGACTTCATGCCGGTCGCGGAGCCGAAGGTCGGCCCGAACCGGCTCCACCTCGATCTGACGAGCACGTCCCTGGACGACCAGCGCGATTCGGTGGCCAGGCTCGTCGAGCTCGGCGCGCGCCACATCGACATCGGGCAGCGACCCGACGAGGGCCATGTCGTGCTGGCTGATCCTGAGGGCAACGAGTTCTGCGTGATCGAGCCGGGCAACTCGTTCCTCGCGGACTGCGGGCGACTGGGTTCGATCACCTGTGACGGGACGAGGGAGGTCGGGTACTTCTGGAGCGCCGCGCTCGCCTGGCCGTTGGTCTGGGATCAGGGCGAGGAGACAGCGATCCGTGCTCCCGACGGCACCGGTCCGTTGATCACCTGGGGCGGTCCGCCACTGCGCCCGAAGCTCGGCAAGAACCGGCTGCACCTCGAGGTCGCGCCGCTCGACCAAGCCAAACAGCACGCGGAGGTCGCCCGTCTCGTGGCGCTCGGCGCGACCCGGGTCGACATCGGCCAGGGCGACGTCGACCGGGTCGTCATGGCCGATCCCGACAGCAACGAGTTCTGCGTCTCACTGCCCGCGTAGTCGGCGACGCCCGCCCTCGTCGTCCGGCTGGCGCGCGACATGGAACTCGATGCGGTAGAGCAAGGTGTCCTGGCCGATCGGACCCGCGTGTGCAGCGCGGCGACGAAGGGCCTCGACGTCGTTCTCTCCGGTCCGAGCAAGGTCCTCATCGGTGATCGACGAGAACGGGAGCAGCTCGATGTCGTCGATCTCGATCGCCACGGATCCGCTCCGGTAGACGCCGCCGACCTTGACCTTCGGCCTCGACCACAGGCGGCACGAGACCGTGATGGTCCCGTCCGCCACCCGATCGCGAAGGTCAGGACTGAACTGCATCGCGCGATTCTGTCGCCTGCCACACGACGCGCAACCGCGTTCGGGGTCGATCGCCGTTGCTGGGTTCCCGAAGCTGAACAACGCCTTCGCCGCTTCGTCACTCGGCGTTGACGAGGCGCCGCCATCGGAACGACCGCTCGGGCCGGGGCGGACATCATGAGTCGACGATGGGTGACCACTGCTGCCGGCTGACCACCGTCACCCCGGGAGTCCCGTAGTAGGGGTCAATGGAGGTCTTCTCCCCATCGGACGAGTCATGCCGGCTGGAAGGCTACCAACCGGCACGATCAGCGGACCTAGCCCCCTGCTGGGTGCAGAACACTGCGTGTGCGATGGCTGACCGACTCCTCGGTCTGCTGAACCGGGCCGAGCCGCATGGCCCAGGTCCGCGGCGAGTCGCGGGTCACGTTTCGCGGTCGAAGACCTCCGCGAGACCGCCGATGAGCCACCGGTCGTCGTCGGCGACCGGACAGGGCAGCGGCCCACGGAAGCTCAGTGCCTCTATGAGCCCCACAGCCGGGCCAGCCAGACACAGCGCACCTGCGGGGGCATCGCCGGCGCGGACGACCACCGACTCGCCAACCTCCACGACGAAGCGGACGTCCGGGTTCGTGGCCTCGACAGCGATCGCGCCGTAGCGGGTGGCGCCGCCGGCCACCGACAAGGCCGGGCCGAGCGCGGCGCCATAAACGAGGCAGCCGGCGATCTCGTCGGGCTCCTCGACCGGAGTGAGCCCGAGCGGCACGACGATGTCACGCTCGTGGATCCACGAGTCCCACAGCGCGTGCAGCGCGACGGCGCGAAGCGGGACGTGGCCCGGCGGCGCCTCGCCGAGCATCGACCAGCCGTCGTCGCCGAGCTCGGCGACAGCGTCGGCGAAGGCCTCGTTCGTCTCGACGAAGCGGGCGAGCACGTCGGCGGTCGGCTCCGATCGGCCAGCTTCGACGAGCTCAGCGGGTGACGCCACCGGATCGAACTCGGCGAGGAAGCGCGTCGGCTCGCCCGCCAGCGCGGCCCCGATGGAGAAAGCCCAGAACTGGTTGGTGCTGACGAGGTGCGCGACCACGTCCCGGACCGACCACCCCTCGCACCGGCTTGCCGTCAACCACTGCTCATCGTCGAGCCCACCCAGGAGCGATGCGAGCCGCCTCCGCTGCCGCAGCAACGGCGCCCCTGGATCGCCCAGTGAGAGCTCGAGCTGGAGCTGGAGGAACGAGGGCTCGTCGTACCGAGGTGTCAGGAGCATGGACCGGAGGGTAACCAAGGGCGCCGCGGGCGGAGGAGGGGAGGCGGCGATGCGACTGAACCTACGGGCAGGTGACCCCCGCGAGCTGAACGTCTCGGCAGACGCTCTCGCGGGTGAGCTTCCACCTCCCGTCGACGAAGACGACCTCGCCGAACTCCTGGCCCAACGCTTGGGGCGGATACCCAGGTATCTCGGTCTCGTACTGCACCGCGGCGCGCGTGGCGGACAAGAACACCAGGTCGCGGAACACCGGTCGGGAGCCGAGGACCTGTTCGGCGAACGGCCCGTTGCGCAGCTGTTCGTACACGTCCCGCATGCCGGTGGGGTCGTCGAGGTTCGCGAGGCGCTCCTCGTCGGTCCGGTCGGCGAACCGGACGCCGAAGAGCCGTTCGATCTCGGCGCGGGCCGCTGCCGGATCGGCAGGTTGTTCGGCGCCGGGTGGCGGCAGCTCTGACGGTGCCGCGCACTCGGCGCCCTGCTCGCCGCTCGAGAGGGTCGCCGAACTGTCCGACGCGACGTCGGGCTCGGCGAAGAAGTAGGGGCCGGGTCGCGCCGCGCCGGTGCCGAGTGGCCTGCCATCCGCGTCGAAGGCTTCGAGCGGCACGGTCGTCTCGTACTCGGCTGGGTCGCCCGGCTCGATCGACGCCGGGCCGACAAGGACGGCGACGCCGTCGACGGGCTCCATCTCGTCGGCCTGACCGTCCGGGAAGGTCGCGCGCAAGCGTGCCGTGCCGGCCGGCGCCTGCGCGACGACGACCCATCGCGGCGCCCCTTCCGCGACGCCGATCGCGCCGAGACTCCCGACGACGGACATGTTCGGAAGCTCCGCGTAGACGCTGCCGGAGACGATCCCGACAGCGTCCGCGGTCGACACGTCAGCCTGCACGTACCCGTTGGGGAAGCACGTCGCCGGCGGTTCCCACCACGGCGGGCCCGCGTATGTCGGCGGGTCGACAGCAGCCCGATAGACGCGGATCGTGGTGCCGTCGATGTCGCGGACGAACGACCTCGCGAGCGGACCCTTCGCGCCGAGGTCCGAGACGCCTCCGCCCTCGACGATCTGCACCTCGCTCCCGGCGGCGAGCGCGGCACCGGCGTCGGATTCACCCAGGACCACGGTCGGCAACGAACCGGGGGTCTCTTCGACCGTCACTCGTTCGCCGTCGGATCCTGACGCAACGTCGGTGCTCGACCGCCCGCCGGCGCGGCCGGCGAGAAACCCCAACGTCGGGCCCGCGAGCAAGGCGAGGACGAGCGCGACGGAGCTTCCTCGCATGCGTCGCCGGTCGCGTCGGGCGATGCGGTCGGTCAGCGCTTCGAGGTCTGGCTGCTCGCGCAGCGAGCTCGCCTGCCGGGCGAGCGATTGCCGAATCCGGTCGTCGAGTTCACTCACGGCATCACCTTTCGAAGCTCGGCGAGGGCGCGGTGGATCAGCGACCCCACCGTGCCGGGTCGGCAGCCGAGCGCGGCTGCGATCTCTGCCTCGCTGGCGTCGTGCCAGAAGCGCAGGACGACTGCGGCGCGCTGGCGATAGGGGAGCGCGGCGATCGCGTCGGTCATCTCGTCAGCGCCGAGGTCGACGACGTCGACCTGCGATGTCGGGGGATGTCGCCGTTGCACGCGCAGGCGTCGGTGGTGCGAATGGCAGGCGTTCACCACCGTGCGGCGGAGGTAGGCACGGGGCTCGGCGACGCGGTCCCACTTCCCGTGCAGGCGCACGAAGGAGTCCTGCACCAGGTCACGCGCGGTCTCGGCCGAACCCGTCAGCAGGAACGCGAGCCGTGTCATCTCGGTGAACGTCGAGCGGTACAGGTCGGCGAAGGTCGGCCCGCTCGCGTCCACCGGAACCGGCGTCGACTCGAGGGCGGCTTGCACCGGGGGCACCACGTCCCGCACACCCCTCAGACGCTCGGGCAGCCCGCCTTCTTGCATGAATTCAGGCGTGCGGGCCGACCGTGACGGTGCCCATGCTCAGGGTCGGTGTGCCCTCCATGACCGCGCCCACCAGGTCGACCTCGTCATCGAGCTGCCGGCGATTCGTCGTGGTGAGCTCCCGCAGTGGTTCGACGGTGATGGCGAGCTTCCGACCGGAGCGTCGCTGGTGCCACACCCCACCGACCACGCCGTCGACGAGCAGGACCGGGTAGTTGCCGGCCTGGCCCGCCGGGGTGAGCCCGCGGGTCGCGGCCGCTCCGGGGTACAGCCGCTCCCGAGGCTGACCGGCGACGACGAAAGCGTCGAAGTAGGGCAGCAGGCGGATCCCTCTGTGCGGCTGCGGCGGCGTCGCCGTGTCGCCGGCCACCACCCAGCCCGGCTCGCCGTCCAGCTCGACGCGCTCCAGCTCGCCAGCCAGGTCGTCGAACAGCTCGACGGCGCGCCGCGGCGGGATGGTGAGCCATCTGGCGAAATGCTGGGGCGTGGCGGGGCCGTACGCGTACAGGTAGCGCGTGACGAGGGTGCGCAGGGCTGCGTCTTTGCCGTCGGGCCGGAAGCCGGGCAGCCAGCGGTGCGGGTTGGTGTAGGTCACGTTGCGACCGCGGTTCGGTCCGAAGCAGAGCACGCCGCGGTGCGCAGCCGTGCTGGTCAGCTGCCGCCAGCGCGGCCACATGTCCTGGAACGCCTCCATCGTCCGCTCGCCGGCCCACGGTCCGAGTCGATCCACGATCGCCTCGGTCAACTCGTCGACGGTCAGCTCCGCGTCTGCCAGGGCGTCGCCGATGGCCGCAACGACCTCGTCAGCCTGTTCGGGTGTGAAGCGGACCGGCTCCGGATGCATCGGCACCGACGATGGCAGGGACGACAGCGCCCCCGTCCACATCGGCAGGTCGGCAGTGGACAGCAAGTGCACGGTGCCGCGGGGACCGAACGTCTTGACCAGGGTGCGGTCCTCCCAGAGAGCGCGCTGCACGTCGGCACGGCTTGCCCCGGCGATGCGCCGCCCGATCGAGAGCTCGGCGGCGCTGAGCACCTGGGCGTGCGCTCCGCACAACACGCCGGCGATGTCGGCAGGGCCCAGGTCGGTGGCCGGTCTGGTCAACGCGTGGCGGGCCATCCGCCGGGCCGTGACGCCGCTCCAGGTCAGCGAGGCCGGTGCCGTGGACCTCGGCGTCACGGCCGGCCGATCCGGAGCGCGGCCTCGCTGGCTCCGACACCGGCCATGCACGAATCGTAGAAGACGAGGCGGCCGGACGCGCCGGAGACCGGTCGCGATGAGCGGCTTGGTCGCGCTGATCTCCACAACCTCTGCAGGTCGTCTCCAAGCCTGGACCGGGCGGCTCCCGCATGGTGGAGCCCATGTCCGAACCGATCCCCATCCCCGAGACGGGCGAGGCCATGCACGATGTCATCGTCGTCGGCTCCCGCTCCGCCGGCGCCGCCACCGCGATGCTGCTGGCACGCCAGGGGCTCGACGTCCTGGTCGTCGACCGGGCGAGCTTCCCGAGCGACACCCTCTCCACCCATGCGATCGCCCGGAGTGGCGTGGTCCAGCTCTCCCGCTGGGGCCTGCTCGACGCGGTCGTCGCCAGCGGCGCCCCCGAGATCCGCAAGGTCACGTTCCACCTGGCCGACGGCCGCATCCTCGACAAGACGGTGAAGGACCGTGCGGGCGTCGACTTCCTGGTCGCCCCGCGCCGCTACGTGCTCGACACCATCGTCGCGTCGGCCGCGGTCGAGGCGGGCGCCCAGCTGCGGACCGGTCTCACCGTCACCGGCGTCGTCACCGATGGGGCCGGGCGGGTGGCGGGCGTCACCGCCCGCGCCGCCGACGGCACGGACCACGAGCTGCGGGCGAGGTTCGTCGTCGGAGCGGACGGCCTCCGCTCGCGCATCGCCCGCGCCGTCGGCGCCGGGATGATCGACGAGCGCCCGGCCGTCGGCGCCGCCCACTACGCCTACGTGGCCGGCCTGGACGGCGAGGGCTTCGAGTTCCACGTCGGGCCGACCACGCTCGCCGGCGTGTTCCGCACCCACGACGGCGAGGCCAACGTCTGGGTGTGCAGCCCGGCCGACCAGGGCGGCCTGGGCGCCGAGGACCGTACCGGCAACTTCGTGCGGCTGCTGCGGCAGGCGGCGCCCGCTCTGGCCGACCGGGTCGAGCGGGGCCGCATCACCTCGCCGGTTCGGGGGGCCGTCGGCCTCCCCAACCACGTCCGACAGGCGGTCGGCGACGGCTGGGCTCTGGTGGGGGACGCGGGCTACCACCGGGACCCGATCACCGGGCACGGCATCAGCGACGCCTTCCGCGACGCCGAGCTGCTGTCCCGCCGGTTGGGGGAGGCACTGCATGGCGAGGCCACCGAGGCCGACGCGCTGGCCGCCTACGCCGACGAGCGCCACCGGGCACTGGCGCCGCTCTTCGACGTGACGTGCCGGCTGGCGGTGTTCCCGGACCCGGATGAGTTCACCGCCCTCCAGAAGCGGCTGAGCGACCTCATCGAGGCCGAGTCGGCCTGGCTGGCGTCGATGCCCCCGATCGGCCGCCGCGACCTGGTGGCGGCCTGACCGCCCCAACCATCACCCACCACCAACCAAACGATCAACCCAACATCAAGGAGACATCACATGACCATCACGCAGTCCCCGGTCCGCAACGGCGTCGACACCGCGACGCTGTTCGCCACCCTCGACGCGGTGAAGCAGGCGCCCGAGGCCGCCCGGTTCCAGTTCCGGGCCCGCAACCGCTGGGTGTCCGGCACCCACAGCCAGAGCACCATCGACGACTTCTTCGGGGTCGGCGAGGAGCGGGCCCACGACGCGCCGACCAGCCACGACATCGACCACCCCAGGGTCCTGGTGGGGAGCGACAACGGCCCCACCCCGGTCGAGTACATCCTGCACGGCCTGGCCGGGTGCCTGACGGCGGGGCTGGCCAACATCGCCGCCGCTCGTGGCGTCGAGCTGACCGAGGTCACCTCGACCGTGGAGGGCGACATCGACCTGAACGGCATCCTCGGGCTCGACGACAGCGTCCGCAACGGCTTCCAGCAGATCCGGGTCAGCTTCTCCGTGAGGGGCGACGCCCCGGCCGAGAAGCTGCGTGCGCTCGTCGAGCAGTCCCGGGCCCGCTCGGCCGTGTTCGACATCATCACCAACACCGTGCCGGTGACCATCGAGGTCGATGCCGGCTGACGGGAGCGGGTGGCCGGCACGTCGCCGGTCACCCGCCTCCGCGTCCCCGGGAGGAGACATGCTCACCAGCACCGTCGCCGCGCCGCCGGAACACCGGCCGAGTCGCAGCACCACCGCCTCCTCGCTCCATCGCTCGGACCGCCGCCGCCACCTGCTGGCCGGCGCCCGCGCGATGGCCCCGTGGCTGCTGGGCGTCGCGCCCTTCGGCCTCGTCATCGGCGTCAGCGCCGCCCGGGCCGACATCCCCACCCTGGCCGGTTGGCTGACCGGCCCGCTGATCTTCGGCGGCAGCGCCCAGGTCGCCACGATCCAGCTGCTCGACAGCGGGGCGGCCCCCGCGGTCGCCATCGTGGCCGGCCTGGCCGTCAACCTCCGCCTCATCCTCTACTCGGCGACCATGGCCCGGCACTGGCAGGGCACGCCCCGCTGGTGGCAGGGGCTGGCCGCCGCCCTGCTGGTCGACCCGACGCTCGCGGTCGGCGCCGACGGCTACGGGCGCGCGGCCACGCCGCGCCAGGGCCACCTCCACTACATGGGCGGCGCCGTGGTCCTGCTGGCGACGTGGGTGGCCGCCATCACCGTCGGCGCCACCGTCGGCACCGCGCTGCCCGACGCGCTGCAGCTCGAGTTGGTCATCCCGCTGTTCCTGATCGGCGAGATCGTGCCCCGCCTCACCGACCGGGCCACCAGGCGAGCGGTCGGCGTGGCGATCGCCCTCGGGGCACTCGGCCTGTGGGTGCCCCTGCACCTGGGCGTGCTGCTGGCCATCGGCGGCGGCCTGGTCACCGCCCTGGTCCCTGCGGGGCCGGGCACGGCTGTGGACGTCGAGGCGGGGGAGGCGGACCGGTGAGCGCCTGGATCGTCGTCGCCGCCGTCGGCGCCGGCAGCTTCCTGTTCCGCATCAGCATGCTGGTCGTGGCCGCCCGCATCGGGCTGCCGCCCGTGGTCGAGCGCGCTGCCGGACACGCTGTCCCCGTGTCGTTCGCGGCCCTGGCGGCCGCGGCACTCGCCGAGCACGTGGCGGCGGCCGGAGCCGTGATCGCACCCGCCGGCGCGGTGGCGGTCGCGGTGGTCGCGGTGCGGCGCACCGGCTTGCCCCACGCGGCGCTCGCCGCCGGGATGCCGACCCTGTGGGTGCTGACCGCGGTGCTCCCGAGCTGAGGCGTCCCGACCGCGCCCGACCGTTCTGCGCACGCGGTCCGGTCAGACGGCGATGACGACCTTGCCGCGGGCGTGGCCCTGCTCGAGGTAGCGGATGGCCTGGGGAGCATCGCTCAGCGGGTAGGTCCTGTCGACGGCCGGCGTGACCTTGCCGGCCTCGATGAGCTCTGTCAGGGTCTCGAGCTCCTCGTAGTGCTCTCGAGCGACGAACACCCGCAGTCGCTGCCGGACGAACGGTGACATGATGAGTGCCTGCAGCTGCCGCTGGAGGCCGCCGAGCCAGCGCCCGCCGTTCTCGCCGCCCACGATGACGAGCGTCCCCTCGGGGATGAGGGCACGCCGGAGGCGCGTCACCGGCGTGTTCCCGCCGATGTCGACGACCAGGTCGTAGCGGTGCCGCCCGTCGGTGAAGTCCTCGTGCGCGTAGTCGATGACGTGATCCGCGCCCAGCGAGCGGACGAGGTCGACCTTGGAGGTGCTGCACACGCCCGTGACCTCGGTATCGAACGCCTTGGCGAGCTGCACGGCGAAGCTGCCCACACCTCCCGATGCGCCGGCGATCAGGACGCTCTGCCCCGCCTGGACCCGTCCCTGGTCGCGCAGGGCCTGAAGCGCAGTGGAGCCGGAGATCGGCACGGCCGCCGCCTGGTCGAAGCCCAGGTTCGCCGGCTTCGCCGCCAGCCTGTCCTGCCTGCCGCAGGCGTACTCCGCGAAGGCTCCGTGGCAGGTCCCCATCACCTCGTCGCCGGGCCGGAACCTGGTGACGTCCCTGCCGACGGCCTCGACCTGCCCGGCCACCTCGGAGCCCAGGACCTTGTTCTTGGGTGCGCGGAACCCGACGCCCGCCAGGCGGATCGGGTACGGCAACCCGGTCATGAGATGCCATGCGCCCCGGTCGACGCCTGCGGCGTGCACGCGCACCAACACCTCGCCGTCGCCCGCCTCGGGCTTGTCGATGTCCCTGAGCTCGAGGACGTCTGCGGACCCGTAGGCATCCTGGACGATGGCCTTCATGGTGGCCTCCCGGTGGGCGACGGTGGGCGGCGGGCTCGAACGTCGGCGACCCGGCCCGGCCGAACGGCCGCACGCGGTGTCCCGGCGGACGCACATTCTGCTCCAGCAGGACCCGGTGGGGGCGTTCGCCGCGGGCCCGCCGATCGGCCCGTCACCGCGCCGGCAGAGGGCGGGCCGTGATCGTGGTGGTGTGTGAGGATCGTCCCGGTGATCGACGACGAGCCAGGCGCGGGGCCTCTGTACCGCGGCGTCCCCTACGACTACGCCGCGGTGGCGCCACCCGGAGCGGTCCTGTTCACCGCCGGTGCCTGCCCCCTCGACCGGGACGGGCGGGTGGTCGCCCCCGGCGACCACGGCGAGCAGGCGCGCCGGGCGCTCGCCAACCTGCTCGCGGTCCTCGACGACCACAACGCCGGGCCCGAGCACCTGGTGCGCACGACGATCTACGTGGTCGGTGGCCGCGACGACCTGGTCCGCGCCTGGGAGGTGGTCTCGACCGGTCTCGCCCCGCACCGGCCGCCGAGCACGCTTGTCGGGGTCGCGGTCCTGGGCTATCCCGACCAGCTCGTCGAGATCGACGGCATCGCCGCGCTGCCGGCCTGACCGTCCTGGCCTGCCCGCCCGGACGGCGGCGTGCGAGACTGGCGTGCCGGGCCGCTGCGCCCCGGCTCCACAGGAGGCCCGCGCGTCGGGGCGCGGTCCCTCCGGAAGGGGAGCACCGCAATGCAGGTCGAGCTCCAGGCCGGGCCGGTCGCGAGCCTCGTGGGGTCGGGGGCCGGGGAGGTGATCGAGACCTACCGGCGCGAGCGCGCCGCGCGCGGCATCGGAGCGGCCAACAACGAGCTGTGGTTCGCCATCAAGACCGACCGGTTCTTCCGAGCACCGATCCGCGCGGTGATCGATCGGCACAGCCGCCACCAGCCGACATTCGGCTACCTGTTCGACTGGAAGTCGCCCGCGCTCGGAGGCTTCATGGGCGCCTGTCACAGCGTGGAGATCCCGTTCGTGTTCGGCACCCACGACCAACCCGGTGTGCGCGACTGGACCGGCCACGGCGAGGCCGCCGACCGGCTCAGCGCACAGATGCTGGCCGCGTGGACGCAGTTCGCCCGCAGCGGCGACCCGTCCACGCCCGGCCTGGCGTGGCCCGCCTTCGCTGCGGCGTCCAAGCCGACGATGTGGTTCGACGCGCATCCCCGCGTCGAGTCCGCTCCGGCCGAGGTCGAGGTCGCCGCGCTCGAGGCGGCCAGCGCGGCCCAACCGCCTCCGGCGTAGCGCGTCAGCCCACCCGGATCGACTGGCCGCCGTCGACGGGCAGCAGCACCCCGGTCACGAACGCGGCCTCGTCGGATGCGAGGTACAGCGCCGCGTTGGCGACGTCCCAGGCGGAGCCCTGGTGCCCGAGCGGCACCCGTGAGGCTCGAGCCGACGCGAGCTCGGCGCGTTCACGCCCCGTCGCGCGAGCCGGCGCGTCCACCGCCATCGGCGTGTCCATGAGCCCCGGCATGATCGCGTTGGCGCGGATGTTGAAGCGGGCGTTGCTCGACGCGATCGACTGCGTCAGCGCGTTCACACCCGCCTTGGAGATCTTGTAGGCGACGAGGCTCCCCGCCGCGGCGATCGCGGCGACCGACGAGATGTTCACGATGGCCCCGGCCCGTTGGTCGCGCATCACGGGGAGCACGTGCTTGCAGGTCAACCACATCGCCTTGAGGTTGACGTCCATGATGCGGTCCCACGAGCGCTCCTCGAGCGAGGACACGCCCGCGTCGCCGGCGCCGATGCCCACGTTGTTGTGGAGGACGTCGATCCGCCCGAGCGCGCCCTGCGCCGCCGCCACCAGGTCGCGGCACACGTCCTCGGCACCGATCGTCGCCACGTGCCCGATCGCGTCGCCGCCCGCCTCCCGGATCGTGCGCACGGTCTCGTCGAGCGACTCCTCGTCGCGGTCGACCGCGAAGACGCGTGCGCCCTCGCGAGCGAACGTGATGGCCGTGGCGCGACCGTTCCCCATCGTTTCTCCCGGGGTCTGGCCCGCCCCGACGACAACGGCCGTCTTGCCCGCCAGCCGGCCATCGGATCGGGGCGCCGCCGGATCAGTGCTCATGCACGAACCATAGGGCGCCGCCCGCCGGCGTCGATCGCCGGCGGGCCGCGCTCAGCCGGTCAGGCCGACGGGGCAGGAGACCCCCGTGCCGCCCAGGCCGCAGTAGCCCATGGGGTTCTTGTCGAGGTACTGCTGGTGGTAGTCCTCGGCGTACCAGAACTCCGGCGCGTCGACGATCTCGGTGGTGATCTCACCGTGGCCGGCGGCGGTGAGCACCCGCTGGTAGGCGTCGCGGCTGGCCTCGGCCGCCTTGTGCTGCACCTCGTCGGCGACCTGGATGCACGACCGGTACTGCGTGCCCACGTCGTTGCCCTGGCGCATGCCCTGGGTCGGGTCGTGGCCCTCCCAGAACACCCGCAGCAGCTGCTCGTAGCTCACCCTGGCCGGGTCGAACACCACGAGCACCACCTCGGCGTGCCCCGTGCGGCCCGAACAGACCTCCTCGTAGGTGGGGTTGGGGGTGTAGCCGCCGGCGTAGCCGACCGCCGTCGTGTACACGCCCTCGACCTGCCAGAACAGGCGCTCGGCGCCCCAGAAGCAACCGAGCCCCACGACCATGCGCTCGAGGCCGTCGGGGAATGGCGGCTCGAGCGGCGTGCCCAACACCGCGTGCACCTCGGGCACCTGGAACACCCGGTGGTCCCGCCCGGAGAGCGCGCGCTCGGGCTCGACCACCCGCTGCTTGTCACGGCCGAAGATCATGCGCCGAGGGTACCGGCGCAGCGGTGCGATCAGGCGAGCCGCAGGCCGGACGTCAGGGCCTCGTGGCAGCCACCACGGGCCGGCGCGGGTGGGCCATCATGGCGGCGACCGCACGCCGTCCCCCAGGAGGACGCACGCATGAGCGCAACCCCGCCAGGCCCGCCGGAAGGCGGGCCCCCGCCCGCCGGCCCGTGGGCGTCCGACAGCCTGCCGCCCCCTCCGGGCGCTCCCGCGCAGCAGGCCGAGCCGCCGCCGAGCATCGTCACCGCGGTGCGGCTCATGTGGCTCGGTGCCGGCCTGAGCGCGCTGGGCATCCTGCTCACCTTCTTCCAGACCGACGCCCTGCGTGACGCGATCGAGGACAGCGACTCGTCGCTGACGCCCAGCGAAGTCGACAGCGCCGTCGCGGTGGGCGTGGGCTTCGGCGTGGTCGTCGGGCTCATCGGCGTGGGCCTGTGGCTGTGGATGGCCAGCGCCAACGGCCAGGGCAAGAGCTGGGCGCGGGTGGTCGCCACCGTGCTGGGGGCCCTCAACGTCGTCGGCGCCATCTTCTCGCTGGCCGTCAACCCCGCCACGGCGATGTCGGCCGTGCTGACCATCGTGTCGCTGATCCTGGCCGTGGTCATCCTGGTGCTGCTCTACCGACCCGAGTCGTCGCGCTTCTACGAGGCCCGCAGCCGCACGTGGTGAGCCGCCGGCGTGAGGGGCCCGGTGCCCCTCATGCCAGCCCGGCCAGGCGCAACATCGACGGCGGCACGCCGTCGTCGCCCGCGGCCAGCATGGCGGCGCGCTCGACGTTGACCACGTCGTGGTCGCGGTCCGTCCAGGCCTGCCACGGCCCCGCGCCCAGGCGCCCGTGGTCGCCGCCGGCGGCGACGCAGGCCCGCAGATAGCGCTGCAGGTAGCGCACCTCCTCCTCGCCGCCGATGGGCCCGTGCCCGGGCACGACGATGGGCGCGAGGTCGACGAGCCGGTCGAGCTCGTCGGCCCAGCGGCCCGGGTCTCCCTGCCAGCACAGGGGCGTGGCGCCGAAGCTGCACATCGCCCCGGCGAACACGACCTGTGCGCCCGGCACGACGGCCACCAGGTTCTCCTCCATCTGCCCGCCGGTGGTGAGCACCGCGACGGCGTCGGTGAGCTGCACGTCGGCGGCGACCACGTGGCTGACCCGCCGGGTGACGACGTCGTCGAAGGCGTCCGCCTCCTCGGGGAACAGCGCCCGCCAGCTCTCGACGTTGGGTGGCTGGTCGAGGTGCACGCTGGCCTGGCGACTCCCGTAGACGGCGGCGAGGCCGAAGCGGCCGGTGCCGCCCGCCTGCTCGACGCCGCTGCCGGTGAGCACGCAGCGCCGCACCGGCAGGCCCAGCTCGTCGACCGCGGCGGCGAAGGGCTGGTACTGGTCGGGGGTCATCAGCGTGTCGACCACCGTGATGCCGTCGGCGTCGACGACCACGCCGGCGTTGGGCCGACCCCGTCGGGTCGGGAGCTGCATCCAGGCGAGCACGCCGGCGTCGAGCAGTTCGAGCGGCACCGACGCGAGGGTAGGGCGGCGGACGGACCCTGGTCGTCGAACCGGGGCGCCACTACAGTCTCGGGCGGGAACGGACAGGCGAGTCCTACAAGGCGGGTATGGAGATGGACGCGGGCACAGGGCAGCTTTCGCTGTCCGGGCGATCAGGGCACGGCGCGCGGCGGCGCGTCCTGCGGGCCGTGGGCTGAGCGGGTGGCACGACCGGCGCCCGGGGCGGACCGATCGGTGGCGGTGCTCGAACTGCTCGCGCGCCACCCCGACGAGCGCTTCACGCTGTCCGAGGTGGCCCGCCGCTGCTCGCTCAACAAGGCGACCGCCCACGCGCTGCTCAGCACCCTCAGCGAGCGGGGCGTGCTGCTGCGCCATCCCGACGAGAAGCGCTACTCGCTCGGTCCCCGCCTCGTCGCCATCGGCGACGCCGCCCGCCGCGGCTACACCGCGGTCGACTTCGCCCCGACCGTCCTCGACGCGCTGGCCGCCGCCACCGGCCTGCAGGCGAGCGCGTGGCAGATGGCCGGCGATCACGTGGTGTGCGTCGTGCGGCTGGGTCGCTCGACGAACGATCGCGGCTCCGCCGTACAGCTGCGACTGCCGCTCGTGCCGCCGGTCGGCCTGGTGTTCATGGCTTGGAGCGACCCAGCCACCGTCGAGG
Source organism: Acidimicrobiales bacterium (assembly GCA_035697515.1). Classification (GTDB taxonomy): domain Bacteria; phylum Actinomycetota; class Acidimicrobiia; order Acidimicrobiales; family VFJN01; genus ZC4RG19. The sequence continues at coordinate 14,947 of DASSCS010000118.1, forward strand.
CGTGGCTCGCCCGGGCCGGTGCCGTCGAGACGGTGGGCCTGGCGGTCGAGGCACTGCCGACCATCCGACGCCAGGGCTTCGGCGTGATGGAGAGCTCACCCGAGTGGCACACCCTCACGCGTAACAACGGGCCCCGCAGCGCCGATGTTGCCTCGCTCGCCGCGCAGCGGGCCCTGCTGCGGGCGGTGGCGCAACAGCCATTGGTGGTCAGCTCGCTGCGCGACGACAACGCCTACCACCCGGCCGACGTGACCGCGCCCGTGTTCGGGTCCAACGGCGAGGTGTCGCTGGCGGTGACGGTGTCGGGCATGGCCGACCACGGACCGGTCGACGGCGCCGAGCTGCGCGCCCTCGGCCAGCGGGTGGTCGCCGCGGCCGACGCGCTGACCGCGGCCGTCAGTGGCCGCCGGCCCGAGCTCCCGACCTGACGTCGAGTCCGGCATCGCGACCCGCGTCGCGACCTGACGCCGGCATCACCTTTCGGCAGGTGAGCGACTGTGCCTAGCGTTTTCACATGCCCGACTACTCGGCCCCGCTCGCCGACATGCGCTTCGTCCTCGAGAACATCGTCGACCTCCCTGCGCTGGCCGCCCTGCCCGGTTTCGAGCACGCGGAGCCCGAGATGGTGTACGGCGTCCTGGAGGAGTCGGGCCGGCTGTTCACCCAGGAGTTCGCGCCGCTCAACCGGGTGGGCGACACCCAGCACAGCCGGCGCCACGACGACGGCTCGGTGACGACGCCCGAGGGCTTCGCCCGGGCCTATCAGCGCTACGCCGAGGCCGGGTGGGCGGGCGTCTCGTTCCCGGCGGAGTACGGGGGCGGCGGCTTCCCGTGGCTGGTCACCATCGCCATGCAGGAGATGATGACCGCCGCCAACATGGCCTTCTCGCTGTGCCCGCTGCTCACCCAGGGCGCCATCGACATGCTGCTGCACTACGGCTCCGAGGCCCAGCGCGAGGTCTACCTGCCCCGGATGGTCACCGGCGAGTGGACCGGCACCATGAACCTGACCGAGCCCCAGGCCGGCTCCGACGTGGGCGCCCTCACCACCAAGGCCGTCCCCGCCGACGACGGCACCTGGCGCATCACCGGCCAGAAGATCTTCATCACCTACGGCGATCACGACCTGGTCGACAACATCGTCCACCTCGTGCTGGCCCGCGTGCCCGACGCGCCGCCGGGTACCAAGGGCATCTCGTGCTTCATCGTGCCCAAGTTCCTGGTGGACGACGACGGGACGCTGGGCGAGCGCAACACCCTCGAGTGCGTGTCGATCGAGCAGAAGATGGGCATCAACGCCAGCCCCACCTGCGTGATGGCCTACGACGGCGCGGTCGGCTACCTCGTCGGCGAGCCCAACCAGGGCATGCGCTACATGTTCAAGATGATGAACAACGCCCGCCTGTCGGTGGGCGTGTCGGGCCTGGCGCTCGGCGAGCGGGCCTACCAGCAGGCCGTGGCGTATGCCCACGAGCGGCGCCAGGGACGGGCGCCGGGCGCACCCGCGGGCGAGTCGTCGCCCATCGTCGACCACCCCGACGTGCGCCGCATGCTGCTGACCATGCGGGCCCACATCGAGGCCCTGCGCTGTCTCGTCTACCTCAACGCCGAGAGCCTCGACCTGGCCGCCCGCCATCCCGACGAGGACGTGCGGACCTGGCGTCAGGAGCTGGCCGATCTGCTCACGCCCATCACCAAGGCCTGGGGCACCGATCTCGGCAACGAGCTGACCTCGCTGGCGGTGCAGGTGCACGGCGGCATGGGCTACATCGAGGAGACCGGGGTGGCCCAGCACTACCGCGACATCCGCATCGCCGCCATCTACGAGGGTACGAACGGCATCCAGGCGGTTGACCTGGTGAGCCGCAAGCTGCCCATGCGGGCCGGCGGCGTGATCAACGACTACCTCGCCGGCATCGCTGACACGGCCGCGGAACTGGCCAAGGAGGGTGGCGACCTGGCCGCCATCGGCGCCCACCTGGCCGACGCCCAGGCCACCCTCAAGTCGACCACCGACTGGCTGCTGGCCAAGGGGCCGGCCGACGCCGACAACACGCTGGCGGGCGCCACGCCCTACCTGCGCATGTGCGGCATCGTCACCGGCGGCTGGCTGCTGGCGCGTTCGGCGCAGGCGGCCCAGCGGCTGCTGGACGACCGCGAGGGGGATGCCGACTACCTGCGCCAGAAGCTGGTGACCGCCCGGTTCTACGCCGAGCAGTTCCTGCCCCAGGCGGCCGGGCTGGTGCCCGCGGTGACGGCCGGGCCCGCCGACCTGCAGGCCGCGGCGTTCTAGCGAGGGCCGTCGGCCGGGCGCGCGGACCGGCCCGCGGGGCCGGCGTGTCCGGCGCCGGCCTGCTCGGTCAGGACGGCGGCCGACAGCGACGACCACAGCGGTGGGGCCCAGTCGCCGAAGGCCCGGTCGGTCAGCACCACACAGCCCACCAGGGCAGTGGGGTCGACCCACAGGAACGAGCCCGAGCCGCCGAAGTGGCCGAAGGTGCGGGGCGACCCGCCGGGTGCGGTCCAGTGGGGTGACTTGGCGCCCTTCAGCTCGAAGCCGAGCCCCCACGGGTTGGGGTCGTAGCTCCCCATGTCGGGCAGCACACCGGCCAGGCCGGGGAACTGCTCGTTGGTGGCCTCGGCCAGCGTCGCCGGCGCCACCAGCGTGGGCGCCTGCAGCTCCGCCGTGAAGGCGGCCAGGTCGTCGACCGTCGACCACACGTCCTTGGCCACCGATCCCCGCAGCTCGCTCGACGCCATGCCGAGCGGGGCGAGCACCGCCTCGTGAAGGTACTCACCCGCGGTCGTGCCCGAGGCGGCCGCCAGGGTGGCGCCGAGCGCCTCGAACCCGGCGTTGCTGTAGATCCTTCGCCTGCCCGGCGGCGCGATGGGGGTGGTGCCCTCGAAGGGCAGGCCCGAGGCGTGCGCCAGCAGGTGGCGCACCGTGGCGCCGGGCGGCCCCGCCGGCGCATCGAGGTCGAGGGTCCCCTCCTCGACTGCCACCAGGCACGCGTAGGCGACGAGCGTCTTGGTGACCGACGCGATGGGGGTCTGCCAGCCCGTCGGGCCGGCGGTGGCGCGCACGCCGTCGGGACCGACGACCGCTCCGGCCGCCGTGGTGACGGGCCAGGTGGCGAGTACGTCGAGGGCCGGCACGGCCGGTCACGCTAGTGGTGGCCGGCGCCGGCGAGGGCCGGCGGGCGCGCCACAACTAGCATCCCGGACCGTGGAGCGGCCCCCCGACGACGAGAACGCCGATGCACTGGTACGCCGCAACTTCGCGTTCATCGACCTGTGCGGATTCACCTCGCTGACCGACGAGCAGGGTGTTGGCGCGGCGGTCGCCGCGCTGTCGACCTTCCGGGCCGTGGTGCGTGAGCGGGCGGGCTGGCGCGGTGTGCGGGTGGCCAAGTGGCTGGGCGACGGGGCGATGCTCGTCGCCACCGAGCCCCGGCCGTTGCTCGACGCGGTGCTGCGCATGGAGCAGTCGCTCGACGGGCGGGGCTGCCCGCTGCCCCTGCGCGGCGGGGTCGCCGCCGGGCGGGTCATCCTGTTCGAGGGCGACGACTACATCGGCCGGCCGGTCAACCTGGCGGCCCGGCTGTGCGACGAGGCGAATCCCCACCAGATCCTGGTCACGGCGTCGCTGTTCGACGTGGCGGGTGCGGGCCTCGCCCACCGGCCGCTCGGTCCCACCCGCATCCGCGGCTTCAGCCGGCCGGTCGAGGTGGTCGACATGAGCGAGGGCTGGCACAGCGACGCGGCCGAGGCGCTCGGCGACGCCACTACCGACGCAGCGGTAGATAAAATCGCCTCGGATTGAGCGCGCCGCCATGGTCGACCTGGGGTCGTTGCTCTGCCCGGGCGGCCGGTTCGCCCGCCAGATCCACGGCGTGCCCGCCCCCGAGCACGGCATCACGTCTCGCCCGGGCTCGCGCCCGTCGTGTGGCGTTGCATCGAGGCGCGCATGTGGCCCTGGCCGGCCGAGGCCACGGCCACGCCCGGTGGCTGAGCCCCGCCGCCGAATGGGGCCGCGTCGCGCCGCGCCGGTACACTCCGCCGGAACCATGCGCAACGAAGAACAAGAGACGTTCTCTGCGCTGGGCGTGTCCTCCGATCTGGTGACCGTGCTCGAACGAGCCGGTCTCACCGCCGCCTTCCCCGTCCAGCGCCTCTGCATCCCCGACGCCCTCGCCGGCCGCGACGTCTGCGGCAAGGCCAAGACGGGCTCGGGCAAGACGCTCGCGTTCGGCCTTCCCCTGGTCGAGCGCGTCAAGCCCGCGTCACCGAAGCGGCCCACCGGCCTGGTGCTGGTGCCCACCCGCGAGCTGGCCGGGCAGGTGACCGACGTGCTGCGGCCCCTGGTCGAGGCGCGCAACCTGCGCCTCGTGGCGGTGTACGGCGGCGCCCAGATGTCCAAGCAGGTCGCCGCGCTCAAGGCCGGCGCCGAGATCGTCGTCGCCACCCCCGGCCGCCTCATCGACCTGATCGACCGCAAGCTCGCCGACCTGTCCGACGTCGGCCTGGTCGTCATCGACGAGGCCGACCGCATGGCCGACATGGGCTTCATGCCCCAGGTCGAGTGGGTGCTGCGCCACATCAAGGGCAACCACCAGACGCTGCTGTTCTCGGCCACGCTCGACGGCGGCATCCAGGGCCTGGTCGACCGCTACCAGCACGACCCTGTGTTCCACGAGGTCGGCTCGCCCACCCAGACCGTCGACAAGATGGCCCACCGCTTCCTGCTCGTTCACGAGATGGACAAGCACCGCGTCACGGCCGCCATCAGCCGCTCGGGCTCGCGCTGCCTGGTGTTCACGAACACCAAGCGGGCCGCCGACCGGCTGGCGCGGCAGCTCACCGACGACGGTGTCGACGCCAAGGCCATCCACGGAGACCTGCGCCAGGAGGTGCGGGAGCGGGCGCTCAAGCGCTTCTCCGACGGCAAGCTGGCGGTGCTGGTGGCCACCGACGTGGCCGCCCGCGGGCTCGACATCGACGAGCTCGACATCGTCATCCAGGCCGACCCGCCGCCCGACCCCAAGACCTACCTGCACCGCTCGGGCCGCACCGCCAGGGCCGGTGCCGCCGGGCTGGCCGTCACGCTGGTGCTGTGGAACGAGGAGCTCGAGATGCGCCGGCTCAAGCGCCGCCTGGCGCTCGAGCAGCCCATCGTCGAGATGTTCTCCAACGACGAGCGGCTGGCCGACCTCGCCGGCTGGGACCCGGCCGAGGAGGGCGCGGCCTAGCCAGGGGCCTCCCGCACGGTCGCCGGCCCGGGGGTGGCTGCGGCCGGCGGTCGTGATCAGGTGGCCGTGGTCAGATGGCCGAGACGGCCAGTGCCCACAGCAGGGACGTGAGCGTCAGGCCGTCGGTCAGCTCGTTGGCGACGATGAGCCGACGCACCTCGTCGACCGGCAGCCAGGCGATCCGCTCGCTCTCGCCGATGTCGGTCGGGTCGCCCACGTGCATGGCGCCCGCCGCGGTGAAGACGTGGAAGATCTGGTCGGACGTGCCGTTGCTGGGCGCGTACGAGCCCACCCGCGTGAGCGGTCCCGGGCGCCAGCCGGTCTCCTCCAACGTCTCCCGCCGCGCCGCCTGCTCGGGCGACTCGCCCGCCTCGATGCGCCCGGCGGGGATCTCCCACCCCCACGTGTCGGTGATGAACCGGTGACGCCACAGCAGCAGCACGCCGCGGTCGGGATCGTGCACGACCGTGCCCGACGCCGCCCGGGGATAGCGGATGACGTGGTGGTCGAAGCGCTCGACGCCGGGGATCTCGACGTCGACGAGGACGAGCCGCATCCACTCGGAGTCGTAGATCGGCCGCTCGCCGTGCACGGTCCAACGCACCTGCTCACGCTAGCCGCCGGGTGCACGGCGCCCGGAGGTCAGAGCTCGCGCCACATGGCGACGTGGGGACCGATGTCGGGGTCGTCCCACGGCTCGCCGTGCGGAGCGAAGCCGGCCCGCTCGTAGAACCGGCGGGCCGGGGTCCGGGCGTTGCACCACACGAGCGCGCCGCCCTGTGCGCGCACGTGCTCGAGCACGGCACCGAGCACCCGGGCGCCGATGCCGCCGCTCCGCCGGGCGGGATCGGTGGCCATGCCCCGCAGGCGCCACGCCCCGGGTCGCTCCGGCTGCCACGGGCAGGGCTCGGGGTAGACGATGGCGGTGCCCACCACCTCACCGGCCGGGGTGGTGGCCGCGAAGGCTGCGGTGGCGGGGTGGTCGTCGGCGCTCAGGCGCACGTGCCCGGGCGTCGCACCGGGCCGCAGCACGCGGCGGCGCAGCGGATGCGTCACCTCCGGCGGGACCCGGCTGACCGTGACCGCCGCGGTGCCGCCGGCGGCGGTCACGGGACCGGGGGCCGCGGTGCCGCTGTCGTCGTCGCCGATGGGCACGGCATCGACGGTACCGTCACGTCCTGTGACGACCTCTCCTCCGGCGAGCCGCGGGCTGGTGGCGCCGGGGGAGCCGCCGGGGATGGTGGCGTCCGCGGAGGCGGGGCCGAGCGCCGAGCCGGGCGAGCGGGCCCGGGCGCTGGCGGTGGCGTGCGTGGTCGCCCGGGCGGCCGCCGGGGCGGGGGTCGCCCTCGACGACGGGCTGGCGATCTGGGCGCTGGCCGGCGGCCGCCCCCGACTCGTCGCTCCCGCGGCTGATCACGGCGAGGCCGACCACGGCGAGGTCGATCAGGGAGAGGCGCATCATCGCCACGCGCACCATGGCGCGGCCGACCAGGGTGACGCGCACCAGGGCGTGGCCGACCAGGGTGACGCGAAGCATGGCGAGGCCGGGGCGGCGCACGACGGCGGGGTCGATGCCGCCGACCTGATCGGGCACGTGCTCGAGGCCGCCACCGACGACGGGCGTCGCAAGCAGCAGGGCCTGCACGTGACGCCCGGCTGGCTCGCCGACCGCCTGGTGGCCATGGCGCTGCCCGACGATCGGTCCAACCGGGCCTGGCCGACCGTGTGCGATCCGGCGTGCGGCGGTGGGGCCTTCCTCCTGGCCGCAGCGCGGCAGCTGCACGCGCTCGGCGCCGACCGCCGCCGGATCGTGCGCGAGCTGGTGTGGGGCGCCGACATCGACCGGGTCGGCCTGGCCGCGGCCGAGGCGGCGCTGGCGCTGTGGGCGGGCGAGCGGCCTCCGCCGGGCCGCCTGGTGGTGGCCGACCCCCTGCGGGCCGGCCGCGGGGTGTGGCGCGGTGCTCCGTCCGGAGGGTTCGACGCCGTGGTGGGCAACCCGCCCTTCCAGAGCCAGCTGGGCCGGGCGACCGCCCGCTCGGGGGCCGACCAGCGCGTGCTCCGCGGGCGCTTCGGCGCGGCCGTGCGGGCCTACACGGACACCGCCTGGCTGTTCCTGCTGCTCGGGTGCGAGCTGGTGTGTCCCGGCGGCCGGGTGGTGCTGGTCGAGCCCCAGTCGGTGGTGGCCGCCCGTGACGCCGCCGCGGTGCGCGCCGCGGTCGACCGGCAGGCGCGGTTGCGGGACCTGTGGCTCGACGACGACCGGGTCTTCTCGGCGGCGGGCAGGGTGTGCGCCCCGGTGCTGGAACGGCGGCTGGACGAACATTCGCCGCCGGGCTCCCGCCGCGACGGCGAGCACCAGGGCGTCGGCGTCGCCGGCGGGGCGGGCGTCCCCGGCGCGGACGGCTCGGGTGCCGCCTGGGCCCGCCTCTGGGCCCGGGCGCTCGACCTGCCGCCCGTCGAGTTGCCCGCCGGCCCCACGCTGGGCGACCGGGCCACGATCGTCGCCGGGTTCCGTGACCAGTACTACGGGCTGGTCGGCGCCGTGCGCGAGGCCGGCACCGGCGAGCCCGGCCACGGCGCTGCGCCGCTGGTCACCAGCGGTGCGCTCGACTGGGCTGGGTGCACCTGGGGCCGGCGCCCCGTTCGCTACGCCAAGCGTCGCTGGCAGGCGCCGGTGGTCGATGTGGGCCGCGTGGCCGCCGAGGCGCCGCCCATCGCCCGCCGCTGGGTCGAGCGTACGCGGGTGCCCAAGCTGGTGGTGGCCACCCAGACCCGGGTCGTCGAGGCCGGCGTCGACGCCGAGGGCATGTGGGTGCCGTCCGTGCCGGCGCTGGCGGTGCTGCCGTCATCGGCGGGCAGGACAGGTGGCGCCGAAGTCGGCCTGTGGCACCTGGCCGCCGCGCTGCTGTCGCCGGCGGCGACAGCGTGGCTGGTGCGGCGGGCGGCGGGCACGGGGCTCGAGCGCGGGGCGCTCAAGGTGGCGGCGCCCGACCTGGCGGCGCTGCCGCTGCCCGCCGACCGGGGCGCGTGGGACGCCGCGGCCGGCGCCCTCGCCGCGTACGTCGCCGGGCCGGGCGAGGAGGCGCTCGCCGCCTACCTGGACGCGATCGAGCGGGCCTACGGCACGCCGGCGTCGCTGAGCCGCTGGTGGCGGCAGCGGGCGGGAACCGTCGTGCGCACCGGCGCGGCGGGCGGCTAGCGTGGCCGCCGACATCAGGAGCGGTCCGCCCCGGCGACGGGGCCGGCCCGGCAACCTGGCTCGGACAGCCAAGGTGCCATCCCGGGGCAACCCGGGGATGCGGCTCACACAGAGCAACCAAGTGTCCGTGCTCGCTCCGGGGAGCGCACCACCGACTGTCCGGGCCCGACGCAGGTCCACACAGCCAGAGGCGCGCCATGCCCCCATCCCTCCAACCCACCCGCCAGACCGTGCCTCGAGGCGCCCGCACCGTGCGGCGACGGCTCGACGCCGCCGGGCCCCGGCCGATGGCTGAGAACGGCTCGGGCCTGCGTCGCGCCCATCCAAGCGCCCTGCCCGCCACCGGGGCGTGGCGGCCGGGCGACCACCCCGGCCGGCGGCGCTTCCTGTCGCTGCCGCCGGGCCGTCCGTTCGCCCTCGAGGGCGGCGGCCTGCTCCGGGGTGTGACCCTGGCCTACGAGACCTGGGGCGAGCTGTCGCCCGCCGCCGACAACGCCGTGCTGGTGTGCCACGCCCTCACCGGCGACAGCCACGCGTCGGGCGGCCTCGACCTCGGCCACGCCGCGCCCGGCTGGTGGGACGGCATCGTCGGCCCGGGCCGGGCCATCGACACCGAGCGCTGGTTCGTGGTCTGCGTCAACGTGCTGGGCGGCTGCCAGGGGACCACCGGCCCGGCGTCGCCGCACCCCGACGACGGCCACCCGTGGGCGTCCCGCTTCCCGGTGGTGACCATCCGCGACATGGTGCGCACCCAGGCGATCGTGGCCGATCACCTGGGCATCGCCCGCTGGGCGCTGGTGGCCGGCGGCTCCATGGGCGGCATGCAGGCGCTCGAGTGGGGCGTGATGTACCCCGAGCGGGTGCGGGCGCTGCTGCCCATCGCCACCGCGGCGGCGGCCAGCGCCCAGCAGATCGGGTGGTGGAGCAGCGGGCGGCGGGCCATCAGCATGGACCCCCGCTGGCGGGGCGGCGAGTACTACGACGCCGCGCCGGGGGACGGGCCCCACGACGGCCTGTCGACCGCCCGCATGATGTCGATGATGACGTTCCGCAGCGACGACGTGTTCAGCGAGCGGTTCGGCCGCCAGGTGGTCGAGCCGGTCGAGGGCTTCTCGCTGTGGCAGCGGTTCGAGGTCGAGCGCTACCTCGAGTACCAGGGCCACAAGCTCGTGCGGCGGTTCGACGCCAACAGCTACCTGCTGCTCACCAAGGCCATGGACCTGCACGACCTGGGCCGGGGACGGGGTGGCATGGCCGCCGCGTTCGCCCGGCTGCGCGCACCGCTGCTGTCGGTCGGGATCAGGAGCGACATCCTCTACCCGTCGCACCAGTCCCGCGAGATCGTCGAGCTGGCCGGCGCGGCCGGCCTGCCCGCCCGCTACGACGAGCTGGACAGCCCGCACGGCCACGACGCCTTCCTCATCGAGAGCGACCAGCTCGGCGCCATCGTCCGCCCCTTCCTCGCCCGACTGGAGGCCGACCATGACTGACGACGCCCGTCCCCGGCCCGACGACCCGGCGTGGCACCTCGATTCCCGGGCAGTCACGTCCGGGCGCTCGTGGAGCGGCGACTCGCTGGCACCCGTCCTGTTCCCGTCGACCACCTACGAGGTGTCGAGCGTCGCCGACCACCTGGCCATGGCCGGCGTGCCCCGGACGGCGCACTACTACTCGCGCTTCGGCAGCCCCACGGTGCAGGACTTCGAGCAGGCGGTGGCGGCGCTCGAGGGCGCCGAGGCGGCGCTGGCGTCGGCCTCGGGCATGGCGGCGGTCACGGGCGTGGTCTTCGGGCTGTGCTCGACCGGCGACCACGTGGTCGTGCAGCGCCAGCTCTTCTCGGTCACCTCCACGCTGTTCACCGCCCACCTGGCCCGCTTCGGCATCGACGTCAGCTTCGTCGACGGCACCGATCCCCAGCAGTTCGCCGACGCCGTGCGGCCCGGCCGTACCCAGCTCGTGTTCGTCGAGACGCCGGCCAACCCGGCCCTGTCGCTCACCGACATCGCCGCGGTGGCCGCGATCCCCGGGCCGTTCACGGTGGTCGACTCGACCTTCGCCACGCCCGTGCTGCAACAGCCCCTCGCGCTCGGTGCCGACCTGGTGCTGCACGCCGCCACCAAGGGCCTGGCCGGGCACAACGACGCGCTGTTGGGGGTGGTGGCCGGCAGCCGTGACCTGATCGACGCGGTCTGGGGGTGGCACGTGGTGCAGGGTGGCCAGGCGTCGCCCTTCGATGCGTGGAACGGGCTGCGGGGCATCCGCACCCTGCCGGTGCGGGTCGAGCGCCAGTGCGCCACCGCCCTGACGCTGGCCGAACACCTGTCCGCACACCCCGCGGTGGCCTCGGTCAGCTATCCCGGCCTCGACTCGCATCCGCAACGTGACCTGGCCAAGCGGCAGATGTCGGCCGGCGGCACGCTGCTGGCCGTCGAACTGCACGGAGGCGGCGAGGTCGCCGCGCGCTTCTGCGACTCGGCCCGCCTGGCCCGCATCGCCCTGTCGCTCGGCGGCCCCGAGACGCTGCTCACCCATCCGGCCACCATCACGGCGAACCTGACGCCCGCCGAGCGGGCCGAGCTGGGGGTCGCCGACGGGCTGGTGCGCATCTCCGTCGGGCTCGAGCACGCCGACGACCTGGAGGCCGACCTCGATGCCGCGCTCGACGCGGCGACCCGGGGCGGCTGACGGGCAGACGCCGGCAGTGCCCGTCGGGTCAGATCTCGCGGTACCGGGCCTCGACCAGGCAGTAGAGCGCGTAGGCGACGAGGCCCGCCGCCACCAGGCCCAGCAGGACCCTGCCGTAGGGCTGTTCGACCAGCTTGAGCAGTGCGCCGTCGATGCCGACGGCCTCCTTCGGGTCGTACTCGATGGCGGCCTTGCCGAGGAAGACGCCGATGATGGTGAAGACGACGCCCCGCGCGACATGGCCCACGACGCCGCTGCGGGTTGCCCAGGTCCGCACGGCGCCGTGCATCTCGTGCTCCTTCAGGCGCTTGAGGAACGACTGCGTGATACCGCGATAGACGTTGTAGGCGCCGTCGGCCACGAACCCCGCAGCGACGGCGAGGACGATCCACCGTCCGGCGGGCCAGTCGAGGACTCGAGCGGTCTCCTGCTGCTCGTTGCCGCCCCCGGTGCTCGCCGACGCGGAGCGGAGCAGCGAGTAGGCGGTCACCGCCGAGGCGGTGTAGACGACGCCGATGCCGAACGAGCGGGCCCGCTTGGCCAGTCCCTTGGGGTCGGAGCCCTCGTTGCGCCGGTCGGCGAGCGCGTCGGCGAACCGCCAGAGCGCGTAGGCCGCGAACCCGACGACGAGCGCGATCAGCGCCGCCTCGCCCCAGGACTCGGTGGCGAGGTGGCGCAGCACGCCCTGACGGTCGGCGGCCTTGCCGCCCTGCCCGATCGCGACCTGCAGCGCCAGCACGCCGATGAGCGCGTAGCTCGCGGCCTTGGCGACGAGGCCCAAGCGCCCGGCGCGCTCGACCCAGCTGCTGTGGGCGGCGGCGCGGCCTGCGTCCCGCACGGTCATGGTCGACATCTCCGTACCCTCCTCGGCCGGCCCCTGGCCACGCCTCGACTGGGACGATCCCTACCCCCGCGTCGCGGCGCGCAGACGGGCCTACGCTCGCCGCCGTGCCCGAGATCCTCGAGGTGGAGACGTACCGCCGCCAGGCAACCCGGGTGGTCGGCCGCACGATCGGTGTCGTCGACGCGCCCGACGCCTGGTTCGTCAAGGGTGCCGAGCCCGCGGAGGTGGTGGCGGCGGTCACCGGCCGGCGGGTGGCGGGGGCCCGGCGCCTCGGCAAGCTGCTGGTCCTCGACCTCGACGACGGGACCGACCCGGCCGGGCCCGCGGCCGGCGGGCACGACGACGGGGGAGTGCGGCTGGGGCTGCGCTTCGGCATGACCGGCCGGCTGATCGTCGACGGGGCAGCGTCGATCGATCGCCTGCAGTACGCCAGCAGCCGTGACGAGGCGGCGTGGGACCGGTTCGCGCTCCATTTCACGGACGGCACCGACCTCCGGTTGCGCGACCCGCGGCGCCTCGGCGGGGTGACGCTCGACCCCGACGAGGGGCGCCTGGGTGTCGACGCGCTGGCCGCCACCTGCGACGAGCTGGCCCGGGCGTTGGGCACCAGCCGTGCGCCGCTCAAGGCGCGCCTGATGGACCAGACGCGGGTGGCCGGCATCGGCAACCTGCTGGCCGACGAGGTGCTGTGGCGGGCCGCGCTCGACCCCGTCCGCCCCGCGGGTGGGCTGGCCCCCGCCGAGCTGGCCACCCTGCACCGCGCTCTGGGCGAGGTGCTGGCCGACCTGATGGGCAGGGGCGGCAGCCACACGGGCGACGTGCGCCAGGCGGCGGCCACCGACGGGCTGTGCCCCCGCGACGGCACGCCCCTGGTGCGGCGCCGGGTGGGTGGGCGCACGACGGTGAGCTGTCCGCAGCACCAGACCTGAGCGGCCCGCGGCAGCCGCTGCCGGGCCGGTGGGCGCAACTGGCGCCCCGCGGGCGGTTCGCGCTGCGAGGCCGAGCGTCCTACAGTCGGTGCCGGCACGGCGAGTAGCATTTGCGCCGGCTGGGGGCCGACAAGGTGGAGTGGATGCTCGACGGCAGACGAATACAGGCGGGCCGAGGCACAGAGGCACCCGTGCGGCGTCAGCTTCCGCTGATGGCCGCGTTGTGCGCCGCCCTCGTCGTCGTGGTCGGCATGTTCGCCGCGCTGCCCCCCGCGTCGGCGCAGGACGTCGAGGAGCCCGGCCCTCCCTCGACGCCGACGACCGAGCCCACGACGTCACCGACCACGACGCCGACGACAGCGCCCCCCACGACCCGGCCTCCCGCGACGTCACCGACGACGCAGCCGCCGGTACAGACCACGTCGCCTCCACCGCCCGCCGACGACGGCGGCAACGACGAGGCCGACGAGCCGTCGGGCGACGAGCAGGCCGTCGCGGACGTGGCGACCGCTCAGGCGCCCGCCGACATGACCTTCACCACGACGGCCAACCTGCTGGTGCCCGGCAACGGCCTGTCGGGTGCGCAGGCCACGACCACGACCACCCAGGCGATCACGACGGCGGGCAACGACGCCAACGACGAGAGCCGAACGATCTGGATGATCATCGCCGCACTGGCGGGAGTGGGCGTGCTGGTGGCCCTGCTCACGTGGCGCTACTGGCTGCTCACCCGCCCCGGGCTCACCTTCGACGACGACGATGACCCCGACGGCGACGCCGATCTGGCGGCGAGCCCCATGGGCGCCGGGCCACCGCCCCCGAGGCGACGTGGCCGTGGCAGCCGTGATCGGTCGGACCCGCCGCGCGAGGGCGGCCGGTCCGAGGGTCGGGGCCGCGGCCGGGGTCGCGGCCCGCGCGGCGACGGCGACCCGTTCTGGGGCGAGCCCGTCGGTGCCGCCCCGTCACCGTCACCCGGTCCGCGCACCGGGACCCTCCCCGATGCGCCCGTTCCACGCCCTCCCGGCAGTACGCCGGCCGGAGGCAGGTCCGCAGCGTCCGGCCGGCGCCAGCAGGCGCCCGACGGTCGGCGCCGTGGCGGGCCGGCCGAGCCGCGCCGTGGGGGCCCACCGGCCCGGGGGCCGCGGGGCTCCGCCGGTCGCCCGCCGGTCGACCGGAACCGCGGCGGGGGCGCCACGCCCGGCGGCGATGGGGCCCAGCGCCGGCCCCGCCCGCAGCAGGGGCCCGCCGATCCCGACGTCGACATGTGGGGCGATCGCCGCCGCTGAGCCCGCACGACGTCCGGTACGGTGCGATCCATGGCCGACACGCTCGACGTCGACGCGATGATCCAGCGCTTCCGCGACCGTGCCCAGGCGGTGCGCAGCCGCCCGTTGCCGCCCGTGGCCGGCGAGGAGCGGCTGCAGTTCATCCGGCAGGCAGAGACCGACTTTCAGGACTTCGCCATCATCGGCGACGCCGAGGGCCGCGTCGACGACGGCGTGCTGGTGCTGCGGATCGACCTGCGCCCGCCGGAGGCGCGGACCGGTTCCTCCTCTCCCTGAGCGCTCCCCATGCGTACACGCGTTCGACCGGCCTGCCGTCGTGCCGGTAACCTGCATGGGTGCCTCTCGCGTGGCAGCCGTCGTTGCTGGGTGACGCCCAGCCCGCCTTCGACCCGGCGCTGACCGGCGTCGGGCGGCGGGTGCTGGGCTCGGGCGCATGGCTCGACGTGCTTCCTGCCTGGGTCGGTGGCGCCGACACCCTCTTCACCGAGGTGGTCGAGTGCGCGCCGTGGGCGGCCCACGAGCGGCCGATGTACGACCGCACGGTGGCCGAGCCGCGGCTCACGACCCGCCTGTGGGCCGACCCGCCGGCGCCGCTTCCGGCCATGGCCGCCGCGCTGTCGGCCCACTACGGCTGCGACCTGACCACCGTCTCGGCCAACCTCTATCGCGACGGGCAAGACAGCGTGGCCTGGCACGGCGACCGTGTGGGCCGGCGCCGCTCGCAGACGATCGTCGCCATCGTGTCCCTGGGTGCGCCGCGGCGGTTCCTACTGCGGCCGGTCGGCGGTGGACGCTCGGTGCGGCTGACGCCCGGCCCCGGCGACCTGCTGGTGCTCGGCGGCACCTGCCAGCGCACGTGGCAGCACTCGGTGCCCAAGTGCGCGTCGGCCGGCCCGCGGGTCAGCATCATGTTCCGCGAGGTGTACTGACGTCCTTGCCGGCCGGGTGACCGCGACCGGCGCCCCGGTCCCGGCCTCGTGCTCCCGTGCCGAGGCGCGAGGCTGTCGTCATGGACGCTCCCGTTGCCGCGCCCGACCGCTTGGACGCGGCGTTGGCCGCCATCGACGCCGCCAACGCCGACGACCCGCACACCATCGTGGTCGATGGGCGGGAGCGGCCGAAGGAACAGGCGCACGCCGAGATGATGACCCGGTGGGTGCGGACGCTGGCGCCCGCGTGCAGCGACGAGCAGCTCATCGCCGCGCGGGCTCATCACCTGCGGCGTTGGGCGATCCCGCGCGACAGCTACCCGCGCGACCGGGCCGGCTACCTGCGGTGGCGCTCGGCGCTGCGGCGGCAGCACGCGACCGAGGTGGCCGGCATCATGAGCGAGGCCGGCTACGACGCGGTGGCGAGCGAGCGGGTGCAGGCCATCGTGCGCAAGCAGGGGCTGGGGCGCGACCCCGAGGTCCAGGTGCACGAGGACGCCCTCTGCCTGGTGTTCCTCGAGACCCAGTTCGACGCCCTGGTCGCCCGACTCGACGACGACGACAAGATGGTCGACATCCTGCGCAAGACGGCCGCCAAGATGAGCCCGGCGGCTCTGGCGGCGGCGGCGACGCTGGCGTTCTCGCCCAGGGGCTCGGCACTGCTCGAACGGGCCCTCGCCGAGGCCGCAGCGGAGGGCGACGATCCGGGCGACTCCGGGCCTCCGTCCGCGCAGTAGCGTAACCCGTCCGGTGAGGGCGTCCCAAGCAAGGCGGGAGGGCGAGGGCACGTGAGCGACGACGGCAACAGCACAGAGAGCGACGCCTCCGGTCCCGAGCCCGACGGGCCCGATTCGGCCGCGGCCGAGGCTCGGTCGGGCGCTTGGGGTGGGTCGGGCTGGTCGACGTCGGCGCCTGACTCGGCGCCGCGCCCTGCCTCGTCCGATGCACTCGCATCCGCGCCGCCTGATGCGCCGCCAACGGCATTGACTGACGCGCCCGCCGCGTTGTCTGACGCGCCCGCCGAGTCGCCTACAGCGCCGGCGCCGGCTCCTGCGCCCACCACAGTCGCGCCCCCTGCTGTCGCTGCCCCGCCGCCTCCGTCGCCGGCGATACCGCCGCCCCTCTCGCCCGGGACCTGGAGCGCCACCGAGGCGCCCGTAGCTC
>DASSCS010000119.1:0-12315 GCA_035697515.1 Acidimicrobiales bacterium
CGCTCGGCCTCGCCGACCAGCTCGTCGAAGGACCGCCCCACGACCCGATGGTGGCAGCCGGCACCCCTCAGAGCGCGAGGAATTGCCGGATGACGGCGGTGACCATGGCCGGATCGGTCTTGTGCGCGAAGTGGGCATGCCCCTCGAGCACCTGGACACGGGCGCCGGGAATCGCCGCGGCTGCCCTGTCCGTGGCCTCGGCGATGCCGGGGAGGCTGTCGGAGCCCGACAGCAGCAGCGTCGGCGCCGTGATGCCGTCGAACTGTCCAGCGCGGTACACCCACGTGTCCTCGGCGCGGCACTCGCGTGTCACCGTCGGGGTAGCGGCCAGGCGGACCGGCCACAGCGGGCTCGACCGCATGGCGTCGATCTCGTCGTCGGTCAGCTCCAGGACATCGGCGAGCACGGCCACGATGGCGCCCTCCCGGTCGCCGGCGGCGAGCGCGGCCTCGATGCCCTCGATCGCGCCGGGTCGGTAGCGGAGGCCGAGGCTCGGCTCGTAGAGGACGAGGTGGTGCACCGCCCCGGTGAGGGCGGCGCCGCCCATGGCGCAGTTGGCGCCGTAGGAGTGGCCCCACAGCGCGACCGGGCCGCCCGTGCGGGCCGCGACGGCGTCGACCACGGCGGCGACGTCCTCGAAGTCACGCTCGATGGCGTAGCCGGGTGCGTCGCCGCTGGCACCGAAGCCGCGGCGGTCCATCGAGAAGGTGGTCAGGTGGTCCCGGAGCACGGCCACGAACGGGTCGAACGTGGTGTGGTCGGCGATCGACCCGTGGACCAGCACGAGCGCCGGCCCGTCGCCCTCGACCCACACCGCGAGCGGGGTGCCGCCCGCCCCGCGGACCTCGAGCCGCCCGTCGTCCTCGACGTCGATTGCGTGCACGTGGCCTACTCCTCGCCCCTGGCTGCCACGACGAGTGTCCACCTCCCGCCGCCGGCCGGCATCGGGCGTTCGCCCCATCTCCGCCCGACACTGCGCCGCGGGGGCTCCCGCGGCTCAGAGGCAGAGCAGGCCCTGCTCCATGGCGAACAGCGTGGCCCCGGCCCGGGTGGTGACGCCTGCCTTGGCGTAGATGTGCTCGACGTGGTGCCCCACCGTCTTGGGCGAGATGCCCAGCGCCGCCGCAACCTCCCGGTTCGACCGCCCGCGGGCGATCAGGCTCAGCACGTCGACCTCGCGCTCGGTCAGCCCGGCGGGCCGGGCCACGCGCGCCGGGCGGCTCGCCTGGCCGGCCGCGGCCAGCACCGCCTCGACCTCGACCCGACCGAAGCGACCGGCGTCGACGTCGTCGAGCAGCTGCGACGCCGCGCCCGCGGGCGTTAGTGCCGGCCGGTGGGCTCGGTCCTCGGTCATGGCGTGATAGGCGTCGGCCGCGGCCAGCAGCCGGGCACCCAGCGCGAGCTGGTCGCCGGCCGCGCCGCGGTGGTAGCCCGACCCGTCGACCCGCTCGTGGTGGTGCGCCGCGACGGCTGCGACAGGCGCGAGGAGTTCGCAGCGGTGGAGGACGCGCTCGGTCAGGTAGGGGTGCAGGCGGACCCGCTCCCACTGGTCGGCGCTGAGCGGTCCGGGCCGGTCCCAGATCCCGTTGGGGACACCGACGCGGCCGACGTCGTGCACGAGGGCGGCCCTGCCGAGACGGGCGGCGTCGCCGCCGGACAGCCCCGCCGCGCCCGCCGCCACGGTCGCCAATCGGGCCACCCTCGGCGAGTGGCCCCGGAACCACGGCGACTTCAGGTCGGCGAAGTCGGCCACCGCGGCGAGCGCATCGTCGAGCCGGGCGTCGTCGATCGTGAGCACCGGCGCCGGCTCGGCCGCCAGCACCGCCGCGCCGGGATCGTCGCCGATCTCGGCCAGCCAGCGCTCGCCGTGCGCCACCAGGACGTCGACCACGGCCGGGTCGTAGCCGCGCCCCCGACGGTGGGCCAGCACGCCGGCGGCGGTGGGCCAGCCGGCCTGGCGGTCCCACAGCTCCGCGTCCCGGGCGGCCACCACCACCCGGACCGCGACCGGCACCTCCTCGCCGGCCAGCCCGTCGGGCTGCCCCCTGCCGTCCCAGCGCTCGTAGGCGTGCGCCAGAGCGTGGCGGACCGACTCGTCCATGCCCAACCGTTCCGCCAGCCGGGCGCCCACCTCGCAGTGCGCCGCCAGGCTGCGCGCCCCCATCTCCGGATCGGCCAGTGCCCGGGCGACCCGCCCGGCGCGGCGGCCGAGCGGCAGCTCCTCGGCCAGGTGGCGCACGAAGTGGCGCATGCTCTCGGCCGGCTGGCCCATCAGCATCGGGCCCATCGCGGCGTTGAACGCGATGTCGTCGCCGCCGGCGACGATCGCGGTCTCGGCGGCGTCGGCCGTGCAGCCGAGGAACCGCAGCAGCGCCGTGTGGTAAACGCACGAGCGGACCGGCGGGTCCAACCCCAGCTCACCCGCCGCCGCCAGCGCCAGCCAGCACGCGCGCAGCCCGTGCTCGCGCGGCTGGCCGGTGCCGAGGTCGGTCGCCAGCGAGAGCGCGATCGTCAGCTCCGCCATGCGACCCGGCGTGGTCCGGTCAGCCACGCCACCACTCTTCCAGCCGCGAGACCTGGCGAGCGCCCGCCGATGGGTTCCCCCCGGACGGCATGGTCGCAGACCAACAGCGTCACGTTCCCGTCCGGCGTGCGGGTCGACATCGGCCACCCGGCGTGACCCTCCGCGCGCCGGTTCGGCGCCCGTTCTCACGACCGGGCGCTCGGTAGCGTTGCGCTGACCGTGGACGACCCCCGCAGTGACGGCGACCGGCACGAGGTGCGCCTGCCCTACAGGCCTCCCCTGGCGATCGGCGCCCTGATCGACTTCCTGGCCGCCCGGGCCGTGCCGGGGGTCGAGCAGGTCGTCGACGGCGGGTACCGGCGCGTGCTGCGACTGCCGGGCGGTCCCGCCGTCGTCTCCCTCCACGCGGAGGACGGCGCCACCGACGCCCGCCCGCACCTCGACGGCGACCGCGACGCTGCTGGCCGGCGCCGGGACGGCGACCCCGCGCCGGTGATCCGCTGCCGGATGCAGCTCGCCGACCCCCGCGACGGTGCGCAGGCACTGGCCGCGTGCCGGCGGCTGCTCGACCTCGACGCCGACCCCGGCGCGGTCGACGGCGTCCTGGGCGACGATCCGATGCTGGCGCCGCTGGTGGCCGCCACGCCCGGCCGCCGGGCGCCGGTGCACGTCGACGCCGGCGAGCTGGCGATCCGGGCCGTGCTCGGCCAGCAGGTCTCGCTCGCCGCGGCGCGGGGCCTGGCCGCCCGGTTGGCCGAGCTGTGCGGCGAGCCGCTGCCCGCTCTCACCGGCACGCTGACCAGGGCGTTCCCCTCGCCCGCGGCCGTCGCCGAGGCCGACCTCGACCGCATCGGCATGCCCGGCGCCCGCCGGGCGACGCTGCGCGCCCTCGCCACCGCCCTGGCGGACGGCACCATCGACCTGGGCCCCGGGGCGCCGGCCGACGACGCCGAGGCCCGGCTGCTCGAGCTGCGCGGCGTCGGCCCGTGGACGGCCTCGTACATCCGCATGCGCGGGCTCGGCGACCCGGACGTGCTGCTCGACACCGACCTGGGTGTCCGCCACGCGCTCACCCGGCTGGGCCTCGCGGGCACGGACGGCCTCGCCGGTCGCTGGCGGCCCTGGTCGTCCTACGCCGTGCACCATCTCTGGGCCAGCCTCGGCTGACCGGGTGACACGATCTGTGACGCAGACACACCAACTCGTGGACACATCACGAGCACGGCCGCCTGACGTCAACGGCCGCGGCTGGATCGGCAGGGGCGCGGCCGACGGTGGGACCGCCGCACACAGACGGCTCCGAGCCGGTGCCGTGAGCGGCGAGGACGGCTACAGGTTCTCGACCGTGACAGGCTCGATGGCCTCGCCCGGCGGCAGGTCGAAGCCGAACACCTGGGCGTAGAACGACAGCTCGGCGTCGAGCGCCCGGCGGATGTTGGCGGCCTGGCGGAAGCCGTGCTGCTCACCCTCGAACGTCACGTACGCCACCGGCACCCCCTTGGCCCGCAGGGCGTCGACGATCATCTCGGCCTGGTTGGGCGGCACGACCTCGTCCTCCAGGCCCTGGAGCACGATGAGCGGGCGGTCGAACCCGTCGACATGGTGGACGGGCGACCGGGCGGCGTACAGGTCACGCCGCTCGGGGTAGGGACCCACCAGGCCGTCGAGGTAGCGGCTCTCGAACTTGTGGGTCTCGATGGCCAGCGCCTCGAGGTCGGCCACGCCGTAGTGGCTGGCCCCGGCGGCGAACGTGTCGCGGAAGGCCAGCGCCGCCAGCGTCGTGTAACCCCCCGCCGAGCCGCCGCGGATGCAGAGCCGGGCGGGGTCGACGCGACCCTGGTCGCCGAGCCACCGGGCAGCGGCCTCGCAGTCGTCGAGGTCGACGACGCCCCAGTTGTCGCGGAGCTGGTTGCGGTAGGCGCGGCCGTAGCCCGTCGACCCGCCGTAGTTGACGTCGACGACGGCGAACCCACGGCTGGTCCAGTACTGGGTGCCGAGCTGCAGCATGGCGCGGGCCGCCGCCGTGGGGCCGCCGTGGATGAGCACCAGCAGCGGCGGGGCTTCGCCCGGGGGCGGCGTCACGTCGGGGTTGGCCGGCGGGTAGAACAGCGCGTGCGCGGTCCGCCCGCCGCTGGTGGGGAAGTCGATCGACTCGGGCACCGAGAACCAGCTCTGCGCCACGCCCAGGTCGCGGGGTGGGCGCAGGACCTCGGGCTCGGCCGCGGCGCCCGCGGCATCGACCCGCACGCTCACGACGGCCGGCTCGGCTGCGGCCGACGCTCCCACGAACACCGCCCGGTCGCCGTCGGCCTGCACCGACGCCACGTACGTGTAGGGCAGGTCCAGGTCGACGACCTGGCCGCCCGGCAGCCGCACCCCGATGTGGTCGAGGCCGTCGCGCAGGTAGGCGAACACCGCCCGGTCGCCGGACAGGAACGCGTAGCGCGACTGGCCGAACACCCACTGGGGCACGCCGATCTCGCCGTCGAGGGTGACCATCGCCTCGACCCGGCCGGACGAGGCCGCGCTGCCGGCCAGGGAGGGCGGCACCCACCGGTAGAGGTTCCACCAGCCGGAGCGGTCGGACACGAACCACAGCGAGCCGTCGGGTGCCCAGCGCGGCTGGGACACCGACTCGCCGTCGCCGTGGCCACCCTTCGCCGCGTCCGGCCGGCCGGCGACCACCTCGGGATGGGCGAGGGCGGGGCCGATCTCGGTCGGCCGCAGATCGGCGACGCACAGCTCGGTCCCGTCCCACGGCATGTCGGGATGCGACCACTGCAGCCAGCACAGCCGGCGGCCGTCGGGCGAGCAGCGGGGGTCGGAGACGAAGTCGGGCCCGGTCACCAGCACCCGCGGGGCGACCTCGCCCGTGGTGTCGAGCACGACGATCTCGTTCACCACCTCGGCCGGGCCGCCGCCCGGGGGATGGTGCTCGCGCACCACCAGCATCCAACGACCCGTGGGGTCGGGAGCTCCGTCGGCCCAGCGGTCGCCGCGGGGCACGGCGGGCTCGGCGGTGACGGCCGTGGGTGCGGACGCCGCATCGGGCTCGATGCGGTAGAGCCGCTGGTCGGACCAGTTGGCGAACCACACCGCTCTGCCGCCCACCCACCACGCGCCCCCGCCGTACTCGTGCACCGCGGTGCGGGCGTTGACGCCCTCGGGCAGCAGGTCGACGGCGGCACCATCGCCCACCCGGCGCACGAGCTGGGTGCGGCCGCCCTCGCCGGGGCGCTGCTCGGCCCAAGTGACGGTGTCGCCCTCGAGGGCGATGTCGCCGGGCGAGGCGGCCGCGCGCACGACCAGCTCGGACGTGATGGGGGTGGGCCACGATCCGTACGGCACCATGGGGCCGAGGGTAGCGAGGGCCCCGCACCCGGGTGGTCACGAACCCGCTCGCCTGCAATTGAGCGAGCCCCGTCGCGGAAAAATTCGCCGCACCCGCCCCGTCGGAGCCTCGCCCATCGACAATGATGCACGCCGTGCAGTGCGGGACGTGCGGAACGAGGAATGCCCCCGGGGTCGAGATCTGCGTGGGGTGCGGGCGGGCGCTCGAGCCCGAGCAGGCGGGCGGCGGGGCCGACCCGACCACGACGGGCAGCGGCGGCCCACCCCCGGGCGCACCGCCCCCCGGCGGCTCGTGGGAGCCTCCGCCCCCCTCCGCGCCCCTCGGCGGCTCGTGGGACCCCCCGGCCCCCTCCGCGGCGGGCCCCGGCGGCTCGTGGGACCCCCCGGCCTGGCCGGCCCCGGGCCGGACGCGCTCCGGCCCGGGCCAGGCCGCCGGCTACCCGCCGCCTGCCCCGTCGCACGGCACCGACCAGGCCGCGGGCTACCCGCCACCACCGCAGCCGCCCAGCCCCGGCGACGTGGGTGCTCCGGTCCCGCTGCCCGGCGGTCCCCCGCCCCCTCCGGGCGGCTACCCGCCCGGTGCCGCGCCACCCGGTGGCCCGTACCCGCCCGGGGGGTACCCGCCGGCCGCGCCCCCCGGCTATGCCGCACCGGGCTACGGGGGCCCGCCGCAGCCGCCGCAACAGCCCCGCCGCAAGAGGCGCGGTCTGCTGGTCGGCCTGGCCGTCGTGGTCGTGCTGAGCCTGGTGGCCGGTGCCGTGTTCGTGCTCACCCGCGACGGCGACGACGGCGAGGAGGTCGTGCTCGAGCCGGTCGGCATGGTGCAGGAGGACGACTTCGCCGGGAACCTCGACATCGGCGAGGCGGCGGGCGAGGCGTTCGGCGGGCTCGATGTGCCCGAGGAGGTGCCCGACGCCCGGGTCGAGCAGGTCGACACCGGCCTCGCCGGCCAGGTGGTCGACGGCTCCGAGCCGGCGGTGTACGGGGGCAGCCGCGACACCCAGGTGTGCGATGTCGCGGCGCTCACCGCCTTCCTTACCGACCCCGCCAACGCGGACAAGGCCGAGGCGTGGTCCGGCGTGCTGGGCGTCGAGGTCGCCGACATCGAGAGCTACGTGAGCGGGCTCACTGCGGTGCGCCTCCGCTGGGACACGCGCGTCACCAACCACGGGTTCCGCGACGGCGAAGCCACGGCGTTCCAGTCGCTGCTGCAGGCGGGCACCGCCGTGCTGGTCGACGACACGGGCGTGCCCCGCGTGAAGTGCAACTGCGGCAACCCGCTGGGCGAGCCCACGGGGCTGGGCGGCACCAGCGAGTCGTCGGCGCTCGACGTCGACGGCGTCGCCCAGAACCCCGACGACGCCTGGGCGGGCCTCGACCCCGCACAGGCGGTGAAGATCGAGGCGGGTGCCGCCGCAGTCGAGGCCATCACCCTGCTCGACGTCGAGACGCTCGGCCTGATCGACCGCCCGGTGGGCTCGGACGGGGCCAGCAAGACCGACACCGGCACCGGCGACGTCAAGGTCACGCTCGAGTGGGCGTCGGACGCCGACATCGACCTGGCGGTCACCGAGCCCGACGGCACCACCATCTCCTACCTGGCGGCGGGCCCCACCGCCACCGGTGGGCAGCTGGACATCGACGCCAACCGCGAGTGCGAGAACACCGGCGGGGTCGAGAACATCTTCTGGCCCCCGGGCGAGGCACCGTCGGGCGGCTACACCGTCACGGTCGACGGCTTCCGACTGTCCCGCGACGACGGGTCGAGCTGCGGCGGCGGCGACTTCACGCTCACCATCACGGTCGAGGGCGTGGAGCAGGTCGAGACCGGCTCGGTCGGCCAGGACGAGCAGCAGACCTTCAACTTCGAGGTGCCCTGACCCCCACCGCGTTCTCTTCGCGGTCGCGGTCGCCAGGGCGGCCGTTCCCGCGGAGGGAACGCGGGTGTCGGCGGCGCTACTGCGCCTCGCTCAGCAGGTCGGCGATGCGGCCGCAGCCCTCGCCCAGGTCGTCGTCGCCGAGGGCGAAGGACATGCGGGCGTAGCCGGGCGCGGCGAAGGCCTCGCCCGGTACGAGCGCCACCTTGGCCTCGTCGAGCAGGACGCCGCACAGCTCGACCGTGTCGCGGGGGATGACGCCGCGGATGCGGCGGCCCACGAAGCTCGCCAGGTTGGGGAAGGCGTAGAACGCGCCCTGCGGCTCGAGCACGTGCACGCCCGGGATGCCGGCCAGCAGCCGGTGCATGGTGCGGCCGCGGCGCTCGAAGGCTGTGCGCATCTCGGCAACGGCCGCCAGGTCGCCGCTGACCGCGGCCAGCGCCGCAGCCTGCGACACGTTGGCCACGTTCGAGGTGGCGTGCGACTGCAGGTTGGTGGCCGCCTTGACCACGTCGGGCGGGCCGATCATCCAACCCACCCGCCACCCGGTCATGGCGTAGGTCTTGGCGACCCCGTTGAGCACCACGACCCGGTCGCCCAGCTCGGGCACCTGCGTGGCGATCGAGCTGAACTCGTGCTCGCCGTAGGTGAGATGCTCGTAGATCTCGTCGGTGATGACCCAGACGCCGCGCTCGGCGGCCCAGCGGCCGATGGCCTCGACCTCGGCCCGGGGGTAGACGACGCCGGTGGGGTTGGAGGGCGACACGAACACCAGCACCTTGGTGCGGTCGGTGAGCGCCGCCTCCAGCCGGTCGACGGTGACCCGGAAGCCGGTGCCCTCGTCGGTGGGCAGCACCACCGGCACACCCCCGGCCAGGCGGATGGGCTCGGGGTAGGTCGTCCAGTACGGCGCGGGCAGCAGCACCTCGTCGCCCGGATCGAGCAGCGCGGCGAACGCGTTGTACACGGCGTGCTTGCCGCCGTTGGTGACCAGCACCTGCGAGGCCGACACGTCGTAGCCCGAGTCGCGCTTGGTCTTGGCGGCGATGGCCTCGCGCAGTTCGGGCAGGCCGCCGGCGGGCGTGTACTTGTGGAAGCGCGGCATGCGGCACGCCTTGACGGCCGCCTCGACCACGTGTTGCGGCGTGGGAAAGTCGGGCTCGCCGGCGCCGAAGCCGATGACCGGCTCGCCGGCGGCCTTGAGTGCCTTGGCCTTGGCGTCGACGGCCAGGGTGGCCGACTCGGTGATGGCGGCGACTCGGGCGGAGATGCGGCGCGTGGGAGGCAACGGGCTGGCTCCTTGTCTCGACGGCCGCGATAGTGGCACGCGTGAGCGCCCCGACCGAAGCCATAACCATCCCCGACGACATGCTGCCCGCCGACGGGCGCTTCTGCTCCGGGCCATCGAAGGTGCGCCCCGAGGCCCTGGCGGCGCTCGCCGACACCGGTCGCAGCTACCTCGGCACCAGCCATCGGCAGGCGACGGTGCGGTTCATGGTGGCCGCGCTGCGCAATGGCCTGGCCGAGCTTCTGTCGCTACCCGACGGCTACGAGATCGCGCTGGGGAACGGGGGCACCACCGCGTTCTGGGACGCCGCCACGTTCGGCCTCATCGACCGCCGCAGCCAGCACCTGAGCTTCGGCGAGTTCTCGTCCAAGTTCGCCACCTGCGCCGCGGCCGCGCCCCACCTCGACGCGCCGGAGGTCATCGAGTCCACCCCCGGCACGGTGCCCGAGGCCAAGGCCACCCCTGACGTCGATGCCTACTGCCTCACCCACAACGAGACCTCGACCGGCGTCGCGGCCCCGTTGCACCGGCCCGAGGGCGCCGAAGGCCTGGTGCTGGTCGACGCCACCTCCGGGGCGGGCGGGCTGCGCTTCGACCCCACCCAGGTCGACGCCTACTACTTCGCGCCGCAGAAGGCGCTCGCCTCCGACGGTGGCCTGTGGCTGGCCGCGCTCTCCCCCGCCGCGGTCGAGCGCATCGAGCGCATGGCCGCTTCCGACCGCTGGTGCCCGGCCTTCCTCGACCTGGGCATCGCCCTCGAGAACAGCCGCAAGGACCAGACGTACAACACGCCCGCCCTGGCCACCATCCACCTGGCCGTGCAGCAGGTCGAGTGGATCGTCCACAACGGCGGCCTGCCCTTCGCCGCCGGCCGCTGCGACCGCTCGGCCGGGATCATCTACGACTGGGCCGAGGCCAGCGACTACGCCGCGCCGTTCGTCACCGACCCGACCATCCGCAGCCACGTGGTGGCCACCATCGACCTCGACGACTCGATCGACGCGCCCACGGTCAGCGCCGTGCTGCGCCAGAACTTCATCCTCGACACCGAGAGCTACCGCAAGCTGGGGCGCAACCAGCTGCGCATCGCCCTGTACCCCGCCATCGACCCCGACGACGTCGAGGCGCTCACCCACTGCATCGACTTCGTGGTCGACCGTCTGCGTACCTGACCTTGCCCAGCCGGACCCGGCGGCAGGCCGACACGTGACGGAGGCCCTGCCGAGGCAGACCCGGCGAGGCAATCGCTGGCGAGGCAATGACTCGCGGATCGGGACTCTCGAGGACATAGCTGCCGGGGGCCGGCAGTCAGTGCCTCGGGCGCTCCGGGCCGGCAGTCAATGCCTCGCCGACTCCCGGCCCCGCGCAGCTCACCGCGGGTCGTCGGCGAGGATGCGGTGGGCCGCGCCCGCCGCGGCGGTGCGGTTGGGGAGCGCCAGCTTGGCGAGCAGGTTGGTCACATGGTGCTCGGCCGTCTTGCGGCTGATGTGCAGGCGGGCGGCGATCTCGGGGTTCGACAGGCCCTGGCCCACCAGGGCCAGCACCTCGCGCTCGCGGCGGGTGAGCGGGCCGCCCGCGCGCGGCCCGGTGCGGCCCGCCACGCCCAGGCTGCGCAGCAGCGCCGCGGCGGCATCCCCGTCGGCGCCGGCCCCGAGGCGCTCGAACTCGGCCAGCGCGGCGCGGGCCTCGGCCACCGCGACCTCGGGGCGGCTGGGCGCCAGCACCGCGGCCAGGTCGTGGCGTACCCGGGCGGTCTCGAGCGGCAGGTCCACCTGCGACCAGGCCGCCAGCGCCCGCTCGAAGCACCCGACCGCCCGTTCGGCCTCGCCGGCCGCCGCGGCGCAGCGTCCCTCGGCCGCGGCTGCCTGGCCCGCGACGGCCGCCGACGAGGACTCGGCCGCGATCTCGCCCAGGCGGCGGGCGGCGGCGCGGGCACCGGCGACGTCGCCAACCGCCAGGTGGGACGCCACCAGCACCTCGAGGGCAGGCACCTCGGCCAGGCCGGGCGAAGGGTTGGCTCGCAGGTGGCGCTCGACCAGCGCCACGCCCAGCGACGCCTCGCCGCGCGCCAACCGCACGGCCGCCAGCGTCACTGCGGCCGCCTCGCGGTCGCACCGTGCGAGCAAGGTGTCGGCATCGTCGACGCGCCCCTGCCGCAGCCGCAGGTCGGCGAGGCGCACCGCCGCCCGCGCCGCCATGGCCGGGCCCGCGGTGCCGGCCATTTGCATGGCGGTGGCCAGCTCCTGCTCGGCCTGGGACCAGCGCCCGCTCTGCACCAGCACGCTGCCGTACACGGTGCGGCACTGGGCGTGGAGGAAGGGGCACCCGTAGCTGGCCACGAACTCGTCGGTCACCCGGCACCACTCGGTGGCCCGGTCGAGGTCGGCGGCGACGTCGCAGGCGACCAGCATGTCGCAGCTGGTGGCCACCACCGTGTCGAGCCGCTCGTACTCGCCAGCCAGCGTGCCGGCCATGGCCTCGTCGATCAGCGCCATCCCCTGGCGCGCCCGACCGCCGAGCACCATCGTCCGACCCAGCGTCGCCAGGGCGGTCAGCTCGAGGTCGACGTCGTTGTCGCGCCGGGCCGCGGCCAGCGCGCGCTGCGACAGGTCGAGTGCTTCGGGCCCCTGGTCGAGCTGGTAGGCACGCGTGACCCAGAGCCAGCCCTGCAGCGGACCGGCGTCGTCGCCCTCGAACAGGCGCTCGGCCCGTCCCATCCAGCCGCTCGCGGCCGCGCCGTGGCCGTAGTTGGCCTTGTGGATGATGCACACCGCCATCGCCGTCAGCGCCGCCTGCACCCGGTCGCCGCGCTGGCGGAACGCGGCATAGGCCCGCTCGCGCAGCTCGAGGCTGCGGGCCGGCTCGCCCAGCCACCAGCTGGCGTCGCCGAGCGCGGCCAGCGCCTCGGCCGGCGGGTGCCCGTCGGCGTCGACCACTGCGGCGAGGGCGGCGGCCGCGTCGGCCCAGCGCCCCTCGCCGAGGGCGGCCAGCCCGGCCCTGAGGTGCGACCCGGAGGACACGTGTGACACGCACGATCTTGCCCGAGTGCCCCGGCAACGCGAAATGGGGCATGTGCCCGATGCTCGCGGCTGCCGCCCGCGCGGACGATGTCCGCATGAGCACACCCACCGAGGACTTCCAGATCTCCCCCGAGGCCGCCGAGGTGTACGAGGCGCGGTTCGTGCCCGGCATCTTCGCCGAGCGGGTGCCCCACACCCTCGACGCCGCCGGGGTGCGCGCCGGTCAGTCGGTGCTCGATGTCGCCTGCGGCACGG
>DASSCS010000120.1:0-87088 GCA_035697515.1 Acidimicrobiales bacterium
GAGATCAGCGATCGGCCGTCGCCAGCCGGGCCGCGAACCCGATGACGAGCGTGCCCAGCGATCGCTGGACCCAGCGGAGCAGCGCGGGGGTGCCGAGCACACGCTCGCGGACGGCGGCACTCGCCCAGGCGTACACGACGAACACGACGAGGGTGGCGAGCATGAACACGGCACCCAGCCCGACGAGGCGGGGATCGAGCAGGCCCGGCGGGGTGTCGAGGAACTGGGGGAGGAAGGCGAAGAAGAACACCGTCAGCTTGGGGTTGAGCAGGTTGACCAGGACGCCCCGCCGCACCACCACCGACGCCGGCTCGCCCGGTCCGTCCGGGCGCCGAGCGACCCGCAACGCCCCACGGTCGCGCAGCATCGACACGCCCATGAACACGAGGTAGGCCACGCCCAGCCAGCGGACGGCCTCGAACGCGGCCGCCCCCGCCTGCATGAGCCCCGACAGCCCGAGCATCGCGGCCAGCACGTGGGGCACGATGCCGAACGTGCAGCCGACGGCGGCGGGCAGGCCGCGCCGCCAGCCGCCGCTGATCGAGCTCGACACCGTGTACAGGACGCCGGTTCCCGGCACGGCGGCCACGACGAGGGACGTCAGCAGGAAGTCGGCGGGCACGTCGCCGACGCTCACCCCGACCAGCACCACGGCCACGGCCGCGCCCGCGGCCGCAGCGACGGTCCCGGCCAGCCGGGCGGTCGCCCGCCCGCGGCCCGGCCCCGGCGCGGCGGCCAGGGCCCGGACCCGCTGGACCACCGCGCCGCGCACGAGGTCGGCGGCCTCGGCGGGCGAGACCGAGTCGCGCCCGGGCCCAGCCGCGTCGAGCAGCGTGCCGACGACCTCGTCCTCGTAGCGTGCGCGCCACGCGGCCGGGTACAGGCGGATCAGGCGTCGGTAGCGGCGTTCGAGGGTCACGCCGTCCCCCCGTCGGCGCGCAGCGCGAGCTGGCGCCTGGCGGCGGAGGCGTTGAACTCGAGGTGCTCGACGCCGTGACGCAGCGCGTCGAGGCCGGCGCCGGTGATGCGGTAGTAGCGGCGCAGCCGGCCGTCGACCACCTCCTCGCGGTCGACGACGAGGGATCCCTCGCCCACGAGCCGGTCGAGTGCCGCATACAACGTGCCCGCCCGGAGCCGCACGCGGCCACCCGACAGGTCGGCGACGGCCTGGATGATCCCGTAGCCGTGCAGCGGCATCGGGGCCACGGCGGCGAGGATCAGGAAGGTGGGTTCCCGCATCACGCCCATCGGTATATACCGGCGATCGTTACATTGGCAACCGGCCTCGGGCACGCCCGGCCCGACGGGGGGCGAACGCCGTTGGGCGTCAGGTGCCTCCCAGGCCCGAGTCGGGAGCGAAGGCGTCGCCGCCCTCGTCCCACTCGCGCAGCGACCGGAACGGGAAGATGCCCGTGGCGTGGCGGTCGTTCCAGACGAACACGATGCCCCAGGCGCCGTGGCGGTGGGCGTCCTCGATGCGCAGCGGGGTGGGGCTGCCCGGGCGGGGCCACGCCGGCTCGCCCCGGTCGCGCAGCCCCCGGCACTGCGCGCACGGGCAGCCCGTTCGCAGGCGCTCGAGGTCGAAGCGGGCCACGTGGCCGTCGTGGTAGGTGATCGTCACGCCGTCGTCCCTCGCGATGTCGATCAGCCGGGGCTCGTAGCGCGCGTCCACCCGGGCAGCATGCCAGCCCTCCCGGGGCGGCACGGTGCGGGGCCGCCCACTTCACCCACCGCGGGCGATGCCGATGCCGTGCCGGCCATCGACGATGCCGCTGCATGACGAGGTGGATCGGCTTGCTGTTCGCGATCGGGTCGGCGTGCTTCGCCGTGGGCGCGGCCCCCGGCTATGTCGATGCCGTGGGAGCCGAGGCCGACGCGGTGACGTTCTTCGTGGGTTCGCTGTTCTTCACCGTCGCCGCCGCGCTGCAGTGGCTCGACGGACGCGGCGCCGCCGGGCACCGGATCGAGAGCTGGGCCGCCCTCGTCCAGCTCGCCGGCACGCTGTTCTTCAACGTGAGCACGTTCAACGCCATGGACGAGCAGCTCACGTCCGCGGAGACGAATCGCCTGGTGTGGACGCCCGACGCCCGCGGGTCGGTGTGCTTCCTGGTCGCGAGCGGACTGGCGTGGCTCGCCACGAACCACCGGACCCTGGCCTGGCGGCCCCGCGACCGCGACTGGCTGATCGCGGCGCTCAACCTCGTCGGCTCCGTCGCCTTCGGCGTGTCCGCGGTCGCGTCCTACGTCGTGCCCGACACCGACCAGGTGCGCAACGTGACCCTCATGAACGTCGGCACGTTCGTGGGCGCGGTCGCGTTCTTCGCCGGCGCCGTGCTGCTGGCGCCCGCCGGCCCGGAGAGCACCGCCCCGACCTAGGGTCGACGGGTCCCGACCTGGACCGGGCGCCGAGCGGCGGGCCTCAGCGGTAGCCGGTGGTGTCGGGCGGCTTGCCTGGGTCCTGGACCTCGACCAGGTAGCGCCAGGCGTCGGGCTGGCTGCCGTCGACGTCGGTGAAGCCGTACACCCGGGCGAGCTGCCCGCTCGACAGCGACTGCTGGTTCCACCGGGCCACGTCGGGGTCGGCGGCCAGCGCGGCCACGGCGCGACCCGTGTAGGTCGGCGTCTCGGAGATGCCGAAGTGACGGGGGTCGAAGCCCGGGCCCGAGTGCGGCCGTTCCAGCACCTCGCGCCAGGTGGCCTCGGTCACGCCGTAGTGCTCGAGCATCATCTCCGAGCGCATCCACCCCGGTGAGAGCGCCACGGCGGTCGCGCCCCGGGGCGCCAGCTCTTCGCCCTGGGCGAACGCCAGCCGCAGCACCGACCACTTGGCCAGGTCGTAGAACGTCGAGAGGCGGTAGCGAGTGGCGTTGTAGTCGTAGGTGCCGTCGGTGACCTCGACTACGAGGCCGCCCGGGTGACGGGTCAGCAGCGGCAGGGCGAAGTGGCTGGTGATGAGGTGGGTGTCGACGGCGAGGCGCAGGGTGCGCAGGCCCTTGCCCAGGTCGTGCTCCCACACCGGGGTGTTCCACTGCGTGAGCAGCTCGCCACCCCAGATGTTGTTCACCAGCACGTCGAGCCGGCCGTGGTCGGTCTCGATGCGGGACACGAGGGCCTGCACCTGGTCGGGCTCCAGGTGGTCGACCTGCACGGCGACGCCCCGGCCGCCGGTGTCGCGGCCCGCGGCGTCGACCAGCTCGGCGGTCTCCTCGATGGTCTCGGGCCGGTCGTACTCGGAGCGGTGGGTGCGGGTGGTGCGGCCGGTGCCGTAGACGGTGGCGCCCGCGGCGCCGAGGGCCACGGCGATGCCGCGCCCGGCCCCGCGGGTGGCCCCGGCGACCAGCGCGATCCTGCCAGCAAGCGGTGCTGTGGTGGTAGCGGTCATGGGCCCACCGTCGCGCCGCATCCCTGACAGATCGTGTCAGAGATGTCGCCTAACCTGTGCGGCATGCGATCGGCCCGGCTGCTGGCGATGCTGCTGCGCCTGCAACGCACCGGCCCCGCCACCGCCGCCACCCTGGCGGCCGAGCTCGAGGTGTCCGAGCGCACGGTCTATCGCGACGTCGCCAGCCTGCAACAGGCCGGCGTGCCGCTGTGGACCGAGACCGGGCCGCACGGCGGCATCCGCCTGATCGAAGGCTGGCGCTCGCCTGTCGACGGGTTCACCGCGGCCGAGACCGTGGCCCTCACCCTGGGCACGGCGGGCGCCGCCGACCTGGGGCTGGGCGCCGTGCTGACCGCAGCCCGCTCGAAGCTCCGCTCGTCCGCGGCGGGGGCCGGCGCCGCCGGCGGGGCGGGGCCCGGCGGCGATCTGGCGCACATCACGGCCCGGTTCCTGCTCGACGCCCCCGGCTGGTTCCACCGCGACGAGGCCAGCCCCGCCCTGGCGGCGGTGGCGCAGGCGGTGTGGGACGGCCACCAGCTCGACATCACCTATGCCACCCGCGGCCGCACGGTGGAACGCCTGCTCGATCCGCTCGGCCTCGTGCTCAAGGCCGGCACCTGGTACCTGGTGGCCGCCCACCGCCAGGTGCCCCGTACCTACCGGGTGTCGCGCATCGGCCAGGCCAGCGTGGTCGACCGGCCGGCGTGGCGGCCCGACGAGTTCGACCTGGGCGCGTGGTGGGCCACCTCGGCGGCCGAGTTCGACGTCGCCATCCGGCCGCTGCTCACGCGGCTGCGGGTCAGCCCGGACACGGCCCGCCTCCTGACACGGCTCGTCCCCGGCCCCGCCACCCGCGACGCCCTCGCCGCCGGCCGGGTGGACGACGGCGGCTGGACCGAGATCGACCTGCCCCTCGAGTCCGTCCGCGTCGCGGTGACCCAGCTCGCTCCGCTCCCGGGCGTCGAGGTCCTCTCCCCCGCCGAGCTGCGCACCGCCCTCGCCGCCCACGCCGAGCGGCTCGCGGCCCTCAACCGCTGACGCCGGCGACGGGTGGGCCCCGCCCGGGCGCCGCCCAGCCCAGGACGCCACGCGACCGGCCCGGCCGGATCGACCGACGGTCCGCCCGGGTACCGTGGCCACGACCGCCGATCCGCCCGCCGGAGGCCGCCATGACCACGACCGACGCCACCGACGCCACCGCCGGCACCGCCACCGGGCTGCGGCCCGGCCGGGCCGAGACCGACCGCCTGGCCGCCCGGGTGGCCGTGCCGGCCGAGGGCCGCGACAAGGCCCGGGTCACCTCGCCACTGACCGGCGAGGTCATGGGCGAGGTGCCCGTGGGCACCGCCGCCGACGTGGCCGCCGCCGTGGCCGCGTCCCGGGCCGTCCAGGCCGAGTGGGCCGCGCTGCCCGCCCGCCGCCGGGCCGCCGTGCTGCTGCGCTACCACGACATGGTGCTCGACGCGCAGGACGAGCTCATGGACCTGATCCAGGCCGAGAACGGCAAGGCCCGGGTGTGGGCGTTCGAGGAGATCATGGACCAGGCGGTCACGGCCCGGTACTACGCCCGCCTGGCACCCCGGGCGCTCAGGCCCCACCGCCGGCTCAGCGCCCTGCCCGGCCTGGTGTCCACCCGCGAGCACCACATCCCCAAGGGCGTGGTCGGCATCATCTCGCCCTGGAACTACCCGCTGGTGCTGGCGGTGTCGGACGCGCTCGCCGCCCTGGTGGCAGGCAACGGCATCGTGATCAAACCCGACTCGCAGACGCCCTTCACCGCCCTGCGGGCCTTCGAGCTGCTCGAGCAGGCAGGCCTGCCCGCGGGGCTCGTGCAGGTGGTCACCGGTCCCGGCCGGACCGTGGGCACCGCCATCATCGAATCGTCCGACTACATGATGTTCACCGGCTCGACCGCCACCGGCAGGGTCGTGGCCCGCCGCGCTGGCGAGCGGCTCATCGGCATGTCGGCCGAGCTGGGCGGGAAGAACGCGATGGTGGTCACCGACGACGTCGACCTCGACCGCGCCGTCGAGGGCGCGGTGGTCGCCTCGTTCGCCAACACGGGTCAGCTGTGCATCTCGATCGAGCGGATCTACGTCTCCGAGCCGATCGCCGAGCGGTTCACCGAGGCGCTCGGGGCCCGGGTGCGCGCGCTGCGGCTGGGGGCCGAGCAGGCCTACGGCCCCGAGGTGGGGGCGCTCGCCTCGCAGGACCAGCTCGACAAGGTGCGGTCGCACGTCGACGACGCGGTGGCCAAGGGCGCCCGGGTGGTGGCGGGCGGGAGGCACCGGCCCGACATCGGTCCGCTGTTCTACGAGCCCACCGTGCTGACCGGCGCCTCCGCCGAGATGGACCTGTACCGCGACGAGACGTTCGGCCCCGTGGTGGCCGTGTACCCGGTGACCTCGGACGACGAGGCGGTCGCCCAGGTCAACGACACCGAGTACGGCCTCAACGCCAGCGTCTACTGCGGCGACACCGGGCGGGGCCGGGCCATCGCCGGGCGCATCCTCGCCGGGACCGTCAACGTCAACGACGGCTACGCGTCGGCGTGGGCCAGCCTGGACGCACCCATGGGCGGCATGAAGGCGTCGGGCCTGGGCCGCCGCCACGGGCGCGAGGGCCTGCTCAAGTACACCGAGTCACGCACGGTCGCCGTGCGCACGCGGCTGGCCGAGAAGCTGCAGGACCAGACCGGCGACCCGCGGGGCTACTCACGCCGGTTCACGGCCCTGCTGCGCATCGCCAAGCACCTGCCCCGCTGACCCGGTCCGGCGGCGGCCGCCTCCGCCCCCGAGCCGGCGCGTATGATCACCCCCGGGGCGCGGGCATGAGCGGCTGGGGGGCCATCCATGACCGACGACGAGCCAGGCGACGTGAGCGCCGTGACGGGCGGCCGCGCCCGCTGGCGCCGGCGCACGGTCATCGCCGGGCTGGCCTCGACGGGAGTGGGCGCGGCCGCGCTGGGCGCCACCCGCATCCTGCCCGGCACGGGAGACGCGGCCCCCCACCCCGGGGCGGCCGGTGACACCGTCCGGCGGCCCGCCGACGCCGACGGGTTCGCCAATCGCGATGAGAGCTACGCCAGCGCACTCGAGTCGACCGAGCGGATCGCGGCCACCCGGTCCAAGCCGCCGCGACTGCTGTTCGACACGGCCGGCGAGGCCGCAGCCGCCACCGAGGTGGCGGCACCCACCATCCTCGACACGTCCGACCCCGTGCTCCACCTGCTCCGCCGGACGACGTTCGGGCCGACGCCCGCCCTGGTCGACGAGGCCCGCGCCGCGGGCATCGACGCCTGGCTGGCGGCCCAGCTGAGCCCGGCCGGCATCGACGACCCGCAGGCCGACGCCGTCGTCTCCCGCCTACCGCTCGCCCTGCTCGAGCCCGACGCCGTCAGGGCGGCCATCCCGCGGGGCGAGCTGTTCGCCGCCGAGGAGTACGCCCGGGCCACCCTGGCCCGCCAGATCTGGTCGCGCCGCCAGCTGCTCGAGGTCATGACCGACTTCTGGGCCAACCACCTCAACGTCACCACGCCGAGCAACGAGACGTGGGACAACGCCGCCTCGTGGCACGAGGGCGTCATCCGCGCGCACGCGCTCGGTTCGTTCACCGACATGCTCCTGGCCGCCATGCGCAACCCGGCCATGCTCCGGTACCTCACCAACGTCGGCTCGCGGAAGGACGCGGTCAACGAGAACCTGGGGCGCGAGCTGCTCGAGCTGCACACCGTCGGCGTGGCCTCGGGCTACACCGAGGACGACGTGCGCCACAGCGCCCACATCCTCACCGGCCGGACGGTGGCGAACGACCGCGGCCCCGGGGTCGAGGGCGACTTCGTGTACGACCCCGGGCTGCACTGGACCGGGCCGGTCACGGTGCTCGACTTCACCCACCCCAACGACACGCCCGACGGCGGCCTCGAGGT
Organism: Acidimicrobiales bacterium; assembly: GCA_035697515.1. Classification (GTDB taxonomy): domain Bacteria; phylum Actinomycetota; class Acidimicrobiia; order Acidimicrobiales; family VFJN01; genus ZC4RG19. The sequence goes on from DASSCS010000120.1 coordinate 7,311, forward strand.
CGGCGACGCCTATCTGCGCCACCTGGCCGCCCACCCGGCGACGGCGCAGACCATCGCCCGCAAGCTCGCGGTGCGCTTTGTGTCGGACATGCCGCCCGGGACGCTGGTCGACCGCCTGGCCGAGACCTACCTGGCCGAGGGCACGGCCATCGTGCCCGTGCTGTCGATGCTGTTCCGCTCGGCCGAGTTCTGGGCCGCCGCCGGGCAGAAGGTGCGCCGCCCGCTCGACGACGCAGTCGGCAGCGCCCGGGTGCTGGGGGTCGAGCCCGCACCCGAGGGCGACCCGCTGGTGCACCCGCTGCTGTGGTGGTCGGGCCAGATGGGGCAGCGGCCGCTGGCGTGGCCGTCGCCCAACGGCTACCCCGAGGTGCATGCCGCCTGGCGCTCGGCCAGCGGCCGGCTGACCGCCTGGAACTACCACCGGGCCCTGGTGATGGGCTGGGACGAGGTGCCGGTGGTGCCCCCCGAGGAGCTGGTCGCCGGCCGTCCCCAGGCCACGGTGGGCGAGTACGTCGACAGCCTGTGCCGGCGGCTGTGCCTCCAGACGTTCGAGCCCGAGCACCGCGACGCGCTCATCGCCTTCGTCGGCGCCGACGCGTCCACGCCCGTCGCCGGGTCGGCGCTGCCCGACAGGGTCCAGTACCTCGTGCCCCTCGTGCTCGACTCGCCCTACTTCCTGCTGCGATGAGGTGACCGACCGTGACCGACGAGCGCACCCGCGACCGCGCCCTCGACGACACGCCCGCAGGGCCGCGCGACGTGCCTCTCGACGACCTGCCCGCTGACCCGGCACGGCTCGGTCCCACCGTGATCGACGGCGCCCTGCGGGCCCGGGCGGCGCACGTCGACGCCGAGCGCCGCCGGCGTGACGACCTGTGGAGCCGAGGCTTCACCCGCCGCCGCTTCCTCGCCGGCGCGGGCATGGCCGGCGTCGCGGGCCTGGGGGCGCAGCTCGCGACCGCCCGTGCGTCCTACGGCGTGGCCCCCGGCACGGGCACGCTGGTCGTCGTGTTCCTGCGGGGCGGCATGGACGGCCTGTCGGTCCTGGTCCCCGCCGACGATCCCCACCTGCCCACCGCCCGCCCTGGGATCGGCGTGCCGGCCGGCGCGCTGCTGCCGCTCACCCGCGGCTTCGGCCTGCACCCGGCGCTGACGCCCCTGCACAACCTGTGGAAGGTGGGCGCCTTCACGGCCGTGCCCGCGGTCTCGACGCCGGACATCTCGCGCAGCCACTTCCAGGCCCAGGACTGCCTCGAGCGCGGCGGATCGGGTACCGGCACCAACGAGGGCTGGCTCGACCGGGTGCTCGACACGCTGGGGCCGGGCACGACCTTCCGGGCCATGGGCTCGAACGCCACCGTGCCCCGAGCGCTGGCCGGCGACCAGCGGGCCCTGGCGGTCGACAGGCTCGAGCACTTCCGGCTGGGGGGCGGGGAGGAGGTCCATCCGCAGACGTTCGAGGCCCTTCGGGCCCTGTACACGGGCGTCGATCACCCGATCTCGCAGGACACCACGACCACCCTGGAGGCGCTCGACATCGCCCGGCTCGTCGTGGCGGCCGACCTCCAGCCGGCCGCCCCGTACCCGGAGGGCGAGTTCGCCGCCCGGCTGGCCGACGTGGCCCGGCTGATCAAGGCCGGCGTCGGGCTGCGGGTGGCGTGCGTCGACGTGGGCGGCTGGGACATGCACACCAACCTGGGAACGGTCGAGTCGGGCGCCATGACCCGCCAGCTCACGCTGCTCGGCGAGACCCTCGGCGCGTTCGCCACCGACCTCGGCGACCACCTGGCCGACGTGACGGTGGTGGCCATGACCGAGTTCGGCCGCCGTGTCCAGCAGAACGCCAACGCCGGCACCGACCACGGGCGCGGCGCAGCGGTGCTGCTGATCGGCGGTGGCCTGGCCGCCGGCACGGTCCCGGGTGCGTGGCACGGCCTCGCCCCCGAGGGGCTCGACCGGGGCGACGTGCCCGGGTGGAACGACTACCGCGACGTGCTCGCCGAGGTGGTGACCCGCCGGCTGGGCGTGGGCGCCGGCGCACTGGCGACGGTGTTCCCCGGCCACCGCGTGCAGCCGCTCGGCGTGATGCGCTGACGGGGGCCGATCGACGCCGGGATCGGGAATTCGCGGCATCCGGGTCGCGGTTACGTAGCATGACCTGGTTGACCAAGAGCGAGGAACGACTTCTTTGGCGAAGACGAAAGACGACGCATTCATCCTGGAGGGGCGCACGGAAGAGGCCCTGAAGGGCGGCCACTTCCGCATCTGCCTCGACAACGGACACATGGTGCTCGGCCACCTCAGCGGCAAGATGCGCAAGAACCGCATCCGCATCCTCCCCGGCGATCGGGTGCAGGTCGAGGTCTCGGCCTACGACCTCAGCAGGGGCCGTATCACCTACCGGTACCGGTAACGGCCCGCGAACCGATAGATTCGTGGGCCTGAGTTGGTCGCGCGGATCGACTCGTTACTGAAGAGAGAGACAATTGGCTACAGGCACAGTGAAGTTCTTCAATGCGGAGAAGGGCTTCGGCTTCATCTCCCGTGAAGATGGCGACGACGTGTTCGTGCACTTCTCGAACATCCAAGGTGAGGGGTACAAGACCCTCAACGAAGGCCAGACCGTCGAGTTCGACATCGGTCCGGGCCGCAAGGGCGACGAGGCCCAGAACGTCCGAGTGGTCTGACCGACCGCCTGAACACAGGCATGTCGAACCGCCGGCGATGGCCGGCGGTTCGTCCGTTTTCGGCCCGGAGCACCTGCGTCCCCGCCTGGGGGCGACACGATCACCCTGAGTGGCTAGTGTGCCGGCCGGGCAGATGATGCACGAAGCCGAGCTTCCGGACGTCGTCGACGCGGCGGGACGAGGTGAGCACTGGGCGCTCACCCAGTTGTTCCGCGCCTACCAGCCCGCCGTCCTGCGCTACCTCCGGGCCCAGGCGGCCGGAGCCGCCGACGACCTGGCCAGCGAGGTCTGGATCGGCGTCGCCCGCGGCCTGCCCCGGTTCACGGGCGACGAGGCCGCCTTCCGCGGCTGGCTGTTCACCATCGCCAGGCGCCGCCTGATCGATCATCGGCGGCGAGCGGCCCGCCAGCGCACCGACGTGGTGGCGAGCGAACGACTCGACGTGGCGGTCGAGTGGGGCCCGAGCGGCGATCCGGCGAGCACCGTCCTCGAGCGCCTCGGCGCCCAGGGCGCCGTCGACGAGCTGGTCGCCGAGCTCACGCCGGAGCAGGCCGAGGCGGTGCTGCTGCGGGTGGTCGGTGGCCTGCCCGTGACAGAGGTGGCCCGCATCATGCAGCGCGAGCCGGGGACCGTGCGCGTGCTGTGCCACCGTGCGCTGCGGCGCCTGGCCGTGCACCTCGGCGACGAGGTGAGTACGACATGACGCCCCGCAGCGACGAGCTGTGGGTCGACATGACCCAGTTCGACACCCACGTCGCCGACGGGGTGTGGGACGGCATGGCCCCCGATCCCGACGCCCCGGGCTGGTACGCGGACGTGCGGACGCTCGTGCACCGGGCCCGCGGCCCGGCCGAGCCCGACGAGCTCGTCGACGAGCCGGTGATCGTCGACACGATGCGCCGAGCCACCCTGGGCGAGACCCTCGCCCAGCTGCCGCACCGGCCGGGCGTGCGCACGGTGGGCCGGCTGATGGCCCTCAAGGCCGCCGCTGCCACCACCGCCAGCGTGATGACGATGGCCGCCGCGGCGGCCACCACCGGCATCGTGGCCACCGTGGCCGCCACCGTGGTCGTGCCCGCCATCCAGGAGCGGGTCATGCCCATGATCGGCCACGGGGATCCACCCGCAGCCGAGGCGCCCGCACCGACCGACACCGACGCCGACGGCACGCCCGGCGCCGCCACCCCGCGCCGATGCGATCCGGACGAGGACTCCTGCGTCCCGGGCACCGCCGGGTCGGGAGCGATCGACGCGTCCGGCGAGCCTTCGTCGACGCCGGGCACCACCACCGGGGCCGCCGAGCCGGCGCCGGGTGGCGCAACCGCCACGAGCCCGTCGCAGCCCGCCGGGGCGCAAGAGCCGGCACCCTCGGAGTCGGCGACCACGACCGCCGCCACGGCGCCGGCGGAGACCACCACGACGACCCCGACCACGACCTCGGCGCCCCTGCCCGACGAGGCGCCGTCCCCCGCCGCGTCGCCCGAGCCGGCGGCGTCGCCTGGCCCGTCACTGAACGCTGCCCCGGGCGCCACCGCCGGCTCCGCACCGTCGACGGCGGCCTCGCCGCCCTCGGCGCCCGGCCTGGCGAGGCGCCCCGACCTCCCCGCGGGGGGCACGGCCGCCACGGGCAGCTCATAGGCACTCGCCCGGCATGGGCCCGCACGGTCGGGCACACTCTGGTGGCCACGTGACGGGCGGGCCGGGGGTCTGGGGGACGAGACGTAATGAGCTCAGTTGGGGATGTCGACCCGGCCGTCACCGCCGCGCCCGACGACGAGTTGAGCCAGCGGGCCGCCGCGGCCGCCCGGGCGTTCGCCGCGCTCCACCTGGACGAGGACGGTGACGCCGCCGCGTCGCCGTACCCGCCGACCGAGCGCGTGACGGATCCGGAGACGGCGAGCGCCGGGGCGAGCGGCACAGCGGGCGACCGACCCACCGGCACCGGCACGATGGCTGGAGCCGGGACCACGACCCGCACCGCCACGACGACGGGGCCCGGGACCGCGACCGGCGGCGGAGCGGGCGCAGGCGCCCCGAGGGGCGGCACGGCGGGCGCAGGCGCCGCGGCAGGGAGCGGCAGCGCCCGTGCCGGCGACGACGAAGGCCCGCTGCGGCCCGACGCCGTGTTCCAGGGCTTCGTGAGCGGGACCGGCGCCCCGGGGGCACCAGGCCCCACCGCCGCGCCGGGTGACGAGCAACCGGGTTGGCGCGATCGGGACGGACGGAGGCGACCGACGGCCCGGGCCTGGCCGGGCGGTGGGCGACGCGCGCGGCCGCACCCGACCGGTCCGGGCGCCGGCAGCCGCCGCCCCGCCTCCGGGGCCACCTGGTCGACCGCCGGGGACCACGGATCGGCGGACGCCGCCGCCCACGACGTCCCGCGTGCGCCCGTCCCCGGGGCCGCGGGCGCAGGCACGCCCGCCGGTGACCCGGCCGGTCGGCCGTCGGGGGCCACCAGCCCGGGCTTCGACCCGCCGGTGCGGCGCATCGACCGCCACCTGCTCGACCTCGGGGCGGCCGCGGTGGCCAGCGTCGCCTTCGTGTCGCCCGTGCCCTGGCTGGCGGTGGTGGCCGTCGCCGCGGGCACGGGCGCCGTGCTCCGGTCGCTGGTCGACCACGGTCCCTGGCCAGGCGGCGTGGCCCGGCGGGCGGTCCGCCGCGTGCGCGCCGCGTTCCGGCTCCGGACGCTGCCCGGCGTGGTCGTGATCCTCGTCCACGGTGCCCTGACCGCCGTGCTCGTGCCGGCGGCGCTGGCCATGGCGTGGTGGGCGGTCCGGCACGGGGCCGTGGGGGTGCTGGCCGCCGGGCGGTCGGGGGTCTGGGCGCAGGCTCCCCGGGCGGCCGCCGCGCTCGTCTGCTACGCCCTGGTGGCCGGGCTCGGCCCCGTCCGTGAGCGCCGCATCGCGCAGGTGCGGCAGCTCACCGGCCACGTCAGCGGCTCCACCGTCGCCGCGGTGGCGGTGGGCGCGGTCAGCATCGCCGTGGTCGTCACCACGGCCGTCCCCCGGGCCGATGGCGGCCCGCTGGCCAGCGACGACGGCCTGGGCTGGGCGCCGCCGGCGGCGCGCCACCGCATCGACCGGCTGCGTGACGTCATGGTCCAGGCCGAGCTCTCCGCCGCGGCCGGTTGCCTGAACGGTCCGAACGGCTTGCGCTGGGACGCGTCGTACACCGCGAACAACCCCAACGGTGACGAGGACGTGGCCCGCCTGACCATCACGGCCGGCCTACCGACGCCCGGCCACCTCACCACCGCGGCGGCGGCGCTGCACAACCAGCTGGCACCCTGGGTCGAGACCATCGAGCTGGCGGGCCTGGCCCGGCCGCTGCTGGTGGTCGACCGCACCGAGCTGCCGTCGTCGAGCCCCCTGGCCGACCCGGAGGCCCTGGCCGAGGCGGCCACCCAGGGCCGGGCCCTGGTCGAGGACGGCATCGAGGGCTTCGACCGCGGGTTGGCCCTCGACTGCTCGGCGAGCCCCGTGCTCTGACCGCCCCTCCAGCTCGGCGGCGGGAGGGCTTCCGCCCGGGTGTCGAGGACGCCCTCACCCGTCGGGAGGAGCGTCCGCCAGGGCGTCGATGAACGCCGCCACGGCGGCGGCCGAGTGGTGCCGCCACATGTCCACGGGGTCCGCGCCCGGGGGCTCGGCCAGCGCCGCCAGGGGCCCGGCGAAGCGCTTGCGCTGCGCCTCGACCAGCGGGCGCGCGTCGACGCTCAGGCGACGGCACAGCACCAGCTTGAGCAGCAGGGCGCTGCGCACGTCACGCAGGTGCTCGACGGGCTGCGCCAGCCACCCCTCGAGCCGGTCGCGCCCGGCATCGGTGGCCTCGAACACCTGGCGGGGCGGCCCCCCGGCGCCCGGCTCGGCGGGCCCGGGCTCGGCCAGACCCAGCGCGACCATCCGGTCGAGCGCCCGGTACACGACCTGGCGTGTGACCCGCCACACGGACCCCAGCTCGGTGCCCGGGGCCAGCTCGGCCGCGATGTCGTAGCCGTGGCGGTCCCGCTCAGCCAGGCAGGCCAGCACGGCCCACTCGCTCAGCGACAGCGACGCACGGCGCTCCATCGGCCGCCATCCTCGCACCCGGGGCGGCGTGCGGCCCGACTAGTGTCAGCGCGACTAGACAGCGGCACCATGCCGCGCCAGGGATCGAAGGGCACCTCGATGACCAGCCACTCGCACACGCTGCCGGCGCTCGGCCTCTGCCTTGCGCTCGGGCTCGGCACCGCCTGCGGCGACGACACCGCCGACGAGACGGCCACGGCCGAGACGGCCATCGACGAGACGACAGCCGACTCGGGGCTGGACGGCACCATCACCGTGTTCGCCGCCGCGTCGCTCACCGACGCCTTCACCGAGGCGGCCGACGCGTTCAGCGAGGAGAACCCCGGCGTCACCGTCGAGCTCAACGTCGGCGCGTCCACGGCCCTGCGCGAGCAGATCCTGGCCGGCGCGCCCGCCGACGTGTTCGCCTCGGCCAACCCGTCGAACATGGATCAGGTCATCGAGGCCGGCGAGGTCGAGGGCGAGCCCGAGTTGTTCGCGCACAACTCGCTGGAGATCGCCGTACCCGCCGGCAATCCGGCCGACGTCGAGGGACTCGCTGACTTCGCGGACGACCGCCTGCTCATCGGCCTGTGCGCCGCTGACGTACCGTGTGGCGAGTACGGGCGTCAGGCGCTCGACCAGGCCGGCGTCACACCCGCGCAGGACACCGACGAGCCCGACGTGCGGAGCCTGCTCACCAAGATCGAGGCCGGCGAGCTCGATGCCGGCATCGTGTACCGCACCGACGTCGCGTCCACCGACGGCGTCGACGGCATCGAGATCGCCGAGGAGGACAACGTGGTGGCCGACTACCCGATCGCGGTGCTGGCCAACGCGGGCGAGCCCGACATCGCCGCCGCCTTCGTCGAGTTCGCGCTCTCGGACGACGGCCAGGCGATCCTCGAGTCCCACGGGTTCGACCCGGCATGACGGCCGGCCACGGCGCCCGCAGGCCCCGGGCCTCCGGCCGCCCGCCCTGGGCGCTGGTGCCGCCGGCGGCGCTGACGCTCGGCTTCCTGGTCCTGCCCTTCGTGGCGCTGCTCCAGCGGGCGCCGTGGTCGTCGCTGCGCGAGCTGCTGAGCGCGCCCCTCGTCACCGAGGCGCTGCGCCTCTCGCTGGTCAGCGCACTCGCCGCCACCGGCCTGTCGCTGGTGGGCGGCGTGCCCCTGGCGTGGATGCTGGCCCGCACCGACTTCCCGGGGCGCTCGCTGGTGCGGGGGCTCGTGCTGCTGCCGATGGTGCTGCCGCCCGTGGTCGGCGGTGCTGCGCTGCTGTTCGCCTTCGGTCGCCGCGGGCTGGTGGGCGGGCCGGTCTACGACGGCACGGGGTTCCTCCTGCCGTTCTCGCTCTGGGGCGTGATCGCAGCCAACACCTTCGTGGCCCTGCCGTTCCTGGTGGTCACCGTCGAGGCAGGGCTGCGCTCGGCCGACCGCCGCTACGAGGACGCCGCGGCCACCCTGGGAGCGGGCAGGTGGATGATCTTCCGGCAGGTGACCCTGCCCATGGTCCTGCCGTCGATCGTGGCCGGGGCGGTGCTGTGCTGGGCCCGGGCGCTGGGCGAGTTCGGCGCCACGGTGACCTTCGCGGGCAACCTCCAGGGCCGCACGCAGACGATGCCGCTGGCGGTGTTCCTGGCGCTCGAGTCCGACCGTGGCGCCGCCATCGCCCTGTCGCTGGTGCTGGTGGCGGTGTCGCTGGCCGTGCTGGTGCCCCTGCGGGACCGGTGGCTGGCCGCGTGACGGTGTAGCCGTGCTGCGCGCCGACATCACGCTGCGCCTCGGCGACCTCGACCTGGACGCGGCGGTCGAGGTGGCCGACGGCGAGGTCGTGGCCCTGCTCGGCCCGAACGGCGCCGGCAAGACCACCGTGCTGCGCTGCATCGCCGGCCTGCAGGCGGTCGACGCCGGGAGGATCGAGATCGACGGCCGAGTGCTCGACGACCCGGCGGCCGGCACCTTCGTCCCGACCGCCGAGCGGCCCATCGGCGTCGTCTTCCAGGACCACCTGCTGTTCCCCCGGCTGACGGCCCTCGACAACGTCGCGTTCGGCCTGCGGGCCCGGGGTGTGCCCAAGGCGCAGGCCAGGGCCGACGCCGCCGGATGGCTGGCACGAGTGGGCCTGGCCGAGGTGGCGGGGGCCAAGCCCCGGGCGCTGTCGGGCGGCCAGTCGCAGCGGGTGGCGCTGACCCGGGCGCTGGCCACCGAGCCGCGGGTGCTGCTGCTGGACGAGCCCCTCGCCGCCCTCGACGCCCGGTCCCGGGTGCACGTGCGGGCCGAGCTGCGCCGCCACCTGGCCACCTTCGCCGGGGCCCGCCTGCTGGTGACCCACGACCCGGTCGACGCCCTGGTGCTGGCCGACCGGCTGGTCGTGATCGAGACCGGGCGGGTCACCCAGCGGGGCACCACGGCCGAGGTGGCCCGCCGCCCGCGGTCACGCTACGTCGCCGAGCTGGTGGGACTGAACCTGCTCCACGGCACGGCGGCCGGCGAGCACACCGTCCGCCTCGCCAGCGGGGCCGAGCTGACGGTGGCCGACCCGCTGCCCGGCCACGAGGTGGCCGTGGCGGTGCGTCCCCAGGCCGTCACCCTGCACCGCCGGCCCCCCGAGGGCAGCGCCCGCAACGCCTGGCCGGCGGTGGTGGTCGACCTCGAGGCCGACCACGACCGGGTGCGCGTCCAGCTCACCGAGCGGGCGCAAGGGGGCACGGATGGTGCCAGCCTGTCCGCCATTGTGGCCGAGGTCACACCGGCGTCGGTCGCCGAGCTGGGGCTCGCGCCGGGCACCGAGGTGTGGGCCACGGTCAAGGCCGTCGACCTGGCCGTCTACGAGCGCTGACCAGCACGGACGGTGCTGCAAGCGGGCGGCAACCGCCGTGCAAGCGTCACCCGGCAGTCTCGTCGCATGGAGACGTACCCCCCTGCGCTCCGACGGCCAGACCTCGTCGATCTCACCGATCACGGCGCGACCGACGGGTCGCTCGTCGGCGCCAAAGCAGCCAACCTCGCCCTGGCACACCGGGCCGGGCTCCCCGTCCTTCCCGGCGCGGTGCTCACCACTGCCTGGGACCACCGCGGCTGGTCGCACCCCTCGCGACTCGACCGCCCCGGCCCGGCGCGGGCCGCCTGGCGCACGCTCGGCAACGAGGGCGAGCGTCCGCTGGTCGTCCGCTCGTCGTCGACCAACGAGGACGGCGGGTCGTCGTCGATGGCCGGCGTCTTCACGTCGGTGCTCGACGTGACCGACTGGTCGAGCTTCGTCGACGCCGTCGACCGGGTGCTCGACTCGGGCCGGCTGGCCGACGTGCCCGACGCCCGCATGGCCGTCCTGGTGCAGCCCCAGCTCGCCCCCCGCTGGGGCGGCGTGCTGTTCGGCGCCGATCCCGTGTCCGGCCGCACCGACCGGCTGCTCGTGTCGGCGGTCGAGGGCGGGCCCGACTCGCTGGTCAGCGGCCTGGACGACGGCTGGACCGCCGTCCTGTCGCCCCGCGGCCGACTGATCGAGAATCGCAGCGACGGCGCTCCCCTCCTTCCCCGCGCCGCGCTGCGCTCGCTGGCCCGCTTGGCCGGGCGGGCCGGCGAGGCCTTCGGCGGCCCGCAGGACATCGAGTGGGCCATCGACCACGACGGCACCCTGTGGCTGCTGCAGAGCCGGCCCATCACCACGCCGACCGGACGCCCCGGCGGCCCGGTCCTGGGCACCGGCCCCCTGGCCGAGACGTTCCCCGAGCCGCTGGCCCGGCTCGAGTCGGACCTGTGGCTCGCCCCGCTGGGCGAGGGCATCGAGCAGGCGCTGCTGCTCACCGGCAGCGCACCGGCCCGGGCCCTGCGCCGCTCGCCGGTCGTGCGCGACATCGACGGCTGGGCCGTCGCCAACCTGGGGCACATGGGCTTGGCGCCCGTGCGCCACAAGCTGCTGCGGAAGCTCGATCCCCGCCCGCCCGCCCGCCGCCTCGGCGCCGCGTGGCGCACCGGACGCCTGAGCCGGGCCCTGCCCGCGCTCGCCCGCGACGTGGTCGAGCAGGTCGACGCCGACCTGGCCGCAGTGCCCCGCATCGACGAGCTGTCCAACGCAGCCCTGCTGGCCGTGCTCGACAACGGGCGCACCGCACTGCGGGCGCTACACGGCTACGAGGTGCTGGCCGGCATGCTGATCCCCGGCTCGGAGGGTGGCACCACCGCCGCCTCGCTGGCGCTCTCGGCCCTGGCCGAGGCGCAGGCCGAGGGCGTCGACCTCGACGACCTGGTCGAGTCGAGCCCGGTGGTGCTGGCGCTGGCGCCTCCCCGCATCGCCGAGGGGCACGGCCTGACCGAGCTGGCCGCCGTGCCGGCCGCCCCGGCCGAGGTGACCGCCCCCTCCCCCGCGTCCGACGGCGCCGTGGTGCGCGAGGCGCTGCGACTCCGCGCCCGCTGGGTGCAGGAGCTGACCGCCCGCGCCGCCTGGCAGCTCGGGCACCGGCTGGTGTGCGTCGGCGTGCTGCCCGACCAGGACACCGTCCGCCTCCTCGGCCTCGACGAGCTGCAGGCCGCGGTCGTGTCCCGCACGGCTCCGGCCGACCTGGCCGACCGCATCGACCCGACCGTCATCGCGCCCCGCCCCCTCCCGGCCCAGTTCCGGCTCACGCCGGACAACACGCCGGTCGCGGTCGCGGCCCCTGGCGCCGGTGCGAACGGTGTGGGCGCCGGTGGCGGCAGCGGCTCGGGCCCCGTCCATCTGGGCGACAACCCGCCCGAGGGCGCCGTGCTGATCGTCACCCACCTCGACCCCCGGCTCGCCCCGGTCGTCCCGCGGCTGACGGGACTGGTGGCCGAGACGGGCAGCCCCCTCAGCCACCTGGCCATCCTCGCCCGTGAGCACGGCGTGCCCACCGTGGTGGGCCACGCCGGAGCCACCGACCGCTACCAGGCCGGCCAGGTCGTCGAGGTCGATGGCACGCTCGGCACCGTCCGGGTGCTGGCCGACGCCGCCGAGCCACCCGCGGTCGATGTCGTCCAGGTGTCCGATGTCGCCACGTCCGATGTGGTCCAGGTGTCCGACGTCGCCACGTCCGATGTGGTCCAGGTGTCCGACGTCGCCACCGCCGATGTCGTCCAGGTGTCCGATGTGGCACCGACGGCCGACGTGGTCCGGGTGTCCGACGCCATCGAGGTGTCCGACACCGGTGGCAGCCGCGACCGGTCCGGCGACGAGGCCCGGGCCCCCGGCGCCGACCGCACCACCGTCGTCCCCCTGCCCGCCCGCATCGTGATCGACCTCACCGACGACGACGCCGAGCCCGGCGCCGCCGCCACCAGGACGAACGGCGACAACGTCATCCCGATCGGAGCCCGACGATGAACACCCGCACACTCCGTACCCTGCTGGGCGGCGTCACCCTGGCCGCCTCCGGCGCCTACACGTTCATCTACCTGTACCGGTGGGAGTGGAACCGGGCGCTCATGTCGGCCGCCATCTTCGTGGCCGCCGAGGTGGCCGTCATGGGGTCGCTGCTGGCCCAGCGGCTCAAGGTCGTGACCGAGCGGCTGGACCGGATGGAGAGCCCGACACCGGCACAGACGGTGCGGCTCGAGCGCATCCGGTCGACCGCGCCCGCACCCCGCCCGACCTTCGCCTGGCTGGCGCGCCCCGAGCAGATGAACGTGTTCGTCCCCGTCCTCATGGGCGCCGGCGTGCTGCTGTCGGGCATCGCCTGGGTGGTCGAGCGGCTGGCCCGGGCCACCGTGACGCCCGTGGCCGAGCGGGGCCTCGCGGCCCAGCTCGACAGCCTGGCCCTGCCCGCGCACGGCTTCGCCACCGCAGAGAGGGCCCCGCTCGACCTGCTGCGCGGCCCCATAGCGAGCCGGCCATGAAGCTCCTCGGGCTCCTCGTCCTGCTGGCGGTGGCGATCGTCGGGATCGACGCGCTGGCCGACCTGACCCAGAACCGCCCGGACGCCGTCGTCGACGGCACCACCACGGTCGTCGCCTTCGACGTCGGCACCCGTGACTACAGCGGCACCGACATCGAGGCCGCCAACGCCCTGTGGGCGGTGTGCGCGGCCACCGTGTCGGGCACCAACACCGCTCCTCAGGAGGTGGCGTCCGGCGGCTTCGAGGTGACGATTAGCCCGGCCATCGGCAACAACGGCCACAAGCGGCTGGTGGGCTGCCTCGAGGACGGCACCCTCGACCGGGTCCAGGGCCACGTCGCCTCGGTCACCTCCATGGACTGACCACTGCGCCGCCACCTGCTCGGGGTGCGGGAGGACTCCAAACCCCCGCACCCGAGCAGGGCGGCGGCTCTGTCAGTCGCCCGTGGGACGCAGGCGACGGGCGGCGATCACGCCGGCGGTGCCGAGCAAGACGAGCCCGGCAGCCGTCGCCGCGAGCGGCACGCTGTCACCGCCGGTGCGGGGCAGCTCGCCGGGCGGCACGGAGGGGGGCGGTGCGCCGTCGCCACCGGGCGGGACGGGCGGCGCACCGCCGGGGACCGTGGTCGATCCACCGGGGACGGTGGTCGTGGTCGAGTCGAGCTTGGTCGTCGTGGTGGTCGAGCCGGGCTTCGTGGTCGTGGTGGTCGAGCTCGTCGTGGGCGTCGGCGCGCACCCTGTCACCCAGAACACCTTGAACTTGGTGTCGGCCCCGATCGAGCCCTCGGCGTGCACGGTCAGCCGCACGTGCCACCCCTGCTGCGGGTGCTGCTCGATGCCGGCCAGCAGCTCGGTGAGATCGTAGGTCCGCGACGCGTCGAGGTCGGTGCCGCCTCCGGCCTCGTCCTCGCCGATGGCGACCTCGTCGTCCTCGATGAGGATCGCGTCGCCCGTGGGCGGGATGGCCTCGAACGTCACGGTCGCCTGCAGGTCACCCTGGTCGAACCCGTAGAAGTCGACCTGGAAGATGCACCCCACGTGCGGCTCGTTGTCGGGGTGGTCGTCGAACTCGACGCCGTCGACCTTGACCGTGCCGTTGTCGCCCGGCGGGTCCTGCGCCGCGGCCGGTCCGGCGGCGAGCAGCAACCCCACGGCCATCGTCACGGCGGTGCTCGCCGCCGTGCGGGTCAACATCGCTCGCATCCTGTCTCCCAGCTCTCTGCTCGCGCACAGGTGTGGCGCGTTCGTCGTGCCGTCATCGCCGCGGGGTCCCAGAGGGGTACGCCCCCGTCGTCAGTCGCGATCGAGGCGCGTCACCACCTCGACGTGGGGCGTGTGCGGGAACGCGTCGACCAGCGTCGACGACACCCACCGGTAGCCGGCCGCGCGCAGCATGGCGACGTCACGGCCCAGCGAGCCGGCATCGCAGCTCACCAGCATCACCCGGCGGGCGTGCGTTCCGGCCACCGTGCGCGCCGCGCGACGGCCGAGCCCGACCCGGGGCGGGTCGGCGATGACGAGGTCCATGCGCCGGGGCCGCCAGCGGGCCACGTCGCTGCGCACGACCCGGGCCGGCCGGTCCGTGCCGCGCAGGTTGATGCGTGCGTCGGCGGTGGCCGCTGCCGAGGCCTCGACCAGCACGGTGCGGGCGCCACGGCCGACGGTGGCGGCGAACAGGCCCACGCCACCGTAGAGGTCGGCCACGCGGTCGTCGGGCCCGAGGGGGCCGGCTGCGTCGGCCACGGCGGCCACCAGCGCCTCGGCGGCCTCGGGGCCGGCCTGGAAGAACGAGCGGGCCGACACCCGCAGGCGCACGCCGGCCACCTCCTCGTGCAGCCACGCCCGTCGCCCCGCCGCCAGCTCGGCCCCGGCCACCACCCGCACCCCCTCGGGCACGACCACCCGGGCCTCGTCGGCGCCTCCCTGCGGGCCCGTCCCCGGGCCGTCGACCACGACGAGGCGCTCGCCGGTGCGGGCGCCCACCCGCACCGTGACCCCGGCGGCCGGCGGGAAGCGCCCCTCGGCCAGCACCTCGGCCACCAAGGGGTGCGCGACGAGGCAGGTGGGCACCGCCACCAGGTCGTGGCTGCGGTGGGCCCGCAGGGCGAAGCGCCCCTCCTCGTCGGCGACGCCTCGCAGGGTCGTGCGGTAGCCGGCGGTCGCCAGCACGGGCCCAGACCCCACCGCCGGGTCGGTCACGCCGCTCAGCCGCCGCAGGGCGTCGGCGACCACCTGGGACTTGAGCTCGCGCTGGACAGCGGGCGACACGTGCTGCCAGCCGCAGCCCCCGCACCCGGCGGCGACCCACGGACAGGGGGGCGTCACCCGCCCGGGCGCCGGTTCGACCACCTCCACCGCCACCGCCCGGGCGTGGTCGCGCCGCTCGGCGGTCAGCTCGGCGACCACCAGCTCACCGGGCAGGGCGCCCTCGACGAACAGCACCCGGCCCGAGGGCTCGCGGGCGATGCCGGCACCGCCCGCGGCGACGCCGGTGATGCGCACGCTGCGCACGCTCTCAGCAGGGCTGGTCACCGCCTCACCCTAGGATGGGGGCCGTGGACACCCCCCGCGCCGCTGTCCCTGCGCAGCGCCCCATCGAGATCGTCCCGTCGGTGCTCCCCGCCGACTTCTCCCGCCTGGGCGACGAGGTGGTGGCCCTCGAGAAGGCCGGGGTCGACCGCATCCAGTGGGACGTGATGGACGGGCGGTTCGTACCCAACCTGACGTTCGGCCCCGACGTCATCGCCGCCTGCCGCCCGCACGTCACGGTCCCGTTCGAGGCCCACCTCATGGTCGAGGAGCCCGACGCCCTCATGGACCGCTACGTCGACGCCGGCTGCGAGCTGTTGGTGGTGCACGCCGAGTCGACTCGCCACCTGCACCGCTCGCTCGGGCGGGTGCGCGAGCTGGGGGCGCGGGCCGCGGTGGCGCTCAACCCGGCCACGCCGGCCGAGGCGGTGTCCGACGTGCTCGACCTGTGCTCGATGGTGCTCGTCATGACCGTCAACCCCGGGTTCGGCGGCCAGGACTACATCCCGACCATGGAGCCCAAGATCGCCCGCATCCGTCGCATGATCGTCGACGGCGGCCACGACTGCGACGTGGAGGTCGACGGCGGCATCGCCCCCGCCACCGTGGCCGGCCCGGCCCGCGCCGGCGCCAACGTCCTGGTCGCGGGATCGGCCCTCTACCGCGACCCGCAGGGCCTCGATCACGCCGTCAGCGAACTGCGCGAGCTGGCCACCGCCGCCCGCTGATCCGTCTCCAGCCATCTCCGCGAAAGGAATGGTGAACCGCCATGTCCGACTTCTTCGACAAGGCCAGGGACCTGGCCAACGACCTGACCGCCAAGGCCAAGGACGCGGTGGGCGAGCATTCCGACCAGATCGACGGCGGCATCGACAAGGCCGCGGAGTACGTCGACGAGAAGACCAAGGGCAAGTACCGCGACAAGATCGGGACCGTCCAGTCGAAGGCGCACGAGGTCGTCGGCAGGTTCGCGGGCGACGGCAAGGGCGGCAGCGCCGGCGAGGGCGGCACGACCGGCGAGGGCGGCACGACCGGCGAGGGCGGCACGACCGGCGAGGGCGGCGAGGGTGGCACGACCGGCGAGGGCGGCGCGACCGGCGGCGGGGCCGGCGACGACCCTGCCAGCTGAGCCCGTCAGATCATCTCGCCCCGCTTGACGATCACGTTGTCGATGATGCCGTACTCCTTGGCCTGCTCGGCCGTGAACCACCGGTCGCGCTCGGAGTCGGCCGAGATCTGATCGACCGTCTGGCCCGTGTGGTAGGCGATGCGCTCGGCCATGAGCTGCTTGACGTAGAGCAGCTGCTCGGCCTGGATGGCGATGTCGGCCGCCTGGCCCCGGATGCCGCCCGAGGGCTGGTGCATCATGATGCGGGCATGGGGCAGGGCGTAGCGCTTCCCCTTGGCGCCCGCGCACAGCAGGAACTGGCCCATCGACGCACCGAGGCCCATGCACACCGTGGCCACGTCGGGCTCGATGAACTGCATGGTGTCGTAGATGGCCATGCCGGCCGTCACCGAGCCGCCGGGGCTGTTGATGTACACCCACACGTCGCGCTCCGCATCGTCGCCGGCCAGGTGCAGGAGCTGGGCGCAGATGACGTTGGCGATGTCGTCGTCGACCTCGGTGCCGAGGAAGATGATGCGCTCGCGCAGCAGCCTGTTGAAGATCTCGTAGGTGGGGTTGGTGGCTGCGTTGGACTGGGCGGTCGGGAGGATGAAGCTCACGGCCGCAGAGGGTAGCGGCGTCACGGCCCCATGCCGCACCCGGCCGGCGCCCGCCCGGCCTCTAGTCTGAGCGGGCGAGCCGGCGTAGCCCAACGGCAGAGGCACCGCGTTTAGGTCGCGGCCAGTGTGGGTTCGAATCCCACCGCCGGCACGCCCGCGTTCGTCGGCCCGCGCGCCGGGCACTCCCGGCGCCGGCCCGGCCGTCCGGCACCCCGCTGGCGGGTGCGGGACCGCCTACGGTGGGCCGGACAGGCTGGTCGACGAGCTGCTGGTGCTCGACGGGCTGGACGAGCTGGTGGTCGACGAGCTCGACGTGGACGTGGAGGAGCCGCCGTCCGACGTGGACGGCGAGGTGGGCGGGCTCGACGAGGGCGGGCTGGTGGTGCCGGGCGGGCTCGTCGACGTGGTCGGCGGATCGGTGGTGGGCGACCACGTGGCCGGCGGCGCGGTGGTGGGCGACGACGACGGCGGGGGCACCGGCCGGGTGGTCGACGACGTGGGTGGAGCGGTCCGCGCCCCGGGGTCGCGGCTGCCCGGTGGCGTCTCCCTCGGGTCGGCCGGGGCGCTCGACGGTGGCGACGACGGCGTCCAGCCCTCGGGGATCGATCCCTCGGGGATGGAGACGGTGCCCGACGGTGCCCCGCCGCCCGAGCCCCCGAAGGGCATGACCGACGAGAAGGCGAGCATCGCCGACGCTGCGGTGCGGGCGCAGTTGACGCCCTCGGGCGTGGTGCCGCCGCTGTAGTAGCGCAGCGCCACGATGAAGTCGCCGCAGCGCATCATGTCGCGCCGCACGCTGGGCTCGAAGCCGATGGCGATGTTGACCGCCGCCATGTCGAGCTCGTCGGCCGCGGCGTTGATGTTGCGGGCCACGGTCCAGTACCAGGCGGCGATCGCGGGGCTGGCCAGCGGGTTGATGGCCAGGTCGGGCTCGCCCGCCAGGTCGAGGTCGAGCGAGTCGCCCGCCGCCTCGTAGTTGGCGCGGCCCGTGAGCTGGATGTAACCCCGGCCCCGGTAGCGGCTGTCGTTGCCGGCCTCGACCGCGTCGTAGCGGAACGCGCTCTCGCTGCGCAGCGTGGCCAGGAAGGCGGCCTTGCGAGCTGGGGTGCTGATGCCCGCAGCGCGCATGGCGGCGTTGAGCGCGGGCAGGCCCTCGGCCACCTTGTCCACGTCGGGGACGTTGCCGTAGATCTGGCGCAGCTCGTCGATCGTGACCATGTCGCGCCCGTTCCAGTCGCCCGCCACCGGCAGCACGTCGGCGCCGCCGGACAGGCGGACCGTGCGGGTGGCGTCGGCATCGGAAGGCTGAGGCGCGGGCAGCTCGAAGGTCGCGGTGTCGCGGTGCAGGACGCCCACCTCGTCCCGGCCGTCGCCGTCCCAGTCGCCCGCCACGGGCAACGCCTCGGGGCCGGCGCCGGGCGCCCGGGCCGGTTCCATCGGGCGGCCGTCGTCGTCGAGCCGGCGCACCGCGCCGTCGTCGCGGCGGAAGACGCCGATCGAGTCGCGGCCGTCGCCGTCCCAGTCGCCCACCACGGGGAGCAGTCCCGTGTCGCCGGGGTTCCCGACCCGGACGGCCGGCGACTCGGCGCCCTCGGCGAGCAGCACCACCACGGTGCCCTCCTCCTGTGCGTACAGGCCGACGGTGTCGCGGCCGTCGCCGTCGAAGTCGCCGGCGAGCGGCCACACGTCACGCCGCCCGGGCACACCGAAGTCGACCGGCCGGTACCGGTCACCCTCGTCGTCGCGCAGGTGGAAGGCCGCGTCGGCCCGCACGTACAGGCCGACCGAGTCGCGGCCGTCGCCGTCCCAGTCGCCCGCGAGCGGCACGACCCCCGCCCCGGCGTCGCCGCCGTGCTCGAAGGGGAAGGCGGGCAGCGGCGAGCCGGTGTCGGCGCGCTGACCGAACGCCTCGGTCGAGGGCTGGTACCAGCCGACGCCGTCGGGGCCGCCGTCGACCATGCCCTGGGCCCAGGACTGGAGGTAGGGGTAGGGGTCGACGGTGCAGGGCTCGCTGCTGCTGAGCTCGCCGCACACGTTGATCTGGAAGTGGATGTGGGGCGGCGTGGTGGCCGCGTTGCCGGTGCGACCGACGCGGGCGATGGTCTGGCCCCGCACCACCCGGTCGCCCTCGGCCACCAGGTTCTCGGAGTTGTGGGCGTAGTAGTAGGCCACGCCGGAGTCGCCCCGCAGCCACACGGTGAGGCCGCCCAGGCCGTCGTCGATGTTGTCGACCTTGGCGATGACGCCGGTCTCGACGGCCACGGCAGGGTTGCCCTCGTCGGTGAGCAAGTCGTTGCCCTTGTGCTGGCGGCGGCAGCCGTCGCGGCAGGCGTGCCAGGTGTCGTCGAAGTCGACGGTGTACGGCATGGGCACCGGGAAGACGTTGTCGGCCGGCGGCTCCGCCGGCGTGTCGCCCGGACCGGGGGCCTCCGGTGCCTGCGCGCCGGCCGACGTGGCCGCGGTGCCGGTGGCCAGCGCGGCGACGGTGATCGCCGCGGCCCACCGGATGACCCGCTCGTGCCGTCCCAGCCGGTCGTGTCGTCGTCGCACCTGTTCGTCCCTCCAGGGGAACCACCCGCCGAACCTCATCGTTCACTCTACGTACCTGAGCCGTCGAGTGGATGAGCGACTGCCTCCGCTACCGTCCGCGCCATGGTTGCAGCCGAGGTCGAGGTCGTCGAGGCGGCGGGTCGCGAGGTGCGCGTGACCAGCCCGCACAAGGTGTTCTTCCCCCAGCGGGGCGAGACCAAGCTCGACCTGGTGCGCTACTACCTGGCGGTGGAAGGCCCGATCATGGCCGCCATGGGCGGGCGCCCGACCCTGATGCAGCGCTTCCCGGAGGGCGCCGGCGGGTCGTCGTTCTTCCAGAAGCGGGTGCCCGACAACGCGCCCGACTGGCTGCACACCGCCACGGTCACCACGGTCAACGGCACCACCTCCCGAGCGCTGGTCGCGGCCGACCTGGCCCATCTGATCTGGGCCGTCAACCTCGGCTGCCTGGGCTTCCACGTGTGGCCCTACCGGGCCGACACCGGCGACGAGGACCGCGTCGACGAGCTGCGCCTCGACCTCGACCCCCAGCCCGGCACCGGCTTCGCCGAGGCCGTCGTGGCCGCGGGCGAGCTGCGCGCCCTGCTCGAGGACTTGGGCATCGCCTCGTACCCCAAGACCACCGCCAGCCGGGGCGTGCACGTGTACGTGCGGCTCGAGCCTCGCTGGGACGCCTACCAGGTGCGGGCGGCGGCGGTGGCCGCGGCCCGCGAGCTCGAGCGCCGCCGCCCCGACATCATCACCGCCGCCTGGTGGAAGGAGGAGCGGGGCCGCCGCATCTTCGTCGACTACAACCAGAACGCGCCCCACAAGACCGTGTTCGGGGCCTGGTCGGCCCGTGCCCGGGTGGGCGGCCAGGTGTCGACGCCGGTGTCGTGGGGCGAGCTGGCCGACGTCAGGCCCGACGACCTGACCATCGCCACGGTGCCGGGCCGGGTCCAGCGCGACGGCGACCCCTGGGCCGACATCGCCGCCGCGCCCCAATCGATCGAGCCGCTTCTGGCGATGTCGGCGCGCGACATGGCGGCCGGGCTGATGGACGCCCCGTGGCCTCCCGTCTACCCCAAGCAGCCCAACGAGCCGCCCCGGGTCGCACCCAGCCGCGCGCGCGAGCAGTAGCGATCGCGTCGCCTACGCTCGCTCAGCGTGTTCATCACCAACCATGCGCTGGCCGGCGCCACCCTCGGGCTGCTCACCCGCCGACCCGCCGTCGCGTTCGTGACGGGGATGGCCTCGCACGTCGCCATGGACATGGTGCTGCACTGGGGCGACGAGCGGCTCGACTGGGACGGCTTCGTCGAGGTCGCCAAGGTCGACGGCACACTCGGCCTGGCCGTGTGCGCCGGCTTGCTGGCCCTCGCGCCCGTCCCCACCCGCCCGGCCGTCGCCGCCGGCATCGCCGGGGCCTGCCTCATCGACCTGGACAAGCCCGCCCGCCACTTCCTCGGCCGGTCGCCCTTCCCTCCCGTCGTCGACCGCCTGCACGCCCGCATCCAGCGGCAGCGGCCCACCGGGCTGCTGGTCGAGGCCGCGGCCGCCGCCGGGCTCGTCGCCCTGATCGGTCCGCTGCACCGGCGCCGGCACCGGCAGCGGCACCGCCCCGGCCTGTCGCGAGGGGCGGGCGCGGGCGCGGGCGGCGCGGCCCCCGCGTGCCGGCACCCGCGCTGACCGGCCCGGCAACTGGCTACGGTGCCGAGGGACGTCTCCCGGGAGGTCCCGCCATGGCAGCCATCGACGTACGCGGCACGATCGAGGCCGGCGGCGAACGCTACGAGATCCACCGCCTGAGCCGTCTCGACGCCGACGTCAGCCACCTGCCCTACTCGATGAAGGTGCTGCTCGAGAACCTGGTGCGCCACCACGACGGCGTCCGGGTGACCGGCGACGACGTGGCGGCCGTGGCGGGCTGGCGGGGCGGCGGCGACAGCGCCAACCGCGAGATCTCGTTCCTGCCGGCCCGCGTGCTCATGCAGGACTTCACGGGCGTGCCCGCGGTCGTCGACCTGGCGGCCATGCGGCACGCACTGGCCGAGCGGGGTGGCAGCCCCGAACGGCTCGACCCCCTCATCCCCGCCGACCTGGTGATCGACCACTCGGTGCAGGTCGACGTGTTCGGCCGTCCCGACGCCCTGGCTCGCAACGCCGAGCTCGAGTACGAGCGCAACCTCGAGCGCTACCAGTTCCTGCGCTGGGGCCAGCAGGCCTTCGGCCGCTTCAGGGTCGTGCCGCCGGCCACCGGCATCTGCCACCAGGTCAACCTCGAGTACCTCGCCACCGTGGTCGCCACCCGCGACGGCGTGGCCTTCCCCGACACGCTGGTGGGCCCCGACTCGCACACGCCCATGGTCAACGGCCTGGGCGTGGTGGGCTGGGGCGTCGGCGGCATCGAGGCCGAGGCGGCCCTGCTGGGCCAACCCATCTCGATGCTCATCCCCGAGGTGGTGGGATTCAAGCTGGCCGGCGAGCTGCCGGAGGGCACCACGGCCACCGACCTGGTCCTCACCGTCACCAACCTGCTGCGGGCCCACGGGGTGGTGGGCCGGTTCGTCGAGTTCTACGGGCCGGGCGTGCCCAACGTGCCCCTCGAGAACCGGGCGACCATCGGCAACATGTCGCCCGAGTACGGCTCGACCATCACCGTGTTCCCCGTCGACGACGAGACCCTGCGCTACCTGCGCTTCACCGGCCGGCCCGAGGCCCAGGTGGCGCTGGTCGAGGCCTATGCCAAGGAGCAGGGCATGTGGCACGACCCGGCCGCCGAGCCCACCTTCAGCGAGACGCTCGAGCTCGACCTGACGACGGTCGAGCCCTCGATCGCCGGCCCGTCCCGTCCCCAGGACCGCGTGCCGCTGCGCGAGGCGCGCGACCGATTCGCCGTGGCGCTGCTCGACTCGTTGCCCGAGGCGCCCGCGCCGGCGCCCCGCGCGGGCACAACGGGCGAGCGGGCGGGCACCGGGGCGGCGACGCCGGTGAGCATCGGCAACAGCTACGACGACGCCGACGCCGAGTCGTTCCCGGCCAGCGACCCGCCCTCGGCCACCCGCGACGGCCGCCCCGAGACGCCGGTCGAGCCCGACGACCATGCCCCCGACGCGGGCGACGCGGTGCTCGGCCGTCCCCACCAGCGGGTGCCCGTGCGGCTCGACGCCACCTCCGGGCTCGACGCGGAGGTCGACGTCGAGCTCGACCACGGCCACGTCGCCATCGCCGCCATCACCAGCTGCACCAACACGTCCAACCCGCAGGTGATGGTGGCGGCGGGGCTCGTGGCCCGGAAGGCGGCCGAGCGCGGGATCACCCGCCGGCCCTGGGTGAAGACATCGCTGGCCCCGGGGTCGAAGGTGGTGGTCGACTACCTCGACCGGGCGGGCCTGCTGCCCGACCTGGCCAAGGTGGGCTTCGACGTCGTCGGCTTCGGCTGCACCACCTGCATCGGCAACTCGGGCCCGCTGCCCCCGCCCGTCGCCTCGGCCGCCCACGAGCACGGCCTGGCGCTCGTGTCGGTGCTGTCGGGCAACCGCAACTTCGAGGGCCGCATCAACCCCGACGTGCGCATGAACTACCTGGCCTCACCCCCGCTCGTCGTGGCCTACGCGCTGGCGGGCACCATGGACATCGACCTGACCACCGAGCCCCTCGCCACCGACCCGGAGGGCCGTCCGGTCCGCCTGGCCGACCTGTGGCCGACGTCGGCCGAGGTCAACGAGGTGGTCGAGACCGCCCTGGCGTCCGACATGTTCCGCGACGCCTACGGGCACGTGTTCGACGGCGACGACCTGTGGCGCGGGCTGCCGGTGGCGGCCGGCGGCGCCTACGAGTGGTCGGACACCTCGACCTACGTCCGCCGGCCGCCGTACTTCGACGGCATGCCGGCCGAACCGGCGCCCCTCACCGACGTCGAGGGCGCCCGGGCGCTGGCGCTGCTCGGCGACAGCGTCACCACCGACCACATCTCGCCCGCCGGCGCCATCCACCCCGACAGCCCGGCCGGGCGGTGGCTGATCGAGCACGGCGTCGAGCCGGCCGACTTCAACTCGTACGGCTCGCGCCGGGGCAACCACGAGGTGATGATCCGGGGCACGTTCGCCAACGTCCGCATCCGCAACAAGCTGGCGCCGGGCACCGAGGGCGGCGTGACGGTCCACCAGCCCTCGGGCGAGCAGATGTCGATCTACGAGGCCGCCGAGCGGTACCGGGCCGAGGGCGTGCCGCTGGTGGTGCTGGCCGGCCGCGAGTACGGCTCGGGGTCGTCACGCGACTGGGCGGCCAAGGGCACCGCCCTGCTCGGCGTGCGGGCGGTCATCGCCGCCGGCTTCGAGCGCATCCACCGGTCGAACCTGATCGGCATGGGTGTGCTGCCGCTGCAGTTGGCCGACGGCGCCACGTTCGAGTCGCTCGGCGTCGACGGCATCGGAACGTTCACGGTGAGGGGTCTCGCCGGCGTCGACCCGGCGTCGCTCATGGGCGCTCGCCTGTCGGTCGAGGTGACCGCGGGCGGCGCGGGTGCCAGCACCACGGTCCCCGTCGTGGCCCGCATCGACACGCCCACCGAGGCCGCCTACTACGAGCACGGCGGCATCCTCCAGTACGTCCTCCGCCACCACCTGCCCACCGGCACCTGACCCACCCGACTCGGTTCCAGATCCCGACGGCGAGATTCCTGCCGCGGCATCCGGGGTCCTGGCCCCGCGAACCGCGGCAGGTTTTCCTGCCGCGGTGTCAGAGGCGGGCACGTGCAGCTCGCACTGCGCGCACCACCTCGTGCGGACGGTGCCAGACCTGCTCTTCCGTGACCTCGACGACCTCGAAGCCTGCCGCCCGCAGGGCGGACGACCTGATCTCGTCGTGGACCCTGTCGGTGAGGGCGCTGTGGAAGGTCTCGCTCTGGACCTCGACGACGAGGGGCAGGTGGGCGTCGCGGAAGTCGACCCGTCCCACCCAGCGGTCGTCGTCGCCCGAGTCGACCTGGCGCCGCATCTCCGGCATTCCCGCCTGGGCGACGATGGCGGCGAAGCGGCGCTCGAGGTTGCTCGCCGGCGGCACGTAGTCGTCGCCCCGCTCGTCGAGCAGCGCCCGCAGCACCCCGAGCCCGGGTCGCCCCTGGACCGAGGTCTCCTCGACCAGCGCGCGCAGCGACCGGCCCGACAGGAGGCGCCGCCGCCAGGCGTCGTCGAGCGCCCGGGCGGCGCGGCGCGGGTGCTCGCTCGCGCACAGGTCGAGGACCATGCGCTCGGGCCGGACCACCGGGACGTCCTTGAGCACCGTGACGTGATGCGGGAACAACCGCTTCACCTCGTGAAGCACGGCCAGCGACGACCGCCGGCCACTCACCCCCCGGGGCCGCACGACGTGGACCGGCAACAAGCGGTAGCCCGCCACCTCCCAGAGCGCCGCGGCGGTCGGCCCGCACGAGAAGGCGCCCGGCGCCGCGTCGAGCACGGCGATGAGCACAGCCTGCAGGTCGGTCCGGGGAGCGCCCGGCACCCGCAGCACCCGGCGGGTCACCCGGTCGACCCGGCCGGTGCGCACGAGGTGGCGGAGCTCCTCGCGAGCCACGCCGAGCGTGTGGACTTCGTGCACGAGTGCGACGCCGTGCTGGCGCGCGGCAAGCTGGTTGATGATGGAAAGGCTGGACATCACACGAGAGTGTGCAACAGCTCTGTGACACCTCGGCAAGTCCCCGAACCTGCCGCGGAAGCGGGGGCGGTGGCCACCGATCCCGCGGCAGGATTTTCGTGGGTGCGGGCCGGTCAGCCCAGCTGGCCGGCCAGGTGTGGGGCCAGGGCGCGGAAGGCCCGACCCCGGTGGCTGAGGGTGTGCTTCTCGCCCTCGTTCATCTCGGCGAAGGTGCGCCCGTCGCCCTCGACCGGCACCACGATCGGGTCGTAGCCGAACCCGCCCTCGCCCCGGGGTGCGTCCGCCACCACGCCCTCGACCGTGCCCCGCACCACCACCTCGTCGCGCCCGCCCGGCCCGGTGCCGGAAGGCCACACGGCGGCGGCGGCGCACACGTAGCGGCACGCCCGCCCGGCGGCGGGCACGCCGTCGAGCTCGCGCAGCACCCGGGGGATCCAGTCACCCTGCGCGGTCCAGCGGGCCGAGTGGATGCCCGGCTCCCCACCGATGGCGTCGATCTCGATGCCCGAGTCGTCGGCGACCGCCGGCTCGCCGGTGGCCGCGGCCAGAGCCCGCGCCTTCAGCAGGGCGTTGGCCTCGAACGTGTCGCCCGTCTCCTCGACGCCGGGGTCGCGGGCCTCGACCATCCAACCGTCGCCCAGGATGGCCTGCACCTCGTCGAGCTTGTGAGCGTTGCCGGTGGCCAGCAGGATGCGGGTGGGCCCCACCGGGCTCGCCGCCGTCACCGGGAGGCGACGACCGGGCGGAACGGCGGAGGCACGGCCACCACCGCCCGCTGGCGCTCGATGACCTCGGCGATGCCCTTCTCGGCCAGGCCCAGCATGGCGTCGAGCTCGGACCGGCTGAACGGATGGCCCTCGGCCGTGCCCTGCACCTCGACGAAGCGGCCCTCCGACGTCATCACCACGTTCATGTCGACCTCGGCCGTGCTGTCCTCGCTGTAGGGAAGGTCGAGCACGGCCTCGCCGCCCACCACGCCCACCGACACGGCCGCACAGAACGACGTGAGCGGGTGCAGGGCCACCAGGCCCTGGTGCTCGAGGCGGGCGAGGGCATCGTGCAGGGCCAGGTAGCCGCCGCAGATCGACGCGGTGCGGGTGCCGCCGTCGGCCTGTAGCACGTCACAGTCGACGATGACCTGGCGCTCCCCGAGGCGGGTCATGTCGCACACCGAGCGCAGCGCCCGGCCGATGAGCCGCTGGATCTCCTGGCTGCGGCCCGACGGCTTGCCGTCCTTGACCTCGCGCCGCACCCGCTCGGGCGACGAACCGGGCAGCATGGAGTACTCGGCCGTCACCCAGCCCGACCCCCGTCCCCGCATCCACCGGGGCACGTCCTCGTCGATCGACGCGGTGCACAGCACGCGGGTCTGCCCGAAGCTGACCAGGCACGAGCCCGCGGCCATCTCGGTGAAGTCGCGCTCGAAGTTGAGGGTGCGCAGCTCGTCAGGCGCTCGTCCGTCGGCTCTCATCGCCCCGCACGGTAACCCAGCGCATCTCCCGCCCTCGCAGCCGGCCACGGCCTCGGGTCAGGCGGCGAAGGTCGTGCCGACCTCGGCGACGCTGACGGGGCCGGCGTAGGCGGCCGAGGCGAGCTCGGCCTGGCGGTCGGGGTCGATGCCCGGCGGCACGTGGGTGAGCACCAGCCGCTCGGCGCCCAGGTCCCCGGCGAGCTCGGCCGCCTGGCGGGCTGACAGGTGCTGGTGCCGGCCCTCGGCGTCGGGCGTGAACGACGCCTCGCACAGGAACGTGGCCACATCGCCGGCCACACCGTCGCCACGCCACTCCGGCCCCGTGTCGGCGCTGTAGAGCAGCGAGCCACCGGCGCCGTCGATGCGCACGGCCAGCGTCTCGACCGGGTGGTCGGTGCGGCTGAACCGCAGCCGCTGGTCGCCGACCTCGACGACCGAGTGGCGGTCGACGATGTGCCAGATCAGAGTGGGCTCGAGCTGGTCGATCAGCTCGCCCGCCAGGCGGCGCGTGCCGGCGGTGCCGTAGACGGCGAGGTCGCCGAGGTCGAGCATGTAGCGCAGCGCGTTGCGCAGCAGCGGAAGGTCGAGCCAGTGGTCGGGGTGCTCGTGGCTGAGCACGACCGCGTCGAGCTCGGCCAGGTCGACGTGGCACTGCAGGTTGGCCAGCGTGCCCGACCCGAGGTCGACCGCGATCGTCGCCTCCGGCGATCTCACCAGGTAGCCGCTACAGGCGCCGCCGGGCCCGGCGTAGGTGCCCGAGCAGCCGAGCACCGTCACCGTGAGGTCGCCACCGGGCACGTCGTCCATCCCGCCAGGCTAGGCAGGCGCGCCGACGCGCCGGCGGCGACGCGGCGAGGCGGCCTCAGGCCGCGGCGGGGGCCTCGACCCACGAGCCGTCGCGGCGGCGGTGGACCGAGCCGAGCTCGTCGAACCGGGCCAGCAGGTCGGCGGCGCCCGGGCGATCGCCGATCGCGTGGCGCACCTCGCTCCAGGTGGCGTCGAGGTTGGCGCGCCGGTTGGCGCCGAGCGACTGGGCCAGCGCCTGGTCCCACAGGCCGCCCACCAGGTCGGCACCCGCGTGGCGAC
Source organism: Acidimicrobiales bacterium (assembly GCA_035697515.1). Lineage (GTDB taxonomy): Bacteria > Actinomycetota > Acidimicrobiia > Acidimicrobiales > VFJN01 > ZC4RG19. The sequence goes on from DASSCS010000120.1 coordinate 34,890, forward strand.
TGCCTCCCTCGCCCACGACGGTGCGGTCGCGCAGCTCGGACAGCGCGGTGCGCAGGTAGTCGACGTGCGGGGTCTCGTCGGCCCGGATGTAGGACACCAGGCGGGCGGCCTCGCCGTCGCCCGCCACCAGGTCGGAGTCGGACAGCAGCGCCTCGGCCCAGGCGAAGCCGTGGAAGGCCGAGATCTCGATGAGCAGCAGCCGCACCATGCGGGTGATCATCACCTCGAGGTCGAAGTCGACGTCGCCGGGCCACACCCGCTCGGCCATCATGGCGGCACGCCGCGCGGCGGGGTCGGCGCCGGGCCCCCCGGGGAGGCCGATGCCCATGCGCTTGAGCATGGCCTCGCGCATGTCGTCGGTGAGCGGGTTCTCGAAGGCCACGTCCCGCGCCGCGAACCACATGTGCTCGTGGCCGCCCTCGCCCTCGAAACCGGCCTCGTCGCGGGCGTGCGCCTCGAACAGGCCGGAGCCGAGGTGGGCCAGCGCCGTGCCCCGCGTGTCCTCGTCGACCACGGTCGTCAGGTCGGGGATGACCGAGTGGCGGATCAGGCCGCCGAACCCCTCGATCGTGCCGATGCGGGTGAGCGTGGCGATGATGGGGCCGGGCACCCCGCTCGCGATCAGGAAGCGCCCCTGGGCGACGTTGGGGTAGTGCTCCGGCCAGGTGTCGAGCGGCAGGTCGAGCGGCTCGGTGCCGAAGTCGCGCCGGTGCTTGGACTGCCAGGCGGCGATGGCGGGCACGCGCTTGGCGGTGCGGGGCGACACGTAGTTGCCGTCGTCGTCGAACCCACCGTGGCAACGCACCCCGCCCGCGACCAGCGGCTCGGCATAGCGGTGCGACTCGAGCAACTCGTCGCCCGCGAAGTCGACCTGGTCGGTGGTGCCGTCGATGCTCACGATCGTCCCCCTGACGCCATCGCCGTGCGCCCCTGCCGGGGCGGACGATGGCCGGCGATGGTCCGGGATGTTCTTGCACAGTCTATGCACAAACACGCTCGCGAGGCGACCCCACGCCGAGGATTGCCGCCCGATCGCTCGCCGCCCTACGGTCGCCCGGCCCGGCCGCCGGGCGCGAGGAGATCACGTGGAGTCACTTCTGGCCGCCCTGGGCCTGGTGTTCGTCGCCGAGCTGGGCGACAAGACCCAGCTGGTCGCGCTGGGCTTCGGCGCACGGCACCGGCTGGCGCCGGTGCTCGCCGGCATCACGATCGCCTACATGGCCACCAACCTGCTGTCGGTGCTGGTGGGGGTCCTGCTCGGCGCCACGCTGCCCACCCGGGCCATCGGCCTGGGCGGCGGGGTCCTGTTCGTCGGCTTCGCCGCCTGGACCCTGTGGCGCGGCGGCGGGGACGACGACGGCGAGAGCGTGACCGCCGGCGACCGCTCGGTCGTGCTGTCGGTGGCGGCCGCCATGTTCGTCGCCGAGCTGGGCGACAAGACGATGCTGGCCACCGCCACCCTGGCCGCCCAGGGCAACCCCGTGCTGGTGTGGATCGGCGCCACGATCGGCATCATCCTGTCGGGCGCGCTGGGCGTGCTGCTGGGCCGGGGGTTCGGCGCCCGCCTGCCCGAGCGCGTCACCCGCATCGGCTCGGCCCTCCTGTTCGCCGTGTTCGGCCTCGCGCTGATCGTCACCAACCTCTAGGTCGGAGTGGCGACGAGGTCGGGCGGGCCGACGAAGACGGCGGACGCCTCGGTCAGCTCGACCAACTCGTCGAACTCGTCGGCCAGCGCGTTCGGGCGCTGCACGTGCACCGCGGCGGACATGGCGTTGTCGTGCATGAGGTCGGCGAGATCGTCGAGGCCCCGCGCACGCAGCTCGCGGTCGACCCGTGCGCTGAGCTCGCGGTGGCGGGCGACCTCGTCTCTCGTCCGCGGCTCGAAGTAGGCGACCTCGGTCACGTCCGGGTTCGATCGCAGTCTCTCGATGGCCCGGTCCCCACGTACGAGTGTGACGCTCGCCGTGGCGTTCGCCGGAACCAGGGCACGGTGGCGGACGACGTTGGTGGCGTAGCGATCGTGGACCCCGACGTCGAAGCCGGCGCGCTCGAGCTCGAGCACCAGGCCGTAGCCCGCCGATCCGATCGCCACGGCGTCGGTCCACTGCACGAGGTAGCGCCCGTCGGCCCCTCCGCCGGGGCCCCGGCCGTCGCGCAGGGCCTCGACCGTTCGCGGCACGAGGTGCTCGAGCACGATCGACTCCTCGGGGTTCGGGGCCGTCATCCCGACCGCGCTGGCGGTGAGCCCCGCGCTCGCACCCAGCACCAACGCCACCAGTGCGACGGCGCCCCCCTGAGCGGCCCACCGGGGCGGCCGCCGGCGGGACCGCACGCTCGCCGACGCGTCGACCGCAGACCACACGACCGCGGAGACGACCAGGGCGGTGGTGCCCCATCCCCACAGCAACAGGTAGGCCAGCGTCGGCCCGAAGATGCGGGACACCGACGCCAGCCCCAGCACCAGGGCGACGGCCGTCACCACGTGGAGATGCCAGATCGAGGGCGCATCCCGCCGGCGCCGCCATGCGAACACCGCCGACGCACCCCACACGCAGAGCAGGACGAGCCCGGCGACGGGCGACCCCCCGGGGTCACGGTCGTAGGACGAGACGTGGCGCGGCAGTGCCGAGAGATCGAGGTGCGCCAGCCACACCTCGAGGGAACGACGGCCGAGACCGACCGACGGCTCGGCCGGGTGCGCGAAGTTCTCGCGCAGCACCGACAGGTTGCCGGTACCGGGCCGCCGCTGCTCGATCGCCGGCGGTAGCCACAGCACGGTGAGCAGCGCCGCGGACAGCACTCCCCAGCCCAGCAGGCGTCGCCGCTTCCGGCCCTCCGCCCGCCACACCCGCACGCCCAGCACCAGCGCCAGGAACGCCAACATGCCGCCCACCAGGCCGATGTAGGGGACGTGCGTCTGGGCGCAGAAGGTGCCGGCGACGACCGCCACCGGCAGGAGGGCCGGGTCGCCGTCGAGCACCGACCACGCGGCGAGCAGGAACACGACCCACCAGAGGAACGGCATGTACGGGTTCCAGGGCTCGGTCAGGCGTTCCATCCCGAAGCCCAGCAGCAGCAGGCCGAGCGCCGCCGCCACACCGAGCAGCAACCCTCGCCCGCCGCGTCGCAGCGCGATCCACAACGCCGTCCCGAGCGCGGCCAGGTTGAGCACGGCGGTGGCCACCAGCAGCGCCCACGCCGAGCCGCCCAGCAGGGCGTAGACCGGCCACAGCGCCCAGAAGCTGATGGGACCGGGGTGGCTGCCGGTGAGGCCGTGGCCCTGGATGCGACCGGTGAGGCCTACGAGCGGCAGATGGCTGCTGGCGACGTCGCGGACGCGCAGCTCGGTCATGGCGTTCTCGAGGACGGGGAACCACTCGGGGTCTCGCATCGCGACCAGGGCGACCAGCAACGGGACCCCGCCGAGGTCCAACGCCACCGCCATTGGCAAGGTTCGGTGCGGGCGCGCCCGTCCCGGATCGCCGCCGCCGTCACCCGTCGTCGCCCGGCCGACGGCGGCATCGCCGCCGGGCGCGTCGGTGACCTCGGCCGGGCTGCCCGACGTATCCATGCTCATCGACCTGCCCCCACCGCCGCGCCGGCCGCTCCCCAGCCGCGTGCGACCGCGCGACACTACCCGCGCCACCTGGCACCAACGTACGAGCGCAGCTGCTCGGGTCGGGCGGGCTCAGGTCTCGAGCGGCAGCACAACCTCGGCCAGCTCGTCGAGCTCGGCCTCCCAGTCGCCGGGATCGGCCAGGGGCACCACCACGAACTTGGACGCTCCTACGGCGATGAACCGCTCGAGCTGCCCGCGCAGGCCGTCGATGCCCGTCGGCACGACAGCCCGGGGGTCGAGCTCGGGCCGCCGGTTGGCCACCACCGCGGCAATGGCATCGGGCAGCTCGCCCCGCACGTAGATCACCAACACCCCCAGGTGCTCGCCCTCGATGGCCCGGTCGTGCTCGGCGGCCACCCGGTTGATGGTGGCCCACCCGGCCTCGACCTCGGCGGGCACCGTGAACGAGGGCAGCCAGCCGTCGCCCAACCGGCCGGTACGGCGCAGCTCGCTGGGCGACGTGCCGCCCAGCCACACGTCGATCGGCTGCTGCAGGGGCCGGGGGCGCAGCGTCACGCCGTCGACGTGGAAGTGCTCGCCCTGGTGGTGGACGTCGTCCTCGCTCCACAGCCGGCGGATCAGGCTGAGCGCCTCGTCGAACAGGCCCGCCCGCGCGCGGCGGTCGACGCCGAACGCCCGGTGCTCGGCCGGCACCGGCGCGCCCAGCCCCACGCCGGGCAGCAGGCGGCCGCCAGACAGGCGGTCGAGGCTGGCCAGCTCCTTGGCCAGGACCACGGGGTTGCGTCCTGGCAGCACCAGCACGCTGGTGCCCAGCTTGAGCCGGCGGGTGCGGCCCGCGGCCACGGCCAGGGCGACGAGCGGGTCGGGGGCCGGCCCGGTGAGCCGCTCGCTGAGCCACAGGGAGTCGAAGCCGCGCCGTTCGAGCGCATCGACGAAGCCGGGGAAGCGCTCGGCGTCGCCCGCCAGCGTCTGGGTGCCCAACCCCATCCCGATGCGCACCTTCACCGCGGCCCCTTCCGTGCTCCGGCCCGCCGGCCGGCGGCCCGAACGCCCGACGCTAGAAGACGATGAGCTTCTCGGCCAGGGCGGTGACCTCGTCGATGTCGCCCGTCCAGGCACCGGTCGACAGGTACTTCCAGCCGCCGTCGGCGAGGATGATCACGATCGTGCCCGACTCGATCTCGCCGGCCACCTTGGCCGCGCCGGCCAGGGCGGCGCCGCCGGAGATGCCGGAGAAGATGCCGACCTCCGTGAGCCGGCGGGTCCACACGATGGACTCGCGGGGGCGCACGATGCGCTTGCGGTCGAGCAGGTCCTGGCCACCCCACTTGTCGTACACCGGGGGGATGTAGCCCTCGTCGAGGTTGCGCAGGCCCTCGACCCGCTCGCCCAGCGGCGGCTCGATGGCCACCACCCTGATGTCGGGGTTCTGCTCCTTGAGGAACCGGCCCACGCCCATGAGCGTGCCGGTGGTGCCGAGGCCGGCCACGAAGTGGGTGACCTCGGGGCAGTCCTTCCAGATCTCCGGGCCGGTGCCCTCGTAGTGGGCGCGCGGGTTGGCCTCGTTGGCGTACTGGTAGAGGAAGGCCCACTCGGGGTGCTCGTCGGCCAGGTGGCGGGCGACGCGCACGGCGCCGTTCGAGCCCTCGGCGCCCGGAGTGACGATGATCTCGGCGCCCCACACCTCGAGCGCCTGGCGCCGTTCGACCGACACGTTCTCGGGCATCACGATCTTGATGGGGTAGCCGCGGATGCGGGCGATCATCGACAGCGCGATGCCTGTGTTGCCCGACGACGGCTCGATGATGGTGCGACCCGGGGTGAGCGTGCCGTCGGCCTCGGCCTCCTGCACCATGCTCCAGGCGATGCGGTCCTTGATCGACCCGGCCGGGTTCTGGCCCTCGAGCTTGGCCAGGATGCGCACGGCGGGGTTGGGGCTGAGGTCGCTGACGTCGACCATCGGCGTGTCGCCGATGAGGTCGAGGATCGAGGAGTGGACGGCCATGTGGAGGACCCGTGGTTCGTCGTGCTGATCGGTGCTGACCGGCGCTGATCGGTGCCGAGCGGCGCCGCCACCCGAAATACGAGTGGTCTGGTCGACAATGCTATCGACCGTCGAGCCCGACCGCCTCCTCCGTGATCTCACCGCCGGCGATGCGGTACGAGCGCAGCACCGCGGACTCGCGCTTGAGGGACACGATCACGTAGTGCCACGACGGGTCGGGCGCCTGGGCCACGTCGGTGGGCGACGGGTAGGCCTCGGTGTGGGTGTGGCTGTGCATCACTCCCACGATCTCGAGGCCCCGGCGCTCCGCGTCGCGGTCGGCGCGCAGGTGGTCGCCCGGGTCCACGGTGTAGACGCGGCTCGACTCGGCGGCGTTGCGGCACGGGTAGAAGACGCTGGCCAGCCCGCCGACGGGGTCGCCGGCCAGCAGGCCGCACGCCTCGTCGGGCAGCCCGTCGTAGGCGTGGCCCACCATCTGGTGCCACACGTCCTCGGTCAGCGACAACACGGGCGGCAGGCTACTGCGGACCTCGGGAGGCTCCGCTCGACCGGCGCTCCCGGCGGGTGGCGAGGCGCCGGCAGGCGCCGGTGGGCGACGCCGCCGTGCTCGCGGTCGCCGGGTTCGTGGTGGTCGTGATGGCGGCCGGCGCCGTCGCCCGCTCTCGCGGGTCGGCCGGCGGCCCACCTGACCGTCCGCCCGGCGGTCACTCGGCGATCGCCCGGCTCGGAACCGGCGGTAGCCTGGCCCGTCCCCCTATGGCGCGCCCCAAGCCCTCCTCCGACCGGTCGTCCGGCACGAAGCTCATCGCCTCGAACCGGCGCGCCCGGCGCAACTACGAGGTGCTCGAGACCGTCGAGGCGGGCCTGGTGTTGCGGGGCAGCGAGGTGAAGTCGCTGCGCGAGGCGCAGGCGCAGATCGGCGACGCCTACGCCCGCATCGAGGACGGCGAGGCCTGGCTCGTGTCGATGCACATCGGCGTGTACGAGCACGCCCGCGACCACTCTGGCCACGAGCCCGAGCGGCGGCGCAAGCTGCTGCTGCACCGGTCGGAGATCGACCGGCTGCGCCAGATCGTCGACGAGCAGCACCTGTCGCTCGTGCCCCTCTCGCTCTACTTCAGGGACGGGCGGGTGAAGGTCGAGCTGGCCCTGGCCCGGGGGCGGAAGACCTACGACAAGCGCCAGGTGCTCGCCGAGCGCGACGCCAGCCGCGAGGCCGCCCGCGCCATCGCCCGCGCCGGCCGCGGCGACTGACCCCGGCCCGGTCGCGCCGCGCCCCTCACCCGCCGCGCTGCCCGTCCGGGGTCGGCCGAACCGGCGTCCCGTTGTCGCGGAACCCGCGACGGACGAGCGCACGGTCAACCGAGCGGAGGGACCGGCGTGCACCGGTCGCGGACTCCGCAACAAATGAACGCCGGAACCCGTCGCAGCCCGGACTCAGGACGGCCAGCCGATGATGGGGGCGATCAGGTCCTCGGGATCGGTCACCACCGGGTGGCCGTCGCGCCCCGCCAGCCAGTCGAGGTTGCCCAGGTGGAGCTCGTCGCCGGGGTCGAACCGGTTGAGCACCACCGTGGCGGGCCAGCCCGCCAGGGCGGCGAGCGACAGGCGCACGCCGTTGATCGTCCCGAGCCCGGCGTCCGCCACCAACACGACCCGCTCGGGGTGCAGGGCCTCGGCCAGGCTGACGGCGTCGCCGTCGGCGGCGATCGGAGAGCGCACCCCGCCCACCGCCTCGACCAGCCCGACCCCGACGCCGGGCGGCCAGCCGAGCTCGCCCACCAGGTCGGCGACGCTGAACGGCGGCCGGCCGAGCGCCTCGGCGGCCATGGGCGGCGCCATCGGCACCGGGTACCAGCGGTGCTGGGGGCACACCATGGCGGGATGGTCGCCCGTGGCGTGCGCCAGCAGGGCGGCGTCGGTGTCGGCCAGGTCGTCGCCCGGGTGGTACGACTGCGCCGGCTTGCGGGCGGCGACGATGAGCCCGCGCCGGCGCAGGGCGCGGGCCAGGCGGCACGCCACCCAGGTCTTGCCCACCTCGGTGCCGGTGCCGACGACCAGGACCAGGCGCTCAGGCCGGCTGCTCACCGGCGCACTCCCCCGGTGGCGCCCCGAGGGGTCCCGGCGCCCCCGGAAGTACCGGCGCCCCCGGACGTCGCCGCGCCCCCGGCGCGCCCGGCGCACCCGTCACACCGGCCGCCCGGGCGCGCTCGACCGGCGCCGAGCGCGACCGAGCCGCACCGGCGACCACCTCCGCCAGCCCCGCGATCAGGCGGTCGAGGTGCGCGTCGGTGTGGGCGGCCGAGAGCGCCACCCGCAGCCGCGAGGTGCCCACCGGCACCGTAGGCGGGCGGATGGCGGGCACCAGCAGGCCCCGGTCGAGCAGCCCGTCCGCCGCGGCCATTGCCGCCGCCTCGTCGCCCAGCACCACCGGCACGATGGGGGTCGGATGGCCGGGCCGCAGCCGCTCGACGTGGCGGCGCAGGCGGGCGGTCAGCGCGGCGCCCTCATCCGAGCGCAGCACCGCCAGCGCGGCGCCGGCGGCGGCCACGTCGGCCGCGGTGGGGGCGGTCGTGAAGATGAAGGGCCGCGCGCGGTTGACCAGCAGGTCGACGTAGCGGCGGGGACCGGCGACGAACCCGCCGAGCGACCCCAGCGCCTTGGACAGGGTGCCCACCCGCAGGAACGCCGTGCCCCGGGCAGTGGCGGCCGCGACGTCGACGTCGGGCCCCAGGACGGCGTGGGCCTCGTCGAGCACGAGAAGAGCGCCGTGGGCCGCGCACAACTCGACCAGAGCGCACACGTCGGCCCCGTCGCCGTCCATCGAGAACGCGCTGTCGGTCACCACCAGTGCCGGCCCGCGCCCCGGCGCGTCGGCCTCGACCAGCAGCTTGGCCAGGTGGTCGAGGTCGGCGTGGCGGTACACCGCTACCGCGGCGCGGGCGAGCCGCGCGCCGTCGACGATGGAGGCGTGGTTCAGCTCGTCGGAGAGGATCGTCACATCGGCGCCGCCGAGGGTGGCGAGGAGCCCCACGTTGGCGGCGAAGCCGGTGGGGAACAGCAGCGCGGCCTCGGTGCCCTTCCACGCCGCCAGGTCGGCCTCGAGCTCGGCGTGCAGCGGTCGCGAGCCCACCACGAGCCGGGACGCGCCGGTGCCGGCACCCCAGCGGTCGAGGGCCGCGTGGGCAGCCGCCACCACCGCGGGGTGGTGGGTCAGGCCGAGGTAGTCGTTCGAGGCGAAGCTGACGACCGGGCGGCCGTCGACCTCGCCCGTCACCGGCCCGGTGGTCGCGAGGTCGCGGGTGGCCCGCCACCGGCCGGCGGCCCGGATGCCGTCGAGCTGGGCGTCGACGCGCCCGTCCCAGCCGCCGCTCACCGGGGCCCGCCCGGCCGGCCCGCACGCACCGTCGCTCCCCATCGGAGGGGCAGCGTAGGTCGCGCGCCGGGCCGCGAGGGCACGGGCGCCCGGTACACTCGGAACGCTGCTTGACAAGGGGCTGATCGGTTTCGACGTCGAGACCGGAAGTCGAATCGTGCGACCGGAGTTGCTCAGACTCCCTAAACGGGGCACCAACACAACTGCCGACGAGCAGTTCGCCCTCGCCGCCTGATCACCTCAGGCGTACGAGAGCACCAGCGACCAGCGATGGCACGCGGGGCCTGATCACCGCAGCCCGGCAACAGAAGCGGTGGTTGACGGCGGGAAAGACCGCTGACGGCGAGAAAGACCGCTGACCTCAGGGAAAGACCTGGCGGCGGCCTCCTCCGCGAGGCCCACCGACCCGGCGGTGCGGCAGCCGTAGAGCCGTAGACCTCGGGAATGGTCGTAGCGCGGTCTTCAACCGCTCGACGGACGGGGGTTCGATTCCCCCCAGCTCCACCTCGCACCCCGATCCACCTGGCCTGGGCCCCGAGCCCGGGCCAGCGGTCGTCCCGGGCACCGCGCGACAATCCCCGCGTGCCCGCCGACGTGCTGCTCGCCGCGGCCGCCGGCGCTCCGCCGGCCCCGGGCGTCTACTTCTTCATGGGGCGGGACCACGACCTGCTCTACGTGGGCAAGGCGACCAACCTGCGCCGGCGCCTGCAGGGCCACGCCCGTGCCCCGCTGGCGGTGGATCGGCGCAGCGACGCCCGCATCGGGCGGGTCCGGGCAGTGGCGTGGGAGGAGTGCGCGAGCGAGCGCGACGCCCTGCTGCGCGAGGCCGACCTCATCGTCGCGCTCCGCCCGCCGTACAACGCGTCGCACACGACGGCCCCCCAGGCGACGTATCTCCGCCTCGAGCAGGGCGACGCCACCACCTTCCGCCTCGTCACCGATCCGGGCGACCAGGGAGGTACGGGCGGTGCCGCCGAGGCCGGCGGGACCGCACGGGTGCACGGCCCGATCCCCCACCTGGCCAAGGGTGGGCATTCGAGCCCGGCCAAGTGGACCAAGCACGGCTACACCGCCCTGCTGCGAGCGCTGTGGGCGGCGCAGCGCTCGCCGCGGGCCGCCCGCATCCCGCGGGCGATCGGCGGGTCGTCGCCCCCGGTGACGGCGACGGTCGCCGTCGACCCCCCGCTCCTGCGGCTGCTGCACCGCTTCCTCTCCGGTCGTGGCGACCGGCTGGTCGGCGAGCTGCGCGCCGCCGTGGCCCACGGCGACGTGCCCGCCTACATGCGCCCCCGCCTGGTGGCCGACATCGAGGCGGCCGGCGACTTCTACGCCATCGGGCCGCGCCGGCTCGCCGGCTTCCGGCGCCGGCACGACCTGCCCCCCGGCCCGGTCCGCCCGGAGGCCGCGTCCACGCTGCTGCTCGGCGAGGTGCGGGCGACGGTGGGCGACCCGCTCCTCGCCGTCGCGCCGTCCCGCCCGCACGGGCTGGGGGGACGGGATCCGGGAACCCCTTGACAGGAGTTGCCTTCTAGACAAGAGTTACCTTCGTGACAGCAACATCTGTCAAACTTCGCTCGACGGTGCCTGTGCTCCCGGTGTCCGACATCGCCGAGGCCAGGACGTTCTACAGCGACAAGCTCGGCTTCACCGTCGACTTCGAGGCGGGCGACTACGTCGGCATCGTCCGGGACGAAGCACTGCTCCACCTCGACGGCGTCGTCAACGCGGGCGCGGGCATGGTGACCTGTCGCATCGAGGCCGACGGCGTGGACGACCTCTACGCCGAACTGGAGCCGGGGGGCGCGATCGATCCGGAGGAGGCGATCCGCACCACGCCCTGGGGCTCGCGCCAGTTCAGCGTGCTCGACTGCTGCGGCAACCGCCTCACCTTCGTGCGGTCGGCGTGAGCGGTGCCGCCGCCCGCGTCGAGGTGCTCGACGACCCCGGGCAGGTGGCCGCGCTGGCCCATCCCCTCCGGGTCGCCATCCTCGACGCGCTGCGTTCGCCGGGCTCCGCGGCGGGCGCCGCCCGCGCCCTCGGCGAGACCCGGCAGAAGGTCAACCACCACGTCAAGGCGCTGCTCGATGCCGGCCTCCTCCGCCCCGAGGGCGAGCGCCGCACCGGCAACTTCGTCGAGCAGCTCTACCAATCGGTTGCCGGCTCGTTCATGGTGTCGCCCCGACTCGCGTGCGGCGGCGACCGGCGGGTCGACGCCCTGCGGTCACAGGTGCCGCTCGAGCACCTGACCGAGCTGGGCGAGCGCGTCCAGCGTGACGCCATCGGGCTGCTCGACCGGGCCGCCTTCGACGGGGAGGAGATCCCCAGCCTGTCGGTCGAGGCATCGGTGCGCTTCCCCGACGAGGCCAGCCGGGCGGCGTTCATGGAGGAGTACCTCGGCCTGATCAAGCCGCTGCTGCGCAAGCACGGCGCCCGCGAGGGCGACGCCTTCCGCGTCGTCACCGCGGTCTACCCCGAGAGGACGGCGTGATGGACGACATGATCGAGGAGCGGCACCGCGACGACGGCTTCGAGGTGAGCTTCGTCGTGAGCGTCCCGCGCGGCGACGCGTGGGAGCGCCTCGTGGCGGCCACCCCGGCATCCGCTGCCCTCGACCCGCCCGGGCCCGGCCAGTGGTGGATCCCCGCGGTGGAGGGCGCGGCCGACGAGATCGAGGTGGTGCCGCAGGAGCGGCTCCACGTCCGCAAGGCGACGTTCCCCTGCGAGGGGACCGAGATCGTCGTCACGATGGAGGACGCCGGGACCGGCACCCGCATCACCTTCGTGCAGCACGGCTTCGGCCCGGACTTCGCCGAGCGGCGACCGTGGCTCGAGTCGGGCTGGTGGGCCATCCGCGCCGACCTGTACGTGTTCTTCGAGCGCGGCGTGGCCTGCGGCCGGCACCTGCGTCCGTGGTCGAGCATCGGCTGTGACGTTGCCGAGAGCCCCGGGGGCCTCACCGTCGGCGCAGTGCAGGCCGGCCGGTTCGCCGACCAGGCCGGAGCCCGCACCGGCGACCTCGTCCTCACCGTCGCCGGGGCCCCGGTCGTGACCGTGCGCGAGCTGGCGGTGCTGGTCCGCACGCTGCGGTCGGGCACAGAGGCAAGGCTGCGCTACCTGCGGGAAGGCTGCGTGCTCACCGGCAGCGGCACCCTCTGAGCGCCTGCCGGCGGCGATCTCGGCCGCGCTCCTCTTGTTGTTTACTGACGCGTCAGTATAAGTTCGACGGAACGAACATCACAGAGGGGGAACTTCATGCGCACTTTCGTAGTGACCGGGCGCCGCCGGCTGGCCACGCTGGCGCTCTCGATGGCCATCGCCGGCAGCGTGCTGGCCGGCGGTGCTCCGCCGGTCGGCGCCCAGGAGGAGAATCCGTTCGAGCGGGGGCCGGACCCCACCAGCGCCAGCATCGAGGCGAGCCGCGGCCCGTTCGCCACGTCGCAGACCTCGGTGCCGTCCAGCGTGGCCGGCTTCGGCGGCGGCACGATCTACTACCCGACCACCACCAGCGAGGGCACCTTCGGTGCCGTGGCCATCTCGCCGGGCTTCACCGCCACCCAGTCGAGCATCGCGTGGCTGGGTCCGCGCCTCGCCTCGCAGGGCTTCGTCGTGTTCACCATCAACACCAACTCGACCTTCGACTTCCCGGACAGCCGGGGCGCCCAGCTGCAGGCCGCACTCAACTACCTGGTCCAGAGCAGCTCGGTGCGCTCCCGCATCGACGCCGGCCGGCTCGCCGTCGCAGGGCACTCGATGGGCGGCGGCGGCAGCCTTGCCGCGGCCGACGCCAACCCCAACCTGCAGGCGGCCATCCCACTGCAGCCTTGGCACAGCGACAAGACGTGGCAGGGCATCGATGTCCCCACGATGATCATCGGCGCCCAGAACGACACGATCGCCTCGGTGACGACGCACTCGGAGCCGTTCTACAACTCGATCCCGGCCTCGGCGGAGAAGGCGTACGTCGAGCTGCGGGGTGCCAGCCACTTCGTGTCCAACTCGTCCAACACGCCCACGGCCCGGTACATGATCTCGTGGCTCAAGCGGTACGTCGACAACGACACCCGCTACGAGCAGTTCCTGTGCCCGAACCCGGGGACGTCGACGACCATCTCCGAGTACCGGGACACCTGCCCCGGCTCGTGAACCTAGCGACGGAGGGCAGGGACGACCGTGGTGAGCGGCCGGTCCGGTCCTCCCTGATCACCCGCCCGACGGCGGCCCGCCTGCTGGCGCGGCCGCCGTCGGCGCGCCCGGACGCGAACGCCCGCACCCGGGCGCTAGCGTCACGCCCCGTGTGGCAGCGCCAGCCCGAGACGGTCGGCGGCGCCTACGGGCGTCGATCGGCCTCTCCGGGGATCCCCCGGGGATGACCTGATGGTCCGGCATCGCAGCGCGTGGGCGCTCGTGCACCACGATGCACCGGAGCGCACGCACGACGGAGACGGTCGGGTGGCGCTGCCACACACCCCGGGCCTGCGCTGAGGGCGGAACCGGTCAGGTGGCCCCGCGCCGCGACCGACAGCGCGCCGGTGTCGCCTCGGCCCTGGCCGGCGCGTTCCTGTCGGCCGGCGAGTGGGAGCCGAGGGACATGGGCCGGCTGGGAAAGCGGGCGCTCGGCGACCGGCGCCGCTGGCCCGTCGACCTGGCCGAGATCGTGGTGCGCGCCTATCCCGAGCCGCCGCGCGACCGCCCCCGCGAGCTGGCGACGTTCATCGCCCAGTGCGAGCCGTTCCTGCGGGCCTGGCACGGCGACCGCCCGCTGCACGTGCGGGTGTGGATGGCGGCGCCCACACGCATGGGTGCGCGCCCCTGGCCTGTGCCGCCGATCGACGACCTGGCCGCGCTGGCCACGTGGCTTGGGGTCACGCCCGACCACCTCGCCTGGTTCGCCGACCGCCGCTCGATGGAGCGCACCGCGCCCGACGAGCGGCTGCGCCACCACCATCGCCGCTGGGCCCGCACGGCCGGCGACGGGCTGCGGCTGATCGAGGCCCCCAAGCGCGAGCTCAAGGACCTGCAGCGCCAGGTGCTGCACCACATCCTCGACCGTGTCCCCGTCCACCCGGCCGCGCACGGGTTCCGCATCGGCCGGTCGGCGCTGACGGCCGCCGCGGCCCACGCGGACCGGCGCGTGGTGCTGTGCTTCGACCTCGAGGCGTTCTTCGCCAGCGTCGGGGTCGGGCGGGTCCACGGCATCTTCCGCCTGGCCGGCTACCCCGAGCCGGTCGCGCACACGCTCGCCGCGCTGTGCACCACCGTGACGCCGCTGGCGGCGCTGCGCCAGGCGCCGGCGGTGCGGTCGGACACCGGCAGCGGCGGCGCCTCACCCGCCGGGACGCCGGACGGGCGGGGCACCGGCGGCGTCGACGGGCCGGTCGAGCGGCGCCGCCGACTGCTGCAGCACCTGGCCCGGCCCCACCTGGCCCAGGGCGCGCCCACGTCGCCGGCGCTCGCCAACCTCAGCGCCTTCGGCCTCGACCGGCGTCTGGCCGGCCTGGCCCGGCGACTGGGCGCCACCTACACCCGCTACGCCGACGACCTGGTGCTGTCGTCCGACGACCGGCTCGACCTCGACCGGGTCGAGTGGGCGGTCCAGGACATCGCCCGCGGTGAGGGCTTCCGGCTGCACCGCGGCAAGTCGCGGGTCGCCGGCGCCGGCCGGCGCCAGACGGTGCTGGGCCTGGTGGTGAACGAGCGACCCAACGTGGCCCGCGCCGACTACGACCGGCTCCGCGCCGTGCTCCACCACGCGGCCCGCGCCGGTCCGGCGGCCGCCAACCGCGAGGACCACCCCGACTTCCGCGCCCACCTGCTGGGCCGCATCTCGTGGGCCGGCGCGGCCAACCCCGGCCGCGCCGCCCGGCTGGCCGCCGCCTTCGCCGCCATCGACTGGCCCTCGGGTTGACACGGAGGCCCGGGCGCCGGGGGCTCGCTCGTCGCCGCAGGATGCGCCGCGCCGGGCGGGCCCGCGCACGTATCAGACGCCGTCGCGGGCACTCTTTCCGTCGGGCGCCCTGCGACCGCGGGCGTCCCGCGCAGCGACGACCTCGAAGGGGCGACCATGGCGGCAAGGAAGCGGACCACCGGAGCAGGCGGCACCACCGCCACGAAGGCCACCACGGCCACGAAGAAGACGCAGAGGGGGCGCCGGGCGACGGCGGCGACCTCCTCGAGCGCGGCGCACTGGCCGGGCCCGACCGCGACCCCGACGATCCACGCGGCCGGCGACGGCGCCCGGGCCGAGGTCGAGGCACGCCGGGCGGGCGGGACCGAGCGCATCCTCAACTGCCTTCCCTCCCCCGACCAGGCCGACGACTGGGGGTTCGCCAGCGCGGCCGCCTCGGGCCTGGTGGCCGCCCGGGGCCCCCTGCCCACCTCGGTCGACCGGCGGGCCGACTGGTGGAAGATCGGCAACCAGGGCAGCACCGGGTCGTGCGTCGGCTGGGCCACCGCCGACTCGGTGTTGCGCTGGCACCTCGTCGACGCCGGACGCATCGGCCCGAACGAGAAGTTGTCGGTGCGTTTCGTGTGGATGGCCGCCAAGGAGACCGACGAGTTCAGCACCCGCCCCACGACGTTCATCGAGCCCGAGGGCACCAGCCTGAAGGCGGCGCTCGACGTGGCCCGCAAGTATGGCGTGGTCCGCGACCGCGACCTGCCCTTCGCCCGCCCCAAGTTGTTCGGCGGCGACGCCAAGGCCTTCTACCTGCTGGCCTCGCAGCTCAAGATCGCCGCCTACGTCAACCTGGGCCGCGACCTGAAGGACTGGTGCCGGTGGCTGGCGACGAACGGGCCCATCCTCACGCGGCTCACGTGCGACGACACCTGGATGAACGCCAAGTCGACCAACGGCGAGCTCGCCGCCTACGACTGGGCCAGCGCGTCGGGCGGCCACGCGGTGGCGCTGGTGGGCTACACGCAGGACCACTTCATCGTGCGCAACAGCTGGGGCGTCTCGACGTGGGGCGACAAGGGCTTCGCCTACGCGTCCTACCCCTACGCCGCCGACGCCTTCACCGAGGCCTACGGCGTCAGCGTCGTCTGACCGGGCGACCGCGGCCGTCCCCCGGGCCCGGGGCTACGGCGCGAGCGTCGTGGTCGTCGTGGTGGTCCCGGCCGGCGCGGCGGGGATGGTCTCGCCGGTGGGCCGGGGCCGCGACCCGGTGCAAGTGGTGCCGAGTGCACCCAGGCCGATCACGACCACGAAGACAGCCACATACCAGAGCAGGCGCACGGGCGGTGACGGTAGCGCCCCGGCCGCCGCGGGTGCGTATCCCTCACTCGAGCGCCGGGGCGCCCGACACCGCCGGCTCGCCCGGGCTGGCCCGCACGACCAGGACCACCCCGGCGGCGATGAGCACGCCGGCGGGGAGGGCCGACGCGGGCGGCACCTCGCCGAAGGCCAGCCAGGCCAGCAGTGCGGCGCCGACGATCTCGAAGAGGATCGCCACCGACACCACCATGGGGCTGGTGGTGCGCAGCACCCGGTTGACCAGCGTGTGCCCCAGCAGCTGGGGGCCGACCACCGTCCCCAGCAGCGCCAGCCACGTCGCCCCGTCGTAGCCCGCCAGCGGCTGGCTCGCGGCGACGCACACGACGCCCAGCGCCACCGCGGCCACGCCGTAGCAGATCGTGGCGTACACGCTGGTCGACACGGTGCGCCGCACCTCGGCGCCCACCGTGACGTAGGCCGCGGCGAGGGCGCCCCCCACGAGCGCCAGCAGGTCGCCGAACAGGGCCCGGGGCGCGATCGACAGGTCGACGCCGCTGAGCACCACCACACCGGCCAGCGCGGTGCCGATGCCCTGCCACGCCGCGCGGGGCACGTGCTCGCCCCGCCAGCGGGCGATGACCGCCGCCCACACCGGCTGCGTGGCCACCAGCGCCACCGACGACGCCACCGAGGTGAACGACAGGCTGGGGACCCACGTGGCGAAGTGCGCCGCGAGGAACAGCCCGGCCACCAGCGACAGCCGCCGCTCCCGGACGTCGATGCGCCGGACCGCCCGGCGCCGCTGCCGCCCGGCCAACACGATCGCGACCAGCACGGGGAGGGCCAGCGCGTTGCGCCAGAAGGCCACGGCCAGCGACGGGGCGTCGGCCACGCGGATGAGCGGCGCGGCGGTCGACACCGCCACCACCGCCAGGCCGAGCAGCGCCAGGTCGGCGGCGGGCGGCCTGGCCATCGGCGCGACCGCATTGGTGCGGATCCCGGCGGGCGGGCGCGCGGGGCCGGGGGACGGTGCGGGGCCGGAGGTCGATCCGGGGCCGGGCGCGGGCATGTCGCCATGCAGCCTGGCACCTCGCCGACCGGCTCCCTTGCCTTTGCACGCCGCCTGCGAAAACCTGGAGCCATGGACGCGGACGCGACGACGGCAACCGACCCCTCCCCCGACGTGATGTACAACCCCTTCGCCCCGGGTTTCGCCGCCGACCCCTACCCCCAGTACGCCGCCATCCGGGCGGACGGCCGGGTTCACCGCAACCCCCTCGGCCTGCGGGTGCTGTCCCACTACGACGACTGCTTCGAGCTGCTGCGGCTGCACGGCACCAGCGTCGACGAGCGCAAGGCCACGAACGTGCTGCGTCCCGAGCTCCCCGACGACCTGCCCCAGCAGATGCGCGAGCGATCGGTGTCGATCCTCAACGTCGACCCGCCCGATCACACCCGGATGCGCCGCCTGGTGTCGAGCGCATTCACGATCCGCCGCGTCGAGCGCCTGCGCGAGCACGTCCGCCACCTCGTCACGGGCCTCCTCGACGAGGTCGCCGCGGCCGGGCGCGAGGGCGAGCCGGTCGACCTGATCGCTCGCTTCGCCTTCCCGCTCCCCTTCATCGTCATCAGCGAGCTGCTGGGCATGCCCGAGGGCGACCGCGACCAGCTCCGTGCCTGGTCCCACGAGATGACCAAGTCGCTCGAGCCCCTGGTCGACGACGACACCCTCCGGCGCGTCGCCGCCGCGGGCGAGCAGATGATCGCCCACATCAACGAGGCCATCGAGTGGAAGCGGCACAACCCGGCCGACGACCTGCTCAGCGCCATGATCGCCGCCGAGGAGGACGGCGAGCGGCTCAGCCCGGACGAGCTGCTCGAGAACGTGGTGCTGCTGTACCTGGCCGGCCACGAGACGACCGTCAACCTCATCGGCAACGGCACCATGGCGCTGCTGAACCATCGCGACCAGCTCGAGCGCCTGGTCGCCGATCCCGGGCTCGACGCCAACGCGGTGGACGAGCTGCTGCGCTACGACAGCCCGGTGCAGGTGTCGCGCCGGATCGCCACCAGCGCGATCGAGATCGCGGGCGAAGCCATCGGCGAGGGCGAGCTCGTGCTCACGCTGCTGGGATCGTCCAACCGTGACGAGGCCAAGTGGGGGCCCACCGCCGCCGACCTCGACCTCGGCCGCGAGGGCGCCGGCAGCCACCTGTCGTTCGGCAGCGGCATCCACCACTGCCTCGGCTCGGCGCTGGCCCGGCTGGAGGGGGCAGAGGCCATCGCCGCCCTGGTGCGGCGCTTCCCGGCGATGGAGCTGGCCACCGACCAGCCGGCGTGGAACGGTCGCATCATCCTCCGGGGCCTCGACGAGCTTCCGGTCACGCTGTCCGCCTGACCCGCCCGCGCCGCCGTCGGCGGGCCGTCCCCACCCCGATGAGCGCCTGCCGGTGGTCAGACCTTGAGGAAGCGGCTGAGCGCCCAGCCGGAGCCGGCGGCGCCGATGACGATTCCCAGCACCACCACCACACCGGCGGTCAGGTACAGCTCGCGCGAGTTGGCGACGAAGCCCTCCATGATGGCCCGGTACTCCTCGTTCTCGGCGGCCGCCTGCATGAAGCGGTCGAGCGAGAACACGGCCACGAGGGCGAACCCGGCACCGATGAGCCCCTGGATGATGCCCTCGAGCATGAACGGCACGCGGATGAACCAGTTGGTGGCCCCCACCAGCTTCATGACCTCGATCTCGCGCCGGCGGGCGAACATGGCCATGCGGATGGCGTTGAGGATCAGCAGCAGCGCAGCCGCCAGCAGGGCCACGCCGACCACCAGCATGGCCCGCTGGGCGAAGTTGGACACCCCGGTGACCGTCTTGACGCTCTCGCTGACATCGCGCACGGTGAGCACGCCGGGCTGGGCCGCGAGCTGCTCGCCCAGGCTGGCCATGAGGTCGATGTCGCTGGAGGCCGGCTTGAGCCGGTACGAGTCGGGCACTCGGGTCCCGCTCTCGATCTGGGCGCGCATCGCGTCGTGCCGCTCGAACAGCCGCAGCGCCTCGGCCTTGCTGTCGTCGAGGTCGACGTAGCGGAAGGCGCCGACCTCGGGGTTGGCCTCGAGCATCTCCTTGATGGCGTCGTGCTGCTCCTCGGTGATGTCCTCCTTGAGGAAGGCGATGAGCTCGATGCCGTCGCGCCAGCGGGTCGACACGTTGTCGACGCCCTGCCGCACCAGCAGCGTCGAGCCGAACAGCGACAGCGACACCGCCACGGTCATGATCGCGGCGATGGTGAGGGTGATGTTGCGGCGCAGGTTGGTGGCCGTCTCGCGGGCCACGTAGTCGAGCTTCACTGGTACACCCCCCGGACCTGGTCGCGGACGATCCCGCCGTGGTCGAGCTCGATGACCCGGCGCTGCATGGTGTCGACGATGGAGCGGTCGTGGGTGGCCATGACCACGGTGGTGCCCGTGCGGTTGATGCGGTCGAGCAGGCGCATGATGCCCACCGACGTGGCCGGGTCGAGGTTGCCCGTCGGCTCGTCGGCCAGCAGGATCAGCGGCCGGTTGACGAACGCCCGGGCGATCGACACCCGCTGCTGCTCGCCACCCGAGAGCTCCTCGGGCAGGTTGCGGGCCTTGTCGTCGAGGCCCACCAGCTCGAGGATGGCGGGCACCTGGGCCTTGACCACGTGGCGGGGCCGGCCGATGACCTCGAGGGCGAAGGCCACGTTCTCGTAGACCGACTTGCTGGTGAGCAGCTTGTAGTCCTGGAAGATGCAGCCGATGTTGCGGCGCAGGTAGGGCACCCGCCACGACGACAGCCGGGCGATGTCCTTGCCGGCCACGAAGATGCGGCCCTTGTCGGCCGTCTCCTCGCGGTTGATCAGCCGGAGCATCGTGGACTTGCCCGATCCGGACGGGCCCACCAGGAAGACGAACTCGCCCTTCTCGATGGTGGCCGACGCGCCGTGCAGCGCCTCGACGTGGCCCTTGTAGATCTTGCTCACCTGTTCGAACGTGATCATGTCCCTCGCCCGCGTCGCCCGCGGCAGCGTCGAGTACGTCTGTCCCCAGTCATTGCAACGAGGTTACAGATGCCGCGCGTTCCCTCGAACATCGCGGACCAAAAGTAGTCGCCGGCAGGCCGCTCCCGACGGATGGTGAAGCTCGGTCACGCCGGCTGCGGCCCGGCGCGGCGCCACTGGAGGTAGGCCTCCATGAACGGGTCGAGGTCGCCGTCGAGCACGGCCGACACGTTGCCGGTCTCGTAGTCGGAGCGCAGGTCCTTGACCATCTGGTACGGCTGCAGCACGTAGCTGCGGATCTGGCTGCCGAAGCCGACCCGCTGCTGGTCGCCCTTGATCTCGTCGAGCTCGGCCTCGCGCCGCTGGCGCTCGAGGTCGGCCAGCTTGGCCCGGAGCATGGCCATGGCCCGATCGCGGTTCTGGAACTGGCTGCGCTCCACCTGGCACGACACCACCACGCCCGTGGGCAGGTGGGTCAGGCGCACGGCGGACGACGTCTTGTTGATGTGCTGGCCCCCGGCGCCCGACGCCCGGAACACGTCCATCTTGATGTCCTTGTCGTCGATCTCGACGGAGGCGTCGCCCTGGTCGAGCATGGGCACCACCTGCAGGGCGGCGAAGGCCGTCTGGCGCTTGCCCTGGGCGTTGAACGGGCTGATGCGCACCAGCCGGTGCACGCCCCGCTCGGCCTGCAGGTAGCCGTAGGCGTAGCGGCCTTTGACCACCAGCTCGGCGGAGCTGATGCCCGCCTCGGAGCCGGCGGTGACCTCCTCGACCTCGACGTCGTAGCCGCGTCGCTCGGCCCAGCGCGTGTACATGCGCACCAGCATCTCGGCCCAGTCCTGGGCGTCGGCGCCACCCTCGCCCGCCTGGATCGACACCAGGGCGTCGCTCACGTCGTGCTCGCCCGTGAACATCGAGCGCAGCTCGACCCGCCGCAGTGTGGCGTCGAGCTGCTCGACCGCCTGGGCGACCTCCGCCATCGCGGCCTCGTCGCCCTCCTCGCGGGCCAGCTCGTGCAGGGTCTCGGCGTCGTCGAGGCGCCCGGCGAGCTGCTCGTACTGCTCGATGTCGTCGATGACCGCCGACAGCTCGCCCGTTACCTGCCGGGCCCGCTCGGCATCGTCCCACAGGTCGGGGCGCGACGCCTCGGCCTCGAGCTGGGGGCGGCGGGCACGCAGCTCGTCGACCTTGAGGTAGCCCTCGGCCTCGCCCAGACGGGCGCGCAGGGCCTTCAGATCGTCGCTGAGGTCACGCATGGTGAGGGGCGGCTACTGCCTGCCGTGGCACATCTTGTACTTCTTGCCCGAGCCGCACGGGCAGGGAGCGTTGCGGGGTGTCCTGTCCCACTCGGACTTCACGACCGGTGTGTTGGTCGCAGCGGCTGGGGCGCGGGAGCCGTTGCCGCGGGCGGGCGGCGTCTCGCCCGTGGCCTCGGCCTGCGACCGGGCCGCGGCCTGCATCGACGCCGAGCCGCCGGACACCGAGGGGTCGTCGGGCGACGAGTACTGCACGTTGCGCAGGCCCGGGTCGTCGGCCAACAGCGCGTCGTCCGGCGCGGCGTCGACGGGGGCGCCGTCGGCCGCTCGGGGGCCGGTCGGCGTGCCGGCGTCGACCGGCGTGCCGCCGTCGGTGCGAGGGCCGGCGGGCGCCTCGGCGTCGGTCGGCACCGGGCGCCGGTTGACCTGCACGTCGGCGAGCATCACGTAGCGGATGAAGTCCTGCCAGACGCCGTGCATCATCTGGCCGAACATGTCGAAGCCCTCGCGCTGCCACTCGACCAGCGGATCCTTCTGACCCATGGCGCGCAGCCCGATGCCGCCGCGCAGATAGTCCATCTCGTAGAGGTGGGCGCGCCAGCGCTGGTCGATGACCTGGAGCATGATCTGGCGCTCGACCTGCCGCATGACCTCGGGCGTGAGCTCGGTCTCGCGCTTCTCGTACCAGCCGAGGGCCTCGTCGGTGAGCATCTCGTAGAGCTCGTTGGTCGAGGTGGCCTTGCCCAGGTCGTCCTCGCCCAGGTCGGACGGCCAGTAGGTGCGCACCTCGGCCACCAGGCCGTCGAGGTCCCACTCCTCGCTGTAGTCGCTCACGCAGTGCGCCTCGACCAGCGAGTTCACGGCGTCGGGCAGGACCTCGTCGACGATGCGCTCACGCAGGTCGACCTTGTCGAGCACCTGGTCGCGCAGCGCGTAGATCACCTTGCGCTGCTCGTTCATGACCTCGTCGTACTTGAGGACGTTCTTGCGGGTCTCGGCGTTGCGCTGCTCGACGGTGGTCTGCGCCCGCTCGATGGCCTTGGACACCATCTTCGCCTCGAGGGGCACGTCGTCGGGCAGCGTCTTGCCCATCACCCAGTTGACGGCGCCCGTGGCGAACAGGCGCATCAGGTCGTCCTCGAGGCTGAGGTAGAAGCGGCTCTCGCCGGGGTCGCCCTGACGCCCCGAGCGGCCGCGCAGCTGGTTGTCGATACGGCGGGAGTCGTGGCGCTCGGTGCCCAGCACGTAGAGCCCGCCCAGGTCGCGCACCCGGTCGCCCTCGGCCCTGGTCTCGGCCTCGTGCTTGGCGGTCAGCTCGGCGACCCGCTCGCGCCCCTCCTCGGAGTCGGGGTCGAGCCCCTCGGCCCGCGCGTCGCGCTTGGCCAGGCCCTCCGGGTTGCCGCCGAGGATGATGTCGACGCCGCGGCCGGCCATGTTGGTGGCCACGGTGACGGCCTTGAGCCGGCCCGCCTGGGCGATGATCTCGGCCTCTCGGAAGTGCTGGCCCACCTTGGCGTTGAGCACCTCGTGGCGGACGCCCCGCTTGTCGAGCAGACGGGACAGCTTCTCGGACTTCTCGACGGAGATGGTGCCCACCAGCACGGGCTGGCCCGCCTCGTAGCGCTCGGCGATGTCGTCGACCACCGCGCCGAACTTGGCGTCCTCGATCTTGTAGATCAGGTCGCCCTGGTCGAGCCGCACCATCGGCCTGTTCGTGGGGATGGGCACGACCTGCAGCTCGTAGGTGTTGGCCAGCTCCGCGGCGTCGCTCTGCGCCGTGCCGGTCATGCCGGCGAGCTTGTCGTACATGCGGAAGTAGTTCTGCAGGGTCACCGTGGCGAGCGTCTGGTTCTCTTCCTTGATGCGCACGCCCTCCTTGGCCTCGACCGCCTGGTGCAGGCCCTCCGACCAGCGCCGGCCCTCGAGGATGCGCCCCGTGAACTCGTCGACGATCTTCACCTCGCCGCTGGTGACCACGTACTCCTTGTCGCGCTTGTAGAGCTCCTTGGCCTTGAGGGCGGCCTGGAGCTGGTGCACCAGGTTCTGGGCCACCCCGTCGTAGAGGTTGTCGATGCCGAGCTGGCGCTCGACCCTCTCGATGCCCTCCTCGGTGGGGACGACCGTGTGCTTCTCCTCGTCGACCTCGTAGTCGTCGTCGCGCCGCAGGCCGCGCACGATGGAGGCGAACTTGTAGTAGAGCTGGGCGGCGTCGGTGGGCCGGCCCGAGATGATGAGCGGGGTGCGGGCCTCGTCGATGAGGATGGAGTCGACCTCGTCGACGATGGCGTAGACGTGGCCGCGCTGCACCTGGCGATCGCGCGAGGTCGCCATGTTGTCGCGCAGGTAGTCGAAGCCGAACTCGTTGTTGGTGCCGTAGGTGATGTCGCAGCCGTACTGCGACCGCTTGAAGGCCGGGTCGTGGTTGCCGGGCACGATCAGCCCGGTGGACAGCCCCAGCCAGTTGTGCAGGCGGCCCATCCACTCGCGGTCGCGGGTGGCCAGGTAATCGTTGACCGTGACCAGGTGCATGCCCTTGCCCGTGAGCCCGTTGAGGTAGGCGGGCAGGGTCGAGACGAGCGTCTTGCCCTCGCCCGTCTTCATCTCGGCCACCCAGCCGAAGTGCAGGGCGGCGCCGCCCATGAGCTGCACGTCGTAGTGACGCTGCCCGAGCACCCGCACGCCGGCCTCGCGGACCACCGCGAAGGCCTCGATGAGCAGGTCGTCGAGCGGCTCGCCGTTGTCGAGCCGCTGGCGGAACTCGCCCGTCCTGGCCCGCAGCCCGTCGTCGGACAGGTCCTGGATCTCGGGTTCGAGCTCGCCGATGTCGGGCACCAGCGACTGGAGCGCCCGGACCTTCTTGCCCTCACCGGCACGGAGGAAGCGGTCAAGGAGTGACATGCGTCCGTCGAGTGTACCGGTGCCCCGGGCTCGGCCCGATCCCGTCCTGTGCCGGTGCCGCCGGAACCGGAGGCCGCCGCTCAGGCGCCCGCGGGCGCCGACTCGGCCACCAGGTGGGTGACGGGCAGGTCGAACTCGCGCTTGATGCGGCTGACCACGTCCAGTCCGAGCCAGCGCGACACGCCCGGGGGCAGGGTCGACACGATGATGCCGGCCCAGTCGTGGTCGCCGGAGGCCCGCAGCGCCGTGGCGACGGCGTAGACCGGGTTGGCGTCACCCACCTCGCCGGTCACCTCGGCGCCGCTGGCGCCGAAGGCCTCGATGCCCTCGTCGAGCCGGCGGCGGGCCGCGGCGGTCACCTCGCCGTCGGTCCAGGCGTGGTCCCGCGGGTGGGTGACGGGGACCACCAGGTGGAACCGGCAGTCGCCCGCCTCGCACAGCGAGCGGACGTGGTCGAGCAGGTGATCCTCGACCAGCGTGCGGTGAGCGACGACCAGGTAGGCACCCATGCTTCGGCCCTCCCGAGACACGGCGATCCGGCGACTCTGGGAGAAGAGTACGACGCGGAGCGTGCGAACGGGAGGGCCGATCATGGGCCGTGCGGCGGGGCGTGTCAGCCGTCGCCGCGACCGTCGTGGTGGTCGTCGTGGTCGTCGTGGTCGTCGTCGCCGCCGCGACCGCCGTGGTCGTCGCCGCGGTCGTCGTCAGCGTCGTGGCCGGGGCCCGGGCCGGCGCTGTCGTCGTCACCGCCGCGGTCGTCGGTGCCGTCATCGTCCCGGTCGCCACGATCGGCGGTGCCGTCGTCGTCGGGCCCGACCACCACGCCGTCCTCGACCAGCAGCTCCGCGCCGGTGGCCGCGTCGCGGAACCGCACCCGCTCGCGCACCGCGCCGTCCTCGATCTCGAGGTTGACCTGCACCCGCTCGGTGCCCCGGCGGAAGTCGACCTCGACCTCGCGGCCGGCCGACTCCTCGACCTCGACCGTCCACCCTGTGGCCGGCTCGGCCTTCAGCAGGCGGAGCCCGGTGCCCTCCTCGGCCACGGTGACCGTGCCGGCGCCGCCCGCATCGACGACCCGCGTGGCGCCGGTGGCTCCGGCGGTGGCCGGACTGGAGGAGATGCTGGTCGGGATGGTGGCGTCGGTCGTGCTGGTGGTCCCGTCGTCGCTGCCGTCCGAGGACGGGCCGGACAGCGCCGGCGCTGGGCCGAGGCCGGACACGAGGGCCAGGCCGAGCAGGCCGCCGGCCAGGCCGGCGCCGAGGGCGATGTGGGAACGGGAGAGCTTCATGGTGGGTCCTTCGCATCGGTGGGTTGTCGCACCCCACCGTGCGGTCCGTCCCACTAACGCCGTGCCCGCGTCGCCTTAAGGGTCCGCAAAGCCGGTCTACGCGACCCCGCGGCCGTGGCCGTCCCCGGCCTCCGGTGCGCCACCGTGCTCGTCGCCGCCGTCGTCGCCGCCGTCGTCCCCCTCGTGACCGTCGTCGTCGAAGTCGTCGTCGATCCGCTCGCGGGGGCCGCCGTCCCACCAGCCTTCGACCCGACTGCGCCCCTCGTCGCCGACGAACTCGACCCGCCAGCCGTTGCCCTCGACCGGCTGGTACCGCACCTCGAAGCCCAGCTTCGGCACCGCCTGCTCGAGCGTCACGCCATCAGGGGTGAAGCGCAGCACGGCGAACCCGCCGCCCAGGCGGTACGTGCGGGTCTCCGGCGCCGGTTGGTCGCCCGCGGTCGTCGTGGTCGGGCCCTCCGGCGCCTGATCGCCGGTGTCAGGGGGCGTCGTCGTGGATGACGTATCCTCGGCGCCGCGCTCGGCCAGCTCCGCGTCGATCTCGTCCGCGGTGAGCGTGGCGGGGCGCCGGTCGGTGACCTGGTCGCCGACCAGGCCGACGCCCTGCCAGGCGATCACGCTGGCCGCCACCGCCGCCACCAGCCAGGCGAGGCCGAAGCTGAGGAGGCGACGCACGCCCACCATCGTGACATCCCGGCCCTAGCGCCGGCCGAAGCGCACCCTAAGGCTCGGCTAAGCCTGCGGCGGTCGCCGCTGCGGGACGCGCGCCCGGCGTACGGTGGCGGGCGTGGCCTCCGTGTTGGTCATCGAGGACGACCTGGGCATCCGCGAGTCGGTCGCCCACGCGCTGGTGGGAGCGGGCCACGTGGTGCGCAGCGAGGCGTCGGGCGCGGCGGCGCTGGCCGCGGCCGTCGATTGGGTCCCTGACGTGATCGTCCTCGACCTGGGGCTGCCCGACATCGACGGCGCCGACGTGCTGCGCATGCTGCGGGGCGTGTCGGCCGTGCCGGTGATCGTGGCCACGGCGCGCGACGACGAGGCCGAGATCGTCCGCCTGCTCGACGGCGGCGCCGACGACTACGTCGTCAAGCCGTACGCGGCCGCCCAGCTCGAGGCCCGCATCCGCGCGGTTCTCCGGCGGGGCGACCAGGTGGGACCGGGCGGCGACCCCGACATCGCCGTCGGGGGCCTGGTCGTGGCGCCCGCCCGGCGTGAGGCCTCCCTCGACGGCCGGCCGCTCGACCTGACCCGGCTGGAGTTCGACCTGCTCGCCCACCTGGCCCGGCGCAGCCCCGAGGTCGTCTCCCGCCGCGAGCTGCTGGCCGAGGTGTGGCGGCAGCCCTATGGCGGGGCCGACAAGACCGTCGACGTGCACCTGTCGTGGTTGCGGCGCAAGCTCGGGGAGACGGGCACGTCGCCCCGCTACCTGCGCACCGTGCGGGGCGTCGGCGTGAAGCTCACCGCTCCCGGCGACGAGTGAGCATCGGTGCGGCGCCGCCTCGTGCTCGTCGTGCTGGCCACCACCGGCCTGGTGGTGGTGGCGTTCGCGCTGCCTCTCGGAGCCCTGGTGCGGTCGGTGGCCCGCGACCGGGCCATCGCCGCGGCCGAGCGCGACGTGGCCTCGCTCGCACCCGCCCTGGCGCTGCCCTCGATCACGCCCGACCTCGTGACGAGCGCCATCGACAACACGGGCACGGGGGCCGACGGTCGCCTGACCGTGTGGCTGCCCGACGGCTCGGCGTTCGGCGACACCACCGCACCTGACGAGCCCGCCCTCACCCTGGCCCGCCGGGACGGGCTGGCGTTCAGCCTCGACCGCAGCGGGTCGCTCGAGCTCTACACCCCGGTGGTGGTCAGCGGGGGCGACCGGTCGGTGGTACGGGCACGGATCCCCGACCGCCTGCTCGACGACGGGGTGCGCACGGCGTGGCTGGCGCTGGGAGCGGTCGCCCTGGCGCTGGTGGCGGCCGCGGCGGTCATCGCCGACCGCCTGGCCCGCTCGGTGACCCGCGACGCCACCGAGCTGGCCGGCACCGCCCGGGCGCTGGCCGCCGGCGAGGGCGACGCCCGTGCCGAGCCGGGCCCCACGCCCGAGCTGGCCGAGGCCGCCCGGGCGCTCAACCTGCTGGCCGAGCGCATCGACGAGCTGCGGGCCGCCGAGCGCGAGCGGGTGGCCGACCTGTCGCACCGGCTGCGGACGCCGCTCACCGCGCTGCGCCTCGACGCCGAGGCGGCGGGCGAGACCCGCGTGGTCGACGGTGTCGAGCGGCTGGAGGCGGCGGTGTCCGAGCTGGTCCGCAGCGCCCGCCTGCCGCTCCACGACAGCGCCGTGAGCGCCACCTGCGACGTGGCCGCGGTGGCGCGCGAGCGGGCCGAGTTCTGGAGCGCGCTGGCCGAGGACGACGGCCGGGCTTGGCAGCTGCAGGTCGAGGTCGACGATCCGCCGGCGGGCCCGGGCAGCATCGTCCGGCTCGCGGCCAGCGAGGCCGCCGCGGCGATCGACGCCCTGGTCGGCAACGTGTTCGCCCACACGCCGGACGCCAGCGCCTACGCCATCGCGGTCCGGACCGGGGGGCACGGGACGGTGAGCGTCGAGGTCGAGGACGCGGGTGCGGGCATCGACCTGCCTGCCGTCGCCCTGGGCCGGGGCGTCACCCGGGCGGGGTCGACCGGGCTGGGCCTCGACATCGCCCGGCGAGCGGCCGAGGCGGCGGGGGGGCACCTCGACGTCGGCCGGTCGGCCGGCCTGGGAGGAGCCCGTGTCGCCCTCGTCATGCCCACGGTCGCCCGCACCTGAGCCCGGCCACGGGACGCCCAGGGTCGCCGGGCCCCGAGCTCGACGACGGATGCCCGTCGTGGGCCGCGGTCGCTCAGCCGTCGATCCGGGGCTTGCGGGCGCGACAGCGACGGAGTGACGGAGGGACGATTCAGACCGGCACGTCGACGCGGGCCCGGCGAATGGCCATGTCGGCGATGGCGTACGACGACGGGCGTTCGCCGGCGGCGAGCCGGGCGGCCGCGGCCTCGACCAGGTGGCGGCGCGCCAGCGGGAGGTCGGCGATGGTGGCCAGCGCGCGGTCGACCGCGAGCGGCGTCGCCACCGACGTGAGGCTCGACACGGGACGCGAGCGGTGGCGGCGCAGCGACGAGCGCCGGGGCCTGCGCCGCAAGGCGCCGAACGCCTCGGAGGCATGGGATCGCGTAACCCGCATCACGGCCCTCATCGGCCCGAGTGGGCGCGAACTTGAGTGAATTGTTGGACCTTCTGTGACCGCTCCCGCACGCAGGGGGGTGCTGTGGCGTGGCCCGGCGTCCTGGCGGCGGTCAGCCCGGCGACCCACGCCACGTCGACCGACCGCAGCGCCCGGCCGGCCGCGGCCAGCGTCGAGCCCGTGGTGACCACGTCGTCGACCACCACCACCGGCCCGCCGGCGGCCACGCGCGAGCCGGCCCGGGCCAGGAGCAGCGGCCCCGCGCGCCGGTCGGCCAGCGAGCGCCCGGTCTGGGGCGGGCCCGCCCGCCGGCGGAGCAAGGGGCGGCACGGAACGCCCCAGCGGTGGGCCACCGCCCGCGCCAGCAGCTCGGCCTGGTCGAAGCCCCGCGCCCGGCGGCGCACCGGCGAGGTGGGCGCCCAGGTCACGATGACGCCGGGCGGCGGCGACACCAGTGCCGCCATGCCGGCGGCCAGCCCGGCGAGCGCGCCGCGGTCGCGGCGGTACTTCAGGTCGGTGACCAGGCGGCGACCCAGGCCCTGGTAGGCGATCAGCGACCAGCAGCCGGCCAGCCCCGCCGGCACCGGCCCCGCGGGCGACGGGACGAGCAGAGCGGCGCAGCGCCGGCACGGCACCGGGCCCGCCGCGCCGCACCCCGGGCACCGCACCGGCAGCAGGGTGCTGAGGATCATGGGCCGAACCCTAGGGAGGAGGTGTGACAGGCAGGCGACGCCCGGGTGTCCTCCGCCCGGCGGGCAGGCCACATCCGCGTCGAGTGGACCGTGGCGCCGGGCCCGGCGGTCCGTAGCGTGCATGCCCGTGCAGCTGCTCCGTCCCGTCGACCGGCCCCGCGAGCGGGTGCCGCGACTGGTCCCCGGGCTGGTGCTGTGCGGCCTCGGCATCGCCTTCATGGTCGCGGCCGACCTGGGGCTGGCGCCGTGGTCGGTGCTCGACCAGGGCATCTCGCAGCACACCGGCATCCCCATCGGCACGGTCAGCATCGTGGTGGGCGCGCTGGTGCTGCTGGCCTGGGTGCCGCTGCGCGAGCGGCCGGGGCTCGGGACCGTGCTCAACGTCGTGCTCATCGGCGCCACCATCGACGTCGCCCTGCTGGTGCTCGACACGCCCGGCTCGGCGCTCGGGCGCGTCGCCTACCTGGCGGTGGGCGTGGGCCTGTGGGGCCCGGGCTCCGGCCTGTACATCGGCGCCGGACTGGGCCCGGGCCCGCGCGACGGCCTGATGACCGGGCTGGCGGCCCGGGGCGTGGGGTCGATCCGCCTGGTCCGCACCGGCATCGAGCTGACGGCGCTGGCCGCCGGCTGGCTGCTCGGTGGGTCGGTGGGCCTCGGCACACTGGCATTCGCGCTGACCATCGGACCGAACGTCCAGCTGTTCCTCCCCCGCCTCACCGTGGGCGACCGGCCAGACGCGCCGTCGCCGGACGGTCCGCCGTCAGGCGGTGCCCGGGTCAGGCCAGCGATCGAGGGCTGAGCGCAGAGCCACCGCGGCGGCGACCAGGGCCGAGCCCAGCGACCGCGCGACGATGCGGGTGAGCGCGTGCCCCGCCCAGATGGTGACGAACACGCCAACGCGACCGCTGCCGCGTGCCCCGCGCCGGGCCTGCACCGCCGCGGGGCTCACGGGTGCTGGATCAGTAGCGGTAGTGGTCGGGCTTGTAGGGGCCCTCGACCGGCACGCCGATGTACTCCGCCTGCTCGGAGGTCAGCCTGGTGAGCTTCACGCCCAGCGCGTCGAGGTGCAGCCGCGCCACCTTCTCGTCGAGCTGCTTGGGCAGCACGTACACGCCGAGCGGGTAGTTGCCCGTCTTGCCGAACAGCTCGAGCTGGGCCAGCACCTGGTTGGTGAAGCTCATCGACATCACGAAGCTGGGATGGCCGGTGGCGCAGCCCAGGTTCAGCAGGCGGCCCTCGGCCAGCACGATGATCGAGTGGCCGTCGGGGAACACGTACTCGTGCACCTGCGGCTTGACCTCGACCTTGCGCACGTCGCGCATCCGGGCCAGGCCGGCCATGTCGATCTCGTTGTCGAAGTGGCCGATGTTGCCGACGATGGCGTTGTGCTTCATCCGGGCCATGTGCTCGGCCGAGATGATGTCCTTGTTGCCCGTGGTGGTGACGAAGATGTCGGCGGTGCCGATCACCGACTCGAGCGTGCTGACCTCGTAGCCCTCCATGGCAGCCTGCAGGGCGCAGATCGGGTCGACCTCGGTGACGATGACCCGGCAGCCCTGGCCCCGCAGCGACTGCGCCGACCCCTTGCCCACCTCGCCGTAGCCGCACACCACCGCGACCTTGCCGCCGAGCATGACGTCGACGGCGCGGTTGATGCCGTCGACCAGGCTGTGGCGGCAGCCGTAGAGGTTGTCGAACTTCGACTTGGTGACCGAGTCGTTGACGTTGATGGCCGGGAACAGCAGCTGGCCGTTCTCGAACATCTGGTACAGGCGGTGGACGCCCGTGGTGGTCTCCTCGGTGACGCCCTTGATGGCGGCAGCCGTCTCGGACCAGCGGGTCGGGCGTTCGGCGATGGTGCGCCGGAGCAGGTCGACGATGACGTGCCACTCGTCGGAGTCGTCCTCGGTGGCCTCGGGCACCGCGCCGGCCTGCTCGTACTCGACGCCCTTGTGCACGAGCAGGGTGGCGTCGCCGCCGTCGTCGAGGATCATGTTGGGGCCGCCACCGTCAGGCCAGCGCAGGGCCTGGTCGGTGCACCACCAGTACTCCTCGAGCGTCTCGCCCTTCCAGGCGTAGACCGGCACGCCCCGGGGTGCGTCGAGCGTGCCGTTCGGGCCGACCACCGCCGCGGCGGCGGCGTGGTCCTGGGTGGAGAAGATGTTGCACGACACCCAGCGCACGTCGGCGCCGAGCACGGTGAGCGTCTCGATGAGCACGGCCGTCTGGATGGTCATGTGCAGCGAGCCCATGATGCGGGCGCCCGCGAGGGGCCGGGCGTCGGCAAACTCGGCGCGCAGCGCCATCAGGCCGGGCATCTCGACCTCGGCCAGCTCGATCTCCTTGCGGCCCCAGCCGGCCAGGGCCAGGTCGGCGACCTTGTAGTCGCCCTCGGTGAGGGTGGTCATGGGTTCTCCTCGATGACGTCGTTGGTGTGGCCGCCGGGCAGTGCACCTGCGGCGTGTCCGTCATCGGGCTGGGTGCAGCAGCACCACCCATGTCAGCCCGAGGCCCGCCGAGCGTAGCGGCACGCCCGCCCGCAGGCGAACGTTCCCCCCGCCGCAACTCCCCGATTCGGCGTATCTCGCCCGGGCCCCGGGTGCTCTCAGTGGTGCCGGGCGACACAGGAGGCGGCGGATGCCCCAGGCTCGGGACGGCGGAACGGTCGAGATCGTGGTGCAGCTCGCACCCCCGGCCGACCCTGACGGCGCCGGCGACGCCCTACGCGTCGCGGCCGCCGACACCGGGGTCGCGCTCCGGGCGCTGCATCCGGGCTCGACCGATCCCGAGCTCGCGGCCTGGGCGCACGCCATCGTCCCCGCCGCCGAGGCCGACGAGGCCGTCGCGCGGCTGTCCGCCGCCCCCGGCGTCGCCGCCGCCTACGTGAAGCCACCGGGCACGACCCCCTGACCAGGAGAAGGAGCACCATGCCGTCCCGATCGTCATCCCCCACGCCCCCCACGGCGCCCGGCGCCGGTCGCCGCGAGCTCGTCGTGATGGCCGCTCCGGCAGCGGGCCTGCGCGCCCGCGCCGACGGCCTGGCCTCGATCTCGGGCGCCGACACCAGCGACCTCGCCGCCGCGCTCGCCCGCCACGACGCCAGCCTCGAGCCGCTCTTCGGCGCCAGCGAGGAGCGGGTCCTGGCCAGCGTGGCCGGCCTCCCCGCCGACGGCGACCTGCCCGAGCTGCCCGACCTCAGCGCGTTCTACCGCGTCAGCGCGCCCGACGAGCGGCTCGACGCGCTGGCCGAGGAGCTGGCCGCCGACGCCATGGTCGACGCCGCCTACGTCAAGCCCCCGGCCGAGCCGCCGGTGGCCGTCGCCGAGAAGCGGGCCGCCGAGAAGAAGGCTGCGGGGAAGCGGAAGGAGCCAGGCGTCGCGGACGACGGCGCGATCAACGCCATGGCCCCGGCGGCGGCCGACGCGCCGCCGGCGACGCCGGACCTGACGGCCCGGCAGGGCTACCTCGACGCCGCGCCCGGCGGCATCGACGCCCGCTACGCCTGGACCGTGCCCGGCGGCCGGGGCGCAGGCGTGCGCGTCATCGACTGCGAATGGGGCTGGCGGTTCACCCACGAGGACCTGCTCGCCAACCAGGGTGGCGTCGTGGCCGGCACGGGCACCACCGACGTGGGCTTCGTCAACCACGGGACGGCGGTGCTCGGCGAGGTCAGCGGCGACCGCAACGCCTTCGGCGTCACCGGCATCGCCCCCGACGCGTGGGTGGGCGCCTCGTCGTTCAACGACCAGAGCTCCTCGCAGGCGATCGTGGCGGCGGCCGACCGGCTGCGCCCCGGCGACATCATCCTGCTCGAGATCCACCGGCCCGGCCCCAACGCGCCGATGCCCCGGCAGGGCCAGCGAGGGTTCATCGCCATCGAGTGGTGGCCGGACGACTTCGCGGCCATCCGCTACGCGGTCGGCAAGGGCGTCGTGGTGGTCGAGGCCGCCGGCAACGGGTCGGAGAACCTGGACGACCCGGTGTACGACGCGCGGCCGGCGGGCTTCCCGGCGACCTGGCGCAACCCCTTCGACCCCGCCAACCCCTCGTCGGGCGCCGTGGTGGTCGGCGCGGGCGCCCCGCCGTCCGGGACGCACGGCAGCAACTGGGGCCCCGACCGCTCGCGGCTCGACTTCTCCAACTTCGGGTCGCGGGTCGACGCCCAGGGCTGGGGGCGCGAGGTCACCAGCACCGGCTACGGCGACCTGCAGGGCGGCACGTCCGCCGACCTGTGGTACACGGACCGGTTCTCCGGGACCTCCAGCGCGTCGCCGATCGTCGTCGGCGCGCTCGCCTGCATGCAGGGCGCCCTGCGAGCCCACGGGCGCATCCCGCTGTCGCCGTCCCGGGCGCAGGAGGTGCTGCGCGCCCACGGCTCACCGCAGCAGGACGCGCCCGGCCGCCCGGCCACCCAGCGGATCGGCCGGCGGCCCGACCTGCGCGCCCAGCTCCCCGCCGTGCTGCGCCCCGCCGCGCCGTGGACCGGCACCCAGTTCACGGGCACGGTGGGCGCCAACCGGACGACGTGCTGGTTCACCTTCAACTGGCCGGCGCATTGGCACGTCCTGTGGTCGGTCGTGCCCACGACGCCCCGGGTCGGCGCCCCCCAGGTGCGGTGGACGGTCAAGGTCGAGCGCGCCACCGACCGCTTCGCCACCTACTGGATCTGCATCACCAACCTGACCAACCAACCGGTCGCCATCGAGGGCCGGTACGCCGTGCTCGGCTGGTAGCCGGTCCCGGCAGACCCGACAGAAAGGACGACGACCATGCGCGTCGGCGTGCAGTTCACCGGCAACCTGAGCCCCCACCAGACCAGGCGGTGGTTCACCTTCAACTGGCCCGCCTCGTGGCAGGTGCTGTGGCACATGATGCCGATCACCCCCGTGCTGGGGGCGCCCGAGGTCGACTGGGACGTGGCGGTCGAGCGGGCCGACACCCAGCACGTGACCTACTGGCTGACGGTCACCAACCTCACCAACCAGTCCGTCAACTTCGAGGGCCGCTACGCGGTCATGAACTGAGGAGGCCACCATGCACGTGAGCATCGAGGTCGACGACGGCGCCGTGACGGTCGGGCGCGCGGCGCCGGCCACGGCGACCCCTGACGACCAGCACGCCCACGACGAGGCCGGCGACGGGACACACCTCGAGGGCCTCGACGGGGCCCTCGACGGCGGCGAGCCCAGTCCCGCGCTGCTGGCCGCCGTGGCGGCCGCCGTCAACGGCGCGGCGTCGCCGGACGGCGAGCCCGGGCCGGACGTCGCGCCGATCGACGCCGGTCCCGCGCCGGCATGACCTGACCGGCCCGGGGTCGGATCCCGGGCCGGAAACTCGCTCGGGGCGCCGGGCGGTGCGCCGTACAGTCGACGGTCCGTGCCGCGTCCACTCCCCCACGCCGACGGGCGGGCGACGCGCCTGCTCGCCGCCACGCTCCGGCCCGAGGCCGGGCCGATGGCCGGCATCCTGGCGATCCTCGCCGCCGCCATGGTCGTGCGGCTGACGCTGCCGCTGCTGCTCGGCAGCTTCGCCGACGACGCGCTGGCGGGCGAGCCCACCGCGACGCTGACCCGCCTGGCGGTCCTGTACGTGGCGGCGGCGCTGGGCGCTGCGCTGCTCGACCTGGTGGTGGTGTGGTGGTCGGCCCGGGTGTCGTGGCGGGTCGGCAACCGGCTGCGCGAGCGGCTCGCCGCCCACGCGCTGCGGCTGGCGCAGGCGTGGCACGCCAAGCACAGCCCGGGCCAGCTCATCGAGCGCATCGACGGCGACGTCGAGGCGATGGCCGTGTTCTTCGCGGGCATGGCCGTGCAGATGGTCGGCAACGCCGTGCTCATCGCCGGGATGCTGGTGGTGGCCGCGACCATCGAGCCCGTCACCGCCCTGGTGCTGGGCGTGACCGCGGTGTGTGGCGCGGCGGTGATGATCCGCCTGCGGCTGGCCGCGGTCGGCGCCCGCGAGGCCGAGCGCGAGGCCAACGCCCAGCTCTACGGCGACCTCGAGGAGCGGCTCGGCGGCCTCGAGGACCTACGGGCCAACGGCGCCGGCCCCTACGCCGTCCACCGCCTGCACCATCACAGCGCCCGCTCGTGGCTCGCCGCCCGGCACGCGTCGCTGCGGGGCGACGGCGCCTACGCGGCCGCGGCCGTCGTCTTCGCCGTGGGCACCGCCGGCACGCTCGTCGCCGGCATCGTGCTGCAGCAGCGGGGCGTCATCAGCGTGGGCGCCGTGCTCACCCTGTACCGCTACGCCGACATGCAGCGAAAGCCGCTGGAACAGATCGCCGAGCAGCTCAAGGAGTTCCAGAAGGCCATGGCGGGTGCCCGCCGGGCGTCGACGCTGCTGGCCACCGACCCGGCGATCGCCGACGGGCCCGACGACGGCTCGGCGCTGCCCGCGGGCGCGCTCGCCATCGACCTCGACCGGGTCACCTTCGCCTACGACCGGGGCGGGCCCCCGGCGCTGCGCGACGTCGACCTGCACCTCGCGCCCGGCACCCACCTCGGCCTGGTGGGCCGCACCGGCAGCGGCAAGACCACCGTCGGCCGCCTGCTGGCGCGCGTCTGGGACGTGCCCCGGGACGGCGGCAGCGTGCGCCTGGGCGGGGTCGACGTCCGCGACCTGACCGTGGGGGCACTGCGTGCCCGGGTCGCGGTGGTCACCCAGGACGTCGAGCTCTTCCGGGCCTCGGTGCGCGACAACCTCACGCTCTTCGGCACCCACGACCCGGGCGACGAGCGGCTGCTCGCCGTGCTCGACGAGGTGGGCCTGACGGCGTGGATCGCCAGCCTGCCCCGGGGCCTCGACACCCCGCTGAAGGGCAGCGAGGGCCTCTCGGCCGGCGAGGGGCAGCTCGTCGCCTTCGCCCGGGCCTTCCTCGCCGATCCCGCCGTGGTGGTGCTCGACGAGGCGTCGAGCCGCCTCGACCCGCTGACCGAGGAGCGCATCGCCGCGGCGACCGACGCCCTGCTGTCGGGCCGCACCGCGGTCGTCATCGCCCACCGCCTCGACACGCTCGACCGGGTGGACGAGATCGCGGTGCTCGACCGGGGCCGCGTGGTCGAGCACGGGCGGCGGGACGAGCTGGTCGCGTCGCCGGCCGGCCGCTACGCCCGCCTGCGCCGGGCCGCCCGTCTGACCGAACGCCCCGGGCCGGCCGACGTGGCCGTGCTGGCGGACGACCACCCGCCGGGCGACGCCACCGACCCGGCCGACGACACGCCGCTGGACGGCGCCGGCGAGCTGGCCGGGGAGGCGACGGCGTGAGCGCCGCCGGCACGATGAGCGCCGGTAACGCTCACGCACGCGCCTCCGGTGGGAGCGCCGCCGGCCGCGCCCGCGGCCGCCAGTCGACCACCCGGGTCGCGTTCCGGCTGGCCCGCAACGAGCCCGTCAGCTACCTGACGACCTGGTTCGGCTGGGTGTCGTTCTTCGCCACGCCCCTGCTGACGGGCCTGCTGGTCAAGGCCGTCCTCGACCGGGTGGCGGCCGGCTCGACCGCGGGCGTCTGGACGCTGCTGGCCGTGGTCGTGGGCATCGAGGCCGTCCGCTGGTCCTGGCTGGTCGTCATCGCGGTGCAGTGGCACGGCTGCTGGGTGGGCTGGCAGACGGTGCCCCGGGTCAACCTGCTGCGCTCGCTGGTCACCGACCCCGGGCCCGCCGCGGGCCGCCTGCCGGGCTCGCCGGGCGAGGCCGTGAGCCGTTTCCGCGACGACGTGCAGGACGTGGCCATGGTCCTCGACGTCTGGCTCGATCTGTCGGGCTCGCTGGTGACGGCGGTGGTCGCGCTCGTGGTGCTCGTGTCGATCGACCCGCTCGCCGGCGTGGCGGTGGCGGTGCCGGTCGCGCTGGCGGCCGGGGGCAGTGCCTGGCTCGGCCCCCGCCTGCGGGTGTGGCGGCGCGAGGCCCGCGAGGCCACCGCCCGGGTGACCGGGTTCATCGGCGACAGCTTCGGCGCCGTTCTGGCCATCCAGACGGGCGGGGCCGAGCAGGCGGTGCGTCGCCGCTTCGCCCAGCTCAACACCCAGCGCGCCCGGGTGGGACGGCGCGACCAGGTCGGCTCCGAAGTCGTGCGGTCGCTCGGCTTCGGCACCGGCGAGGTGGCGGTGGGCGTGGCGCTCGTGATGGTCGCCTCCGCATTCCGGGGCGGCAACCTGTCGGTG
This sequence comes from Acidimicrobiales bacterium, assembly GCA_035697515.1. GTDB lineage: Bacteria > Actinomycetota > Acidimicrobiia > Acidimicrobiales > VFJN01 > ZC4RG19. Next base: position 72,594 of record DASSCS010000120.1, read on the forward strand.
GGCGACGTCGGCCTGTTCGCCGCCTACGCCATCGTCATCGCCGACCTGCCCAAGTGGATCGGGCGCTACCTCGTCTACCAGCGCCAGGCCGACGTCTCCATCGACCGGCTGGCCGAGCTGCTGCCGGCACGCGACCGGCGGGCGGTCGTCGCGCCGACCGCCACCCACCTGCGGCACGGCCCGCCGCCGCTGGTGGCCGCGGCTCCGGGCGACGGCCGATCGGGCCACGGCGTGCGCGGGCTGGGTGTGGTCGGCCGGGACGACGCGACCGCTGTCCGCGACCTGGTCGAGCTGCGGGCGGACGGGCTGACCGTCCGCCACCCGGGTTCGGGGCGGGGCATCGAGGACGTCGACCTGGTGGTGCGGCGGGGCGAGCTGGTGGTGGTCACCGGTGCGGTGGGGTCGGGCAAGACCACGCTGCTGCGCGCCCTGCTCGGGCTGGTGGGCAGCGAGCGGGGGACGGTCCGCTGGAACGGCGAGCCGGTGCGCGATCTCTCGACCGTGATGGTGCCGCCGCGGACCGCGTACCTGCCCCAGATCCCCCGCCTGTTCAGCGAACCGATCGCCGACACGGTGCTGCTCGGCCTGCCGCCCGACGGACTGGACCAGGCCCTCTGGCTCACCTGCCTCGACGAGGACCTGGCGACCATGCCCGACGGCCACGCCACCCTGATCGGGCCGCGCGGCCTGCGCCTGTCGGGCGGCCAGATCCAGCGGGCCGGGGCCGCCCGGGCGCTGGTGCGTCGGCCCGAGCTGCTGGTGGTCGACGACCTGTCGAGCGCGCTCGACGTCGAGACCGAGGCCCGCCTGTGGGACCGGGTGACGGGCGGCGGCATGGGCACGGCGCTGCTGGTCAGCCACCGCCCCCAGGTGCTCGACCGGGCCGACCGGGTGGTCGTGCTCGAGCGGGGTCGCGTGGTCGAGGTGGCCTGACCGGCGGCGCTGGGCGCAGGCTGCCGGTCAGGCCGGCACCGCGGCCTCGGCGGGCGCGACCTCCACCGGGATGCCGTTGAGCACCGCGTTGCCCGACAGCGGGTCGATCAGCTCGTCGTCGGCCAGAAGGTTGCTGTTGACGCCGGCGTGGCGGCGCGCCACGCCCATCTCGACCCCGTCGAGGTCGTGCCCCCAGCCGTGGGGGATGCTGACCACGCCGGGGCGGATGGCGTCGGTGACCTCGACCGGGACGGTCACCTTGCCCGTGCGCGACGCGACCTCCGCCGGGGCACCGTCGGCCAGGCCCAGCCGGGCGGCGTCGTCGGGGTGGACGTGCAGGGTGCAGCGGGGCTTGCCCTTGACCAGCACCTCCACGTTGTGCATCCACGAGTTGTTCGAGCGCAGGTCGCGCCGGCCGACCAGCGTCATGCCCCCGGTGGGGGCGTCGAGCGCCCCGCGCAGGCGGGCGACGTCGGCCACGATCGGCTCCGGCGCCAGCTCGACCATGCCCGACGGCGTGCGCAGCACGTCGGGCAGCCGAGGCTCGAGCGGCCCCAGGTCGACACCGTGGGGGTTGGCCAGCAGCACGTCCAGGCTCAGGCCCCCGAGGTTCGCCCCGAAGCCCTCGCCGTAGGGGCCGGTGCGCAGCATCAGGTCGATCAGCCGCTCGGGGCCGGTGCGCTCGCCCAGCAGGGCCACGATCTCGGCCGGGTCACGCCCGGCCACCGGGCCCGTCTCGTCGGCGACGGCGGCACCGACCAGCGCCTGCACGACCAGGTCGTCGACGACGGCAGGGTCGGCGTCCTCGCCCATGCCCTGGGCGATGAGCGCCAGCTTGGCGAGGACGTGCCACTCGTCGAGCTGGCCGTCGTCGAGCGGCAGCACCGGCGGGCTGTAGTTGGCCACGTTGCGCAGGGCGAGCTGCAGCAGTGCCAGGTCGTAGTGGCCCTTCTGCAGGGGCGTCGGTGGCGGCAGGATGACGTCCGCGTGCCGTGTCGTCTCGTTGATGTAGGGGTCGACCGCCACGTACAGGTCGAGGGTCTCCAGCGCGGCGTCGAGCCGGCCGGCGTTGGGGGTCGACAGCACCGGGTTGCCGGCCACGGTCACCAGCGCCCGCACCTGGCCGTCGCCCGGGGTGTCGATCTCCTCGGCCAGGCACGCCACCGGCAGCTCGCCCAGCGTCTCGCCCAGGCCCCGCACCCGGCTACGGCGGCGGTGCAGCGTCACGCCCCGCCCGTAGCGGGGTGTGCCCCGGGTGTTGGCGGCGCCCGCCGCGGCCCGGCTGAACATCGCCCCGCCCGCCCGGTCGAGGTTGCCGGTCAGCGCGTTGAGCACGTCGACCAGCCACGACGTGAGGGTGCCGTACAGCGCGGTGGTGGTGCCGATGCGGCCGTACACGCAAGCGGTGGGCGCGGCGGCCAGGTCGCGGGCGAGGCGGCGGATGGTGGCGGCAGCGACGCCGGTCGCGGCCTCGACAGCCGCGGGGGTGAAGGGCCCGGCGAGGCTCAGCACCTCGTCGACCCCGGCCATGTGCTCGCCGGCCGGCCCCGTGTCGACCAGTCCGTCGGCGGCCAGCACGTTGACCAGCGCCATGAGCAGGAACGGGTCGGCGCCGGGCCGGATGGCGATGTGCTGCGATGCGGCCTCGGCGGTGCGCGTGCGCCGGGGGTCGACCACGACCAGCGTGCCGCCCCGCTCGATCAGGGCCTCGATGCGGCCGGGCCAGTCGGGGGCGGTGGCCAGGCTGCCGTTCGAGGCGTAGGGGTTGGCGCCCAGCATGAGCAGGAAGTCGGTGCGGTCGATGTCGGGGACGGGCACGGTGAGCGCGCCACCGAACATCAGCCCCGAGGACACCTCCTTCGGCCGCTGGTCGACCGTGCTGGCCGAGTACACGTTGGTGGTGCCGAGCGCCCGGATGAGCGGCCGCAGGTACAGCAGGCCCGACAGCGAGTGGGCGTTGGGGTTGCCGACGTAGATGGCGATGCTGTCGCGCCCGTGCTCGTCGACCACGGCGGGCAGGCGCCGGGCCACCTCGGCGAAGGCCTCGTCCCAGCTCACCTCGACGAAGCGGCCGTCGCGCTTGACCAGCGGCCGGCGCAGCCAGTCGGGGTCGTCGTGCAGCTGCTTGAGCGTCGAGCCCTTCGGGCAGATGAAGCCGTGGCTGAACACGTCGTCGCGGTCGCCCCGGATGCGGGTGACCCGCTCGGCGCCGTCGCCGCCACCGGCGAGCCCGATCTCGAGCCCGCAGCCGGCCTCGCACAGTGGGCAGGTGCGGAAGGCGGTCCGTGTGGCCGTGGTGCTCATGTCGTCCCCCTCGAGGCTGCCGCTGACGATCGCATCAGTCGCTCCATGCTGCCACGCTCGACGCCGATCGGCGCCTACCTGTGACGTCATGGCCCCGCCGCGGGGCGCGTCAGAGCACCCACACGCTGCCCGACGCCCGGTCGGCCGGGGCGAGCAGGTCGTCGCGCCCGATCTCGACGGGCGCAGCGGCCCGGTAGCGCTCGACGGCGAACTGGTCGAGCACGACCCGCGTGTCGAGGTGGAAGTCGTCGGCCAGCGCGATTGGCAGCGGGGCGCCCAGGAACACGAAGCCGCAGGGCCGGCCGACGAGGAAGTTGCAGGGCACGCCGCCAGGCCGCACAGCCAGCACGTCGATCCGGTCGGTGGTGACCGTCCGGTCCCGGCCGAGCGGCGCCGCGCCGGGCAGGTAGTGCTCGAGCGGGCTGCTCTGGTCGCCGGCGACGTTGACGACCAGCACCCCGCCGCCGGCCTCACCCGCCGCGTCGACGTCCACGACCTCCGCGACCGAGCGCCAGTCGGCCCGCTGCAGCCGCGGCTCGCGCGCCACCGCCACGTCGACCGCGAGCCACAGCCCGGCGACCAGCACCACGGCCGCGCCGCCCAGCCGGGCGACGGCGGGGAGGCGGGCCGCGACCAGCGCCACGGCCACCGCGGTGAGCAGCGGCACCAGCGCCGCGATCAGGTAGCGGCCCAGGAACACGTCGACCCCGGCCAGCGACACCGCCAGCGGCGACAGGGCGCCCACGCCCGCCAGGCCGACCAGCGCCAGGGCGACGCGCCGGTCGCGCCCGGCGGTGGGACCGGCCGCGAGCGCCCCGTCGGCGACGACGACCGCCAGCACGACCAGCCACAGCCGGCCGTCGCGCACGCTTGGCCCCTGGAGGACGCTGCTTGCGGCCTCCTCGATCCGTGACCGTAGCGAGAAGCCCGAGATCCAGCTGCGGTTGGCGGCGTGCGCGTGCTGCTTCAGCGCCACGGGCGCCAGCGCCACCAGGACGATCCCGACCGGCACGACACCGGCGGCCACCTGTCGCCAGGGGACCCGCCGCCGCACCAGCAGGCCGAGCGCCTCGCCCACCACGAGGAAGAGGGCGAAGTAGTGCACGGCGACCGCCCCCGCCGCCACCACGCCCCACACCACCACGTCGCCGCGCCGTCCGGACCGGTCGGCCCGCGCGGCCGCCAGGACCGACAGCCCCCCGGCCAGCGCCAGCAGGCTGTAGGGCCGCGCCCCCTGCGAGTACCACAGCAGCAGCGGGTTGGTCGCCGCCAGCAGGGCCGCGGCCCGAGCCACCGCGCGCCGCTGCCCCAGCTGTCGGGCCAGGGCGTAGGCGACGACGACCGTCGCCAGCCCCGCCAGCGCCGAGAACGACCGCAGCGCCACCTCGCCGTCGCCCACCACCCGCGCCCACAGCCACATGACCACGAAGTACGGGGGCGTGATGCCCTCGCGGTTGGCCACGTGGCGCGCCAGGTCCCCCAGGCCGCCCGACACCGCCTCGGCCGTCAGCCACTCGTCGTACCACAGGCTCTGGGCGCCGAGGCCCCAGAACCGCACCGCGGCGCCCAGCGCGACGATCGCCACCAGCACGCCGTCCGGCCACCGCCCCGCGGGACGCGGCCGCTGCGCCCGCGTGGGAGCCCGCGAGCCGGCCTGCTCGGCGACCTGCGTGCCCATCGGCGCCCCCACTCGTCGACCCCCCCGGGCGCCGACAGTAGCCAGCTGGGACGGGGCCATGACCGCTTCGGCCCGCGCCCGCGGGCGTAATGTCTCTGCGACTCGCCGCCACGCAGGGGAGGATCCGTGCCGGGGCGCACCGCGCCGCAAGCGTCGACTATCGCGCGACCTCGCCTGGAGCGGCGGCTCGACGGCGCGCTCGACCGCCGCCTCACCTGCGTGGTGGCCGGCGCCGGCTTCGGCAAGACCACACTGGTCAGCGGATGGGCGGCCACGACGCCGCGGGCGATGTCGGCCTGGCATGGCCTGACCGCCGGCGACCGGACCCTCACCGTCGTCGTCCGCGCCGTCACCGACGCCCTGCGCCTGTGCGTGCCGGAGCTGCCGGCCGACCTGGTGGCGGCGGCGTCCGGGCCGCGCGGGCCCGACACGGGCACCGACGAGGCCGGGCGGGCCCAGGCCTACGCAGGCCGCATCTGCGAGGCACTGGCCGCGCACCGGGGCCGCGACGTGGTGCTGGTGCTCGACGACGCCGAGGCGCTCGACGGGGCCGCCGAGTCGGCAGCGTTCGTGGCCGGATTGTGCCGCCAGGCGCCGGCCGGGCTGCACGTGGTCCTGTGCTCGCGCCGCGAGCCGCCCTTCCCGGTGGCCCGCATGCGGGGGCAGGGGCAGCTGCTCGACCTGTCGGCGACCGAGCTGGCCTTCACCCCGGCCGAGACCGAGCAGGTGGTGCGGGCCACGATCGGCGACATCCACGGCGGCGGGGGTGTGCCGGGCGCCGGCGGCGCGGTCGAGCCGCCCGGCGTGGCGCTCGGGATCGAGCCGCCCGGCGTGCCCGGGCACGGGGAGCCGCCCGACCTGTCCGGGTTGGCCGCCGAGCTCCACCAGGTGACGGCCGGGTGGCCGGCCGCGGTGCGCCTGACGTGCGAGGCCCTGGCCCGCGATGCCGATCCGGGGCACTACCGGGCCACGCTCGCCCGGCTGCGCCGACCGGGCGGTGAGCTCTACGACTACCTGGCCGACGAGGTCGTGGCGGCCGAGGACGACCTCGCCCGCGGCCTGCTGGTGCGGCTGGCCGCCCTCGACCGGTTCACACCCGACCTGGCCGCCGCCCTGGCGCCCGGGGGCGACGCTGCGCTGGCCGGTCTGGTCCGCCGGGGTGCGGTGGTCGACGCACCCGGCCGGGGCGACGCCTGGCTGAGCGTCAACGCCCTGGTCAGGGAGGTCGTGGGCGCGATGCCCGGCGCCGACGCCGCCCGTCGCGAGACCCTCGGTGCCGCCGCCGGATGGTTCGAGGAGCAGGGCCGTCCCGCCGAGGCGTTGCGCTGCACGCTGGCGACCCCGCCCGGAAGCGGTGGCGAGGTCGGCAGGGGCGGCGAGGCCGGCGCGGGCGGCGGGCCGAGCGGCGAAGCGCTGCGCCTCGTCACGCAGTGGGGCCCGGAGCTGTTGCGCGCCGGCGAGGCCGACACGTTGCTCACCGCGGTCGCCCACCTCGACCCCGCCGAGCGCACCGACGCCGTCGACCGGCTGGAGGGCGACGCCCGCCAGCTCCTCGGCGACTGGGACGGCGCCCTGGCCTGCTACGGGCGGGCGGCCGGCGAGGCGCCCGACGGCGCAGGCGCCGGCGTGGCGGGGCGAAGCGACACGCCGCTGCCGCCCGGGCTGGCGTGGCGCATGGGGCTGATCCACCACCTGCGTGGCGAGCTCGACGCCGCCCTCGCCGTCTACGAGCGGGGCGACCTGGGCGAGGGCGACCGGCGCCGCACTGCGCCGACGGCCGGCCGCGCCACGATCGGCGACACCTCCGACCAGGCCCTGCTGGTGGCCTGGACCGCCACAGCGCACTGGCTGCGGGGTGACGCGGCCAGCTGCCGGGCGCTGGCCGGCGACGCCATGGCCCGCGCCCGGCGCAGCGGCGACGACCGGGCCCTCGCCGCCGCCCACACCGTCCGGGCGCTCGTGGCCGCCCACGACGGCGACCGGCTGGCCAACGACTCGCACTACCTCCGGGCGCTCGACCACGCCGAGCGGGCCGGCGACCTGCTGCAGGTCATCCGCATCCGCCTCAACCGCGGCTCGCGCCTGAACGAGGAGGGCTTCTACGACGAGGCCATCGCCGAGCTCGACCTGGCCATCGGCCATGCCGACCTGGGCGGCTACGCGGCGTTCAAGGCCATCGCCCTCGGCAACCGGGGCGAGGCCCGGGGCCACCTCGGCCAGTTCGACCAGGCCGCCGACGACCTCGACTCCGCCACCGCCATCTTCCAGAAGCTGGGATCGCTGCTGGTCGCCTACCCGCTCAGCCAGGCCGGCCACATCCACGCCGCCCGGGGCCAGACGGCACTCGCCCGGGCCGCCTTCACCGAGGCGGTCGAGGTGTCGCGCACCTCGGGCGACCTGCAGGGCCTGGTGCCCGGACTGGCCGGTCTGGCCCGGCTGGTCGCGGGCGACGACCCGGCCGCGGCCCGTGCCCTGGCCGACGAAGCGGTGGCGCTGGGCCACGGCCTGAGCGAGGTCGAGGCGCTCCTCGCCCAGGGATGGACCGCGCTCGCCGCCGGCGAGCGGGACGAGGCGACCGCCATCGCCGGCCGCGTGCTCGCCATTGCGGCCGAGCGGCGCGACCGGGCGGCACTGGCCGACGCCACCGAGCTGCTAGCCATGGCCGCGCCACCCGAGCGGGCCGGCCCGGGCCTGCGTGACGCGCTCGGGCTGTGGGAGGAGCTGCGCGACCCGCTGGGACAGGGCCGCGTGCTGCTGGCGCTGGCCCGCCTGGGGGGACCGGACGCCGCCGCGCAGGCACTCCGGGCCGAACGGCTGCTGCGCCCGCTCGGCGCCCGCCGCCTCGCCGTCGAGGCCGCCCGCCTCGCCTCGGCGGCCCGACCGGTGCCCGCCGTGGCGATCCACTGCCTCGGGGGGTTCGCCGTGCTGCGCGACGGCGCGGCCGTCCCGGTCGGCGAGTGGAAGTCGCGCAAGGCCCGCGATCTGGTCAAGGTGCTGATCGCCCGCGACGGGCGCCCCGTGCACCGCGGCACCCTGCTCGAGCTGCTCTGGCCAGGCGAGGACCCGGACCAGACCGCCAGCCGGCTGTCGGTGGCGCTGAGCACCGCGCGGGCCGTGCTCGACCCCGCCAAGACGTTCCCGGCCGGCTGGTTCCTGGCCGCCGACGCCGACACGGTGTGGATCGACGTCGACCACGCCGAGGTCGACCTGGTGCGCTTCGCCGAGCTTGCCGCCGCGGCCGCGGCCGAGCGCAAGTCGGGCCCCGGGCCCTCGTCCACCGACGCGCTGGCGGCCGCCGAGGTCGCCTACGTGGGCGACGCCTTCCCCGAGGATCCCTACGAGGACTGGACGGTGTCGTCCCGCGAGCGGGCCCGGGCCTCGTACCTGTCGGTGGCGCGCACGCTGGCCGACGACAGCGCGGCCGCCGGCGACGCCGCCACCGCGGTGCGCTGCTACCTGCGGGTGATCGAGCACGACCCCTACGACGAGCACGCCCACCTGGGCCTCGTCGGCACGTACCTGGCGGCCGGCCAGCAGGGCGAGGCCCGCCGGGCCTACCGTGCCTACTGCGCGCGCATGGAGGACATCGGCGTCGAGGCCGCGCCGTTCCCCTCGGTGCCGGCGTCGGCTCGAAGCTGAGCCGAAGCCCGCCCGAAGCACCGCGGTCACACTGCGGGCCATGGAGACGTTCGTGGTGCGGGCCTGGCGCTCGACGGGCGATGACGACGCGGTGGGCGGGGACGACACCCTGCGGGGCGTCGTCGAGCACGTGGGGACGGGCGCCACGGTTCCCTTCCAGGACGAGGAGCAGCTGATCGACTTTCTTCGCGCTCGACCCGGCGACGGCGGGTAGCCGGACCGGGCGCGGAGCGCCGCCGGCGTCGGGCGGGCGGCGCCGGCGGGGCGGGCGGGGCTCCGGCGGGCGGGCCGGGTGGTCCTGCGGCGCCGGCGGGCGGGCCGGGCGCCAATCGATCGGTCGGGGTGGGGCGGGGCAGCGCAGCGGTGGGCCGCTCCCCGGGCGGCCCACCCCGACCGGCGGCCCGCGCCGGGACGGACAACCGGACTGACCGAGATGGCGCGGTTCTGCCTGTCATACCCCCGCACCTTCTGCGAGGTCGGGTACGCCGCCGACGACGGGTCGATCGCCGGCCCACCCCTTCCCGTCACCGTTGCGCCGCACGCCCTGTCGGCGTGAGCCTGGCGCCGCCGCCGTCGCACGTGTCGAGCCTGTCGAGCGGGTGGCGGTGCGGCAGCGCCGTCAGGGGCCGGCCAGGGCGCGCTTGAGGTCGTCGAGGACGGGGATCGGCCCCGGGTCGATGCCCTCCTGCGCCGCCAGGTGCAGCGACACGTGGTCGCCCACCAGGGTCAGGTCGAAGAGCTGGGCCAGCGGGCCCTCGCCCTCGGCCCGCACCTCGACCACCTCGTGGACGACCTCGGCCATCAGGTCGCGCACCAGCTCGAAGCGCCGCAGCTCCTGTGGGTGCTCCTCGTCGTGGCGCAGCTCGACCAGCGTGAACACCTGGCGGGTCATGTCGCCGTGCTGGCCCCACCCCGCGATCTCGTTGTGGCACAGCTCGGGGTAGGCGGCGGCGAAGGCGGGGGCCTTGGCGTTCTCGTTGACCTGCGCCTTCCAGCGAGCGGCGGCGACGGCGCCGAGCGGCCCGGCCCCGAAGACGAGCGGGATGGTGCGGTCGATCGTGCGGGCGATGCGGACCGCGGTGTCGCCCGTGGCCAGCGCCCCAGCCCGGGCCTCGAGCTGGGCGACCGCGGCCTCGACCCACCCGGTCGCCCCGGGGAACAGGCCCACCTTCTCGAGCAGCAGCACCAGCGGCACGGCCAGCGCACCCAGCCCCGCACGGGGCATGGGGATGTCGGTGGGCAGGGGCACGTGCGGCGCCTGCCACGACGGGGCCAGCTCGGCCAGCTCGCCCCCGGCGGTGACCACCACCATGCGGGCGCCCGCCACCGCGGCGGCCTGGGCGGCCTCGAGCGTCTCCTCGGTGTTGCCCGAGAACGACACGGCGAAGCACAGCGTGCCCGGACCGACGAACGCCGGCGGTGCGTAGCCCTTGGCCACCACGATGGGCACGGGCACGAACGGCCCGCCGACCGCGGCGAGCACGTCGCCGGCGATGCCGCTGCCGCCCATGCCCAGCACCAGCACGTTGTCGACCTGCTCGGCCGTGGGCAGGCCCTCGATGCCGGCCGCCAGGTCGGCGGCCTCGGCCACCTGCCGGGGAAACCGGGCCGTGACCCCGAACATGTCGAGGCTGTCGAGCACGTCCTCCCCCACCCGGGTCACGTCAGCCCTCGAACGTGGGCGTGATGCCCTCGGCGTCCGCCTTGGCCAGGAGGCGCTGGTGCTCGTCGTCGTCGACCGTCTCGGCCTCGTCGATGAGCATGATCGGGATGTCGTCGCGGATGGCGTAGCGGCGCTTGAGCCGGGGGTTGTAGAGCGTGTCCTCGTCGGGGAAGTAGAGCAGCGGGCCCTTGTCCTCCGGGCAGGCGAGGATCTCGAGGAGCTGGGTGTCGAGTGCCATGGGTCAACCCTTGTCGGTGATGAGGGCCCGCACCTCGGCCACGTGGGCGTCGCACGCCTCGCGGGTGAGGGCCTCGAGGTTCAGCCGCAGCAGCGGCTCGGTGTTGGACGGGCGGAGGTTAAACCACCAGTCACCGTGGTCGACGGTCAGACCGTCGTCGCGGTCCTGGGCGGTGCCGGGGTAGGCCGCGGCCACCCGGTCGATCACCCGGGCGGCGTCGGCGACCACCATGTTGATCTCACCCGAGGCGGCATAGCGGTCGAACGGCTTGCGCAGCGTCGACAGCGGCGCGCCCGCCTTGCTGATCTGTTCGAGCACCATGAGCGCCGCGATCGAGCCCGAGTCGGCCCGGAAGTTGTCGCGGAAGTAGTAGTGGGCCGAGTGCTCGCCGCCGAACGCCGCGCCCGTCTCGGCCATGACCGCCTTGATGAACGAGTGCCCCACCCGGGTGCGCACCGGCGTGCCCCCGTGCTCGCGGATCACCTCGGGCACCGCGTGCGAGCAGATGAGGTTGTAGAGGATGGTCGAGCCCGGCTCGCGCTCGAGCACGCCCGTCGCCACGATGGCGGTGGTGGTCGAGCCCGACAGCGGCGCGCCCTGATCGTCGACGAGGAACACCCGGTCGGCGTCGCCGTCGAAGGCCAGCCCCACGTCGGCGCCCACCGCGCGCACCCGGGCCTGCAGGTCGCGCAGGTTCTCGGGCTGGATCGGATCGGCCGGGTGGTTGGGGAAGGTGCCGTCGAGCTCGCCGTACATCATCTCGAGGTCGAACGGCAGGGTGTCGAACACCCGGGGGACCACCAGGCCGCCCATGCCGTTGGCGGTGTCGGCCACCACCCGCAGGGGGGCCAGCGCAGAGGCGTCGACGAAGCCACGGACGTGCTCGGCGAAGTCGTCGAGCAGGTCGAGCTGCTCCATGCGCCCCGGGCTGGTGGGCGGCGTGGCGACGCCCGACCGGGCCATCCGCTTGATCTCGCCCAGGCCCGACTCCTCACCCACCGGCCCGGCCCCGGTCAGGCACAGCTTGATGCCGTTGTAACCGGCCGGGTTGTGCGAGGCGGTGAACATGGCCGCCGGGGCGCGAAGCGTGCCCGAGGCGAAGTAGGCGAGATCGGTCGAGGCCAGACCGAGGTCGATGACGTCGAGGCCCTGGCGCTGCACGCCCTCGGCGAACGCGGCCGCCAGCTCGACGCCGCTGGGCCGCATGTCGCGGGCCAGCAGCACGCGCTCGGCCCCGTCGGCGTCGGCGACATAGCGGGCGAAGGCGGCGCCGATGCGGCCGGAGAGGTCGGCATCGAGCTGGTCGGGCACGGTGCCCCGCACGTCGTAGGCCTTGAAGATGGCGTCGAGCGAGTCGAGGTCGGCCATGGGTGCCCAAACCTAGCCGGGCGCCGGGGCGGTGCCCGGGACCGCACGGGACGCGCCGACGGCGTCGTCGGCAAGTATCGGCGGGAGGTCGCCGACGTCCTCGTAGGCACCCTCGGCCGACCAGTGGCGGATGCGGAACAGGTCGATCACCAGCCCCGTCGCGTCGCGCGCGGCCCGCACCGTCGAGCGCGAGGAGTTCGTCACCTCGACGGGCACCTCGACCAGCGACAGCTGGTGCCGCTCGACGAGGTGCAGCACCTCGATGTCGAACGCGAACCGGTCGACCCGGGTGCGGGCGAACACGAACCGGGCCACGTCGGACCGGAACGCCTTGAGCCCGCCCTGCGTGTCGCGGTAGCTGCCCAGCAGCACCGCGTAGCCGAGGAGGTTGATGGCCCGGCTGCCGACGGCGCGCAGCCGCGAGGGCGCCACCAGCGTGCGGGCCTGGGGGTGGCGTCGGTCGCCGATGGCCACGTCCCAGCCGTCCTCCACCGCGTCCAGCACCCGCTGCACCTGGTCGGGACCGTAGGCCAGGTCGGCGTCCGTGAAGGCCACGGTGCGACCCCGGGCCGCCAGCACCCCCACGCGCACCGCCGCGCCCTTGCCTCGGTTGCGGGGCTGCACCACCACCTGCGAGGCGCCGGCAGCGAGCGCCGCGTCGGACGTGCCGTCGGTCGAGCCGTCGTCGACCACCACGATCTCGAGCCCCCCGGCCGCCGCCACGTCGGCGAGGCCGTCCCGCAGGTCCTGCACGGTCCGGCCGATGCGGTCGGCCTCGTCGTAGGCGGGCACGACCACGCTGAGCCGGCAGTCGCCCGGCGGCGCCGGGCGCTGCCAGCGGGCCCGGCGCGCCCGGGTCAGCTCGCCGAGCAGCACCCACCGGTAGCCCACCAGCCGCACGAGGCCGGCGGCCACGAGGGCCACGACCTTGGCCTCGACCAGCGCGGTGGTCGAGCTGAACGCCGTGCCGGCGAACACCGCCCGGAGCACGGCCACGTCGACGGCGGCGGCGACCACGGCCACGCCGACGAAGGCCGGCGGCACCTCGACCCAGCGCACGTACGGGTCGCTGCGGAAGGTGACCGTCCGGTGCAGCACGTAGGACAGCACGCTGGCCAGCGCGATGGCCGCCAGGTCGGCGACCACGAGTATCCACCCGAGTCGCTGGCGGAACAGCACCAGCAGCGCGATGTCGGCCAGCGTGGGCACCAGCGCCACCGCCGCCAGCCGGCGCAGCCGCCCGGTCAGCCGGGGGCCTCCGCGCCGTTCGGCTCGGCGCCGGACCTGTCGTCGGCCCCGTCACCGCTCTCGTCGAGCCGGCCCGGCCCGGCGAGCACATCGGCCTCGCCCGCCCCAGCGCCCTCACCGGCGGGCCCCTCGGCGGCGCCGACCGGCCCGTCCCCGCCCGCGAACCGCGCCAGCGGGCGGCGGACCAACAGCACGAGGCCCACGATGCCCAGCAGCGTGAGGGCGTACGACAGCCACTCGACCCCGGTGCGCCCGTAGGTCAGCTCGACGTGGGTGTCGTTGGGGATCACGACCATGAAGTTGGGCGCCACCCGGTAGGGCCCGTCGGCCCCGCTGGCCCGCCAGTTGGGGAAGTACGACATCTTGACCAGCACGGGCACGCCCACCTGGTCGACGTCGAACGACACGCCGTCGTCGGTCACCTCGGCGTTCGACACCTCGACCGGGTCGAGCGCCACCTCGTCGGGCGTGTCGCCCGCCGTCACCCGCTGCCAGTCGTCGGGCCCGCCCGACGCCAGCGGCACCACCCACCGGGTGGGGTCGTTAAACCAGCTCACCGCGGGGCCGCCGAACCGTCCTGACTCGTCGAGGGGCTGCTCGACCCAGTCGACCTGGCTGTCGTCGATGCCCTCGGCCACAACCGGCCGGTTGGCCAGCGGTGACACCACCTCGCTGTCGGCCACCTCGAACACCACCCACGGCCCCGACGTCGCCACCTCGGTGAGGTCGGCATGGGTGCGGGCCTGGGCCACCGCGTTGTCGGATGTCGCCATGTAATAGCGCACGCCCATCATCTGCAGGTGGTCGACGCCCTTGTTGATGTCGAACTGGCCGTAGGGCAGGTCGCGCTGGGCGGCGCTGGGGGCGGTGGACAGCTCGACCTGGGTGAGGAAGTGGAACGGCGTGGTGGCCGACGCCTCGAAGTACAGGCCCTCCATCGAGCCGATGCAGCCGTCGGTCCAGTGCGGCAGCAGCATGAGCGCCATGGGGGTGCCGTAGCGGTCGAGCTCCTTCTCGTACTCCCAGAAGGCGCGGCCGCAGCCCCGCTGCTCGCCCACCTGGGCCATGGTGGTGACGATGTCGTGGTACTCGCGGTAGGAGTCCTTGCCCTCGTAGCCGCTGTAGTTCCACTTGGCCCAGCCGGGCACGAAGCTGGCCGGCTGCGAGCGCATCCGCCACGGCGAGAAGCTGGGCCAGGCGAAGCCGTTCTCGATGGTCTGCGTGTAGGGCAGCTGACCCATCGGCACCCCCACCAGCACGACCACCACGGCCAGCGCCGCCAGCGCCAGCGGGGCGCCCGCGCCCCGGGGCTCGGGCCGGCCGTTGCGCACCACCTCGGCGATGGTGCGCACGACCTCGGACACGGCGACGGCCGCCAGCAGGAGGACCGTCAGGTAGTAGAAGGGCAGCAGGCGGCCGTTCCA
>DASSCS010000121.1:0-18105 GCA_035697515.1 Acidimicrobiales bacterium
TCGGACACGAACTGGTCGGCTTTCTTCGGGGGCAGGAAACGGGGGCCGCCGCGCTGGGCTGGGTGCCGAGGCAGCGTGAGATCGCGCCGGGAAGCGCGGGCAGGCAGGGTAGCAGTCCGTCCGGTGCCCCCGCTACGGCCCGTGACCGTCCATCGACACGCCCACCACCGCTCCTGTGGCGCGCCCCGGCTCACTCTCGGCGCACGCGGTGGTGCCGGCGGCGCCCACCCGCCTACAGGCCGGCCCGGCCGCCTTCGCATGTCACACGAGGATCGCCCCCGTGCCTACGGGCTGCGGCGGGCCACCAGCAGGAACTCGGGCGTCTCGATGGTGGGGTCGGCCCGGGCGTAGGCACCCGGCGTGACCGACCAGATCGCGTCGACGTCGAGCCCGGCCGCGGCGGCGAGCAGGCGCAGCTCGCGGGGCGTGAAGCAGGTGGTCCACAGCTCGGCCGCCACGGCCGCGCCCGCCTCGTCGCGCACCTCGGTGCGCTCGTGGTTCACGCCGGCCGCGGCGTCGAAGCTGTCGGTGTCCTCGAGCCAGCGCACCTGGAAGTACGCCGAGAACGCCGACACGGCGGCCCTGCCGCCGGGGCGCAGGGCCCGGGCGATGCCGGCCAGCACCTCACCGTCGGCGTCGAGGGGCGCGCCCGGGCCTCCGGTCAGCCCGAACGCCCCCTGGCAGAGCGACACGGCGGCATCGAACTCCGCGTCGAAGGTCAGCGCGCGTGCGTCGGCCCGCACGAACGTCGCCCCCGGCGGCGCGTCGCGGGCCGCCAGGTCGACGAACCGCCGGCTGATGTCGACGCCCACCACCTCGATGCCCCGGGCCGCGAACGCGTGGGCGTGGCGCCCGGGCCCGCAGCCGACGTCGAGCAGGCGCATGCCGGCGACGAGGCCCAGCTCGTCGGCCAGGAAGCCCACCTCCTGCGCGGTGCCCCGGGTGAACGAATAGCGCAGGTAGGCGTCGCCCAGGTGGTCGGCGAGCGGTTCGAACCAGTGGTCGGGCCCGGTCATCGGCCCGATGCTGGCACGCGCCGGGCCCGGATCCGGCAAGCTGCCCGTCATGGACGTCGTCATCGCCGGGGGCCACGGGCAGGTCGCGCTGCGGCTCGAACGCCTCCTGACCGCAGCCGGTCACCGCAGCCGCGCCCTCGTGCGCAACCCCGACCACGCGTCGGACGTCGCCGCGACCGGCGCCGAGCCCGTCGTGATGGACCTGGAGGTCATCGGCGGGCTCCACGACCTCACCGAGGCGGTGCGCGGCGCCGATGCCGTGGTGTTCGCCGCCGGCGCCGGGCCGGGCAGCGGGCCGGAGCGCAAGCGCACCGTCGACCACGGCGCGGCCGTCAAGCTGATCGCGGCCGCCGAGGCGGCGGGCGTCGGCCGCTACGTGATGATCTCCACCCTGGGTGCCGACCAGCCGGACGCCCGCGGCGAGTCCATGCGGCCCTACTTCCGGGCCAAGGCCGAGGCCGAGGACGCGCTGCGGGCCAGCAGCCTCGCCTACACGATCATCCGCCCCGGGTCGCTCACGGACGATCCGGGCACTGGCCGCGTGACGCTCACCGAGCACCTGGACGGCTGGGGCCAGATCCCCCGCGACGACGTTGCCGCCGTCCTGCTGTCGGTGCTGGTGGGGGGCCGCCCGATCCGCCGCACGCTCGAGGTCGTCTCCGGCGACACCCCCGTCGACGAGGCCCTGGCGACCCTCACCTGAGCTCGTCACACGATGCCGGCACGCGTGCGCATGGCCCGCGCGGCCCGGCAGACTGCCGACCCATGGACGACGAGATCGCGGCCGACCTGGCGGGGATGCGCGCTGCTCAGGGCGCGCTCGTGGCCCGCACGGAGGACATCACCGACGCCGAGGCCAGGGCGCCGAGCCGGCTGCCCGGCTGGTCGGTAGGGCACGTGCTCACGCACATCGCCCGCAACGGCGACAGCGTGGCCCGGCGGCTCGAGGGGGTGGCCCGCGGCGAGATCGTCGACCAGTACCCCGGCGGGTACGAGGGTCGGGCCGCCGACATCGAGCGCGGGGCGCACCGGCCCGCGCCCGAGCTCGTCGCCGACCTCCTCGCCACCCACGAACGCATCGAGGCCGCAATCGGCCTGCTCGGCGGCGCCGCGTGGGACGGCCTCAGCCGCGACGTCGGGGGCGACCTGACACCGGCCCGCGATCTCATCGCCGCCCGCTGGCGCGAGGTCGAGGTGCACCACGTCGACCTGGGCAGGGGGTACGAGCCCGACCAGTGGCCGGCGGCGTTCGTCCGGCGCCTGCTGCCCCTGGCGCTCGCCGGCGTCGGCCCGCGGCTGCCCGGCCTCGACCGGGCCGAGCCGGCTGCGGTGCTGGCGTGGACGTACGGGCGGGGCGCGCCGCCCGAGGGCCTCCCGGAGCTGCTGCCGTTCTGAGCCGCCCGCCCGCAGGGTGGGCGCGCATCACCGGCGCCCCGGCACGCGCCGCTGCGCCACGGTCGAGCCGACCGTGGACGGCGGGTGCACCGGCCGGGCCGCTCAGCCCTTGGCGTCGGCCCAGGTGGCGCCGAAGGACAGGTTGACCTCGAGCGGGACGCTCAGGTCGACCGCGCCCGACATCGCCTCGACCACCAGCTTGGCCGCCTGGTCGTGCTCGGCCGGGGGCACGTCGAGCAGCACCTCGTCGTGCACCTGCAGGATGAGCACGCTCTCCATGCCCGAGTCCTCGAGCGCCGTCTCGATGCGCACCAGGGCCACCTTGAAGATGTCGGCGGCCAGGCCCTGGATGCCGGCGTTCATGGCCTGGCGCTCGCCGGCCTGGCGGATGCGGAAGTTGGGCGACGACAGCTCGGGGATCTGGCGGCGGCGGCCGAACAGCGTCTCCGTGTAGCCACGCTGGCGGGCCTCGGCCACCGTGCGGTCCATGTAGTCGCGCACCGCCGGGAACGCCGTGAAGTAGGCCTCGAGGATGACCGCCGCCTCCTCGGTGGGGATGTTCAGGCGCTGCCCCAGGCCGTACGCCTCCATGCCGTAGGCCAGGCCGTAGCTGACCATCTTGGCCTTGGAGCGCTGATCGATCGCCACGTCGCCCGGCTCGACGCCGAAGATGCGCGACGCCGTCTCGGTGTGGATGTCGCGTCCCGCGGTGAAGCTCTCGATCAGCCCCGGGTCCTCGGCCAGGTGGGCGATGCAGCGCAACTCGATCTGGTTGTAGTCGGCCACCAGCAGCTCGCAGCCCGGGGCCGGGACGAACGCCCGGCGGAACTCGCGCCCGATCTCGCTGCGCACCGGGATGTTGTGCAGGTTGGGCTGGTCGGATGACAGCCGCCCCGTGCGTGCCACGGTCTGGTTGAAGGTGGCGTGGATGCGGCCGTCGGGCGCCACCTCGGCCAGCAGGCCGTCGCCGTAGGTCGAGCGCAGCTTCTCGACCTCGCGGTAGGCCAACAGGTGGTCGATGATCGGGTGCTGGCCGGCCAGCTTCTCCAGCGACGAGGCGTCGGTCGAGTAGCCGGTCTTGGTCTTCTTCTGGGGGGCCAGGCCCAGCTTGTCGAACAGGATCTCCCGCAGCTGGGGTGTCGAGTTGACGTTGAACTCGCCCACCCCGGCGTCGTCCCAGATGGCCTGGCGCAGCCGCTCGACCTCGGCTGTGAGCCGGTCGCGCAGGGCACGCAGCTCGTCGGCGTCGACGCCCACGCCCGCGTGCTCCATGCGGGCCAGCACCCGCACGAGCGGCACCTCGATGTCGTCGTAGAGGCCCCGCAGCGACTGGTCGTCGAGCGCGCGGGTCAGCGGCTCGATCAACCGCTCGACCGCCAGGGCGTGCCGGGCCGTGCGCAGCGCGGCGCTGACCCCCGAGCCGTCGAGGTCGAGCTGGCCCTCGGACGCCGCCCCGTCGGCCGGCAGTTCGGCGCCCGCGTAGCGGCGCAGCACCTCCTCGAGCAGGTAGCGCGACTCGGCGGGATCGAGCAGGTAGGCGGCGATGGCGGTGTCGAGCGCCAGGCAACGCACGTCGACGCCGACCGCCAGCAGCGAGCGCATGAGCGCTTTGGCCTGGTGCGCGGCGACGGGGCGGCCGCCGGCGTCGGGCCGGGCCACGAGCGCCGCCAGCGCGGTCCGCACCGGGGCGTCGGCCATCAGGCCGGCCGGCAGCCAGGCCACCGCACCCGCCGCGGGTTCGGTGACGAACGCCAGGCCCTCGAGCCGCGTACGGCCTTCGCTGCCCTCCCAGGCGGCGGCCACGGCCAGCGGCTCGGCGCCTGCGGCGGCGGTGGCGGCGCCGGCGGTGCGGGCCGCCTCGAGCGCGGCCAGGGCGTCGGCGGGGTTGGCCAGCTCGGTGACCTCGGCCTCGATCACCTCGGCGGGCTCGCCCCCGAGGCCCAGATCCTCGCCCAACGCCTCGGTCAGGCGCTCGCCCAGGCTGTGGAACTCGAGGAAGTCGAACAGCCGCCGCACCTCGTCGACGTCGGCCGGCCGGCGCACCAGCTCCTCGACCGTGACGCCGACGGGTGCGTCGCACACCAGCTTCATGAGCTCGGCGTTCTGGCGGATGCTGCCCTCGTGCTCGCCCAGGTTGGTCTGCAGCTTCGGGGTCTGCTCGTCGAGGTGCTCGAAGATGCCGTCGATGTCCCCGTAGGTCGTCACGAGCTTGGCCGCCGTCTTCTCCCCCACCCCGGGCACGCCGGGCAGGTTGTCCGAGGGGTCGCCGCGCAGCGCCGCGTAGTGCAGGTACTGCGCCGGGGTCACGCCCGTGCGCTCCTCGATGCCCGCCTCGTCGTAGAGCACGTAGTCGGACACGCCCCGGCGGTTGTACAGCACCTTGACGTGCGGGTCCTCGACCAGCTGGTACACGTCGCGGTCGCCGGTGACCACGATGACGTCGAGCCCCGCGTCGCGGGCCTGCGTCGCCAGCGTGGCGATGATGTCGTCGGCCTCGAAGCCCGGCAGCTCGAGCACCGTGATGCCGAGCGTCTCGACCACCTGGCGCACCAGCCCCATCTGCTGGCGCAGGATGTCGGGCGCCGCCTCGCGGTTGGCCTTGTAGGTGTCGAGCTTCTCGTGGCGGAAGGTCGGCTCGGGCCGGTCGAATGCCACCGCCATGCGCTGGTGCCCGTGGTCGCGCATCAGGTTGATTAGCATCGACGTGAAGCCGAACACGGCGTTGGTGACCTGGCCCGACGCAGTGGCCAGATCGGTGGGGAGGGCGAAGAACGCGCGGTAGGTGAGCGAGTTCCCGTCGATGAGCAGCAGCGGTTGGCCGGCCACGAGCGGTGCGCTAGCCGTCCGGCTTGATGTCGCCGTCGATGATGCGCTGGCCGATGGCCCGCATCGTGACCCGCTCGGACATGGCCCGGCGCTGGATGAAGCTGAAGGCGGCGCCCTCGTTCATGCCGAACTCGTCCATGAGCTTGCCCTTGGCCCGGTCGACCACCTTGCGGGTCTCGAGCTGGTCCTCGAGGCTGGCGGTCTGCTCCTTGAGGGCGTTGATCTCGCGGTTGCGCCCGATGGCCACCTCGACCGCCGGCACCAGCTCGCTGCGCTCGAAGGGCTTGACCAGGTAGGCGAGGGCGCCGGCGTCGCGTGCCTGCTCGATCAGGTCACGCTGGCTGAACGCCGTGAGGATCAGCACGGCGCAGCGGCCCTCGGCCACGATCTCGCGCGCCGCGGCCAGGCCGTCGAGGCCAGGCATCTTGATGTCGAGGATGGCGAGGTCGGGCTCGAGCTCGCGCACGAGCCTGACCGCCTCGTCGCCACGGCCCGTCTCGCCGACGACCTCGTAGCCCTCCTCTTCGAGGGTCTCCTTCAGGTCGAGGCGGATGATGGCCTCGTCCTCGGCGATGACGACGCGAATAGCCAAGAGCGTTCCTCTTCTTCTGCTCGATGGGTCTGAACTTCTAGCGCGACTTCGACTCGGCCACGAAGCGGTCGAGCAACTCGTCCTGGTCGCGCTCCAACTTGGCGATCTCGGCCTCGACCTTGGCGCGGTGGCGGCGCATGGCGTCGGCGTGGCGCTCGGCCTGGCGGCGGTCGTGGTCGGCGAGGGGGGTCTCCGAGACGAGAGCGCGCAGGCGCGCGTCGTCTGCGGCATCGGCGAGGTGGGCGAGCTGCTCGGCACTCACCGCCAGCTCGCCCCGCAGCTTGCGCAACCGCTCGGCCACCTGGCCGAGGCGTCGCTCGACCGACGACTTGGACATGGGGCGAGTTTAGGGGGCGCGGCGCCCCTGGCCGGCGGTCATACCGGTCCGGCGACCCGATGTCACCCTGCGCGCGGAACGTACAGACGCGCCGACAAACGGCGGCAACGCGGTCCGATACCGTGCGCGGCGATGGCCACCGACCCCTGGGGCATCGACGACGGCTACCACGACGTGGGTGGCACCTGGCACGCCACCACGGACGACACCCGCGCGGCGCTGCGCGAGGCCATGACGGGCGACGCGTCGGGCGACGGCCCACCCCCGCCCGAGCGGCCACTGTGGGTGGTGCGTGTGGGGGCCGAGCAGCCGCTGCTCGGCCCCTGCGAGCTGCGGCTCGAGGACGGCCGGGCCCGCCGGGCCGAGCACGCGCTGCCCGCCGACCTGCCCGTCGGCGACCACGAGCTGCAGCCGCTCGACGGCGGTCCGATCACCCGGCTGCTGGCCACGCCCGGCCGCTGCCACCTGCCCGGCGACCTGCGCGCCTGGCTGCTGTCGGTGCAGCTGGCCGCGTGCCGGTCGCAGGAGAGCTGGGGCATCGGCGACCTGGGCGACCTGCGCGCCCTCGCCACCTGGGCCGCGGGCCGGGGCGCGGGGATGCTGGCGGTCAACCCCCTGCACGCTCCACTGCCCGTGCCCCCGATCCAGCCGAGCCCCTACTTCGCCTCCAGCCGGCGCTGGTCGAGCCCGCTGGCGCTGCGGATCGACGACCTGCCCGGCGCCGCCGGCGACGCCACCGTCGGCGAACTGGGCGCCCGGGCCCGGCGGCTCAACCGCGCGCCGCTCGTCGACCGCGCGCAGGTGTGGGACCTGAAGCGCAAGGCCCTCGACCGGCTCTGGGAGGCCGCCGGACCCGACCAGCGCTTCGATCGCTGGCGCCGGGCGGAGGGCGATGCCCTGGAGGTCTACGCCCGGTTCTGCGCGCTGGCCGAGCACCACGGCAGCGGCTGGCGGTCGTGGCCCCGCGAGCACCGCCGGCCCGAGCGGGCGGGCGTGGCCGCCTTCGCCGCCGGGCACGCCGACCGGGTCGCCTTCTGGGCCTGGGTGCAGTTCCTGGTCGCCGAGCAGCTGCGGCGGGCCGAGGAGTCGCTGCCCCTGCTGACCGACCTGGCCGTGGGCGTCGATCCCGACGGCGCCGACGCCTGGGCCATGCAGGACCTGCTGGCCGAGGGCGTGCGGGTGGGCGCCCCACCCGACGAGTTCAACCGCGCCGGCCAGGACTGGGGCCTGCCGCCCTTCGTGCCCCACGCCCTGCGCCAGGCCGGGTACGCCCCCGTCGCCCAGTTGTGGCGGGCCGTGATGGGCCACGGCGGCGGGCTGCGCGTCGACCACGCCATGGGCCTGTTCCGCCTGTACTGGATCCCGCCCGGCGCCGGCCCCGGCGACGGTGCCTACGTGCGCTACCGCGGCGACGAGCTGCTGGCCGTGCTCGCCATCGAGAGCACCCGGGCCGGCACCATCGTGGTGGGCGAGGACCTGGGGACGGTCGAGCCCGAGGTGCGGGACGCGCTGGCGGCCGCCGGCGTGCTGTCGTACCGGCTGGCCTGGTTCGAGGACGGCCCGCCCGAGGACTACCCGGCCCAGGCCCTGGCCGCCGTCACCACCCACGACCTCCCCACCATCGCCGGCGTCTGGTCCGGCGAGGACGCGGCCGACCAGCGGGCCGCCGGCATCGAACCCGACGAGTCGGCGCTCGAGCGGCTCAAGGGCAGGCTGATGGGCCTGACCGGCCTGGGCCCCGAGGCCGCGGTCGAGGACGTGATCGTGGCCACGCATCGGCGCCTGGCCGGAGCGGCCAGCATGCTGGTGTCCGGCACGCTGGAGGACGCCCTGGCGCTGCGCCTGCGCCCCAACTTGCCGGGCACCACCCACGAGCGCCCCAACTGGTCGACCGCCCTGCCGCTGCTGCTGGCCGACGTGTTCGGCGACCCCCTCGTATCACGCGCCCTCGCGGCGCTGCACCGCTGAGAGCAGGTCGCGCACCTCGTCGTCGCCGACCTGGGTGAAGTCGCCGTACCAGGGCCCGACCGCCCGGAAGCCCGGGGGCGTGAGCAGGCACTCGACCCGATCGGCCAGGGGCCCGACCGCCGCGACCGCGTCTGCCGAGGCCACGGGCACCGCGGCCACGAGTAGGCGGGGCTGCCGGCGCCGCACGACGGCGAGTGCGACCCGCATGGTCGCCCCGGTGGCCATGCCGTCGTCGACCACCACCACCGACCGCCCCTCGACCGGCTCGGGCGGGCGCCCGGCCCGCAGCTCGCCGGCCCGCCGGGCCAGCTCCGCGGCCTTGCGGCAGGCGAGCGCCGTCACCTCGTCCTCGCTCAGCCGCACCGCGGCGATGACGCCGGGGTTGCGGGCCACGGTGCCGTCGTCGGCCACCGCGGCGAGGGCCAGCTCCTCGTGACCCGGCACGCCCACCTTGCCGACGACCAGCACGTCGAGCGCGGCCCCCAGCGCTCGCGCCACCTCGGCCGCCACCGGCACGCCGCCCCGGGGCAGGCCCAGCACGACGACGCCGGGCGCGGCGCCATCGCCGGCGGGACTCTGGACGCTGCCGGGACCGCCTCGGTCGCCAGCCAGGTCGCCGAGCAGGCCGGCGAGCCGCCGACCGGCGTCCCGGCGGTCGGTGAAGGTCGTGGGCATGGCCCATAGTGTCCCCGCTGAGGTCACGGGCGACACGCCCAACTCCTGCCCGCAGGACGTCGTTCGACGAGTGCCTGGAGCGGCGTGGTGCGGGCGGTGGGATTCGAACCCACACTGACGGTCGTTTGAGGACCGTGCCTCTGCCGTTGGGCTACGCCCGCAGACGACTCAGCGTAGCCTGCACACATGCGTCGGCTGACCCTCGTTGCGCTGGCCTTGGCGGTCGTCGGGCTGGCCGTCTACCGCGCCCGGTCGATCGATCGTCGGGAGCAGGAGTTGGCCATCGGCCGCTACGCCAACGGCCAGCGGCGGGCCTGACGCCCTCAGCCTCACCCCAGCAATGCGCCCTCGTGGCGGAGCAGCCACACCTTGGTCTCGAGACCGCCGCCGTAGCCGCCCAGAGCTCCACCGGTGCGCAGCACGCGGTGGCAGGGCACGACGATCGGGATGGGGTTGGTGGCCATGGCCGTGCCCACGGCCCGGCTGGCGTTCGGCTTGCCGGTGCGCTCGGCCAGGTCCTTGTAGCTGACCGTCTGGCCGAACGGCACCCGGCTCAGCTCCTCGAGCACCGCCAGGCGGTAGCCGTGCGACAGGCGCCGGTCGAGCGGCACCTCGAAGTGGTGGCGGCGGCCCGCGAAGTACTCGTCGAGCTGGCGGCGCACAGCGTCGAGCCGGGCGGGCAGGCGCACCACCCGGGGCGACACGTGCGAGGCGAGCTCGTCCAGCATCTCGTCCTCGTGCCCGAAGCCCACCCGCACCAGCCCGACCGGCGTGGCGGCCAGGGCGAGGGGCCCGATCGGCGTGTCCTCGACCGTCCAGGCCACGTCGACCAGGTCGTCGGCGTCGGCGCGTGCCAGCGCCTCGGCCACCCGGTCGCCGAGCTCCGCCCACCCGGTCGCGGCGGCTCGCCCGTTGGCCGTCGGGTCGCCGGCCGGGTCGGTGTCGAGCCCGGTCCCCCGGCGCAGCCGCGCCACGATGTCGTCGCCAGCACTCACGAGGTCACCTCCTGGGCCCGCTCGGTGGTCAACACCGTGCGTAGGCGCGCCAGCCCGGCCCGCACGTTCTGGCGGGCCGCCTCCTCGCTGCACCCGACCACGGCCGCCACCTCGGCGTAGGGCCGGTCGAGGAGGTAGCGCTGCACCACTGCGGTGCGCTGCTTGGGTGGAAGTGCCTGCACCGATGCCCACAGCTCGGCGTCGGCCAGCCCGTCGCCGTCGTGCACCGGCACCTCGGGAGTCTCGGCGACGGGCAGGGCGTGACGCTTGGCCCGGCGGGCGTGGTCGATCACCTTGTGGTGAGCGATCGTGAACAGCCAGCCACGCAGGTTGTCGGCGTACGTGAGGCCCGGATAGGCGCGCAGCGCCGACACGATCGTCTCCTGGAAGCAGTCGGCACCGTCGTGCGGCCCGACCGAGGCCACCAGAAATCGGTGGAGGTCGGCGGCGTGCTCGTCGAGCAGCGTCTGGAAGGGCGGCAGCGTCACCGACATGTCAACGCTCACGCCCCGGAGGCCGTGAGATCGGCCCCTCAGCTTGCGAGGGCGGCGAGCAGCCTCTTCGGCGTGTCCTTGGGGCTGATCTTGGGCCACGCCTCGGCCACGTTGCCGTCCTCGTCGATCAGGAACGCCGAGCGGATGATGCCCATGTAGGTGCGCCCGTAGTTCTTCTTCTCGCCCCAGGCGCCGTACGACTCGGCCACCGCGTGGTCCTCGTCGGCGAGCAGCGGAAAGCCCAGCCCGTACTTCTCGTCGAAGCGCTTCTGCTTGGCGGGCTTGTCGGGGCTGATGCCGATCACGGCGGTGTCGCCGATGTCGCCCAGGATGTCGCGCATGCCGCACGACTGGGTGGTGCAACCGGGCGTGTCGGCCTTGGGATAGAAGTACACGAGCACCTTGCGTCCCTTGTGGTCGGCCAGCGAGACGGTGTTCTCGTCCTGGTCGAGCAATTCGATGGGGGGTGCCGGATCGCCTGCGGAGACCATGCCGCCGACGCTAGCGCCCGGTCGGCGCCGAGCGGTCCGCTCCCCCCCGGGGAATCAGCGGGCGTTGATCATGCCGTCGGCGGCCATGCCGAAGTAGTCGAGCATGCGGGCCTCGATGGCGGGATGGATGTCGCGCTCGACCACCAGGCTGTCGAGCGCGGCGGCCATGTGCCGCAGCCAGGCGTCGCGCTCGGCCTCGCCGATGACGAAGGGCGCGTGACGCATCCGCAGCCGGGGATGGCCGCGCTCGTCGGAGTAGGTGGTGGGACCGCCCCAGTACTGCCCCAGGAACAGCGCCAGGTGGCGCTTGGGACCGGTGAGGTCGTCCGGGTACAGCGGCGCGAGCTGCGGGTCGGCGGCCACGCCCCGGTAGAAGCGCTCGACCAGCTCGTCGAAGAACTGCTGACCGCCGACGGTGTCGAACAGGTTGACGACCGGCTGGGCCTCGCCGCCCGGACGCGCCGGCTGGGCGCCCACGGGGATGGGGGCCGACCTGCCGATGCGAGGCGTCGGTCCGGGGCGCGGGTCGCTCACGTGCCACCCCCGAGCGGACCGGCCCCCCCGGCCCTCCCGCTCCCCCGGGCCCCGCCGGCGCCGTCGCGGCGGAACGCGTGGCCGAAGAAGCCACCCTCGGGACGGGCGTGGGCGTGGAAGTGATCGGGGATGTTGCGCATGTTGCCGTCGACGTAGTGCCCGTCGAACACGGCGGCGGCCGCCTCGGCCAGCCGGCCCAGCATGTGGGCCCGGTGATCGTCGGGGACGTCGGTGCCGTGCCAGCGCCACACCACCATGGGCGTCGCGCAGATCTCGCAGTCGGCCACCCAGCACACGTCGTCCTCGTGGTACCAGGGCGTGATGCGCTCGGCCGCGCAGAGCTGGCAGGTCTCGTGTCGTTCGCCGGGGGCCACGGCGGACGAGCGTACCGGCACCTGGCCCCGGTCCCGAACGCCAGAGGCGCCGCTGCACCGGCCCGCGACGAGGCCGGACGGCTGGTGCGCCGGGCCCTCCGGGACGTGCCGCTACCGTCGGCGGCCATGGCAGCGCGCAGGGCCGGGACCGGCTACGTGACCCTTCCCGACGGCGGCGAGGGCCCCGGCGTGCTCGTGCTCCACTCGTGGTGGGGGCTCACTCCGTTCTTCCGCGGGCTGTGCGACCGCCTGGCCGAGGCGGGCTTCGTCGCCCTCGCTCCCGATATGTTCGGCGGGCGCACCACCGACGACCCCGCCGAGGCCGAGGCACTGCTCGGGCGCAGCGACATCGACAAGATGGCCGACCTGGTGCGGTCCAGCCTGCTGACCCTGCGGCGCATGCCCGCCACGCCCGAGGCGCCGGTCGGCACGGTCGGCTTCTCGATGGGCGGATCGTGGGCGCTGTGGCTGGCGGCCCGCGTCCCCGAGGTGGTCGCGGCGACCGTGGTGTTCTACGGCTCGCAGACCATCGACATGACGCCCGCCACATCGGCGTTCCTCGGTCATTTCGCCGAGCACGACCCCTACGTCGACGACGACGAGCGCACGCTGCTCGAGGCCGACCTCCACGTCCTCGACAAGGACGTCGAGTTCCACCACTACCCCGGCACGCGACACTGGTTCTTCGAGCCCGACCGCGACGCCTACGACGAGGCGGCGGCCAGCCTGGCCTGGGACCGCACCGTCGCCTTCCTGCGTGAGCGGCTCACGCCGGCAGCCGCACCCGGATAGGCGGCCCGCCGCCCGGCCGGCACGTCATGCCGGGCCGAGCGGACGTCCCTCAGCCCGTCATGCACCGCGTGACGGCGTCGACGACCTCCTGCGGCGGCTGGTCGGCCTCGTTGGCCTCGACGATGAGGTCGAGCGACACGCTGCGCACGAAGCAGTCGCCCACCGCGAAGGCCTCGTCCGGCTCGCGCCCACTGTCGGCGGCGACCGCCATGAGCTGCGCCCGGGCGGCGGGCAGCCCCAGCGCGTCGTACGACCGGCCCGCGTCGGGGGCCGTGGCCGCGGCATCGGCGGGCGCCGCGCACGACTCGAGCGCCACGGTCTCGCGCGCCTCGACCGACGCCGCACCGGCCGGCCCCGTGGCGGCCCAGGCCTCGAGGGCCCGGGCGATCTCGTCGGTGTCGGTGGGGCTGTCGCCGACCAGGTCGACCCGCACGCACGTCCGGTCGTCGAGCCGGTAGGCCACGTAACGGTCACCGCCCCAGCCGTCGGCGGCCGCCAGGGCCTCGAGCGGGTCGATGCGCTCGGACAGGAGCACGAACAGGGTGGTGGCACCCAGCTCGTCGGGCCGGCCGACGCGATCGGCGCCGTCGGGCAGCTCGGGCTCGTCGACGTCGGCGGGCGCGTCGCCGGCGAAGTACGACCGCGGGTCGAACAGGTGCTCGCCGCTGGCCGGCGGGTCGTCGAACGCGTCGTCGACGGCCGCGTTGCCGCCGTCGCTGGCGATGATGTCGACCA
This sequence comes from Acidimicrobiales bacterium, assembly GCA_035697515.1. Taxonomy (GTDB): domain Bacteria; phylum Actinomycetota; class Acidimicrobiia; order Acidimicrobiales; family VFJN01; genus ZC4RG19. Next base: position 13,225 of record DASSCS010000121.1, read on the forward strand.
CCGGCTGCCCGAGCACGTATGGCGCGGCGAAGAGGGCCTGCAGGGCGCCCGGCACCTCGCTCAGCCGATCCTGGCTCTCGTCGTAGTCGGCGTCGTACTCGTCCCAGTAGGCGGTCTGCTCGTCGTTGCTCAGCGTGGCGAGGTAGGCCAGCTCGATGCGGGAGGCATCGCCCTCGACCAGGGCGTCGTAGGCCTCGAACGCGCCCGACGTGTTGCCGGGCGGCGGCTGCTGCAGGTCGAAGGCCTGGTCCTGGGCCACGTGCACCAGCTCGTGCACGAGGGTGACGGCGAGGCCGGTGCTCATCTCGGTGCCCCGCACGGTGATCCGCTCGGTTGCGGGGTCGTAGAAGGCCAAGGTGCCGGAGTCGGCCATCTCGTTGGACGTGTCGAACAGGTCGGTGCCCTCGGGCACCAGGCCGAGGGCGGTGAACGTGGCACCCCACTCGTCGATCAGCTCGCGGTCCGCCTCGCTGAGCGCGCCCTCGTCCGTGCGGGAGGCGGACGAGTACTCGTCCTCGGTCAGGAACTCGACGGTCACGGGGTGGTCGAACGACAGGCCCCGCTCGCGCTCGACGAACGCGGCCAGGGAGGCCACCCGCTCGTCCCACTCGTCGGGGTGATCGCTGCCGCCGCTTCTCACGACCACCACCGCCGCGGCGGCCAGGCCGATGACGGCGACGAGGCTCAGCGCCACGGCGGGCCAGCGCCGGCGGCGGGGTGGCGGGTAGGGCGGCGCGCTCCACCCCTGCTGCCAGCCGGGGTACGCGTACGGCGGGTACCGACCCGGCGGTGCCGGGGCGTAGGCAGCGGGTCCTCCGGGGGCGTACGCCCCCACCCCGGGCGCGTAGGCACCGGCCCCGGGTGGGTATCCGGGCGGCGGATATCCGCTCGGAGGCATGGGCGGAGGCACGCCAGCGGGAGGCGCATAGGCCCCCGCCTGGCCATGGCCAGGGGGCGGGGCGTACCTGCCCGACGAATACGCCCCCGGCGGCACCGGCGGACGCACACCCCCCCCCGACGAATACGCCCCCGGCGGCACCGGCGGACGCACACCACCCGGTGGCGGGTACGCGCGGGGCGCCGCCCAGGGCCGGTGGTCGCCGTCGACCGGGGGCGGGCCCGGCACCGAGCCGTACGGCTGCGGGGGCATGCGGGGACGTGTGGGCGGCGTGGGACCGGCCTCCGACCAACGCGAGCCGGCCTCCGACCGGGACGGAGCGCGGTCTGACCAGGGCCAGCCGGCCTCCGACCACGACGGAGGGGGCTCGGTCCCGGGTGGAGCGCCCTCGCGGCGTGGTGGGCGGTCCGCGTCGGGTCCGTGCCGAGCGCCCTCGCGGCGCGGTCGCTCCGGCTCCCGCCAGGGCGCGTCGGCGGTCATGGCGCCGACGCTCCCGCGGCGTCGAGGCCGGCGCGCAGCTCGGCGACGAACTCGCCCGCCGCCGCCGGGCCGCCGCCGTCGAGGAGGCGGCGCACCAGCGCCGAGCCCACGATCACCCCGTCGGCCACCGCCGCCACCTCCGCGGCCTGCTCGGCGTTCGACACCCCGACGCCCACCAGGACGGGCTTGTCGGTGGTGTCCTTGAGCCGGCGGGCGATCTCGAGGGCGCTGCGGGCCAGCGCGTCCCGCTCGCCGGTGACGCCCAGCAGCCCGATGCCGTACACCCAGCCGCGAGAGCGGGCGCAGACGCGGGCCAGGCGCTCGTCCGATGCGGTGGGCGCGGCGAGCAGCACCGTCTCGACCCCGGCGGCGTCGGCCGACTGCGCCCACGGCCCGACCTCCTCGAGGGGCAGGTCGGGCACGATGGCGCCCGCCACCCCCGCGGCGACCAGCGAGGCCGCGAACCGCTCGTGCCCGTAGCGGTAGACGGTGTTGTAGTAGGTCATCACGACCAGCGGCACCCCGCCGGTGTCGAGATCGCCCGAGGCGCCGACGATGCCCTGGGGTGTTGCGCCGCCGGCCAGGGCCCGTTCGGACGCCTCCTGGATGGTGGGGCCGTCCATGACCGGGTCGGAGAACGGGATGCCCACCTCGATGGCGTCCGCGCCCGCCGCAGCGCAGGCGTCGACGGTGCGCTCCCAGCCGGGGAACCCGCCGGTGACGTAGGGCACCAGCAGCTTGCGCCCGGCGGCGCGGGACGCCCGCAGCCGTGACTCGAGCGGTCCGACCTCGCCGGCGCCCGCCGCCGCGGGCGCGGTGGCGGTGTCGTCGTGGCCCACGGCGGCGCTCACGACAGGCCCGTTCCCGACAGGTCGGCGCCGAGGAGCCGGGCCACCTGGGCCACGTCCTTGTCACCTCGTCCCGACAGGTTGACGAGCACCAGCTTCCCGGCGAGCACCGCCCGCTCGCGGCTGACCAGCGCCAGCGCGTGCGCGGACTCGAGGGCCGGGATGATGCCCTCGGTGCGGGCCAGCAGCTCGAACGCGGCCAGCACCTCGGCGTCGCCCACCGGCTCGTAGCGAGCCCGGCCCATCACCGAGAGGTGGGCGTGCTCGGGGCCGACGCCGGGGTAGTCGAGCCCTGCCGACACCGACTCGGCCTCGAGCACCTGGCCGTGCTCGTCCTGCAGCAGGAACGACTTCGACCCGTGGACCACGCCGGGTATGCCGTGGCCGATCGCCGCCCCGCCGGCCGGCTCGGCGCCCAGCAGCTCGACGCCCGGCAGGTCGACGAACCCCGAGAAGATGCCGATGGCGTTCGACCCACCGCCGACGCATGCGACCACCACGTCGGGGTCGCCCCCGGTGAGCGAGCGGCACTGCTCGCGGGCCTCGTCGCCGATGACCCGCTGCAGCTCGCGCACCATGAACGGGTAGGGGTGAGGCCCCATGGCCGAGCCCAGGCAGTAGTGGGTGTCCTCCACCGCGGCGACCCAGTGGCGCAGGGCCTCGTTGGTGGCGTCCTTGAGCGTGCGGCTGCCCGAGGTGGCCGCCCGCACCTCGGCGCCGAGCAGGCGCATCCGGAACACGTTCAGCGCCTGGCGAGCCATGTCGACCTCACCCATGAACACCGTGCACTCGAGGCCGAGCAGCGCGGCGGCGGTGGCGGCGGCCACCCCGTGCTGGCCGGCGCCCGTCTCGGCCACGACCCGGGACTTGCCCATGCGCTTGGCCAGGAGGGTCTGACCGAGCACGTTGTTGATCTTGTGCGAGCCGGTGTGGTTGAGGTCCTCGCGCTTGAGCAGCAAACGGCAGCCCAGCTCGGCCGACAGGTTGGCGCACTCGGTAAGCAGGGAGGGCCGGCCGGCGTAGTCGCGCAGCAGGCGGTCGAGCTCGCCCCGGAAGCCCGGGTCGGCCCACGCCTCGCGGAAGGCGGCCTCGAGCTGCTGGCAGGCGGGCACCAGCGTCTCGGGGATGAACCGCCCGCCGAAGTCGCCGAAGCGGCCTGACGGCCCGGGGTCCCCCATCGCGGGCATGGTGGTGGTGTCGCTCATGGACGGGTCCAGACAGGGATCGGGGACGACGGTAGGCGACGGGAGTGGCGGCGCGACCGCGGCCGGGCGGCGGTCACGGTCGCTCGTCGAGCATCCAGTCGAAGGGGCGGGCGTCGCGGTCGCCCTGCGCCGGCGGCGGCGGGGGCTCGGCCGCCCGGGCCGCCTCGACGAAGGCGCGGATCTTGCTGGGGTCCTTGCGGCCGGGCGCCGACTCGACGCCGGTGGACACGTCGACGCCCCACGGTCGCACGACCCGGATGGCGTCGCCCACGTTGCCGGCGGTCAGGCCCCCGGCCAGGATGATGCGCCGGTTCGACGGCGCACCCTCCGCGAGCGACCAGTCGAACACCTCGCCCGAGCCCGGCGTGGCCGAGTCGACCAGGAAGGCGTCGGCCGCGTAGTCGTCGGCGTGCTCGAGCTGGGGGTCGCCGGCGGCGAAGGCCTTGATGATCAGCCGCACCCGCTGGCGGATCCAGTGGCTGTCGGCCGAGCTCTCACGGCCGTGCAGCTGCACGGCCCGCAGGCCCACGCGGTGGGCGACGTCGACCACCTGCTGGCGGGTCTCGCCCCGGAACACGCCGACCGTCACGACCTCGGCGGGCACCCGCTTGACGATGTCAGCCGCCAGCTGGGGCGCGATCTGGCGCGGTGACGGTGCGAACACGAACCCGAGCGCGTCGGCGCCCATGGCCACCGCCAGCAGGGCGTCCTCCTCGCTCGTGATCCCGCACACCTTGACGAACACGCGGGCAGGCTAGCGACGTTCGGCGCGCCTCCCGAAGCCGGTTGGGCGGCGCTCGTGTGACGATGCGCCGGTCAGCGGCTCGAGCGGAGCAGCTCGATCGCCCCGGCCGGGTCGCCCGAGGTGACCAGCAGCTCGCCCACCAGTACGGCGTCGAAGCCGGCGGCGGCGAGCGTCGCGGCGTCGTCGGGGCCACGGACGCCCGACTCGGCCACCCGCACCACCGTCGGTGGGATCGCCGCGCCGACCCGCGCGGCCCGCTCGTGGTCGACCTCGAAGGTCACCAGGTCGCGCTGGTTGACCCCCACCAGGTGGGCGCCGGCGGCCAGCGCACGGTCGAGCTCGGCCTCGTCGTGCACCTCGACCAGGGCGTCGAGGCCGACGTCGACCGCCAGCGTGTGCAGGTCGGCCAGCTCGTCGTCGTCGAGCGCGGCGGCGATGAGCAGCACGGCGTCGGCACCCATGATCCGGGCGTCGCACACGTCGGCCGGCGACACGGTGAAGTCCTTGCGCAGCACCGGCACGCGGGTCGCCGCCCGGGCCGCACGCAGGTCGTCGGGCGAGCCGCCGAAGAACTCGCCGTCGGTGAGCACCGACAGGCAGGTGGCCCCGCCCCGCTCGTAATCGGCGGCCAGGGCCGCGGGATCGAGACCGGCGGCGAGGTCGCCGCGCGACGGCGACCGCCGCTTGACCTCGGCGATGACCCCC
>DASSCS010000122.1:0-14341 GCA_035697515.1 Acidimicrobiales bacterium
GGACGGTGCCGTCGGGCAGGGACAGGTCGGCCTCGTCCGAGCCCGAGCACCCCGTCCCCAGTGCCAGCGCCACCACCGCGGCGGCGACCCCGAGCCGCGTGAGGGTCATGGGCGACGATGCTAACCGGGCGTGAGGGTTTCGACGGTGGTCGCGGGCGCGGCGTCCCGATCCTCGGGATTGAGGTCCTCGAGCTCGCGCCGCGCCGTCTCGGGGAAGAAGGCGAGCACGACGGCCGCCATCACCAGCGGCGCCACCGCCAGCACCGCCAGGGCGCGGCCGAACGCCCCGGTTGCGGTCTCCAGCCGGCCGAACGCGCTCAGGCCGACGACGCTCCCGGCCATCGCCGCGGTACTGACGAGACCGTTGGCCCGCCCCCGCAGCGAGGTGGGGAACAGCTCGGGGCCGTAGACGGTGATGGTGGGGACCAGCGCCGCGGCGAAGATGCCGCCCACCAGGGCGCACACCCACATGGCGGGGCCCTGGACGATGTACGAGGCGGCGATGAGCACCGTGCCGACGCTGATGCCGGTGGCGCCCACCACCCTCCGGCCCCGGGTGTCGGCCAGGTGGCCGCCGGCGAAGATGCCGATGCCCGCCGGCGTCGACGTGGTGATGACGAACAGCGAGATGACCGCCGCCGACATGCCCCGCTCGTCCCGCAGGAACTCGTTGCGGAACTGCGACTGGGGGGCCATGAAGACGTTGAGCAGGAAGCCCGAGCCCGCCACCAGCGCCAGGCGCCAGTAGTGGCCGGCCAGCCCCACGTTGCGGTGCGGCCGCGTGAACCGCCGGCTCTCGGGGATGAGGCGGCCGAACCGGGCCACGACGGGCACGAACAGCACCGGAACCACGTAGAGCACCCGCCACGAGCTGTCCGACAGGTCGGCCAGCGGCAGCAGCCACAGGGCGACGCCGGCGCCCAGGGCGCCCGTCATCGACAGCAGGCTCAGCGCGTAGGCGCGGGCGCCGGCGGGCATCTCCTCGGCGGCGATGATGGCCAGCAGCAGCGACGCCGCGGCCCACGCGCCCCGGTTGACGGCCTGGGTGGCGGCCAGCGCCACCAGGTTCGGCACCAGCGCGCCGGCCACCGTCGAGGCGATGCACACCAGCAGCGCGGCGGACAGGATCAGCCGCCGCCCCCGGCGGTCGGCCATGGCTCCCAGGCCGATGGCGATGATCCCCCCGATCCGCACCGCGGCCAGCGCGTCGCCCTGGGCGGCCGTACCGGCGCCGAACTCGTCGGCGGCGAAGGTCATGGTCTGCGTCAGCAGCGTGCCGTGGTAGCCGACGATGAGCGACAGGGTGGCCAGCAGGCCCAGCACGGTGGCGCCGCGGGCGTCGGGCCGCTGCGGCGGGTACCACCACGGCAGCTTGCCTTTGGCTGGCGGGCTGCGCAGCGCGGCCCGGAACGGCCAGTTCATGAGGAACGGCCAGGTGCCGGGGGGCAGGTGGTAGTCGAAGTCCTGGGTGACGGTCATCAGCCCATCGTCACCGGAGGGTGCGGTGGTGACGGTGCGCTCGTAGCGGGAGAAGGGCCCCTGGTCGAGGACCAGCCGCGCCGCGCCGTGGCTGCCGCTGCTCCCCGCGCCGTCGCCGGAGGCGGCCGCGTCACCGTCCGCGGGCTCGCGCCGTTCGGCGACGATGTCGTCACGGGGGACGACGAGGCGGTCGGCCTCCTCGCGACCGACGGTACGGCAGACGGTGAACCGGGGCACGCGTCAGCGGGGTGCGGGGCCGTCCCGGCCGACGCCGTCGTCGCGGTTGCGCTCGCCCTCGATGGTGTTCGCCCGGCGGTTGGCCACCACCAGCAGGCCGGCGAAGATGGCGATCGGCACGAGGACCATGAGCACCTCGTCCCAGCCGCCCTGGTGGGCGAGCAGCAGTGGGGTCACGGCGTTCAGGCTCTCAGACCGGTGGCCGGATCGCTACTCGGACGCCCGGGCTCTGGCGCCCGGAACACATCGGGGTGCCGTGGTGTTGCCTGGTGTGCCCCACCTTCGCGAGCATCGGGCGCGCTCTGCAGCGAGGAGATCACGTGGTCGATACCGACAAGGTGAGCGAGGTGATCGAGGTCATCCGCCCCGCCATCCAGGCCGACGCCGGCGACATCTTCCTGCGCGGCGTCGACGCCGAGACCGGCGTCGTCAGCGTGGAACTGGTGGGTGCCTGCGTGTCGTGCCCGGCGTCGACCGTCACGCTCAAGGCCGGCATCGAGCGCATCCTCAAGGACCGCGTGCCCGGCGTCACCGAGGTGGTCGACGTGGGCGCCCCCACCGAGAGCGCCGTCAGCCTCTGACCCGCACCGCAGTAGCGTTCCCGGGGTGCCTGGCCCCGCCGTCGCCGATCTGATCGAGGGCGCGCGCGGGGGCGACCGCGGGGCGCTGGCCCGCCTGCTCTCGATGGTCGAGCGGGGCGGCGAGGCGGCCCGCGAGGTGGGTCGCGCGGTGCACGGCCAGGCGGGCGACGCCTACACGGTGGGCATCACGGGTGCGCCCGGCTCGGGCAAGTCGACGCTCACCAGCGCCCTCATCGACCTGCTGCGCCGGCGGGGCGAGCGGGTGGCGGTCCTGGCGATCGACCCGTCGTCGCCGTTCTCGGGCGGGGCGATCCTCGGCGACCGGGTGCGCATGGGCGACCACGCGCTCGACGAGGGTGTGTTCATCCGGTCGATGGCCACCCGCGGGCACCTCGGCGGGCTGGCCGTGGCCGCGCCCGAGGCCGTCCGGGTGCTCACCGCCGCGGGCTACCCGTGGGTGCTGCTCGAGACGGTCGGGGTCGGCCAGGTCGAGGTCGAGGTGGTGGGCCAGGCCGACACCACCGTGGTGGTCGTCAACCCGGGCTGGGGCGACGCGGTGCAGGCCAACAAGGCGGGCCTGATGGAGATCGCCGACGTGTTCGTGGTCAACAAGGCCGACCGGCAAGGTGCCGAGGCGACCGCACGCGACCTGCGCCGGATGCTCGACATGGCGCACCGACCGGGGTGGCGGCCGCCGGTGGTGTGCACGACGGCCACCTCGGGGGCGGGCGTGGACGACCTGTGGCAGGCCGTGGCCGACCACCGGGCCCACCTGGCGTCGTCGGGCGGCTTGGACGAGCGCCGCCGCCGGCGGGCGGCCGAGGAGGTGACCCGCCTGGTGGCGGCCCGCCTGCTCGAACGGGCCCAGGCCACGATGACCGGCGCCCGGGCGACCGAGCTGGCCGAGGCCGTCGCCGCAGGCGAGCTCGACCCCTGGGCCGCGGCCGACACCGTCCTCGCCGACGACCCCCCGAGCTGACCCCGCGTTCTCTTCGCGGAATCGGTCGTCCTGGCAGCCGATCCCGCGAAGAGAACGCGTGAGGACGGTCCGCCGAGGTGAGGACGAGCGGGCTCATCTACTGTCGGGCGATGCCCGCAGACAGCCCGCTCGTCCACCTCGAGCGCCGTGACGACGGCGTCGCCGTGGTGCGTCTCGACAACCCCAAGGTCAACGCCCTGTCGACCGAGGTGCTGCGCCAGATCGAGGCCGTCGCCGGCGAGCTGACCGCCGACCCGCCCGGCGCCGTGGTCGTGACCGGCGGCGACCGCCTGTTCGCCGCCGGCGCCGACATCGGCGAGTTCGGCGGCCCCGACGAGGCCCGGCAGGTGGGCGGCGCCTTCGTGCGCGCGCACGACGCGGTGGCCGCCATCCCCCGGTGCGTCATCGCCGCGGTGTCGGGCTTCGCCCTGGGCGGGGGCTGCGAGCTGGCCCTCGCCTGCGACCTGCGCATCGCGTCCGAGAAGGCCCGCTTCGGCCAGCCCGAGGTGCTGCTCGGCGTCATCCCCGGCGGCGGGGGCACCCAGCGCCTCGCCCGGCTGGTGGGGCCGTCCCGGGCCAAGGACCTGATCCTGACCGGCCGCCAGGTGCGGGCCGACGAGGCGCTGCGCATCGGTCTGGTCGACGAGGTGGTGGCCCACGACGAGCTGCACGACCGGGCGCTCGCCCTGGCCGCCGAGCTGGCCAGGGGCGCGGTGGTGGCCCACGGCCTGGCCAAGCGGGCCATCGACGAGGGGCTGCGGGGCACGCTGGCCTCCGGGATCGCGCTGGAGCAGGAGCTGTTCGCCCAGGCGTTCGACACCGAGGACGCTCGCATCGGCGTCGCCTCGTTCCTGGAGCACGGGCCGGGCAAGGCCACCTTCACCGGCCGCTGACTCGCGAATCCTGCCGCGGGATCCGGTGCCGGAGCGTCAGATCCCGCGGCAGGAAATCTCGGAGGAGGGTGCTCAGGCCCAGGCGGCCAGGCCCATCTCGGCCGACGAGACCAGGTCGGGGTGGCGGGGAACCACGCGCACGCTGAAGCCGTAGCGCCCGGCCTTCTCCGTGCGCAGCGAGCCGGTGTAGCGGGCGTGGTTGTCCTCGGCGGGACCGGCCATGTCCATCGACACGATCGAGCGCGAGGTCAGCTCGTCGCCCTGTCCGACCGGGCCGTGGATCAGCTGCACGTCGACGTCCTCGGCCGACAGCGCGCCCAGCGACACCACCGCCTCGACCAGGCGCGATCCGCCCAGGTCGGCGGCCGACTGGTCGCCGTCGACCCGGTCGACGTGCACGCCGTGCCACTGCTCGCGCACCCGCGCCTTCCACGCCGCCAGCGCCCGGGCGCGGACCAGCCCGTCCGCGGTCAGCGCGTCGGCGCGCGCGGCTGTGGGCTCGTACAGCTCGGCCACGTAGTCGGCCACCATGCGCGACGCGGTGACCCGGGGGCCGAGCGAGGCGAGCGACTTGCGCACCTTCTTGAGCCAGCGCCGGGGCACCGGCCCGCCGTAGCGCTCGTAGAACAGCGGCACGACCTGGCGTTCGAGCAGGTCGAACAGGGCCCCCGCCTCGAGCTGGTCGCGCCGTTCGAGGTCGTTTACGTTCTCGGCCGAGCTGATGGCCCAGCCGTTCCCCCCGTCGAACATCTCGTGCCACCAGCCGTCGAGGATCGACAGGTTGAGCCCGCCGTTGAGCGCCGCCTTCATGCCCGAGGTTCCGCACGCCTCCTGGGGGCGGCGGGGGTTGTTGAGCCACACGTCCGAGCCCTGGTACATCGCCCGGGCGACCGCGATGTCGTAGTCGTCGACGAACACGAACCGGTGGCGGATCTCGGGGTCGGACGAGAACAGCTCGATCTGGCGGATCATCTCCTTGCCCTGGTCGTCGGCGGGATGGGCCTTGCCGGCGAACACCAGCTGCAGGGGCCGGTCGGGCGACAGCAGCAGGGCCCGCAGCCGGTCGGGCTGCGACAGCAGCAGGGTGGCCCGCTTGTAGGTGGCGAAGCGGCGGGCGAAGCCGATGGTGAGCACCCGGGGGTCGAGCACCTCGTCGGTCCACGCCACGTCGGACCCGGTCAGGCCCCGGCCCGCGGCGGCCTCCTTGAGCCGGCGGCGCACGAAGCTGACCATGCGCTCGCGGCCCTGCTCGCGGGCGCGCCACAGCTCGTCGTCGGGCATCTCCAGGATGCGGGCCCACAGCGTCTCGTCGGCCTCGTCCCAGTCGGGCAGGACGTGCGCGCTGAACACGTCGGCCATCTCGGGCGAGACCCAGGTGTGGGCGTGGACGCCGTTGGTGATCGAGACGATCGGGGTCTCGTCCGGCTCGAGGTCGGGCCACAGGTCGCCGAACATCGCGCGGCTGACCTCGCCGTGCAGCTGGGCGACGCCGTTGGACCGCCCGGCCAGCCGCAGCCCCATGACCGCCATGTTGAACGGCTCGTCGGGCTCGTCGGTGGGGCGGTGCCCGAGCGCGACCAGGTCGTCGACCTTCACGCCCACCTCGTCGGCCCACCCGCCGAAGTACTTGTCCATGAGCTCGAGCGGGAAGCGGTCGATGCCCGCCGGCACGGGCGTGTGGGTGGTGAAGATGCAGCCGGACCGCACCGCCTCGATGGCCTCGGCGTAGGCCAGGCCCTGGTCGACCACGAGCTGGCGGATGCGCTCGAGGCCGAGGAAGCCGGCGTGGCCCTCGTTGGTGTGGAACACCTGGGCCTCGACGCCCACGGCCTGCAGCGCCCGCACGCCGCCGATGCCGAGCAGGATCTCCTGGCGCAGCCGGTGCTCGGTGTCGCCGCCGTAGAGGCGGTCGGTGACCTGGCGGATCTCGTCGGGGTTCTCGTCGACGTCGGCGTCGAGGAAGTACAGCGGCACCCGTCCCACGCACGCCTTCCACACCTGGGCGACCAGCGGCACGCCGGCCAGGTCGACCTGCACCCGCACCCCGTCGCACGGCGTCAGCGCCATGACGTGCGGGTCGAGCAGGGGATAGCGCTCCTGCTGCCAGCCGTCGGCGTCGAGGCTCTGGCGGAAGTAGCCGTGCCGGTAGAGCAGGCCGACGCCGACGAGGGGCACGCCGAGGTCGCTCGACGACTTGAGGTGGTCGCCCGCCAGCACGCCGAGGCCGCCGGAGTACTGCGGGACGGCCTCGGCGATGCCGAACTCGGGCGAGAGGTAGGCGACCAGGTCGAGCGGGCTGTCGCCCTTGGCCTGGAACCAGCGGTCGCCGTCGAGGTAGCGCTGCAGCTCGCTGTGCACCTCGCCCAGGAACCGCTTGAACCCGGCGTCTGCCGCCAGGGCCTGGAGCCGCTCGGGCGGCACCAGGCCAAGCAGGCGGACCGGGTCGTGCACGCTGGCGTCCCACAGGTCGGGATCGACCCAGCGGAACAGGTCGCGGGTCTGGTCGTCCCACGACCACCGCAGGTTGAAGGCCAGCTCCTCCAGGACGGCGAGCTCGGCGGGCAGGGACGGGCGGACGGTGAAGCTGCGAATGGCCTTCATCAACCGCGCACGGTAGCCCGCCCGCTCACTCGGTCGTACCGGGGTCCCCCAGGGCCAGCTTGCCGGCGTAGGCGAGGGTCATCTCGGGCGTGAACGGGTGGAACGTTCCCGCCCGCACGTCCCGGTAGGCGCGCTCGAGCGGCGACCGCCGGAAGTAGGCGCGCCCGCCGAGCACGTCCATGGCCAGGTCGACCACGGCGATGGACTCGGTGACCACCTGGCGCTTGGCCACCATCAGCATCGACGCCAGCTCCGGCCCGGGTGCGTAGTCGTCGCCCAGCTCGTCGAGCGAGCCGAGCAGCGCCCACCAGGCGACGCGCAGCTTGGCGTCCATGAGCCCGATCTGGCGCTGGGCGCGGGGGAGGGCGGCCAGCGAGCGGGGCCCGCGGGTGCCGGCCTCGGCGCCGGCCACCGCCACGTCGCGGGCGCCGGCGGCGATGCCGAAGTAGGTGGCGCTGCCGATGGGGGCGAAGTGCACGAGGGCGGCCATGATGGGCCCGCCGAACTCGCCGTACGGCCGCCGGCCCGCCACCTTGTCGGTCGGCACGATCACGTCCTCGAGCACCACGTCGTGGCTGGCCGTGCCCCGCATGCCGAGCGTGTCCCACGTCTCCTCGATGCGGACGCCCTCGGCGCCGAACGGCACCGAGAAGTGCAGCACTTCGGCGCCCTCGCCAGGCGCGCCCAAGACGGCGCTGGTGGCGATCACCGAGGCCTCGGGCGACTGGCTGCAGAACGTCTTGCGCCCGTTGACGCGCAGGTTGCCGTCGCCGTCGTCGGCCACCGCGGTGGTGCTGGGCCACAGCCAGTCGGATCCGCCGCTGGTGGCGATGACCAGCTTCTCGCCCGCCACCCGCCGCAGCACGCCCTCGGCGTCGGGGGCGCCGCTGCGATGGCGGAAGGCCTGCAGGGCGGTCAGGTACTGGTGCATGGCTGCGGCCAGGGCGGTGGCGCCGTCGTGGCGGGCCAGCTCGGCCTGGGCGTAGCACACCTGGCGCAGCGTGGCGCCGAGCCCGCCGAGCTCGGTGGGCACCGACAGAGCCAGGTAGCCGTTCTCCCGCATGACGTCGTAGGCCTCGCTGACGAAGCTCGCATCGCGGTCGTGCTCCCCGGCGTGCGCCGCCGCCACGGCGCCGATCTCCGCGGCGAGCCCTACGAACTGCTCATCGTCGGGCCGGGAGGGGACGGGGTACGTGCCGGTGCGCGTGGGCGCGGGTGCGTCGATCGTGGTCATGGGTCCGCCTTGTCGTGGGTGACTGCAGTCACCGTACGTACGTGCCCGGGCACCCGATAGTTCAGGAACTGAACCCCGTCGTGGGACACTGGTGCCGTGCAGACCTACGCGCAGTACTGCCCCATCGTCCGGGCGGTCGAGGTGCTCGGCCAGCGGTGGACGCTGCTGATCGTGCGCGAGATGCTCACCGGCCGGCGCCGCTTCAACGATCTGGCCCGGGGCCTGCCCGGCCTGTCGCGGGCGCTGCTGTCGAACCGCCTGCGCCAGCTGCGGGCGGCCGGGCTGGTGGTGCAGTCCGCGGACGGCGGCTACGACCTGACGCCGGCGGGCGAGGACCTGCGGACCATCGTGTTCGGCATGGCCGAGTGGGGCGCCCGCCACGCGTTCGGCGATCCCCGCGCCGACGAGCTCGATCCCGAGACGCTCATGTGGTGGTTCCACGGCCGCGTCGACACGAGCGAGGTCACCCGAAGGGCCGTCGTGCAGGTCGACGTGACCGATCGGCGGCGGCTGTTCTGGCTGGTGGTCGAGCCCGAGGACGCCTCGGTCTGCTACAGCGACCCGGGCTTCGAGATCGACGCCGTCATGCGGGCCGACCTGGCCACCTTCTACCGGATGTGGGAGGGCGAGATCGATCTGCTCGACGCCGTCAAGGCCGGCGACATCGAGCTGACCGGGCCCCGCTGGATCGTGTCGGGGCTCCCCCGGTGGCTGATGCTCAGCCCGATCGCACCCATCGTGCGGGCGGCCAGGGCGGAGCCGGCCGCCACCTGACGCGCCGCCCCCGCCTGACGGGAGTCTTGAGCGCACGCCCCGTTGCGTACCCTCTAGGCGTGCTCGGACGCATCACCATCGACGACCTGCGGCCCGCCACCCCCGCGGGCATGGCCGTGAAAGCCGTGGTGGGCGAGCGGATCGACGTGTCGGCCGACATCTTCGCCGACGGTCACGACATCCTGGGTGCCCGGGTGCGCTGGCGGCGTGCCGGTCGCTCGAAGTGGCGGTCGACCCCCATGGCGGCCGACGTCAACGACCGCTGGTCGGGCACCCTGTGCCCCGACCAGATCGGGCGGCACGAGATCGTGGTCGAGGCCTGGCGCGACCGTTTCGCCACCTGGCGCCACGACGTCGAGATCAAGGCGGCCGTGGGCGACGACATCGAGCTTGAGCTCGAGGAGGGCGCCCGCATCCTCGAGTCGCTCGCCCCCGGCGTGGGCGTCCGCGACCGCAAGCGGGTGCTCGAGGCCGTGGCCGGGCTGCGCCGGCGGTCGTGCAGCGTGCACGTCCGGCTCAACGCCGGGCTCGACGACCGGGTGGCACGGCTGGTGGCCGGGGTGCCAGGTGCCGACCTCACGGCCACCGATCCTCGGCCGCTCTGGGTCGATCGGCCCCGCGCCGCGTTCGGCGCCTGGTACGAGCTGTTCCCCCGCAGCGAAGGTGGTCTCGTCGGCGCCACCAAACGGCTGGCGGCGGTCGCCGACATGGGCTTCGACATCGTGTACCTGCCGCCCATCCACCCGATCGGCAGCAGTGGTCGCAAGGGGCCCAACAACACCCTGGGGGCGGGCCCGGACGACCCCGGCAGCCCGTGGGCCATCGGCTCGGCCGCGGGCGGCCACACCGCCGTCGCCCCCGAGCTGGGCACGCTCGACGACTTCCGGCGGTTCTGCGCCGAGGCCGGCGAGCGCGGCCTCGAGGTGGCGCTCGACTACGCGCTCCAGTGCTCGCCCGACCATCCCTGGGTGCACGAGCACCCCGAGTGGTTCTGGCGCCGGCCCGACGGCTCGATCCGCCACGCGGAGAACCCGCCCAAGAAGTACCAGGACATCTTCCCGATCAACTTCTGGCCCGAGCGCGACGCCGACAGGGCGGCGCTGTGGAAGGCGTGCCGCGACGTCCTGCGCTACTGGATCGGCGAGGGCGTGCGGGTGTTCCGGGTCGACAACCCCCACACCAAGCCCATGGCGTTCTGGGCCTGGATCATCGAGCGCATCCGGCGCGACCACCCCGACGTCGTCTTCCTGTCCGAGGCGTTCACCCGGCCCAAGGTGATGGCCAAGCTGGCCGAGGTGGGCTTCACGCAGAGCTACACGTACTTCACCTGGCGCACCGAGCCGTGGGAGCTGCGCGCCTACGTCGAGGAGCTGGCCTACGGCCCCACCGCCTACTACATGCGTCCCAACTTCTGGCCCAACACGCCCGACATCCTGTCGGGGCCGCTGCGCCACGGCCCCCCCACCGCCTTCCTCCTGCGCTTCGTCCTGGCCGCCACGCTGGTGCCCAGCTACGGCATCTACAGCGGCTACGAGCTGTTCGAGAACCAACCGGCCAGCGACGAGAACGAGGAGTACCTCGACTCGGAGAAGTACCAGCTGCGCCCGCGCGACTGGGAGGCCGCCGACTCGATGACGCCGGTCATCACTCGGGTCAACGAGATCCGCCGCCGCCACCCGGCGTTCCGGTGGCTGCGCAACATCCGCTTCCACGGCACGTCGAACGACCGGTTCCTGGTGTGGACCAAGGGCCACGCGGCCGGGGGCGACCTGGTGCTGGTCGTGGTCAACCTCGACCCCCACGACGCCCAGGAGACGGTGCTCGACCTCGATCTCGGTGCCGTCGGCCTGCCCTGGCAGGGGCCCTACCGGGCGCACGACGAGCTGGGCGGCGAGACCTACACGTGGGACGGCGGCCACCCCTACGTGCGCCTCGATCCCTCCCGGGGCCAGGTGGCGCACATCATGGCGCTGCAGGGCTGACGGAGCGGCCGGCGGCGCCGAGGCACCGACTCAGGCGCTGGCACCCGCGCCGCGGACGCGGCGGCGCAGGCTCTGGGTCCGGGGCGAGGGGTCGACGCCCAGGTCGGCCAGCGCCCCCAGGCTGCGGTCGAGGGCCCGGCGGGCGGCCGAGCGGTCGCCCCGCGCCAGGGCCGCGGCGACCAGCACGCCGTGGGCGTCCTCGGCCCACGGGTCGGCGGCCACGGCCCGCCGGGCCACCTGCTCGGCGCGGTCGAGGTCGTCCAGGCCCAGCAGCAGCTCGCCGCCGCGGGTGGCGGCGGCCACGAAGCGGCTGCGGAAGTGGTCGCGGTCGACGTCGACCCACTCGGCGTCGGCCACCCCGTCGTGCGCCTGGCCGCGGTACAGGTCGACCGCGGCGAGCGAGTGCTCGAGCGCCAGCGAGGGGGTGCCGTCGGCCTCGGCCCGGGCGGCACGGGCGAGGTGGCCGTCGAACAGGTCGGCGTCGATGCGCAGGCGGTCGCCCGTGACCAGCGTGACGGTCGCCCCGTCGCCCCGCACGAAGTACGACGGGTCGTTGGGCGCCCGCCACGGCTCGAGCAGCCGCTTCAGGTAGTTGGTCGTAACGCGCAGGTTGTTGGCCGCGGCCCGCTCGTCGAGGTCGGGCCACAGGGCGGCGGTGATGGCCGCCCGCGTCGTGGTCCGGTGCCCCACCAGGAAGGCCAGCAGCTCGCGGACCCGCTCCCGGCGGATGTCGCCGTCGGTGACGGCCTCGCCGTCGCGGCAGATCTGCAGCGGGCCGAGCACCCCCACGTCGGTGACCGAGGGCGGCGGGGCGGGCACCGCGGCCAGCAGCGAGCGGGCGGAGCGGGTGTGGGGCGCACCCCCGGCAGCCATCGCCCGCACGGCGTCGCGGCCGCGTGTGCCCAGTGCCTCGAGCAGCTCGCCACCCTCGGGCCGCCCCGCGGCCTCGAGGCCCAGCGCCAGCTCCACGGCCAGGCGCAGCGGCAGCACCGCCCGGACCATCCCGGGATCGGGCAGGTCGAGCTCGCCCGGCCGGCCGCGGCCCTCCCGCTCGGCGACCACCGCAGCCGCCAACCGCCGGGCGACCGCGAGGTGGCCGTGCAGGTCGGCGGCGTCCCACCGCGGGCGGAGGGCGGGGACGAGCACGTAGGTGAGGGCCAGCCCGTTGCGCCATGCGCGCCGCTCGGGCTCGCGGTTCGGGTCGGTCAGGGTGCGGGCCGCCGCCTCGATGACGGCGGCGGCGCCCGGCTCGTCGCCACCGGCCAGCAGGCAGGCGGCCTCGGCCAGGGTGAGGCGGGGCGAGGTGTCCTCCCCGGCGTCGCGCTGGGCCTGGCGGGCCTCGGCGAGGTACCGCCCGGCGCTCTCCACGTCCCCCACCCAGGCGGAACCGAACGCGGCCTGGGTGGTCGCCACCTGCAGGTTGTGCACCACCCCGGCGGCCCTGATCCGGTCGACGATCGACGGCAGCGCCGCCACCACGTCGTCGACGTGGCCCTGCGACCAGCGGGTCGTCATCCGGGTCCCTTCGACGGTGAGAAGGAACGCCGGGTCGGGTGACCGGTGGATGCCGTCGAGCATCGCGATGGCGCCGTCGGCATCGCCCATGCCGGCGAGCACGCTGGCCCGCAGCCAGTCGGTCACCGCCTGCCACTGATCGTCGAGCAGGCCGGGCCGGACGCCGTCGAGGTGGGCGAGCACTGCCTCGTCGTCGCCGCCGAGGTCGGCCAGCACCGCCCGGCCCACCGCGGCGATGGCCCCCGCCAGCGGCTCGCCCTCGGCCTCGAGCTCGAGCACGCGGGGGAAGATCTCGCCCAGCAGCGCCAGGTCCGAGCGCCACCACGCCACCCGTCCCAGCACGGCGATGGCGCTGAGCTCTCCCTCGACGTCGCCGGCGGTTCGGCAGAGGTCGATGACCTCCCGCAGCGGTCCGGCGGCCTCGGTTGGGCTGACGGCGGCGGCCCGCACGCCTGCGGCCAGGGCCGCCCCCGGGGTGCCCAGGACCTCGGGAGGCAGGTCGGCCAGCCAGCGCTCGAGCCAGCGGGTGGGTGGCCGGTCGGGGCCGATCGACGCCGCCCGCAGCACGGCGGGCACCAGGTCGGTCAGCTCGGCCTCGGCGGCGAGGGTGATCGCGTCGTCGTAGCGGTGCTGGCTCACCAGGTGCTCGACGGCACGGGCCCGCATGGCCCGCCGTTGGTCGTCGGGCAGGGCCAGCGCCTTGGCCGTGGCCCACAGGGGGTGGGGGACCCGCCAGCCGCCGGTGCCCTGCGCCACGAGCGGCACGCCGTCGAGCATCCGGCCCAGGGCGACGGGCCCGCCCATCGCGGCGCCGGCCAGGGCGTCGTCGGCGCCGCCCAGGTCGGACACGATGGCCAGCACGCGCCGCCGCTCGGGCCCCAGCGGTTCGAGGATCTCCTCCCACAGGTACTCGCCGGCCAGGTCGCGCCCGACGCTGGCGGCCAGCTCGGCCATGGCGGGCCAGCCGCCGCTCTCGTCGAGCTGCGCGGCCTCGACGCCCCGCCGGGCGGCGAACCCGGCCAGCTCGTCCTCGGAGAAGCGCAGGTCGTCCTCGGTCAGGCGCAGCAGCGAGCCCTGTGCCGCCAGCCTGGCGAGCGGCACCGCGGGCGCCCACCTGCCGGCCAGCACCACGTGCGCGTTGGCGGGCAGGGCGTCGATCAGGTCGGCCAGCCAGAGGGCGCCGCGCGAGTCCGGAGCCAGCACGTGCACGTCGTCGAGCACCAGGCACACGGCGGTGGGACTGCGCCGCCAGGCGGCGTCGGCGACCGACGCGGCGTCGGGCTCGCGATCCTCCGCGTCGGCCAACGCCGCCGCGTCGGTGCCGGCGGCGAGCGCCGCCAGGGCGTCGCGCGCCAGGGCGTGGCCCTCGGCGTCGCCCGGCCCCAGCCCCAGCCACACGTCGTCGCCCCGCGGCGCCAGCTGGTTCTCGGCCAGCGCCTGAGCCAGCAGGGTGGTCTTCCCCAGCCCGGGGCCGCCGACCACGGTCGTGACGCGGTGGTCCCACCGGCCGAGCAGGGCGCGCAGCAACCGGGGCCGGGTGAGCGAGCCGGGCCGCGGCGCGGGGGGCTCGAACCGGAACGAGCGCGGCATCGGCCGTGCAGGCTAAGTCGCCGGGCGCATCTCGTCCGGCACAACGCTCTGACCAGCGACTTCGCGCTCGCTAATCACGGTCCGTCAGTCTTGGGCCACCCAGCGGTGGCACCGGGGGCCGCCGGGCGGGCGGACGGCCCCCGGTGGCTGCCGACCACCGACGACACGCCCTGCGGGGCGGCCAGGCGCCGGGGGCACACAGGCCCGCGCGACAGGGGGACGGCAGGCTCGATGGACGGCACCCGGATCGACGAGATCGCGGACGGCATCTACCGCATCTCGACGTGGCTGCCCGCTGCCGTCGGGGACCGCGGCATCAGCATCAACCGGTTCCTCGTGCTCGCCGAGGAGCCGCTCCTCTTCCACACCGGCCGGCGCGCCGACGCCGCGGCGGCGCTGGGCGCGATCGCTCGCGTCGTGCCGCTCGAACGGCTGCGCTGGCTGTCGTTCGGCCACGTCGAGGCCGACGAGTGCGG
>DASSCS010000123.1:0-13534 GCA_035697515.1 Acidimicrobiales bacterium
GAAGGCCCGGGAGGTGCGGGACACGTCGTTGAAGGTGCCCCACGGCGAGTCGGGCAAGATCATCGACGTCAAGGTGTTCACCCGCGAGGACGGCCACGAGCTGCCCCCGGGGGTGAACCAGTTGGTGCGGGTGTATGTGGCCCAGAAGCGCAAGATCTCGGTGGGCGACAAGCTGGCGGGTCGGCACGGCAACAAGGGTGTGATCTCGCGGATCCTCCCGGTGGAGGACATGCCGCACCTGGCCGACGGCACCCCCGTCGACATCATCCTCAACCCGCTCGGCGTCCCGCCGCGCATGAACGTGGGCCAGGTGCTCGAGGCGCACCTGGGCTACGCCGCCCGCTGGGGCTGGGAGCGGGACGGCGAGGCGGTCGGTACGCCGGTCGCCCATGGCGTGGCGGCCAAGACCCGCCCCACGGCCAGGCCGGCGGCCTACGTCGCCACGCCGGTCTTCGACGGCGCGCACTGGGACGAGCGCGACGCCGCCGGACGGCACGCGACGATCAAGGACGCGCTCACGGGCCTGCGGCCGGAGACGGTCGACGGTGGGCGGCTGGTGGGCCCGGACGGCAAGGCCCGGCTCATCGACGGCCGCACCGGCGAACCGTTCGACAACCCCGTGACGGTCGGCTGGGTCTACATGCTCAAGCTCGTCCACATGGTCGACGACAAGGTCCACGCCCGCTCGACCGGCCCGTACTCGAGGATCACCCAGCAGCCGCTGGGCGGTAAGGCGCAGTTCGGCGGGCAGAGGCTGGGCGAGATGGAGGTGTGGGCGCTGTGGGCGTACGGCGCCGCCTACTGCCTGCAGGAGATGCTCACGACCAAGTCCGACGACGTGCTCGGGCGGGTCAAGCTGTACGAGGCGATCGTCAAAGGCGACAACATCCCCGAGCCGGGCATCCCCGAGAGCTTCAAGGTCATGATCCGGGAGACGCGGGGGCTGTGCCTCGACGTCGAGGTCAGGGGAAGGGACGGCGCGCAGATCGAGATGCGCGACCTCGACGAGGACGTCTACCGCGCCGCCGAGCAGCTGGGCATCGACCTCACCCGCCCCGAGCGGGGCAGCGACGGGGACGACGACGAGCGCCGCCGCGGCGCCGGCTGACGGCTGTCCCCGTCGCCCGCGGCTGGACCGGGGGCGGGGCGGCGGCGACCATGGCGGCGTGACCGGGCCCGGGGGGCTGTTCGTGGTGGTGTCGGGCCCGCCGGGAAGCGGCAAGACGACCCTCGCCCGTGCGCTGGCGCGTGCGCTGGTCGCTCAGGCCGCCGGCGCCTCCAGCAGGTGTCGCACCCGATCGGGGTCGAAGAGCTCCGCCGGCGACAGCGTGCCGGCGACGACGCTGGCGAACGCGTCCATCGCCGGCTGGTGGCCGTGGATCGCGCCGAGGAGCTGCTGGACCTCGGGCGGGGGCGGCTCGAGCGTGGCGAGCTGGGTGGTGAACTCGTAGATCGCCATCGCCGCCTCGTCACGAGCGGCGTGGAACGCCGTCATGGCGTCGTCGAACGTCCGCCGCCCCGAGAACACATCGTCGAGGGACGCGGCGCAGCGCTCGGCGTCGGCGAAGGCGTCCGAGATCCCCTGGGCGGTGATGGGGTCCTTGGTGTAGCCGGCGTCGCCGACGAGCACCCATCCCGGCCCGTAGGGCACCCGGAAGAAGTTGCGCACTCCGCCGGTGCGGAACCGCTCCACGCGGGTGCCGGCCCGCACCCGTTCGGCCAGCGCGGGCGCCAGCTCGACCGTGGCCAGGTAGTTGGCCTCGACGTCGGCCCGGTAAGTGGTGGCCTCGGCGGCCGGCCATCCGGCGATCACCAGCGTCAGGTCGTCGTTGGTGGGGATCGCCGCCACGCCGCGGTCGGGGCGCACCGCGGTCTCGAAGCCCTCGATGGGGACGTCGCGCCAGTAGCTGTAGGCGGCCACCTCGAGCACGGGCTTGGTGGCGTACTCCTGCGCCCCGACCGCCCTGGCGACCGGTGAGCTCACGCCGTCGGCCCCGACGACGACGGGGGCGCGGTCGACGGTGGGGCTGCCGTCGTGGTGGCGGCCCCGGATGCCCACCACGATGCCGGCGTCGTCGGCGATCACGTCGTCGACGGTGAAGCGCTCGCGCACCTCGACCCCGGCCTCGGCGGCCGCGTCGACCAGGATCTTGTCGAGCACCGTGCGGCGGGGGGCGTAGGCGGTCGAGCCGCCCGCGTCGGCGGCGCCGTCATCGGCGGCCGGGCGGGGCCTGCCCGCAATCGTGACGGGCCCGAAGTCGAAGGAGTAGCGCTCGATGGGAGGGCAGCCGGTGGCCAGCACCCGGTCGAGCAGGCCCCAGCGGCGCAGTGCCGCCACGGCGGGCGGGTGGAGCAGGTGGGTCGACACGGTGTCGCTCGGGAACGAAGCCCGGTCGACCAGCAGGACCCGATAGCCCCGGCGGGCCAGCAGCATGGCGGTCGGCGAGCCCGCACAGCGGGCGCCGACGACGATCACGTCATGGTCGTTGGTCATGCCCCGACCCTGCAGAACCACAGGGCCCGGGCGGATCGGGGAGCACCCCTATTCGCCGTCTGGTTTCCCGCGCCCGGCCCCGCTCACGGTGTCCCCGGCGACGCGGAGCGGACGGCGTAGGCGGCGGCCTCGGATCGTGAGCGGAGCCCGAGCTTGGCGAGCACGTTGCCCACGTGGTGCTCGACGGTCTTGCGGCTGATGTAGAGGCGCTCCGCGATCTCGGGGTTGGACAGGCCGTGGCCGACCAGGTCGAGCACCTCCTGCTCGCGCCGGGTCAATAGGCCCGGGGCCGGGCTCGTCACCCGGGCGCGGACGCCCAGCGTGCGGAGCAGGGCGGCCGCCGCATCGGCGAGGCGGGACGCGTCGAGCCGCTCGAAGGCCTCGAGCGCGGCCCGGGCCTCCGCCGCCGCCACCTCGGGGCTCGACTCGGCGAGTGCCCGGGCGAGCTCGAGCCGGGTGTGGGCGACCTCCAGCGGCATCCGGGCGCGGCGAAAGCCGGCGAGCGCCCGGCGGAGGCACGACGGGGGGTCGCCGGTGCCGGCGGCCAGGCCCACCTTCCCCTCCGCCAACTCGGCCGTGGCGCGCAGGTGCTCGTTGTCGTGTCGGCCGGCGCACCCGGCGAGGCGGCCCGCGGCGTCGGCCGCCCGGTCGACCGCGCCGGCGGCGAGATGCACGTCGACGAGCAGCGCGAGCAGGGGCGCCGCAGCGCTGCTCAGGGGGTCGAGCCGGTCGAGGGCGCGCTCGACCAGGTCGCGGGCCACGGGGAGCTCCCCGCGGGCCGCGTGGATCGCCGCCCTGACGTGCGAGGCCTCGTCGTCGGCGACCGGGTCGAGCCCGGCGAGCAGCTGCCCGGCCTCCTCGAACCGCCCCTGCCGGACCCGCAGATCGGCCAGGCGGACGAGGGCGCCGCCGCGGAGCACCGACCGCTGCCCGAGGCCCCACAGGCGCACCGCGTCGGTGAGCGCCGTCTCGGCCTCGCCCCACCGTCCGGCCGCGATCAGCACCCCGCCGTAGTGCGTGCGGCAGAACGCGGACACGGCAGGAAGCCTGCGGCGCTGGGCGATGGCCTCGCCCACCCGGATCCACTGGTCGGCGCGGTCGACGTCGCGCGCGTGCTCGCAGGCCGCGAAGAGCTGGCAGAAGATCTCCTCCAGCACGCAGAAGTCGTCGACCTCGCTGCCCGCCACCGCCGCCAGCGCCTCGTCGAGCAGCGCCATGCCCTCGTCGACCCGGTCGGCGTGCACCAGGCTCGCCCCCAGGTAGGCGAGCGTCGACAGCTCGAGCGCCGGGTGGCCCTGGGTGCGCGCGTGGTCGAGCGCCCGGCGGAAGTGCTCGTGCTTGCGCTCGCGCTCGGTCTCGAACATCCCCAGATCGAGCTCCACCCAGCCGCGCTCGGGCGAGTCGGGCCGGTCGCCGAGGAGGGTCTGCGCCCGGGCAAGCCAGCCGGCGCCGATGGCACGGTCGCCGATGATCGTCAGGTACATGCACGACAGGGTCCGGGCGACCCGCACGGCGCCGAGGTGGTCGTCGTCCCTGCGGAACGCCGCGTACGCGCGCTCCCACCCCTCGATCGCCGCGGGGTAGGCGAGGTCGAGGTAGTCGGCCCGTGCGAGCACCTCCAGCACGTCGCCGCTCGCGGGCTCCGCCGCGCCCGGTCCGACGATGCGGCGCGCGGCGCCGGCGTCGCCCGACTGCAGCGCAGCGCGAGCCTCGATGAGCAGACCGTCGAGCTCAGCGGCCACGCAGGCATCATCCCACGGTGCGGGTCGACGGCCGTAGCGTGGCGGGATGGGGCTGCGCGTCCTGGTCGTCCAGCACGGCGAGAAGGAGCGGCTGCCGGGCGACCCGGGTCTGACCGCCATCGGGCGCGAGCAGGCCGACGCGACCGCCCGCCGGCTACGACGCACCGGGCGCCCGGTCGCCGTGTGGTCGAGCCCGCTGCGCCGCGCCGTCCAGACGGCCGCGCCGATCGCCCGCGCGCTGGCGCTCGACGTCGTCACCGATGCGAGGTTGCGGGAGCGGACGAACTGGGAGGGCCCGGACACCCAGGCCCTCGACGAGTTCCTGGCCGACTGGCGGCGCGCGACCGATGACCGGTCGTTCGTGCCCCGCGGCGGCGACTCGTCGGACGCGGCGGCGGCGCGGTTCCTGGCCGCGCTCGACGACCTCGCCGCCGCCCACCCGTGCGGTGCCGCCGTGGTGGTGTCGCACGGCGGGGTCACCACCGACGCGCTGCGCACGCTGATCGGCGACGAGCAGGTCGTGGGTCTGGCCCCGACCCTGATCGCCGAGGGCGTCCCGTGCTGCGCCGTCACGACCCTCCGCCGGCGGGGCGAGGGATGGGCTGTCGACGACGTCGCGGTCACCGGCCACCTGGCCCACGGCTCCGCCGACCGCTCCGCCCGGCGCTCCGCCCACCGCCGGGTGTGACCCGGCCGATGCGGGCCGCCCGTCCGGTGCGTTCCGGCGTGCGTGCGTGTCGCCGTCCGGCACGGATGCACGCCGGAGTCTGGGCGGCGGCCCGCGAGGCAATAGGTTCCGCTCATAGCCGCCCGAGGCAATGGGTTCCATAAGCGCAACCCATTGCCTCGTCCGGTTCGAAACGGAACCCATTGCCTCGCCGACCGTGGGCACCCCGGGCGTCCACCCGGGGTCAGCTCCAGAGGGTGACGTAGACCGGGGGGCGGAAACGGGAGACCGGCACGCTGCCGTCGGCCCGGTGGATGGCCTGCATCGCATCGGGGGTGTCGAGGAAGCGGCGCAGGCGGGTGGCCATCGGTGAGCGGCGGTCGGCACCCAGCGTGGTGACGTGCCACAGGAGATCGACGGGCGTGCCCTCGACAGGCAGGACCGCGAGCCGGCCCCGCACAACCTCGGGCGCCACCAGGTGGGCCACGCCGGGTGCCACGCCCTCGCCGTCGGCGGCGGCGTTCCACGCCGCGCCCAGGGACGGGAACACGCGGATGCGCGCCTCGGGCACCCGCAGCCGGGCCAGCAGCACGCCCACCTCGCTGGCGGGGTCGGCGCCGCTGGCGTCGACCAGCCAGTCCTGGTCGGCGAGCATGCCCGGCTCGACCCGCTCGCGCCGGGCCAGGCGGTGACGCCGGCCGGCCACGACCACCAGCCGGTAGCGCATCATCGGCTTGCCCTCGAGCGCGCCGAGCTGGGGCCCCAGGCCGACGTCGGCCAGGCGCTCGGTCAGCAGGGCGGGCATCTCGGTGGCGGTGGCCACCCCGAGTGTGGCCTCCACCTTGGTGCGGGCGGTGAACGCGGTGATCAGGGGGCGGGCGACGTACTCGGCGACGGTGCTGGTGGCCACCACCCGCAGCACCTCGGGCGCGCCCTGCGATTCACGGATGGCGTCCTCGGCGTCGGCGGCCAGGTTGACCATCTGTGAGGCGATGGGCAGCAGCCGCTGGCCGCCGGCGGTCAGCTCCATGCCGCCGGCGCCTCTGGCCAGCAGCGGGTCGTTCAGGTGCTGGCGCAGCGCGCTGAGCGCGCCCGACACGGCGGGCTCGCTCACCCCCAGGGCCCGGGCCGCCGCCTTGACCGAGCCGAGGCGGGCCACCAGGACGAATGCCTCCAGCTGCGTGAGGGTCACGATCCGGACCGTAGCCCCGATTAACCGAACCCTTATGACGCCATGGACGAACCGTCTCGATTGGTCCACACTTCGTGGCCGTGGCCCCCGACCGCCCCGGGTCACATCACCACCACATGGGGGATGCTGAACGTGCAGACACCCGCGCCGTTCGAGTACGAGCGCGCCGGTAGCGTCGACGACGCGCTCGCGCTGCTCGAGCGCCACGGACCCGAGGCCCGGCTCGTCGCCGGCGGGCACAGCCTGCTGCCGATGATGAAGCTGCGGCTGGCCCGGCCCGAGGTGCTGATCGACATCAACGACCTGACCGACCTGTCCTACATCCGGCTCGACGGCAGCGCCATCGCCATCGGGGCCATGACCCGCCACGCCGAGCTGCTCGACTCGCCCCTGCTGGCCGAGCACTACGCCATCTTCCGCGACGCCGAGCGGGTCATCGCCGACCCCATCGTGCGCAACCGGGGCACCATCGGCGGCTCGTTCTGCCAGGCCGACCCGTCCGAGGACCTGGCCGCGGTCGGCTCGGCGCTCGGCGCCGAGCTGGTCGTCCGCTCGGCCGAGGGCACGCGCACCGTGCCGGCCCGCGAGTTCCACACCGGCCCCTACGAGACGGCGGTGGGCGACGGCGAGATCCTCACCGAGATCCGGGTGCCCGTCCGGCCCGGTGCGGGCAGCGCCTACGAGAAGGTCGAGCGGCGGGCCGGCGACTGGGCCATCGCCGCCGCCGGGGCCTTCGTGGCGCTCGACGGCGACACGGTCGGCGACGTCGGCGTCGGCCTGACCGCGGTGGGCGCGGCTCACTTCTGCGCCCCCCGGGCCGAGGACGCCCTGCGGGGCCAGCCGCCCACCGACGAGAACCTGGCGGCCGCCGCGCAGCTGGCGGGCGAGGACTGCAACCCGTCGGCCGACCAGCGCGGCCCGGCCGACTACAAGCGCCACCTGGCGCAGGAGCTGACGTTGCGGGCGCTGCGCCGATCGGTCGCCCGGGCACGGGGAGAGGGAGCCTGAACATGCAGGTGACGATGACCGTCAACGGCGACGAGGTGACGCGCGACATCGAGCCCCGGCTCCTGCTCGTCCACTTCGTGCGCGACCACCTGGGCCTGACCGGCACCCACTGGGGGTGCGACACGTCCAACTGCGGCGCCTGCGTGCTGTGGATGGACGGCGAGCCCGTGAAGAGCTGCACCGTGCTGGCCGCCATGGCCCACGGCCGCAGCATCCGCACGGTCGAGGACCTCGACAGCGGCGGCGAGCTCGACCCGGTCCAGCAGGGCTTCATGCAGTGCCACGGCCTGCAGTGCGGCTTCTGCACTCCCGGCATGCTCATGACCACCCGCCGGCTGCTCGACGACAACCCCGATCCGAGCGAGGCCGAGATCCGCGAGGCCATCTCCGGCCAGATCTGCCGGTGCACCGGCTACGAGAACATCGTCAACTCGGTCCGCTGGGCGGCCGAGCACCGCGACGGCGCCGTCGCCGCCGACGACGAGGCCATGAGCCAGACGGCTCCCGCCACCGACGAGGAGGTCTCCGCGTGACCGCCGCCGACATCGAAGCCGGTGCCACCGCCCCGCTGAGCGAGGCCGGCAACCCCATCGGCTTCGGCCGCATGCTGCGCAAGGAGGACGCCCGCTTCCTGCGCGGCCAGGGCCACTACCTCGACGACATCCAGCTGCCGGGCATGCTCTACGGCGCCATCCTGCGCAGCCCCATGGCGCACGCCCGCATCACCTCCATCGACACCTCGGCGGCCGAGGCCCATCCCAAGGTCAAGGCCGTGATCACCGGCGCGGTGCTCGAGACGCTGGGCCTGGCGTGGATGCCAACGCTGTCGAACGACGTCCAGGCTGTGCTCGCCACCGACAAGGTGCGCTTCCAGGGCCAGGAGGTGGCCTTCGTCATCGCCGAGGACCGCTACGCCGCCCGCGACGCCCTCGAGCTGATCGAGGTCGACTACGAGCCGCTCGACCCGGTGGTCGACGCCCGCCGCGCCCTCGACGAGGGGGCTCCGGTCATCCGCGACGACCTCGAGGGCAAGACCGACAACCACATCTTCGACTGGGAGTCGGGCGACGCCGCCCTGTGCGACGAGGTGTTCGCGAAGGCCGACGTCGTGGTGGCCCAGGACGTGCTCTACCCCCGCTCGCACCCTGCGCCACTCGAGACGTGCGGCTCGCTGGCGCACATGGACAAGGTGACCGGCAAGCTGACCGCCTGGATCACCAGCCAGGCGCCGCACGCCCACCGTACCGTGTACGCCCTGGTGGCGGGCCTGCCCGAGCACAAGATCCAGGTGATCTCGCCCGACATCGGCGGCGGCTTCGGCAACAAGGTGCCGATCTACCCCGGCTACGTGCTGGCGGTGGTGGGCTCCATCGTCACGGGCAAGCCGGTCAAGTGGATGGAGGACAGGTCCGAGAACCTGATGTCCACGGGGTTCGCCCGCGACTACCACATGCACGGCGAGATCGCGGCGACCCGCGAGGGCAAGATCCTGGGCCTGCGGGTCAAGGTCATCGCCGACCACGGCGCTTTCAACGCCAGCGCCAACCCGACCAAGTACCCGGCCGGGTTCTTCAACATCTTCACCGGCAGCTACGACCTGGAGGCCGCCCACTGCCAGGTCACCGGCGTCTACTCCAACAAGGCGCCGGGCGGCGTGGCCTACGCCTGCTCGTTCCGCATCACCGAGGCGGTGTACCTGGTCGAACGCATGGTCGACGTGTTGGCCCAGGAGCTCGACCGCGACCCGGCCGACCTGCGCAAGGCCAACCTGCTGCGCCCCGAGCAGTTCCCCTATGTCACCAAGACGGGGTGGGAGTACGACTCGGGCGACTACCTGAGGACCATGGAGCTGGCACTCGACCTCGCCGGCTACGAGGGACTCCGGGCCGAGCAGGCCGAGAAGCGGGCCCGAGGCGAGCTGATGGGCATCGGCATCAGCTTCTTCACCGAGGGCGTGGGCGCCGGGCCCCGCAAGCACATGGACATCCTTGGCCTGGGCATGGCCGACGGCTGCGAGCTGCGGGTGCACCCCACCGGCAAGGCGGTGGTGCGCCTCAGCGTGCAGACCCAGGGCCAGGGGCACGAGACCACCTTCGCCCAGATCGTGTCGAGCCAGCTCGGCATCCCGCCCGAGGACATCGAGGTGGTGCACGGCGACACCGACCAGACGCCGTTCGGCCTGGGCACCTACGGCTCGCGCTCGACCCCGGTGTCGGGGGCGGCCGCCGCGGTCGTGGCCCAGCGGGTGCGCGACAAGGCCCGCATCGTGGCCGCCGCCGCGCTGGAGTGCTCGCCGGACGACCTCGAGTGGGAGCACGGCCGCTGGTACGTGAAGGGCGACCCGTCGCAGGGCAAGACGATCCAGGAGATCGCCCTCCTGGCCCACAGCAGCCTCGAGCTGCCCGAGGGGGTCGAGGGACATCTCGACGCCACCGCCGTCTACAACCCGCCGAACCTGACCTACCCATACGGCGCCTACATCTGCGTGGTCGACGTCGACAAGGGCACCGGGCAGGTGCACGTGCGCCGGTTCGTGGCCGTCGACGACTGCGGGCCCCGGATCAACCCCATGATCGTCGAGGGGCAGATCCATGGCGGCCTGGCCGACGGCGTCGGCATGGCGCTCATGCAGGCCATCGCCTTCGACGAGGACGGCAACTGCCTGGGCGGCTCGTTCATGGACTACCTGCTGCCCACGTCGATGGAGTGCCCGTCGTGGGAGCTGGGCGAGACGGTCACGCCGTCGCCCCACCACCCGCTCGGCGTCAAGGGCGTGGGCGAGTCGGCCACGGTCGGCTCGCCGGCGGCGGTGGTCAACGCGGTCATCGACGCGCTGGCCCCCTACGGCGTGCGCCACGTCGACATGCCGCTGACGCCGGCCCAGGTGTGGCTGGCCATGCAGGGCCGGCCGGCCCGGACGGACCTGGCCATATCGTGATGCCCAGGACGGAGCGCCGGTGAACCCCGAGGTGACCCGCCGGGCCGCCGAGCTGCGCCGGTCCCGGGTGCCCTTCGTGCACGCCCGGGTGGTGCGGATCGAGCGGCCCACCTCGGCCAAGCCCGGCGACGAGGCGGTGGTGCTGCCCGACGGATCCATCGAGGGGTTCGTCGGCGGCACCTGCGCCGAGGCGACGGTACGGGCGCAGAGCCTGTCGCTGCTCGACTCGGGTGGGTCGCTGCTGCTGCGCATCGAGCCGGAGCCCGAGGCCGGCGCAGAACCCCGGGGACAGGGCGGGGCCGGCGCCGACCCGGCGGCGGCCGGCGCGGTGGCCGGGCGCGAGTCGGGCACGCTCACCGTGGTCAACCCGTGCCTGTCCGGTGGTGCGCTCGACATCTTCCTCGAGCCGGTCGTGCCCGACCCGGCGATCGCCGTGCACGGCGAGTCGCCCATCGCCGCCGCGCTGGTGGCGCTCGCCGAGGGCGTCGGCTTCAGCGTCGCCGAGGGCACCGGCGCGTCGCCGGGTCCCGCGGTCGGCTCGGCGGGTCTGGCCGCGGTCGTCGTGGCCTCGCACGGGCGGGACGAGGCGGCGGCGCTCGAGGCGGCGGTGCACGGCGGCGTGCCGTACGTGGGGCTCGTGGCCAGCCGCAAGCGGGGCGAGGCGGTGCTGGCCGGCCTCGACCTCGACGAGGCCCAGCGGGCCTCGGTGCACACGCCTGCGGGCCTCGACATCGGCGCCCGCACGCCGCGCGAGGTGGCACTGTCGATACTGGCCGAGATCGTGTCGCTCCGCCCCCGGCCCACCGCCACGCCGCCCGCGGCCGAGACGGCGCCCGCGGCGCCGGCCGGCCGCCCCGCCACCGCCACCGACCTGGTGTGCGGCATGACGGTGGTGGCCGACGACGCCGCCCTGCACCTCGACCACGACGGCGAGCGCTACTGGTTCTGCGGCAGCGGCTGCCTGCGGGCCTTCGCCGCCGATCCCAGCGCGTACCTGCCCGACCGGGGCGCGGCGGCCGACCCGGCCGGAGGCTCGGCCGACGCCGCCGATCCCGGTACCGTCGGACGGTGACCGCGCCGGACGACGTCGTCGACGTCGACACCATGCGCGGGCTCCTCGACGGCGTCGACTACCTGGCCGACCTGGGGCTCGCCACCGCGCTGTTCTGCGCCCTGCGGTTGCCGCAGCCGCTGCTGCTCGAGGGCGAGGCCGGGGTGGGCAAGACCGAGGCGGCCAAGGCTCTGGCGGCCATGCTCGACACGCCGCTGGTGCGCCTGCAGTGCTACGAGGGCATCGATGCCGCCGAGGCGCTGTACGAGTGGAACTACCCCCGCCAGCTGCTGGGCATCCGCCTGGCCGAGGCCACCGGGCGCGAGGTGACCGAGCACGACCTGTTCGGCCCCGAGTACCTGGTCGAGCGGCCGCTGCTCCGGGCGATCCGGCATCCTGGGCCGCGGCCCGTGGTGCTGCTGGTCGACGAGGTCGACCGGGCTGACGACGAGTTCGAAGCCTTCCTCCTGGAGATGCTGGCCGAGTCGGCCGTGACCATCCCCGAGCTGGGCACCGTCCGGGCGGCGGTGCCGCCGGTGGTGGTTCTGACCTCGAACCGCACCCGCGACCTGCACGACGCGCTCAAGCGGCGCTGCCTGTACCACTGGATCGACTACCCCGATCTCGACCGGGCCGTGGCGGTGATCCGCCGCCGGGTGCCGGCCGCGTCGATCACCATCGCCGAGCAGGTGGCGGGCGCCGTGGCCCGGCTGCGCTCGCTCGACGTGCAGAAGCCACCGGGTCTGGCCGAGGCCATCAACTGGGTCGCGACCCTCGACCTGCTCGGCCTCGACCGGCTCGACGCGGGCGCGGTCGACACCACGCTCGGCAGCGTGCTCAAGTACCGCGAGGACCTCGAGCTCGCCCGCGACCAGGGCTCGGCCTGGGTGGCGGGTGGCGCGTGAGGGAGTTGAAGCGGCGGCGGCGCCACCCGGCACGAGGCTGGCCGGGGCGATGTGACCGGCCACCCACCTGGTCGGGGCAGCCCGGCGGGGCCATGGTCGGGCGATGACTGCAGGCGCCGGCACCGACATGGGTCCGGACCGCCTGGCCGGGGTCGACCTGGCCGGTGTGGTGGCCGCGTTCGGCCAGTTGCTGCACGACGCGGGCGTGCCCGTCACGCCCGAGCGCAGCGGTCGTTTCGCCACCACCCTGGCGCTGGCCCGCCCGGCCGCGCTCGAGGAGATGTACTGGGCCGGACGGGTGACGCTGCTCAGTGGCGCCGGCCAGATCGACGCCTACGACCGGGTGTTCGCGCAGGTGTTCCGGGGTGTGGCCGATGTCGCCGACTGGCGGGGCCAGGCACCGTCCGACCTGCCGACCTCGGGGGCGACGACCCCGACCCGGCAGGGCGACCGGTCGCGCGCCACCCCGCGCGGCCCTGACCGCGCCTCGGATGTGCCGCAGGTGACCACGCCCGCGGGCCCGCCCGGCGAGGCCGGTGCCGGGCCCGACGGTGACGGGGCCGACCTGCTGGCAGCGGCCAGCGCCGAGGAGCGCCTCGGCCACACCGACCTGGCCGGTCTCACGCCCGACGAGCTGGTCGAGCTGCGGCGGCTCATGGCCGCACTGCCGTGGGCCACGCCCCGCCGGGCCAGCCGGCGCACGGCCCGCCACCCCCGGGGGCGGCTGCTCGACCTGCGTGCCACGCTCCGCCGAGCCCGGACCACCGGCGGCGACCCCGTGCGCCGCTCGTTCCGCCACCGCACCGACCGCCGGCGCCACCTCGTGCTGATCGCCGACGTGTCGGGCTCGATGGAGCCCTATGCCCGCGCCTACCTGCACCTGCTGCACGGGGGGGTGCGGGCGGCCCGGGCCGATGCGTTCGTCTTCGCCACCCGGCTGACGTGGCTGACCCGGGCGCTGGCGACGTCGAATCCCGACCTGGCGCTGCGGCGGGCGACGGTGGCCGCGCCGGACTGGTCGGGCGGCACCCGCATCGGCGACGCGCTGAAGGCGTTCGTCGACGGCCACGGGCGGCGGGGCATGGCCAGGGGGGCGGTCGTGGTGATCGTGTCGGACGGCTGGGAGACCGGCGACCCGGCGGTCGTGGGCGAGCAGATGGCCCGCCTCGCCCGCCTGGCCCACCGCATCGTGTGGGTCAACCCCCGCAGCGCCGGCGCCGACTACCAGCCGCTGGTCGGCGGCATGGCGGCCGCCCTGCCCCACGTCGACGCGTTCGTGAGCGGGCACTCGCTCGCAGCCCTCGACGAGGTCGTCGCCGCGATCGCCGACCCCTGACGCGCCGGCCCGCCGACTGGGGCACGCGGCCCGCACAGGCCCATGATGGGGCGTGGACTCGACGCTGGCCAGGACCGCGTGGCATCACCTCGAGGCCCTCAACGCGGTGACCTACTTCGCCGCGGAGTGCCGCGAGGCGCCGGCCCGCCTCGGCCTCAAGGGGTTCTGGATGGGGTACTTCGCGTGCCGCGCCGCGCCACT
>DASSCS010000124.1:0-2441 GCA_035697515.1 Acidimicrobiales bacterium
GCGGGCGGCTCGGTGGGCGGGGAGGACGGCGGCCAGCACCCCGACCAGAGCACCGAGCGCAAGCACCACGGCCAGCGACAACGTCGGGACGGCGAACGAGCCAAAGCCTTCGCTGGCCAGTGCCGAAACCAGCGCCCAGCCGAGGAACAGGCCCAAGCCCAGGCCGCTGGCGGTGCCGAACAGGCCCACGGTGAGTGCCTCGCCCCGCACCATTGTCCGGGTCTGGCGCCGGGTCTGGCCCACGGCCCGCAGCAGGCCGAGCTCGCGGGTGCGTTGGTGGATCGACAGCGACAACGTGTTGGCGATGCCCATGACGGCGATCACAATCGACAGGACCAGCAGCAGGTAGACGACGGTGAGGTACAGGTTGATCTCGCCGGCGATCGACTCGGTGAATTCCTGGTTGGTCTGCACGTCGGGGGCGCCGAACCGGTCGGCCACCCGCTGGACGGCCGCTTCGCCCTCGGCGACGGGCACGCCGTCGGCCAGGGCGATCAGCATGTTGACGTCGGCGGGGCGGGACGCGTGGGCCAGGTACGCGTCGCGGGGCAGCTTGATCCCGTCGCCCTCGCTCAGGTTGTCCTCCGCGTAGATCGCCCCGACCGTCGGCCGCTCGGTCACGCCGTCGGGATAGTCGACGGTCACTGGGTCGCCGAGCGCCAGCCCGTGCTGCTCGGCGTAGTCGGCCGAGATGGCCACCTGGTCGGGGCGGAGGTCTCGTAGTGATCCATGCCGCACGTCGAGGTGCTCGACCGACTCGATGGTGGCCGGATCGAAGGTGGGGACGAGCGTGCTCTCACCGTCGATCCGCACGGGCCCGCCGCCTCGGGCCGAGGCCGCCGCGACCTCGGGCAGCTCGGCGACCGCGGGGGCCAGGTCGGTGCTGAGGCCGCCTGCGCCTTCGCCGATGATCACCAGGTCGCCGGCGAACTGCTGGTCGACCGCGTCGTCGATCGACTGCTTGAGCGACGCGCCGACGACGGCGAACAGCGACACCACAGCCACGCCGATCAGCAGCGCGGCGGCGGTGCTGGCGGTGCGCCGCGGGTTGCGCATCGCGTTGCGCCGGGCCAGCACCCCGCTCATGCCGCGCCACGTCGCCTGCGGGGCGCCGAGCGCGGCGGCGGCGGCGGGACGGGCCACGACAGGTCCTAGCACCACGACACCGATCAGGGTCGCCAGCGCGCCCAGGCCCGTGAGCGGCAGCGCCTCGCCGGTGGCGCCGACGATGGTCAGGGCGATGCCCGCCCCGGTGACGACGGCACCGGCGACGGCCCGTCGCCGCGAGGTCGCGGACCGGTCGACGGCGACGTCACGCAGCGCCGCCAGCGGGGCGACGCGAGAGGCCCGGACCGCCGGAGCCAGGCTCGCCACCAGCGTGACGACCACGCCGACGGCCAGGGCGATCGCGACCGTGCTGGTGTCGAGGGCCAGCGGGGAGGCCGGAGTGGTCAGCCCGATGGCGTCCATGAGGGCGAGCAGGCCCAGGGCCAGCCCCATGCCGGCGGCGATGCCGCCCACCGAGGCCAGCAGGCCCACGGCCAGTGCCTCGGCGGTGACCGAGCCCAGCACCTGGACCCGCGATGCGCCGAGTGCCCGCAGGAGCGCCGACTCGCGGGTGCGCTGGGCCACCAGGATCGAGAAGGTGTTGTAGATGGCGAACGTCGCCACGACGAGGGTGACCCCCGCGAACAGGATCAGGGCTTGTTGGAAGGCCTCATGGTCCTCCCCCTCGGTCTCCTCTTCCATCTCGCGAGTCAGCTCGGCACCGGTCAGCGCCTCGACACCGTCGGGGAGCACGGCGTCGAGGCGGCGGACCAGCTCGGCCTGGCTGACGCCCGGCTCGGCCGCCACCGCGATGCTCGTCGCCTTACCGGGCTCGGGGAGGAGCACCTCGTCTGCGAAGTCGGCGGTGAAGCCGGCGTAGGTGGCCGATCCCTGGCTGTCGGCGCCGCCGAAGGTGGCCAGGCCGACGATCCTCACCTCGACCCGGTCGGGCGACCGCACCACGGTCGTGTCGCCGACCACCAGCTCGCCGTCCTCGGCGGCTGCCTTGTCGATGACGACCTCGCCCGGTGCGGCTGGCGCGCGGCCCTCGGCCAGGTCATAGGGGTTGAGCCGGTCGTCATCGACCCAGTTGCCGGCGATGGTGGGCGCGCCGCCGCCGATGGGGTCGCCGTCGGCGCCGACAATCCGGCCGGAGCTCTCGATGCGGGGTGCCACGGCGGCGACGCCATCGACCGCGGCGATGGTGTCGGCCAGCGAGCGGTCGACGAGGCCACGCTCGGTGCGCTCCTCCTGGCCGAGCTCGAGGCTGGAGCGCACCAGCGCGTCGGTGCCCTTGTTGGCCTCGGCGATGACGTCCGAGAAGCCGTTGATCAGCGTGTGGTAGAGCACGAGGGTGCCCGCAAGGAACGCCACGCCCAGCAGCACGGCCAAGC
>DASSCS010000125.1:0-52508 GCA_035697515.1 Acidimicrobiales bacterium
CCCCCCCCCCCCCCCCCCCCCCCCCCCCCCCCCCC
Organism: Acidimicrobiales bacterium; assembly: GCA_035697515.1. Classification (GTDB taxonomy): domain Bacteria; phylum Actinomycetota; class Acidimicrobiia; order Acidimicrobiales; family VFJN01; genus ZC4RG19. The sequence goes on from DASSCS010000125.1 coordinate 36, forward strand.
CCCCCCCCCCCCCCCCCCCCCCCCCCCCCCCCCCCACGACCCGGTAGGCGACCTCGTAGCGCCCGGCCGGCCCGGCGGCACCGGTCATGAGGCCCACCGACAGCGCCTGCCCGCCCTGCTCGACGCGCACGTCGCCGTCGTCGATGCGCCGGCCGGTCGGGTCGTAGACGAGTAGGGGATCGCCCTCGGGCGTGACGGGCTTGGCGCTGAAGCTGATCGACACTCGCTCGGGCAGGGCCTCGACGTCGCTGCCGTCGGCCGGGGCGCTGCCCGACACCCGGGCGTGGGCGCCGGCCGGCGCCGGCCCGACCAGGCCGGCGACGAGGGCCGCCGCCAGGCCCAGGGCCAGGCTCGAGATCGTGGTGGCGAGAACGGCGAGCCGGGGGACGGCGCGCCGACGATCGAAGGTGGGCGTCATCGTTCCCCCCGGGGGTGTGGCGTCGGCGTGCGGTGCAGGAGCTCGGGTGAGCGCCGGCGGCAGCGGCGTGGGGCAGCCGGCGCCCACCCGAGTGCTCACGTCGCAGCTAGGGCTGCGTGTCGATGTACATCAGGACGATGCCCATCTGGTCGGTGACGGCCTGGGGCATGTCGTAGCGACCGGTCATGGTCACCCGTTGCCCCTGCGACAAGGTCGCCACCGGTCTCTCCCTCGTGCCCGTGCAGGTCGACATGCCCGAGAGGTGCGCATCGCCGTGGTGGCCGGTGTAGAGCGGGTCACCGCCGTAGCGGGCCACCGAGTTGCAGATGAGCTGGCCGGTCGAGGCGTTGCGGGTCGCGATGTCGATGCCGCCGTCGTGGATGTGCCCACCCGTGCCGATCACACGGCCGGGACGGTTGACGGTCCAGGTGTAGCTCCGCTCGCTCGGGCCTTGGGGCAGCGACACGTGCGAGGTACCGCACTGGTTGAGGTCGAGCCACACCGGCTCGAGGGGGCGCATGCCGGCCGTCGAGGCGGGTACCCAGTTGTACTTCATCGAGATGTACAGGCCCTGCTGCGGCGCCGAGTTGTGGTTGGCCAGCTCCCAGATCATGTGCCAGGAGTCCCACGCACCCACGAAGTAGCCGTAGGGCGCGGGCGCGATGATGGGCGTGCGCTCGTCGCCGGAGGCGAAGAAGCGCTGACCCAGGAAGCCCAGAAACGACGAGCCGCAGGTCGCGTCGGTACGTCCCCATCCCTGGTTGAACAGCACCATGTGGTGCAGCTGCGTGTCGGTGCTCCAGCCCGCCCGCCGACCGTCGGCGTAGACGAGGTCGGCCGTCATGCCGGTGATGTAGCAGTTGCTGCACGGCTTCTGGACGAAGAACTGGAACTGGTTGCCCGTGTGGACATGACCGTGGGTCCCGTCCGGGTTGGCCGGGGCCCCCTGCACGCTGTACGGCCCGTAGCGCAGCGTCGTCGTCTGCGACGCCGGGTGGGGCGGCGCCGTCGTCGACGTCGGCGCCTGCACCGTGGTGGTGGTGGTCGAGTGATCGTCGTCGTGTTCCTGTGCGCCGCTGGTGCCCGTCCGGGCGGCTGTCACCAGCAGCGCGGTGGCGAGCAGGGCGACGAGAGAACGGCGCCTCTTCGTCGATCTCATGTATCCCCTCCTGTTTGGACGGGATCACCGGGCGTCCACCGCGTCCCTGGGGTGGCGTGTCGGCGTCCCGAGCGTGATAACAGGATTATCGCTATTCAACACTCAGTCAACAAAAAACGTATTTAACGACGTTACTGACGGCCGTACACCAGCCTCCGCACCTTTGGCAGCACGGTGCGTGACTCCCCGGCCTGGCGCCGCACCGGGCGTGGCGGCAAGGGATAGCCTCCGAGCAGCCATGGCCGTTCCCGTGTCCCCAGCGCCGAGCGACGGCGGCACGACGCCCACCGACGTCTCGACCCGTGACCGCCTGCTCGAGGCCGCCTACGAGCTGCTGGCCGCCCGCGGCTACCAGGCCACGACCGTGCAGGCGGTGGCCCAGCGCGCAGGCCTGACCACGGGGGCCATCTACGCCAACTTCGGCGGCAAGCAGGACCTGATGGTCCACGCCGTGCTCGACCAGTGGTACCGCAACGAGCGCGAGCTGCTGGCCGAGTTCCTCGCCAGCTACGTGTCCGGTGCGCCTCCCGGCGACTTCGACGCCCTGGCCCGGGCGACCGGGGCCGCCGACCAGGCGGGCGAGGCGCCCCCCATCGACGCCTTCACCCGGCTGATGGCCCGCCACGTCGCCGCACCGACCACGCCCGAGCACCGGCTGTTGACCGAGGTCACCGGCGCCATCGTGCGCGACGACCTGGCCGAGTCGCCGCTGCGCGTCAGCGTCGAGCTGATCGAGCAGATCACCCGCTCGTCGATAGAGTCGGGCAAGGCCCTGGGTCAGATATCGGCCGAGCTCAGCACCGACGCCCTCGTGGCCGTCACCGTCAACGTCTACCTGGGCGCCATCACGTCCAAGGCGCTGGGGCTGCCCCAGCCCGACTTCGCCGACACCTTTCGGGTCCTGCTGGCGGCCTCGGCCGGCTACGCCGCCGGCCCGCCGCCCACGGCCTGACCACCCGCCGACGGCCAGGCGACCGGCGCCGCCGAGTTGTGACGCCTGCCACACCCTGGTCTCCCGGGCGCTACGTTCGCCGCATGGGAGACCGCAGCTTCGAGACGCTGGTCGAGGGCGGCACGTTCTTCGAGGGGCCGCGCTGGCGCGACGGTCGCTGGTGGGTGTCCGACTTCTACCGGCACGCCGTGTACGCCATCGCCCCCGACGGCGCGACGGACGAGGTACTGGCCGTCGAGGGCCAGCCGTCGGGGCTCGGCTGGCTGCCCGACGGGTCGCTGCTGGTCGTGTCGATGCGCGACCAGCGGGTGCTCCGGCGGGCGCCGGACGGCACGGTCACAACCCACGCCGACATCGCCCAGCACTGTGGCGGCCTGGCCAACGACCTCGTGGTCGACCGCCGGGGCCACGCCTGGGTGGGCAACTTCGGCTTCGACCTCATGGCCGGCGAGGCGCCCCGGACCACCGTGCTGGTGCACGTCGCACCCGACGGCAGCGCCGACGTGGCGGCCGACGACCTGCGGTTCCCCAATGGCAGCGTGATCACGCCCGACGGCACCACCCTGGTGGTGGGCGAGACCATGGGCGCCCGCTACACGGCGTTCGCGATCGGCGACGACGGCCGGCTGACCGACCGGCGGGTGTGGGCCGACCTGCCGGGTGTTGCCCCCGACGGGTGCGCCCTCGACGCCGCGGGGCACATCTGGGCGGCCGATGCCCTCGGCAACCGGTTGGTGCGGGTCGCCCCCGGGCGGGGCGTGGTCGAGGAGGTCGCCGGGCCCGACGGCCTGGGCGTCTACGCCTGCATGCTCGGTGGCGACGACGGCCGCACGCTCCTGGCGTGCTGCGCCCCCGACTTCGACGAGCACGCCCGCTCAGCGGCACGAGAGGCCGTGCTGGTGACGACCAGGGTCGACGTGCCCCACGCCGGCCTGCCGTAGACGGGCGGCAGCCCGCTCGGCGGCGCCCGCTTCGTGGTCGAGCTGCCGTCGTCGGCGCCACAGTGCCAGGCACGGCCTCGCGACCGCGGTGGCCGGCCCGGCCGGGCGCCGTCGGGTTCCGGCCGCGGCCGGCGCCCCGGTAGATTCGTCCCTCGCCCCCGACAGGCCACAGATGCCCGACGACGCCTCCTCGACCACCGCCTCTCCCGGCGCTCCCACAGCCGGCCCGCTCCGCACCGGTCGCCGCGCCTCCGGCCCCGCGGCGGTGCTGTGGGACATGGACGGCACGCTCGTCGACACCGAGCCCTACTGGTACCGGGCCGAGGCCGACCTGGTGGCGACCCACGGCGGCCGCTGGACCCAGGCCGACGCCCTGGCGGTGATCGGCTTCGACCTGCTCGACTCGGCCGCCTACCTGCAGCGGGTGGGCCGCGTCGACATGCCGGCCGCCGAGATCGTCGACCTGATGATCGACCGGGTCGTCGAGCAGATGGCCGACGACCCACCGTGGCAGCCGGGGGCGCTCGATCTTGTCGCCGAGCTGCGCGCGGCGCAGGTGCCCTGCGTCCTGGTCACCATGTCGTGGCGCCGGCTGGCGGACGCGGTGGTCGACCTGCTGCCACCCGGCAGCTTCGCCGCCACGGTGGTGGGCGACGAGGTGTCGCGGGGCAAGCCGCACCCCGACCCGTACGTCGCGGCGGCCGCTGCGGTGGGCGCGGTGCCGCACGACTGCGTCGCCATCGAGGACTCGCCCACGGGCGTCGCCTCGGCGCGGGCCGCGGGGTGCGTCGTCGTGGGGGTGCCCCACATGGTCGAGCTGCCGGCGGGCGCGGTCGACGCCGTGGTGCCCACGCTCGAGGGCCTGGACCTGGCCGGGCTGCGGCGGCTGTTCGCGGCTACCGGCGCCGGGCCGACCTGACGCGCCGGCGATCCGGGGCCGGCGTGGAACAGCCGTGCCGCGGGTCAGCTCAGGCGCTCGAAGATCATCGCCATGCCCTGGCCCCCGCCGACGCACATGGTCTCGAGGCCGAAGGTCTTGTCCTCGTCCTGCAGGGCGTGGATGAGCGTGGTGGCGATGCGGGCCCCCGTCTGGCCGAACGGGTGGCCGAGGGCGATGGCGCCGCCCTTGACGTTCAGCTTGTCCATCGGGATGCCGAGGGCGCGGGCCGACGGCAGCACCTGGGCCGCGAAGGCTTCGTTGATCTCGGCGAGGTCGATGTCGTCGATGGTCATGCCGGCGCGCTCGAGCGCCTGGCGCGACGCGCCGATGGGGCCAAGGCCCATGATCTCGGGGTCGAGGCCCGTGACGCCCGAGGCAACGACGCGGGCGAGCGGGGTGATGCCCAGCTCGCGGGCCCGGGCGTCGCTCATCACGATGACCGCGGCGGCGCCGTCGTTGAGCGGGCAGGCGTTGCCCGCGGTGACCTGACCGTCGGGGCGGAACGCCGGCTTGAGCTCAGCCAGCTTCTCCACCGTGGTGCCGGGGCGGGGGCCGTCGTCCTTGCTGACCACCGTGCCCGAGGGCGTGGTGATGGGCGTGATCTCGCCGTCCCAGTAGCCGTTCTCCTGGTTGGCCACCGCGAGCTGCTGGCTGCGGGCGGCGAACTCGTCCATGTCCCGGCGGCTGACGCCCTCCTTGACCCGCACGTTCTCGGCGGTCTGGCCCATGGCGATGTAGATGTCCGGCAGGCCGCGGAGCGGCTCCCACGAGTCGGCGCCGTTGGCCAGCTCCGCGGTCCGGGCCTCGGCGTCGGCGAAGGCCGGGTTGTGGGGGCCGGTGTCGGACATGCCGTTCACGTAGCGGCTGACGGTCTCGACGCCGGCGGCCACGAACACGTCGCCCTCGCCCGCCTTGATCGCGTGGGCGGCCATGCGGATCGACTGCAGCGACGACGAGCAGTAGCGGTTGACGGTCACGCCGGGCACGTCGTCGAGCCCGGCGAGGATGGCGGTGACCCGGGCCAGGTTGTAGCCCGACTCGCCCGCCGGCTGGCCGCAGCCGAGGATGAGGTCGTCGATGGCGGTGCGGTGGAGCTGGGGCACCTTGTCGAGGGCGGCCCTCACGATGGTGGCGCCCAGGTCGTCGGGCCGGCAGTCGATGAGGGAGCCCTTCATGGCCCGGCCGATCGGGCTGCGGGCCGTGGCGACGATGACGGCTTCGGTCATGGCTGGGTTCCTCCTGCGGATGCGGTCCCGCGTTGTCTAGTTATGTTACCGGTCGGTCACCAATCCGGCCGTGGTCGCCATGACCGTCGGGGGCGTGACCGTGATCGTGCACGTGGTGGCCCTGCTCGAGCCAGCGGCGGAACCCGGCGGCGTTGGAGTGGATGCCGTTGAGCGTCTCGAGCTTGGTGCGCTGCGCCTCGCCGACACCGTCGAGGTCGGCGCCGAACCGCTCGGACAGCGCCTCGGCGATGTCGCGGTCCTCCCGCCACGCCGCCTCGGCCACCTCCGCCCAGCGCGTCAGCGTCTCCTGGGCCTCGTCGAGGATGGCCGCGGGGTCGGGCACCAGCCCGAAGTGGGCGAGCGCGATGCCCGTGGGCCGCCGGGCGGCGAAACGGCGCAGCGAGGTGAGCGCCTGGTCGAGGTCGAAGTCGGGCGGCGGCGTGGCCGGGCGCAGCACCCCGACGTCGGGCAGGCGCACCCCCACCGCGTCGCCGGCGAACAGCAGCCCCGAGTCGCTGTCGTGCAGCGCCAGGTGGTGCTTGGCGTGCCCGGGCGAGTCGACCGTGGTCAGCGTGCGGTTCGTCGACACCACCACCTCGTCGCCGTCGGCCAGCACCCGGACCCGCGCGGCGGCGGTGGGCGTGAGGCGGCCGTAGAGCGAGTCGAGCAGGTCGCCGTACACCAGGGCGGCGCTGTCGACCAGCCGGGTGGGGTCGACCAGGTGGCGGGCCCCCCGCTCGTGCACGTACACCGTCGCCTCGGGAAACGCGGCCGCCACGTCGCCCACCCCGCCCGCGTGGTCGAGGTGGATGTGCGTGACCGCGACCCCGGCCAGCTCGCCGGCGTCGACGCCCAGGTCGGCGAGCGCCGCCAGCAGGTGGGGCACCGACGTCTGGCTGCCGGTCTCGACCAGCACGGGGGCGTCGCCGGTGACGAGGTAGCCGGCGGTCACCTGGTGCCAGCCGCCGAGCAGCGTGTCGATCTGCACGACGCCCGGCGCGATCTCGGTGTGCACGTCGCCTCCCGGAGTGGGCGCAGCGCGCCTCGTGGACGGGCCCCGAGGCTAGTGCCTGGCGGCCGCACCCCCCTGGCTGGCTGAGCGGCGATCGGGGTCTGGGTGAACGTCCCGAGGCCGACCACCAGCGCCCCGACCCCCTGATCGTCCCGGAAGTGTCACACCCCCTGGCTAGCGTGACGGGGGCATGGCACGACGCCGCTCCCGCCCCGCTGCCGCCCCCACGGCGGCCACGACGCCCTCGCTGTGGGACGACCCGGGCGACCCCACCTGGTCGGTCCCTGAGCTGGGCCAGGCCATCGGGCTCAGCCTGCGGTCGGCCTTCCCCGACGAGGTGTGGGTGCGCGGCGTCATCCGCAACCTCAACCCCAGCCGGCGCGGCGGCACGGTGTGGTTCGACCTGATCGAGCCGGCGCCGGGCGGTGACCTGGCCAAGCCCGCCGAGGCCACGCTGCCGGTCGTGCTGTTCAACCAGGAACGGCTGCGGGTCAACGCGCGGCTGCGCGACGCCGGCGGCGGGGTGCGCATGAGCGACGGCACCGAGGTGCGGCTGCGGGGACGCGTCACGTTCTACGACCGGGGCGGGCGCCTGCAGCTGCAGATGTCCGACATCGACCCCGCGTTCACGCTGGGGCGGCTGGCGGCCGACCGCGAGCGGCTGCTGCGGGTGCTCGACGCCGAGGGCCTGCTCGACCGACAGGCGGGCCTGCCCCGGCCGGTGGTGCCGCTGCGGCTGGGCCTGGTCACCAGCGCGGGCAGCGCCGCCGAGCACGACGTGCTCGACGAGCTGCGGCGCTCGGGCATCGGCTTCTCGGTGGTGCGGGCCGACGTTCGGGTGCAGGGCAGCCACGCCGCCCGCTCGGTGGCCTGGGGCCTGGCCGCGGTCGCCGCCCGGGGGGTCGACGCCGTGCTGCTCGTGCGGGGCGGCGGCGCCACCACCGACCTGGCCGCCTTCGACTCCGAGGTCATCGCCCGGGCCGTCGCCGGGCTCGACGTGCCCGTGCTCACGGGCATCGGTCACGACATCGACCGCTCGGTTGCCGACGACGTGGCGCACGCCAGCTACAAGACGCCCACCGCCTGCGCCCAGGCCGTGGTGGCCGACGTGCGGGCGGTCGAGCGCCGCACCGCCGAGGCGTGGCAGGGCATCGCGGGTGCCGCGCGCCGCCACGGCCGCCGCCAGGCCGAGCGGCTGCGGGCCTGCGGCCGCCACGTGGCGCTGGCCACCCGCCACGGCCTGGCTGCGGCCGATCGCGACCTCTCGGCCCGGGGGGCGCGCGTCGGCCGTTCGGCGACCGGCGCGCTGGCCCGGTCGACCGCCGTGCTCGACCGGGCCGTCGGCCACCTCGAGTCGGGCGGCCGCGCCCACCTGCGCGCCCACGACCAGGACCTTGCCGCGGCCGCCAACCGGCTGGTGCAGCGCGCACCGCGGGCGCTGGCGGCCCCCGCCCGCGACCTCGACGCCGTCGAGGCCCAGGTGCGGGCACTCGACCCGGCGCGGGTGCTGGCCAAGGGCTGGTCGATCACCCGCGACGCCGGCGGACGGGTCGTGCGCTCGGTGGCGGGGCTCGTCCCCGGCGACGGGCTGGTCACCACGCTGTCCGACGGCGACGTGCGCAGTACGGTCTCGTCCCCGCCCACCCTGGCCCGGCCGCGCCTGTCCGGCACGCCGGCCGACGCCAACCGCCCGCCCGGGAGTGCACGATGACCGAGGCAACCCCCGACTCCTCCCCGTCCGCCGCCTCGCCTGCGCCCGCGCCTGCGGGTGCCGCTGCCGGCAGCGGCGAGGAGATCGGCTACGCCGAGGCGCTGACCGAGCTCGAGGGCATCCTCGACGAGCTCGACGGCGACGAGGTCGACGTCGACGTCCTCGGGGCGCGGGTCCGCCGTGCAGCCGAGCTGCTGCGCCTGTGCCGCGCCCGCATCGCGGGCGCCCGCTTCGAGGTCGAGCAGGTGGTCAGCGACCTCGAGGCCGAGGCCGAGGCGGCGACCGCGGCCGCGGGCGTCTCCGCCGATGCCCCCGTTGCCGACGACGACGGCGGTGCCGACGAGGACGGTGGCGACTCCGACGGCCGCGACCCCTGAGGCAGCGCCGGCGGCGACGCCGCGCCGTGGCCGGGGCGCGCGAGAATCCCGGGCGCGCCGCTCGACGGTGCCGTCCCACACACGCGCCGGAGACACGGTCATGTCCTTGCCCCCCGATCCGCACGACGACGACCTCGCCGACCCGTCTCCGGCACCTTCGCCGTCGCCGCCCGCGGACCCGCCGACGGCACCGCCCGCCGCAGGGGCCGACCCCGCCACGCTGACCGAGCCGCTCGCCGCGACCGCTCCCCCGCCTCCGCAGCCGCCTCCGCCGCCACCCGCCGGCCCCGGCCCCGGCATCGACGCCACGGTCGGTGCCACGGCGTGGGCCTCGCGCACGGGCACCATGCCGTCCGGGCCCCCGACGGCGCCGATGCCGGTCGTGGGCGGCGACGGCTCGTCAACGGCCACGCCGGCGACGGCCGGCGGGGGGCGCAGCCGCCTGGGATGGATGCTGGCCGCGGTGGTGGCGGTCATCGTCGGCGCCGCGACGGTGGTCGTGGCCACGGGCGGCGACGACCCCGCCACCGAGACCTCGGTCGAGGACGGCTCGTCCGACCAGGCGTCAGGCCAGTCGTCCGGGGGCGGCGAGCCGTCCTCCGGCGGCGGGGAGGGCGGCGGTTCCGCGGCCGACGAGGGCCCGCCCACCGGCAGCGGGCCCGACACGCCGGTGTCGTCGCCCGGCGCTGGCGACCAGCCCGACACGCCTGTCGAGGTGGCCGAGGCCTTCTTCACCGCGGTCGAGCAGGGCGACTGCGAGACCATCATCGCCCACATGACCGCCGAGTCCTTCAGCACCGACGGTCAGACCCCCGAGCAGGCCGTGGCCGAGTGCGAGGCCGACGAGGAGGGCCTCACCGCCATCGCGTCGGCCGAGTTCTGGACGGTCGAGCCGGTGTCCGAGCAGGGCGACCGGGCGTCGGTGGCCGTCACGGTGGTGACCGGCGGCGAGGAGAGCGTGCGCGAGCTGCCCCTCCGCCGGGTCGACGGGGAGTGGAAGATGGACCTGGACCCGACGGCGGCCCCGCCGGCGACCTGACGGCGCCGTCCCCGTCGCCGGGTCCGGATGCGCTGACCTCGGGTCACGGCTCGTAACGTGGGCGCCACATGCGCCCCCGCTCCCCCGCCCCCCCGAGCCTGAGCGCGCTCGCCGCCCGCGTCGACCGGCGGCTCGGCGACCTGACCGACGGCGAGATCGCGCGCTGGCGGCACCTCGACCCCGTGCTGGCCGACCCGCTGCGCGCCCTCCGGCACCTGGTCGACGCCGGCGGCAAGCGCCTGCGGCCGGCCTTCCTCCACTGGGCTTTCGTGGGCGCGGGCGGCGACCCCGACGACCCCCGGGTGGTCGACGCCGGCGCCGCCTTCGAGATGCTGCACGCTTTCGCGCTGGTGCACGACGACGTGATGGACGGCTCCGACTCGCGCCGGGGCGAGCGCACCGCCCACCTGCGCTTCGCCGACCAGCACCGGGCGGCCGGCTGGCGGGGCGAGGGCCGGCGCTTCGGCGAGGGCGCGGCCATCCTGGTGGGCGACCTGGGCCACGTGTACGCCGACGTGCTGCTCGGCGACGTGCCGAGCGAGGTGTGGTCGGTGTGGAACGAGATGCGCGTCGAGATCAACCTCGGCCAGTACCTCGACCTGCTCGGCACCGCCCGGGGTGACCGCGACCGGGCGCTGGCGCACCGCATCTCGCGTTACAAGTCGGGCAAGTACACGATCGAGCGGCCCCTGCACGTGGGCGCGGCGCTGGCGGGGCGCCTGTCCGATCTGCGCGCGCCGCTCTCGGCCTACGGTGACCCGCTGGGCGAGGCGTTCCAGCTGCGCGACGACCTGCTGGGGGCCTTCGGCGACCCCGCCCTCACCGGCAAGCCCGTCGGCCAGGACCTGCGCGAGGGGAAGCCGACCCCACTGCTGGCCGTCGCCGTCGAACGCCTGGCCGCCGGCCGGGTGCCGGGGCACGGCGGGACGGCCGACGGGGCGCACGCGTTGCTCGACCGCGTCGGCGACCCCGGCCTGACCGACGCCGATGTCGCCGCGCTCCAGCGCATGCTGGTCGACACAGGTGCGGTCGAGGTGGTCGAGCAGCTCGTCGACGAGCTCACCGTCCGGGCCATCGAGGCGATCGAGGCCGCCGACGTCACCGCCGAGGCCCGCGACGAGCTGGTCGTCCTGGCTCGCTTCGTGGCCTCGCGCGACGCCTGAGCCGGCGGCCTGCCAGGATCGCCCCGTGACGAGCAGGGACGACCGCGCGGCCTTGGGCGAGCTGACCAGCTTCGATCGCGAGCACGTGTGGCACCCCTACGCGTCGATCCCGGCGGCGCTGCCGCCGCTGGTCGTGGAGTCGGCCCAGGGGGTGCGGTTGCGCGTCGTGTCGCCCGACGGGTCCCCGCACGAACTGGTCGACGCCATGTCGTCGTGGTGGGCCGCCATCCACGGCTACGGCCACCCGCGCCTGGTCGAGGCGGCGGTGGCGCAGGCCCGCGAGATGAGCCACGTCATGTTCGGTGGCCTCACCCACCGGCCCGCCGTCGACCTGGCCCGGCGGCTGGTCGAGATCACCCCCGGCCCGCTCGACCGGGTGTTCTTCGCCGACTCGGGGTCGGTGGCCGTCGAGGTGGCCCTCAAGATGGCGCTGCAGCACTGGCGGTCGACCGGCCGGCCCGGCAGGAAGCGCGTGCTCACCTGGCGGGGCGGATATCACGGCGACACGCTCTTCGCCATGTCGGTGTGCGACCCGGAGGGGGGCATGCACGCCCTGTGGGCCGACGTCGTGCCCCGTCAGGTGTTCGTGCCCGCGCCGCCTGCGGGGTTCGGCAGCCCGGTCGACACCGGGTTCGTTTCCGAGGTCGAGGCGACCGTGGCCCGCCACGCGCACGAGCTGGCGGCGCTGGTGGTCGAGCCGGTCGTGCAGGGTGCGGGCGGCATGCGCTTCCACAACCCGGCGTACCTGCGTGCCCTGCGGGCCGTGTGCGACGAGCACGGCGTGCTGCTGGTGTTCGACGAGATCGCCACGGGCTTCGGGCGCACCGGACCGCTGTTCGCCTGCGAGTGGGCGGGCGTGGTGCCCGACATCATGTCCGTCGGCAAGGCGCTGACCGGCGGCATGATGTCGCTGGCGGCGACGCTCTGCACTGCGGAGGTGGCCGAGGGCATCGCCCGCGGCGAGGTGCCCGTGCTGGCCCACGGCCCCACCTACATGGCCAACCCGCTGGCGTGCGCCACCGCGCTCGCCTCGGTCGACCTGCTGTTGGCCGGCGATCATGGGGGCACCGTGGGGCGGATCGAGGCGGGGCTGCGCCAAGGGCTGGCCAGCGTCGGGTCCACGCCGGGCGTGGCCGAGGTGCGGGTGCTCGGGGCCATCGGCGTGATCCAGCTCGACCACCCGGTCGACGTCGCCGCCGCCACCGCCGCGGCCGTGGCGGAGGGCGTGTGGATCCGGCCCTTCGGCGACCTCGTGTACGCCATGCCCCCGTACGTGTGCAGCGACGACGAGGTGGCGCAGATCTGCCGCGGCCTGGCGGCCGCCGCCGCGGCCGGCTGACCCGGGCCCCCGCCGCCGCCCGCCGCCGACCGCCGCCGGCCGGCGTCAGGTCACCTTGGCGAACATGTCGGTGCAGGTGGCGAGCGGGACCGTCAGCACTCCCGGCTCGGCGGCCACCGCCGCCAGCCACGGCGGCCGCACGACCGCGGCCACGGCCAGCGCGGTGTCGAGGCTCGACAGCGTGGCCGCCTGCCGGGCGTAGGTCACGGCATAGTCGGGTGGCCGGACGTCGTGGCTGAGCTCGAACAGCGCGTAGGGGTCGGGGGCGCCCGCCACCGGCAACGGCGCGCCCAGCACGAACGGGGTGGTGGGCTCGGGCCCGCCGCCGGTCAGCCCGGGCCCGTCGTCGAGGACGGCGCCCCGGACCAGTTCGGGCCGGGCCCCGGCCGCCAGCAGGGCCACGTAGGCGCCCAGGCCCCGGCCGTAGAGCGTGACGGGCCCGAGGTGGGCCAGCGCGGTGTCGACGTCGGCCATGAGCAGCTCGCAGTAGTAGCCGCCGCCGGCGGGCACCGACGAGGCGCCGTGGCCGGTGAAGTCGAGCGCCCACACCGCCCCCGGCCAGGGGGCCAGGTGCCGGGGGACGGCGGTGGGCGACTGCTCGCCCAGCCCGTGCAGGTGCAGCAGCGGGCGGCCCTCGCCGTCGGGCCGCAGGGCGTGCAGCGCCAGCTCGACCTTGTCGTGGCGCAGCATCACCGTCGCGTGGCGTCGGTCGCTCACGGGCGGGCCTCCGCGACGTGGTCGGCCAGGAAGTCGAGCGCCAGGGCAGCCACCCGGTGCGGCTGCTCGATGTGGACGAAGTGGCCGACGTCGTCGTAGGAGACCGTGTGGCTCCCGGCGGGCAGCATGCCGGCGACCTCCTCGGCCGCGTTGCCCCAACCCATGCGCTCGGGCTGCAGGCCGAGCACCGCCAGCACTGGTGCGCCCAGGCCCGGCAGCCGCGACATCGCCCACTCGGGCCGCCACGGCCCGAACCCGCCCATGCGCAGCGAGGGGTCGATCTTCCAGCGCCAGCCGTCGGGGTCGTGGCGGGCCCCGACGGTCACCAGGTAGCGCAGCCACTCGGTCGACAGGCGGGGGTTCATGGCGCCCCGGCGCTCGGCCAGGCCCTCGATCGTGTCGGCCCGGCGCTGGTTGGTGACGGTCCGGCGGCGGAAGTCGAGCCACGCCGCGAGCTCGCTGGCCAGCAGCTTCGTGCGCTCGTGGTCGGGCACGTCGGGCATCGTGCGCCGGCCGGGCAGGCCGTCGAGGTTGACCAGGGCGCTGACGCGATGGGGCAGCGAGGCGGCGAACTGCAGCGAGACGGCCCCGCCCTTCGAGTGGCCGACGATGGGCAGCGGCCCGCTGGTCACCGAGTTGACGACGGTGAGCGCGTCGCGCACGTCGGCCTCCCACGCGTACATGGCGGCGTACCCCGAGTCGCCGTGTCCCCGCTGGTCCCACGCCACGACCCGCCATCCCCCCTCGGCCAGCAGCGGCGCGAACACGTCGAAGGTGCGGGCGAAGTCGAAGCCGCCGTGGGCCAGGACCAGGGGTGGGGCGTCGGCGTCGCCCCACTCGTGGACGGCGATGCGGATGCCGTGCGAGTCGACCGTGCGGCAGCGATCGGGCGCGCGGGCGCCGGGGAAGGAGACGACGTCGGGCACGACCGCAAGATTGACCCACGGGTCAATGCGGCGGCAAGGCGAATCCCGTCGGACTCGGCGCTGCCCGGGGCCCTCCACTAGGGCCGGAGCGAGACGGCCAGTCGGCTGGCGACGCCGCCGGCCCGGCCCAGGTTGGCGTCGCGGGCCTGGTAGGTCGGGTGCTCCTGAGCGTGCCAGCGGTCGTGCCAGGGCTGGTTGGTGATGAGGTCGATGCGGTCGATGCCGGGTCGGTCGCAGCACGAGCGCACGAGGTCGGCCATGAGCAGGTTGCTGGGCGACAGGCCGGCCAACTCCTCGTCGAACGCCACCTTGTACAGCTCGAGGGTGCGGTCGGTGACCGTCGCCAGCTGGGCGGCGGCGGGCCGGTCGTCGAGCCGCAGGACGCGCACCTCGGCTGCGCCCCGCTCGGCCTCGTCGAGCAGGAACTGGCGCAGCAGCGCCCGCTCGTCCGGGCGGTTGACGAGCGCACCGGCCTCCCCCTTCCACCCCGACGCCTCGATCGCCACGAACTCGTCGAACCCGGCCTCGACCTCGCCCGGGGCCGCGGCGATCGTGATCGTGAGCTTGCCCTCGCGCTCGAACCGGTTGCGCGCCTTGCGCAGGCTGGAACGGAGGTTCTTGCTGGTGGCGGCGAACCAGTCGTCGCCGCCGACGCCGGTGTCGATGACCGAGTAGCCGCCGTGACGGGTCTCGGCCGACAGCCCCGACGGCGCGCTCGTGGCCAGCCGCAGCGTGCCCGAGCCGGGCCGCATGCCGTTGTAGGACAGGAGGTCGATCGGTTCGCCGGCGGCGGCCGAGGCGTCCAGCACGGCGCGCCGCAGCTCGTCGGGGCGGGCGCGGCTGGCGATCAGGCTGTCGGACACTTTGTCGGTGAGCAGCGACCGCACCCGCAGCGGCCCCACGCGCCGCACCGCGAGGTGGAAGGGCACGACCGCGACCGGCCCCTGGTCGTCGTCGGCAACGAACCATCGGGCGCGATCGTCGTGGACCTGCTCGGTCAGCCCCCGCGCCCAGCTGGCGAGCTGGAGGTGGTTGCGGAGGGGGACCTCGGCGGCGAGCGCAGTCCAGGCCGGCCCGACGGCGGCCCACTGGTCCGGCCCGCGCAGGATCCGTGCGTCCACGCGGCGGACGCTACCCCGCTGCGTGGTCACGACCGGAATGCCGTCGGGCGTGACAGTCGGTCTGTGACTGACGTCATCTCGACATCGGGCGCCGATCGGAGTCACATAGCATCGATAACCTAACCTCGTTACGTTGGAGCACGTCATGGTCGCCCACTCCCCCCAAGTCGTCGTCGACCCGCTCGACGGGCGCATCCGTGCGCTCATGCCCAGCAGGCCCGCGAGGCGTCGCCCGCTGCCCGGTCCCCGTACGGTCGTGCAGCGCGTGCACGCCTGGCTGACCGAGCCGTTGCCGACGCACACCAACATCGGTCGCTGCGTGTGTGGGAGGGACGACCGGTGCCGTCCGTTCTGATCGACCGCCTCGCCCACCTCGCCACGCACAGGACCCGAGGGGTGCTGATCGCGGCCGTCGTGTTCGTGGCCCTCGCCGGCGTCCTGGGCGGCGGCGTGGCCGAGAACCTGACCTCCGGCGGGTTCGAGGACCCGTCGACCGAGTCGGCCCGCGCAGAGGAGGCCCTGGCCGACCGGTTCGACACCGGCGTGCCCAACCTCATCCTGCTGGTGACCGCCCCCGACGGCGCCGACGTCGACACGCCCGCGATCGACCAGGCCGGGCGGGCCCTCACCTCCGAGCTGGCCGCCGAGGCCGGCGTCACCGACGTCGTCTCCTACTGGTCGGAGGGTGGCGCCCCACCCCTGCGCAACGACGACGGCACCCGCGCCCTGGTCGTCGCCCGCATCCAGGGCGACGACGACGCGGTCGACGAGCGCATCGAGGAGCTCGCCCCGCGCTACCGGCGATCGGCCGGCTCGGACGGCTCCGCGGTCGACGTCGAGCTGGGCGGGTTCGCGATGGTGTTCCACGAGGTGGGCACCACCATCGAGGCCGACCTGCTGACCGCCGAGATGATCGCGCTGCCCGTCACGCTCGCCCTGCTGGTGCTCATCTTCGGCAGCGTGGTGGCGGCGACGCTGCCCCTCCTGATCGGCGTCCTGTCGATCATGGGCACCTTCCTCGTGCTGCAGGTGATGTCCGGCGCCACCGACGTGTCGATCTACGCCCTCAACCTGACGACCGCGCTCGGCCTGGGGCTCGCCATCGACTACAGCCTGTTCGTGGTGTCGCGCTTCCGTGAGGAGCTGCGGGACGGGCACGAGCCACGGGTGGCTGTGGTCCGCACCGTCCGCACCGCCGGGCGCACCGTGGCCTTCAGCGCCCTGACCGTGGCCGCCTCGCTGTGCGCGCTGCTGGTGTTCCCCATCGCCTTCCTGCGCAGCTTCGCCTACGCCGGCGTCGCCGTGGCCGTGCTGGCGGGCCTGTTCTCGCTGCTCGTGCTGCCGGCGGTGCTGGCCCTGCTCGGTCACCGGGTCAACGCGCTGACCCTGTGGCGGCGGTCGGTCACGCCGTCCGACCAGGGGTTCTGGCACCGGGTCGCCACGCTCGTGATGCGCCGCCCCGTGCCGGTGGCGACCGTCGCGATCGCCCTGCTGCTCGTCCTCGGCGCCCCGTTCCTGGGCCTGCGCCTGACCCAGCCCGACGACCGGGTGCTGCCCGAGGGCTCGGACGGGCGCGTCGTCGGCGACGTGCTGCGCGAGGAGTTCTCCTCCGAGGAGGCGGGCGCGCTGTCGGTCGTGACCGCGGACGAGGACGGCGGCCGCGACCTGAGCGACACCGAGGTCGACGACTATGCGGCGACGCTGGCCACCCTGCCGGGCGTGTCGCGGGTGGACGCGGCCACCGGCACGTATTGCGGCGAAGGCGTCGCCGACCAGTTCGGCTGCGAGCCCGGCCAGCTGGTGCTCGGCCCCGACAGCTCGGCCCGCTACGCCGGGTTCCGGGCCGACGGCGGCACCTACCTGGCGGTGGTGCCCGCGGTCGAGCCGCTGTCGCCCGCGGGTGAGGACCTGGTGCACGCCGTGCGCGACACGCCGGCTCCGGCGCCCGTGCTGGTCGCCGGCCGTGCGGCCGGGCTGGTCGACGTCAACCAGAGCCTGTTCTCGCGGCTGCCGCTGGCCCTCGGGCTGATCGCCGCCATCACCGCGGTGCTGCTGTTCATGATGTTCGGCAGCGTGGTCATCCCGCTCAAGGCGATCGTGCTGAACCTGCTCAGCCTGAGCGCCACCTTCGGGGCCATGGTGTGGGTGTTCCAGGAGGGCCACCTGTCGGGCCTGCTCGACTTCACGGCCACCGGGGGGCTCGCGGCGGCCATGCCCATCCTGATGTTCTGCGTCGCCTTCGGGCTGTCGATGGACTACGAGGTCTTCCTGCTGTCGCGCATCAAGGAGGAGCACGACCACGGCGCGGACAACGTCACGTCGGTGGCGGTGGGCCTCGAGCGGACGGGACGCATCGTCACCGCGGCCGCCGTGCTGGTCTCCGTGGTGTTCGTGGCCTTCGCCCTCGGCCACGTGAGCTTCATCAAGCTGTTCGGCGTGGGCCTGACGCTCGCGGTGGTCATGGACGCCTTCCTCATCAGGGGCACGCTCGTGCCCGCCTTCATGCGCCTGGCCGGCGAGTGGAACTGGTGGGCGCCGGGGCCGCTGCGCCGCATCTACGACCGCTGGGGCATCAGCGAGTCTGTCGACCTCGACGGGACCGACGCGGAGGGTGCCCCGGTGGCCGGCGCCGCTGCAGGCGCTGCCGGGCCCACTGCGCCTCCCGGCCCGGACGGGCTCGTGACCGTGGCGGTGGCCGAGCGCAGGGGCCACGGCGGCGAGCCCGCCGGGACCGGACCCGCCCCCGGGTCCGGCCGGGGCACCGGAGGTAGTCTCGGACCCGGATGACCACCGCCGCCACCTCGCCGAGCCGCCGCCCCCGCCTCCCCAAGGGCGAGGGGCGGCAGCTCCGCGACCAGATCCTGGCGGTGGCCGAGCGCATGCTGCTCGAGACCGGCTCGCAGGAGGCGGTGTCGATCAGGGCGGTGGCCGACGCCGTCGGGGTGACCCCGCCGTCGATCTACCGGCACTTCGCCGACAAGAACGACCTCATCTTCGAGGTGTGCGCCCGACACTTCAGCGCGCTCGACGACCACATGGCCCGGGCGTGCGCCGGCGTCGACGATCCGGTCGACAAGCTGGCCGCGCTGGGCCGCGCCTACATCGAGTTCGGCGTGGCCAACCCGGAGCCGTACCGGATCATGTTCATGACCCGGCCCGACGTCGCCCCGCAGCAGTACCAGGGGCACGTGCTGGCCGGGTCGCCGTCGTTCGACTCCCTCGTGCAGTGCGTGCAGGACTGCATCGACGCCGGCCGCTTCCGTCCCGGCTACACCGACGCCTACGGATTGTCACTCGGGTTCTGGGCGCGCGTGCACGGGCTCACGTCGCTGCTGATGTCCAAGCCGGGCATGCCCTGGCCCGACGACCCCGACTTCCTCGACCAGTTCACCGAAACCTGCCTCTACGGCGTCGCCCGCCACGACAGGTGACCGGGGTCGCTGACGGCGCTCAGGCATCGCTGGGGTCGGCGCGCCAGTCGCGGTCGGGCGACAGGTAGATGAGGGGCAGGCTGAGCGCCGACACCGCCCCCTTGACGGCCAGGTTGACGACGAAGATGTCCCACACCGCGGGCCAGGGCAGGGTGAGGGCGTCGTCGGCCAGGAAGGGCAGGGCGCCGAACGCGCCCACCGCGAAGATGGCGTTGTCGAGGGGCACGCTCACCGCGTTGCTCACCGCCACCCGGGCCCACTGGAAGCGGGTGGTCACCCGCCGCACGAACCAGTGGTACACCTCGCCGTCGACCAGCTCGCTGATCACCTGGGCCACGATCGACGCCACCACGATGCGCCACAGCGGGCCGAGCACGGCCTCGAACTCGTCGTTCAGGGCGTACGACGCGTCGGGCCGCACGCTCACCACCCACTGCAGGTACACGGCCAGGAACAGGTTCACGCCCGCCGCCGTCAGCACCACGGTGCGGGCCAGGCGCTTGCCGAGCGTCTTGTGGACGACGTCGCGCAGCGTGAAGGTGATCGGGTAGACGAAGGTGCCCATGTCGACGGCGCGATCGAACGTCGAGCCGATCTTCACGCTGGTGACGTTGGCGATGACCTGGGCGCCGACGTAGGCCCCCACGGCCACGACCGCCAGGCGGGTGGCGGTGACGCCCCGGCGGGCGGGGAGCCCGGCGCCGGACGGGGGCACGGGCGCGAGCGCGTCCGCGTCGGGGGGAGCGGGTTGCATGCGAGGGGTGACCTCCGGTTTTGGTGAGGCGGGTTGCCGGTACCGCCGGGCGGCCAGTGTAGGTTCCGCGCCCGTGGCGCCCGGCTCGACCTCCCCGACCCCGGCACCCCCTCCGCCCCCCACCGCGACGCCGTCGCACACGGTCCCGCTCGGCGGCGGCCGGGCGATGGCCGTCGACGAGGTCGGCGACCCCGCCGGCGCCCCCGTCGTCTACCTCCACGGCACCCCCGACTCGCGCCTGGCCCGCCACCCCGACGACGGGCTCGCCGCGGTTGCGGGTGTCCGACTGCTGGCGATCGACCGGCCGGGCTACGGGGGCTCGTCGCCCCCGCCGCACCCGCCGGCCTGGTCGCCGGAGTGGCCGGCCGCGGTGGCGGGCGACGTGGCGCAGGTCCTCGACGCGCGGGGCGTCGAGCGGTGCGCGGTGCTGGCCTGGTCGGGCGGCGCGCTGACGGGGCTGGCGCTCGCCGCGGGGCTGCCCGGCCGCGTCGCGGGCCTGGGCGTCGTCGCCGGGCTCGTGCCCCGGCAGGCCTACGACGACCCGGAGGTCCGGGCTGCCGCCGAGGCGCGCGTGGGCATGGTCGAGCTGGCCGACGTGGTCGCCCCGGGCGAGCTGGGGGTGGAGGTGGCGCCGACGCTGGCGCCGTTCCCGTGCGACCTGGCACTGGCGGCCGAGCACCAGGCCGAGCACCGCTCGGCCGCCGACGCCGCCGAGCTGGCCACGGTGCCGGGCGGTGCCGAGCGCATGGCGCACGCGCTGGTCGAGGCCGTCCGCCCGGGCCTGGCGGGCGTCGCGGCCGACGCCGAGGCCCAGGCCCGGCCCCTGGCGGTCGACCTGGCCGCCGTCGCCTGCCCCGTCCACCTGTGGTACGGCACGGCCGACGTCGTGACGCCGCCGGCGTTCGGCCGTTGGTACGCCGCCCGCCTGCCCGGTGCGTCGCTCGCCGTGGTCGAGGGCGCCGCCCACTACCTGGCGTTCACCGCCTGGCCCGACCTGCTCGCCACGCTGGCTGCGGACGTCGTGCGCTGACGCTGCCCGACCCGCCCGCCGCCGGGCTCAGCCCGGGGCGCCCCCGGTGCCGTGGGCCTTGTGGTGGATGCGGTAGTGGAGGATCAGGAACGGCAGCCCGAACACCCGGAAGGCGTGCTCGGCGCGCAGCTCGCCCGCCTCGACCCGGACGGTGAGCTCCTCGGCGAAGCCGTGCACCGCGAGCGCGGTGAGCCGGCCGGTCTCGGGGTCGATGTAGGTGAGGTAGTGGCCGGCGTGCGCCAGGTCGCTGTGGGTCGTGAGCGTCAGGCCGCCGCCGTCGCGGTTGGCCGGCGCGAGCGTGGCCGTGAAGTTGGCCTCCGGTAGGGGAAAGCCGACGCTCACGTAGCCGCGGCCGTCGTGCCGGTAGGTGGTGTAGATGCCGACGTAGATCGGGTCGTCGGTGTCGGCGAACGAGCGGATCCAGCCGCGCAGCGTCGGGACGCCGCCGCCGTCGAGGTCGATCGTGTCGATGCGGCTGCGCACCCCGCGCAGCGCCTCGCGCTGGTTCATCGGCACGTTGGCCTGCCCGAGCGGGCGGGCGACGACGGTGCGGTAGAGCAGGTAACCCGGGCGGACCCAGGGCCGCCACTCGGGGACGATGTCCAGGCTGAAGCGACTGGTCCGCTCGTAGAACTCGCGCACCAGCGGGTCGACGGCGGCGGGATCGAGGTCGGGACCGGCCAGGTCGTCCAGCGAGGCCACGATCCCCACGTCGGCGCCGCGGGTGTAGGTGCCGCCCAGCTCGCCGGCGAGTGCCTCGACGTACCGGGTGCCGACGTAGCGCGTGTGGGCGCCCAGCGGCACGACGAAGGGGAGGTCCTCGGCGCCGACCTCTTCGGCCAGCAGGCTGACCTGGGCGTCCCGGAAAACCGCGGCCGACGCGACCCGGTAGGCGAGCACCGTCGCGCTGGCAACCAGCGGCGCGGGCAGCCGCGCGTCGACGGCCGCGAGGGCCCGGCCCACCGCGGCGCCGAACAGCGGGCCCAGCACGACCTTCTGGGGCCGCAGGCCCATGGCCCCGGACAGGGCACCGGCCCCGGCCCCGACCGCGACGGGCCCGGCCGGCGTCAGCCTGCCGGCCAGCCACCCGACCGGCGCGGCCAGCGCGGCGCTCGACAGGATCCGGGACCACAGGGGCGGGATCTCGCCGGGACGCTGCCGGCGGCGCGCCACCGCCTCCGCCCCGGCGAGCACCAGCGCCCCCGCCGCCGCGCCGGCGACCCGGCTCCGGCTGCCGCGGTGGGCGCTCAGCGCCAGGCCCGCGGTCGCCCCGATCACGCCCGCGAAGGCGACGCTGCCGGATCGGCTGGTGCCCGACGGCGCGCCTCCTCGCCCTTCCACGCTGCGACGCTATCCGGCCGCCGGGCCGTCGCCGTCGTGCCCCCGTTCACCCGGCGGCGACGACCTCGACCTCGACGAGCCAGTCGTCCACGAGCGTCTCCACGACGATCGCCGTGGTCGGGACGAGGCGGCCACCCAGCTCGCGCACTCGCGCCGCCGCGTTCGCGTCCGCAGAGGCCGCGTCTCGGAGGTAGCTGGTGACCCGCACGACGTTGTGGACCGTCATGCCCGCCGAGGCGAGGATCGTCCGGATGTTCGACCAGATGAGCTGGAGCTGCTCGTCCAGCGTCGTGCCGGCCACGCCGTCGGGGCGGAGGCCCATGGTCCCGGCGACGAACAGCAGCCGGCCAGCCCCACGCACCTCGAGCGCGTGGATGTAGTCGCCGACCGCGGGATAGATCCCCTCGGTCGGGCTGTGGGCCACGGTCTCCATCGGTTCTCCTCATCGTGCGCCAGCCGCCCGCGCCGGAGTCTGCCCCAGGGTCGCGCCCGGCGGCGATGCAGATTCACGAAGCCGTCGCGGAGCTGCGGGCGGCGGTCGGCGAGGCCGACTGGGCCGAAGGGAACTTCGGCAACTCGGTGGGGCCTGACCGTTGGGCTGCCGTGCCGCGTGTGAGGCTGATGTCATGGCTGGTCCCCCCATGTGGGTCGTCGAGCGATCGCCGTCGCGTGTCTTCCTGTTCGGAGAGACGGTCGGCCTTCGCGACGACGATGTGTGGCTGACGGACGAGATCCGTGCCGCCGTGGAAGGCAGCCGCGTGCTGTGGCGGGAGGCGGACCGCGAGGAGCTCTCACGCAGCCCGCTGCTCGCGGTGCACGCGCTCTCGGACGAACGGCTGTCGGATCGGCTCGACGACGACCGGCGCCGCCGGGTCGACGAGGCCGCCCGCACTGTCGGGGTCGATCCGACGACGCTGGAGGGGCTCCGCCCCTGGGCCGCCGGCCAGGTGCTGGAGCAGGCGATGCGGACCGCTGCCGGCATCGACGGGGCGCTCGGCGTCGACCGCGTGCTCACCCGCCTGGCCACGACCGCGGGCGTCCCGATCGAATCGGAGCTCGGCGACGCGGCGGCCACGTTCGCGTGGTTCTCCGGCATGGGCCGCGAGCTCGAGATCGACTACCTCGTATGGACCATCGAGCGGGTCGAGGAGGGCCCTGGCGAGATGGACCGGCAGGTGGCGGCCTGGAAGGTCGGCGACCTCGCCGTCGCCGAGGAGCAGGACGGGGCGATGGCGCGCGACCACCCGCGTCTCCACGGCCGGATGGTCGTCGAGCGGAACCGCGCGTGGGTACCCCGCATCGAGGCCATGCTCGACGAGCCGGGCACCACCTTCGTCCTGGTCGGCGGCGCTCACCTCGTGGGCGACGCCAGCATCCTCACGCTCCTCGCCGGGGCCGGCCTGCCGCCGACCCGGGTGGCCTAGGAGCCGCGTCGCGTCGGGGTCCCGCGACGACCCTCCGGTCGCTACGTTGCGGCCCATGCCCCGCCTACGCCAGGTCAGCCGCGACGAGGCCATCGCGCCCATCGTCGGCGCCATGTACGACTTCATCTTCGGGCCCGGCCGCGACCCGGTGGCCGACCCCGGCACCGCCACCGGCACGCCCGGCGACTGGTGGACCACCTTCGCCCTGGTCCCCGACGTGCTGAAGCACTGCGTCGACGGCTTCGCCCTGTACCGCTCGCCCGGCCGCGCCCTGCCGGCCGAGCTGCGCGAGCTGGGCCAGTTCCGGGCGGGCTGGGGGCGCCAGAGCCAGTTCGTCTTCAGCCAGCACGCCAAGTCGTGCCGTGCCCTCGGCATGCCCGAGGAGAAGATCGCCGCGCTGCCCCACTGGCAGGTGGCCGACTGCTGGTCGCCCGCCGAGCGGGCCGTGCTGGCCTACACCGACGCCCTGGTGCTCGAGGGTGGCCGCGTGCCCGACGGCCTGTTCGCGGCGCTGCGCGAGCACCTGAGCGACGAGCAGATCCTGGAGCTGACCTACATCACCTGCCTGTACGAGATGCACGCCACGATGAGCCGCGCCCTGCGCACCGAGTGGGACGACCGCGACGAGCCCGTTGTCGAGGTGCCCGGCGACCACCAGTCGCTGGCCCCCGAGGTGGGCGTCGAGCCCGGCCGCACCGCGGCCAACTGAAGAGACCTGCCGCGGAACGTGGGGTCAGGGCCCCGGATCCCGCGGCAGGAAAATCGGGGAGGCGAAACCGGAGGACGTCAGGAGCGGGTCGGCGCCACCGGCGTCCACTCGGCGTGCATGTGCTTGATGCCGTTGATGAAGCCGGAGCGCAGCCGGTCGGGCTCGCCCACCGAGCGGATGTCGGGCAGACGGTGCAGCAGCTCGCGGAACATCACCGACACCTCGCGCCGCGCCAGGTGGGCGCCCAGGCAGAAGTGCGGACCCGGCCCGCCGAAGCCGACGTGGTCGTTGGGCGTGCGCCCCACATCGAACCGCAGCGGGTCGTCGAAGACGGCCTCGTCGCGGTTGCCCGACCAGTACCACAGCACCACCTTGTCGCCCTCGGAGAACTCGTGGTCGTGGCCGCTCAGGCGCACGCCGTCGCAGGTCACCGTGCGGCGGAAGTGGATGACCGGCGACGCCCAGCGCACGATCTCCTCGACCGCGGTGGGGGCCAGCCCGTCGATGTCGTCGAGCCAGCGCTGCTTCTGGTCGGGGTGCTCGGTCAGCGCCCACAGGCCGTGGGCGATGGCGTTGCGGGTGGTCTCGTTTCCCGCCACGACCAGGAGGATGAAGAACGAGGCCAGCTCCTGGGTGCTGAGCCTCTCGCCGTCGACCTCGCTGGTCACGAGAGCCGACACCAGATCGTTGCCCGGGTCCTTGATGCGGGCGTCGCCCAGCTCGGACACCAGCTGGGCCAGCTCGGCCCCCGCGGTGAGGATGGCGCCGGTCACCACGGCCGGGTCCTCGATGTTCTCCACGTACTCGGGATCGGTGAAGCCGAGGATGACGTTGGTGCGGTCGAAGACGAACTGCTCCTGGCTGCGGGGGATGCCCATCATGTCGAGGATGATGCGCAGCGGCAGGCGGGCGGCCACCTCGGTCACGATCTCGGCCTCGCCCCGCTCGGCGATCTCGTCGACGATCTGGGTGGCCACGCCCTCGACGTCGGTGCGCATCAGCTCGAGCTGGCGGGGCGTGAAGCCCCGCGACACGATGCGGCGCATGCGGGCGTGGCGGGGGTCATCCATGTTGATCATCGAGCCGAAGAACTCGCGGAAGTCGGGCGGTAGGTCGCCGATGTTGGTGCCCTCGCCCGAGCAGAACAGCTCGGCGTGCCGGCTGGCCTCGACGATGTCGGCATGCCGGGTCAGCGAGTAGTACGTCGTCTCCGGCATGCCCATGTCTGGCAGCCCGGGAAACACCATGGGTGCGATGGGCCTCTCGGCCCGCAGGGCGGCGAACGCAGCGGCCCGCTCGTCGAGCGGGCGGGTCCACCAATCGAGGTCGGACAGGTCGATGTCGTCCAGTGCCGGTGCCGTCGCCATGAAGGCGAGCCTAGTTCCGAGCATCGACCGATGACAGGTGTGTCAGCGCGCGTCGGCGATGTCTTTCCTGACATGTGTTGTCAGGGACCAGGCGTACCGTCGCGGGCATGGCCACCTGGACAGAGTTCGCCGCTGAAGCACACGACCTCGCCGCGCTGACCGAGCGCCGGCTCGTCGCCACCGGGCTGATGATGCTGGCCACGCTGCGCCGCGACGGCTTCCCCCGCATCAGCCCCGTCGAGCCGACCATCGCCGACGACCACCTGACCTTGCACGGCGACCGGCTGTGGCTGGGCATGATGCCCGGCTCCACCAAGTCACGCGACCTGCAGCGCGACGGCCGCTTCGCCGCCCACACGGCCACCGCCGACAAGATGGTCAGCGAGGGCGACGCCAAGCTGTGGGGCGTGGCCACCCAGGTCACCGACCACGACACGCTGGCGAGGTTCTCGGACGACATCTATGCCTCGGTCGGCTACCGGTTCGAGGTCGGCGACTTCGACGCCTTCGACCTCGACCTGCTGGGGGCGTCGTCGGTGGCGGTGCGCGACGACGCGATGTACGTCACCACCTGGCGCCCGGGGAAGGGCGTGCAGGTCACCGAGAAGCGCAACTGACCCCCTGGGGTTCACTCAGGCCGCGGGGTGCGCTTGCGTAGCAGCACCTCCTGCACGACCGTCGCCACGTGGGTGCCGTCCCCGGTGAACACGTAGCCGACGCTCACCCCGCGCGAGCTCATCAGCCCGTGGCACGTGAAGGTCTGCAGGTGCCACTCGTCCGACGCCATCGGCCGGTGGAAGTACATCGCGTGGTCGAGGCTGGCCGAGAAGAACTGTCCCTCGAGCGGCCGGTCGGCGTCCCAGTCGGGGTAGAGCGACACCACCGGCTCGGTGGGCAGGTCGTCGGACAGGTAGGCCAGGCCGCACGCCTGCAGGCCCGGGTCGTCGCCGATCGCCTCGGCCACCCGGAGCCACGTCGTCACCTGGCCGCGCGTGCGGGGGACGGTGCGCCGCTCGAAGATCGGGCTCCAGCCGTCGTCGATCAGCCCCGTGTCGCCGGGGTCGGTCGGCCGGGCCACCGGCGGCATGACCGCCGTCTGCACCTGGGGTGCGTCCTCGTCGACCTGGTACGACGCCGTCATCTCCAGGATGACGCCCACCGACTGGCGGGCCGTGACCCGGCGGGTGCAGAACGAGCGACCGTTGCGCACGCGGTCGACCTCGAAGCGGATGGGCTCGGTGTGGTCGCCCGAGCGGATGAAGTAGGCGTGCAGCGAGTGCACCCGGAACGCCGGATCGACGGTGAAACCGGCGGCCCGCAGCCCCTGGGCCACGATCTGCCCGCCGTACAGCCCGCCCCACGGGTAGCGGGGGCCGGCGCCCACCCACACGTCGGTGCCGTGGGTCTCGAGGGCCATCATCGTCGCGAAGTCCACCGGAGCAGTCTCCGTGGCGGGGCGCGGTGGCCGCCAACCCGGTGCGCCAGGATGTGGGCAGGATGTGGGGGTGACCGAGACGCTGCTGGCCGACGTGGTCGCCGCCACCGACGGGGTCGTCGCGACCCGGGCGCGGTCGACCAAGGTGGCGGCCCTGTCCGGGCTGCTGGCCCGGCTGCAGGGCGACGAGCTGCCCGTCGTCGTGGCCATGCTCACCGGCACCGCCCGGCAGGGGCGCATCGGCGTCGGTTGGCGCACGGTCGCCGCCGTCGAGGTCGAGCCCGCGGCCGATCCGACCCTGACGGTGCTCGACCTCGACCGCACGTTCGACGAGCTGGCCGGCCTGCAGGGCCCCGGCTCGCAGAAGGCCCGCAACGCCCTGCTGACCGGCCTGCTCGGCCGCGCCACCGCGGGCGAGCAGGACCTGGTGCGCCGCCTGCTGGTGGGCGAGCTGCGCCACGGGGCGCTCGAGGGCCTGGTCACCGACGCCACCGCCAAGGCGTTCGCGGTGCCGCTGGCCGCGGTGCGCCGGGCCGCCATGCTGGCGGGCGACCTGCCCCGGGTGGCGGTCATCGCCCGCGACGAGGGCGAGGCCGGGTTGGCCGCGGTCGGCCTGACGGTGCTGCGTCCGGTTCAGCCGATGCTGGCGCAGACCGCGGCCGACGTCGCCGACGCCTTGGCGCTGGCCACCGGCGCCAAGCCGGGCGCCGACGCCCCGGCCCGCCCCGCCTCGGTGGAGTGGAAGCTCGACGGCGCCCGCATCCAGGTGCACCGTGCCGGCGACGACGTGCGCATCTACACGCGCAACCTGAACGACGTGACCGACCGGCTGCCCGGCATCGTCGACCTGGTGCGGGCGCTGCCCGCCGACCGGCTGGTCCTCGACGGCGAGGCGGTGGGCGTGGGCGAGGACGAGCTGCCACACACCTTCCAGGACACGATGAGCGCGTTCGGCACCAGCACCGAGGGACCCGACGGCGTGGCGGGAGCCGGGCTGCAATCGCGGTTCTTCGACCTGCTGCACCTCGACGGCGACGACCTGATCGACCGTCCGCTGACCGAGCGGCTGGCCGCGCTCGAGCGGGTGGCGGGCGAGTGGCGCATCCCCGGCGTGATCACCGCCGATGTGGGCGAGGCCCAAGCCGTGCTCGACCAGTCGCTGGCCACCGGGCACGAGGGGGTCATGGTCAAGGACGCGGGCTCGACCTACGAGGCCGGCCGCCGGGGCGGGTCGTGGCGCAAGGTCAAGCCGGTGCACACGCTCGACCTGGTGGTGCTGGGCGTCGAGTGGGGCAGCGGGCGGCGCCGGGGCTGGCTGTCCAACATCCACATGGGCGCCCGCGACCCCGAGACCGGCGCGTTCGTGATGGTGGGCAAGACGTTCAAGGGCCTGACCGACGAGCTGCTGCGCTGGCAGACCGAGCGCTTCCTCGAACTGGAGACCTCGCGCGACGACATGGTGGTGTGGCTGCGGCCGGAGCAGGTCGTCGAGATCGCCCTCGACGGCGTGCAGGCCTCGACCCGTTACCCCGGGGGCGTGGCACTGCGCTTCGCCCGGGTGCGCCGCTATCGCGACGACAAGCCACCGGCCGAGGCCGACACGATCGACACCGTGCGCGCCATGCTGCGCTGAACGGCGTCCACCACGTATGTGACCGCCTCCGCGGTGCGCCCGCCGTCCGGGGTGCGCTCGCGACCGGCATCATGCACCCAGTGCCCCACCCTGACGCCGACAGCCCCGCCGTGCCCGACGCTCCCACCCTGCAGCTGCGACCACCGCGCCACCAGGTCGACCGGCGGGCGATCTCGCTGTGGTCGGTGCAGGCGGCGCTGGCGGTGGTCGGCCTCGTGGCCGTGCTGGCCGTGCTCGCCGCCGCGGTCGAGCCGGCCCGCACGTGGCTTTCGCTCGCGGTGGCGGCCGCCGTCGGCGGCGGTGCGGTCTACGTCGTCGCCATGCCCCGCATCCGCTACCGGGTGCACCGGTGGGAGGTCACCGAGGTCGCCGTCTACGCCAGATCCGGGTGGCTCACCCACGAGTGGCGGGTCGCGCCGCTGTCGCGGGTGCAGACGGTCGATGCCCGGCGCAGCCCGCTCGACCAGGCGTTCGGGTTGTCGTCGGTGCGCATCACCACCGCCTCGGCGTCGGGCGACGTGGCGATCGACGGCCTCGACCACCGCCTGGCCGCCGACCTGGTCGAGTCACTGACCGCCGCCACCCAGGCCACCCCGGGCGACGCGACGTGACGCCGACCGGCGCGGCGACCGACGCCCCACCGACCAGCGACCCGGTGCCCTGGCAACGGCTCGACGCGCGCATGATCGCCGTCGACAGCGTCCGGCTGGTGGGAGCGCTGGTCCCCCTGGCCATCGCCGTCGCCCTGCGCAACGCCGACGCCGTGGCCGTCGTGTCGACGCTCCGGACCCTGGCCTTCATCGGCGCCGCCACCGCCCTGCTCGACCTGTGGCGCTGGTCGACGACCTGGTACCGGGTCACCGAGGCCCGCGTCGAGGTGCGCACCGGCCTCGTGTCGCGCCGGCACCGATCGATGCCCCGTGACCGCATCCGCCGGGTCGACGCCACCGCCAAGGTCCTGCACCGGGTGTTCGGGCTGGCGGTCGTCACCATCGCGAGCGGCGAGCAGTCCGGCGCGACCGACGACCTGAAGCTCGACGCGGTGACGACCCGGCGGGCGGCTGAGCTGCGGCACCGCCTGCTGGGCGCGCCGACCGCCGCCGGCACCCCGCCGGCCGGTGCCCCCGGGCGGTCCACGTGGGTCGAGGCGGCGCCGGGTGCCGCCGGGGACGAGACCGTCCTCGCCTCGCTGCGCTGGCGGTGGGCGCCCTACGCCGTGCTGTCGGTGTGGACGCTCGTCCTGCCGGCCCTGGCGGTGGCGGCGGTCGTGCAGGCGCTGTCGTCGATCGGCGTGTCCGTCGAGGAGGTGGCCAGCGACGACCGCATCATCGACCGGGCCCGGGAGCTGTCGCCGGTGGCGGCGCTGGCCCTGGTGGTGGCCACGGTGGTGCTCGTGGGCGTCGCCGGCGCCCTGCTGCGGTTCGTCGAGACGTGGTGGGGGTACCGGCTGGTGCGCGAGCCGGGTGGGCGCCTGCGCATCCGCCGCGGGCTGCTGACGTCGCGATCGATCTCGCTCGACGAGTCCCGCCTGCGGGGGGTGGAGCTGGCCGAGCCCGTCCTATTGCGGGCCGCGGGCGGCGCCCGGCTGCACGCCGTCACGACCGGCGTCGGGGAGGGGAGCGGCCGGGGCGAAAGCGCGGGCGCCCTGGCTCCCGCCGCGCCGATCGGCGAGGTCGAGCGGGTGGCGGCCGCCGTGCTGCGCGACCAGCGGGCGCCGACCGACCACGCCGACCTGCGCCGTCATCCCCGTGCGGCGCTGCGGCGGCGGCTCACCCGCGCCGCGCTCGCGGTCGGGGTCGTCGCCCTCGGGCTGGCGGCGGCCGAGGTCGGGACGACCGACGAGAGCGTGCCGCCCGGCGCGTGGGCGGCGATCCCGCTGGTCGCCGCGGGGTCACTCGCGTACGCGCGGGCCTCGTACCGCAGCCTGGGGCATGCGTTGGAGGATCGCTACCTGGTGGTGCGCCGGGGCGCGCTGGTGCGGCGCACGGTGGCCCTGCGGCGTACGGGCATCATCGGCTGGACGCTCCGCAGCACCGTGTTCCAGCGCCGGCTCGGTCTGGCCACCGTCGTCGCCACCACGGCGGCGGGGCGGGGCGCGTACGCGCTGGTCGACGTCGACGCCGACCAGGGCTTGAAGGTCGCGCGCGAGGCGGTCCCCGGCCTGCTCGATCCCTTCCTGACGGTCGCGTGGCCTGCGCCGGCGACCACTGCCGGGCCCGACCCGGCCTCACCGGCAGCCCACCCCGGGCTTCGCCGCCGCCGTTAGGGTCGGGGACACGACACAGCCGGATGGACCGGGGGGACAACGATGGCGCACGAGGTACGCGGGGTGGTGGCCCGGGTCAAGGGCGAGCCGGTGGCGATCGAGACGATCGTGGTGCCCGATCCCGGTCCCGGCGAGGCCCTGGTCGACGTGCAGGCCTGCGGGGTGTGCCACACCGACCTGCACTACCGCGAGGGCGGCATCAACGACGACTTCCCGTTCCTGCTGGGCCACGAGGCCGCCGGGGTGGTCGCCGCGGTGGGCGACGGGGTCACCGACGTCGAGCCGGGCCAGTTCGTGGTCCTCAACTGGCGCGCCGTGTGCGGGCAGTGCCGGGCCTGCCGCAAGGGCCGGCCCCACCTGTGCTTCGCCACCCACAACGCCGCCCGGAAGATGACGCTGACCGACGGCACCGAGCTGTCGCCGGCCCTGGGCATCGGCGCCTTCGCCGACAGGACGCTGGTGGCCTCGGGCCAGTGCACGCCCGTCGACCCCGCCGCCACGCCCGAGGTGGCGGGCCTGCTGGGCTGCGGGGTCATGGCCGGCCTGGGTGCGGCCATGCTGACCGGCGACGTGCAGCGCGGCGACAGCGTGGCCGTGTTCGGCTGCGGCGGGGTGGGTGACGCCGCCATCGCCGGTGCTCGGCTGGCGGGCGCCACCACCATCGTTGCGATCGACCTCGACGAGCGGAAGCTCGAGCTGGCGCGCGGCTTCGGCGCCACCCACACGGTCAACGCCTCGACCGACGATGCGGTGGAGGCCGTGCGGGCTGCGACCGGCGGGCTGGGCGCCGACGTGTGCATCGAGGCCGTCGGGCACCCGGCCGTGCTCGAGCAGGCGTTCTTCGCCCGCGACCTGGCCGGCACGGTGGTGCAGGTGGGCGTCCCCACGCCCGACATGCGCATGCCCGACATCCCCATGATCGAGTTCTTCGGCCGGGGCGGGGCGCTCAAGCCGTCGTGGTACGGCGACTGCCTGCCCTCGCGCGACTTCCCGCTGCTCGTCGACCTGCACCTGCAAGGACGGCTGCCCCTCGACCAGTTCGTGTCCGAGACCATCGCCCTCGACGGCGTCGAGGAGGCGTTCCACAAGATGGAGCGGGGCGAGGTGCTGCGCAGCGTGGTGGTGCTGTAGTGGCGGCGGCGCCGCGCATCGAGCTGGTCACGACCGACGGGATCTTCGCCCTCGACGGCGGCGAGTGGGAGGTCACCAACAACATCTGGCTGGTGGGCGACGACCGCGAGGTGGTGGTCGTCGACGCCGCCCACGACCACCTGCCCATCGTCGAGGCGGTGAACGGCCGCCGGGTGGCGGCGATCGCGCTCACCCACGGCCACAACGACCACATCAACGCGGCGCCCGCGCTGGCCGACGCCGTCGACGCCCCAACATGGCTGCACCCGGCCGACCGCATGCTGTGGGACGCCGTGCATCCCGGCGTGCCGCCGGACCTCGACCTGGCCGACGGCGAGGTGCTGGTCGCCGCCGGTGCGGAGCTGGCCGTGCTGCACACGCCCGGCCACTCGCCCGGGTGCTGCTGCTTCCACGTCGCCGGGGCCGGGGCGGGCGGGGCCGACGTGCTGTTCTCGGGCGACACGCTGTTCTGCGGGGGCCCCGGCGCCACCGGGCGCAGCCACAGCGACTTCCCCACCATCATCCGCTCGATCCGCGAGCGCCTGCTGACGCTGCCGCCGCAGACGATCGTGCACACCGGCCACGGCGAGTCGACGACGATCGGGGACGAGGCGCCGCACCTCGAGGAGTGGATCGCCCGCGGCAATTGACCGACCCCCGCGGCACGAATTCCTGCCGCGGAACGTGGGGTCAGAACCCCGGATCCCGCGGCAGGATCTCAGCTGCCGCCGGGATGCCCGGGCGTGACCCGTCAGATCGTATCGTCGGCGGCGATCAAGCCATCCGGGGCGACAGGCGACAGGGAGGGACCGACGTGCAGCGCAGCGACGCACACGATCTGGCCGGTTACGCGGCGCTGGTCACGGGGGGCGGCAGCGGCATCGGGCTGGCGTGCGCCCGACGGCTTGCGGCCGACGGGGCGTCGGTGACCCTCTGCGGTCGCTCCGCCGAGCGGCTGCAGGCGGCGACCGCCGCCGTCGAGGCGATGGCCACCGGCGGGGCCGAGGTGACCGCGGTGCCCACCGACGTCACCGACGAGGAGTCGGTGGCCGCCGCCGTCGCCGCCGCGGCCGCCCACACCGGGCGGCTCGACGGCGTGGTCGCCAGCGCGGGTGGGTCGGAGACCATCGGGCCCCTGGCGCAGACCGACGCCGACGCCTGGCGGCGCACCGTCGACCTCAACCTCACCGGCACGATGCTGACGGTCAAGCACGCCGGCCGGGTCATGGCCCGGCAGGGCCGCGGGTCGATCGTGGCCGTGTCGTCGATCGCCGGGGTGGTGACCCACCGCTGGTTCGGCGCGTACGGGCCGGCGAAGGCGGGGCTCGAGATGCTGTGCATGGTCGCAGCCGACGAGCTGGGGGCCAGCGGGGTGCGGGTGAACACCGTGCGGCCGGGGCTGACCCGCACGGACCTGGTCGAGGCCATCACCGCGCCCGGACCGGTGCTCGACGACTACCTGGCGTGCATGCCGCTCGGCCGCGTGGGCGAGCCCGAGGACGTGGCCGGGCTCGTGCGCTTCCTGCTGGGGCCGGACGCGAGCTGGATCACCGGCCAGAACATCGCGGTCGATGGCGGCCACTCCCTGCGCCGCGGCCCCGACCTGTCGGGCCTGATCGGCCCGCTGTTCGGCGAGGACGGCCTGCGCGGCATCGTCGCCGAGGGTTGACGCTCGGCGGGCCCGGCCTTCCCTCGCGGTTGCGGTCGCCCAGGCGACCGGAACCGCGAGGAGAACGCGGGATCGGGTGGGTCGGGCCGGCGGCTACTCCCAGTCCGAGGCGAGGTCGCGGGCGAGCGAGTGGGTGAACCCGGTCAGCGCCCCCAGCAGTTCCTCGGACGTGAGCGGCTCGCCGGCGTTGCGCACGCCCCACACCACGTCGCCCTCGGCGTCGCGGGACTTGATCAGCATCCACACGGAGAGCGGTTTGTCACCCGCGAGGAGCGGCTCGTCGGACATGGCGGCGATGTGCTGGGCGAGGTCGGCGGGGCCGGACGGATCGATCTGCGACATGCGCACGGTCTAGACCACCGGGCCCTGCGGCACCACGCCGGCGCACGCAACGGCGGCGAGCGCGGGACGGTACCGGAGCGGTCACGGGCGGCGACCACGGCGAGTAGGGTTGCGCCCGTCGGGGCTGTGCGGCGCTGGGCAGGCGGGGCCGGGATGCGATGCACCACTCGGCAACGACGACCAACACGCACGAGAAGGTGATGACGCTGGCAGACGTACCCCCCCTCCCGAACGGACCGGACCGCATCCCGGCCGAGATCGACACCACGGTCGCCCACGAGGCGCGGGTCTACGACTACCTGCTCGGTGGCACCGTCAACTTCGAGGTCGACCGCGAGGCCGCCATGCGGGCCGCCGCCGCGGTCGGCGGGATCGAGACGGCGCGGGCCTCGGTGCGGGGCAACCGCACGTTCCTGGCCCAGGCGGTGCGCTACCTGGTCACCGAGGCCGGCATCCGCCAGTTCCTCGACATCGGCACGGGCATCCCCAGCGCCGACAACGTCGCCGACGTCGCGCACACGCTCGCGCCCGACGCGCGGGTCGTCTACGTCGACAACGATCCGATCGTGCTCGCCTACGCGCACGAGCTGCTGCGCAGCACGCCGGAGGGGACGGCCGCCTACATCGAGGGCGACCTGCGCGAGCCCGACGACATCCTGCGGCGTGCGTCGGCGACGCTCGACCTGGACGAGCCGGTCGGGCTCATCCTGGTGGCGGTGCTCCACCACATCACCGACGACCAGGACCCGTACGGGCTCGTCGCCCGGCTCGTTGACGCCCTGGCGTCGGGCAGCTACCTCGTCGTCACCCAGCTGGCGAGCGACCTGCACCGCGAGGGCATGACGGCGCTGTCGCAGTCGGTGCCCGACCAGGCGCGCTACCGCTTCGCCGGCCGCACGCGTGACGAGGTCGCCCGCTTCTTCGACGGCCTCGAGCTGGTCGAGCCGGGCCTGGTGCCCATCGACCAGTGGCGCCCCGAGGACCTGCCCGAGCCGCCCGACCCCGCGCATCCCGCCTGGCACTACGGCGCCATCGGGCGCAAGCCCTAGCCACGGGCACGCAGGGGCGCGGGCGGGCGGCATCGCCCGGTCCGGCGCGCTCGGGTGCGCAGCGTCAGCGGCCGGTGAACTCGGGGTCGCGCTTCGCCAGGAAGGCCCGCGGGCCCTCGCGGGCGTCCTCGCTGGCCATGACCTCCATGCCGAGCTCGAGCTCGCGGGCGTAGGCGTCGGCCTCGGGCAGGGCGTCGGCGGCCAGCACCGACGCCTTGATGTTGCGCACGGCGAGCGGGCCGTTGCGGGCGATGCGCTGCGCCAGCTCGGTGGCGCGCTCGACGGCGGTGCCGTCGGGCACGACGTGGCCGACGAGCCCCACCTCGTAGGCGCGCTGGCCCGAAATGGGGTCGCCGGTGATCAGCATCTCCATCGCCACGGTCCACGGGATCTGGCGGGGCAGCCGGACCGTCGACCCGCCCATCGGGAACAGGCCCCGCTGCACCTCGCTGACCGCGATCCGGGCCCCGGCGGCCGCGACCCGCACGTCGAACGCCTGCAGGATCTCGATGCCCCCGGCGTAGCAGTAGCCCTCGACGGCGGCGACGAGGGGCGTGGCGGTGCGGTACTCCTTGAGGAAACCCTTGTAGATGAGGCTGACATCCTGGCGGATCCGCTCCTCGTAGGCGTCCTGGGCCGGCTTGCCCGCCAGCAGCGCGCCGACCAGCCGGTCGAGGTCGGCGCCCGCCGAGAAGTTGCCGCCCGCCCCGGTCACG
Source organism: Acidimicrobiales bacterium (assembly GCA_035697515.1). Lineage (GTDB taxonomy): Bacteria > Actinomycetota > Acidimicrobiia > Acidimicrobiales > VFJN01 > ZC4RG19. The sequence goes on from DASSCS010000125.1 coordinate 35,374, forward strand.
ACCGCGGCCCGCACGCCGTCGTCGCCGTCCACCATGTCCCAGGCGTCGCACAGCCGGCACAACATCTCGGCGTCGAAGGCGTTCTTCTTGTCGGGACGGTTGAGGGTGATGGTGACGACGTCGCCGTCGCGCTCGACGAGAACCGCGGGTTCTGACATAGCGTCAGGTTCTAGCCGCTCCCCTCCGCCGACGTGCGATCGACGCTGGCCCAGAGCCGCGCCGACCACCGACCACCCGCTACGACGCCAGCCGGGGGGTGACCTCCGCCCCCTCGTCGGGCCGCTCGGGCGGCAGCATGTGGCCCGCCCCTGCGCCGGTGTCGGGGAGCAGCGCGCCCGAGGTCGGCTCGGGCGCGGGCGGCGTGGTGGTCACAGGGCGTACCTCGCGATGAGCTGCTGGGCGTCGAGGGGCAGCAGCCGGTGCGCCCACCAGCCGAGCTTCGCCTCCCACCCCACGGGGACGACCGCCTTGTCGTGCCGGATCGCGACGACGACGTCGCGGGCGACCAGCTCGGGGGGGTGGCCCCGCCCGAAGAGCCGGCGCAGGCGGCCGACGCTGGCCGCCTGCTCGCCGAGGATGCGGCTGGTGTCGAGGATGGGCGTGTCGATGACCCCCGGGCAGATGGCGCTGACGCCCACGCCCGAGCCCGCCCAGTCGGCCCGCAGGCACTGCGACAGCGCCAGCACGGCCGCCTTGGTGGCGACGTACGCCGGCTCGGTGGCCCGCATCACGTAGCCCAGGCCGGACGACACGTTCACGACGTGGCCCCGACCCCGCTCGAGCATCGCCGGCGCGAAGGCATGGCAGCCGTGCACCACGCCGTCGAGGTTGACGTCCCTGATCCAGCGCCAGTCGTCGATGGTCATGTCGGTCAGGCGGGCGCTCATCCCCACGCCGGCGTTGTTGACCAGCACGTCGACCGGCCCGAAATCGTCCTGCACCCGCCCCGCGAGCGCCGCCACCGCGCCGGCGTCGGTGACGTCGCAGGCCCGCGCGTGCGCCTCGTGGCCCACCTCGGCGCAGGCGGCCGCCGTCTTCTCGGCCGTGTCGAGGTGCTGGTCGACGGCGATCACGTTCGTGCCCCGCCGCGCCAGCTCGCGCGCTATCGCCTTCCCGATCCCGCTCCCGGCGCCCGTCACGACGGCGCGCGCGCCGTCCAGCTCGAAGTCCATCCGTCTCGCCATACCGATCTCCGTGGTCGGTGAGGCCCCAGGTGTCCTGTTGAACAGTGCTCAACGATCATCGGCGCGATGTTGACCTGACGTCAATAGGATCGTGGGGTGCCCAAGCCTCCCCGCACCCGGCTCGACCCCGAGGCCCGGCGCGCGCAGCTCGTCGGCCTCGGGCTGCGGATGCTCAGCACCCGGTCGCTCGACAAGGTGGCGATCGACGACATCGCCGCCGAGGCCGGCATCAGCCGCGGCCTGCTGTTCCACTACTTCCCCACCAAGCGGGACTTCCACGTGGCCGTCGCCCGGGCCGCCGCGCAGGAACTGCTCGACCGCACCGTGCCCGACCCCGCCCTGCCGCCCATGGCCCGGCTGCGAGCGGCGGTCGAGGCGTTCGTCGACCACCTGACCGACAACCGCGACGCCTACGTGGCGTTCATCCGCGGCTCGTCGGGGGGCGACCCCCAGCTCCTCGAGGTGTACGAGTCGACCCGCACGGCCTTCACCGACCGGGTGCTCGAGGGGCTGGGCGTGCCCGAGCCCGTCCCGGCTCGGCTGCGGGCCGCGGCGCGGGGCTGGGTGGCGTTCACGGAGGAGGTGACGGTCGACTGGCTGTCGCGGGGAGAGCTCGAGCGCGACGAGGTGGTCGGCTTGATCGACGACGCCCTGGTGGCGATCGTGGCCGTGGCCGAGGGGGCGGGGCGCCCGGCGGGGGGTTGACAGTGTCTACATTCGCGTAGACACTGTCTACATGGAGCTCTCCGACGCCTCCCGGGTGCTGGCCGGCATCCTCCTCATCAGCCTGGTGACCGTCGAGTCCGGCGGCGCCCTCATGTTCAAGGTGATCACCGGACGGCAGGAGGCCACGCCGCTCCAGCAGTCGTTCTTCCGGGCCGGGCACGCCCACGCCGGCGTCTTCCTGGTGCTGGCGCTGGTGGCGCAGGTGCTGGTCGACGCCACCACGCTGACCGGCGTGGCCGAGTGGGTCGCCCGGGCGTTCGTGCCCATCGCCGCCCTGCTGCTGCCCGCCGGGTTCTTCCTGTCCGTCACCCGCTCGGGTGCGACCGAGCCCAACCGCCTGGTGCTGCTCGTGCCGATCGGCGCCGTCGTGCTGGCCGTCGGCCTGCTCGCCCTGGGCATCGGGCTGCTGGCGGCATGAGCCGCCCGACCGCGACCGGCGGCGACACGCGTGAGCCGGGCGGGGCACCGTGAGCGCTGGGACCGATGACGGCCGGGTCTCGCCGCGCGAACGCCTGCTGCAGGCCGCCCGCGACGTGGTGGCCGCCGAAGGGCTCGAGGGCCTGACGCTGCGGGCCATCGCCCGCCGGGCCGGCGTGTCGCACGGCGCCCCGCTGCGCCACTTCCCCAGCCTCGCGTCGCTGCTCTCCGCGGTCGCCGCCGAAGGCTTCGCCCGCCTCGTGACCACGATCGACAACCACCTCGCCGACACCGAGGCCCGGGCCCGGGCCGACGCCGAGGCGCTGGCCGGGGCAGCGACCGCGACCGCGGGACCGTCCACCGGCGGCTCCGGCGTCGCCCCGGGACTCGGCCCGCGACGACGGCTGGCCGTCGCCGGCCAGGGCTACCTGCGGTTCGCGCTCGACGATCCCGGCGTGTTCTCGGTGACGTTCCGGCCCGAGCGGGTGGACGTGAACGACCCCGACTACCAGGCCCAGGGCATGCGGGCGTTCGGCCAACTGGTCGACCTGGTCACCGCGGCCCAGGCCGACGGCTGGCACCCCGGCGAACGGCCGGAGGTGCTGGCGGCGGTGGTGTGGGCGCACGTCCACGGGCTGGCCACGCTCATGCTCCACGGCGCACTGCCCGGCGTGGTGGGCGAGGCCGACATCGACAGGCTGCCCGCCCTCTCCTCCCTGCTCGTCCTCGGCCCCGACGCCGTGCCCGACCTCGCGCCGGCGCCCGCCTCCGACCCGACCCCGCTGACAACAAGGAGTCCAACATGACCACCACCGACTCGTTCCTCGACGGCAACTTCGCCCCCGTGACCGAGGAGGTCACCGCCGTCGACCTCGAGGTGACGGGCTCGCTGCCACCCGAGCTCGAGGGGCGACTCGTCCGGATCGGCCCCAACCCCAAGGCCCCGCCCGACCCCGCCACCTACCACTGGTTCACCGGCGACGGCATGGTGCACGGCGTGCGCCTGAGCGACGGACGGGCCGAGTGGTACCGCAACCGCTGGGTGCAGGGCGACGACGTGGTCAACACCCACGTCATCGGCATCGACGGGCGCACCTTCGCCGCGGTCGAGGCCGGCAGCCGGCCCGTCGAGCTGACCGACGAGCTCGAGACGATCGGCTCGTGCACGTTCGACGGCACGCTGGACGGCGGCTACTCGGCCCACACCCACCGGGACCCGGCCACAGGCGATCTGCACGCCGTCACGTACAACTGGGCGTGGGACCACATCCGCCACGTCGTCGTCGGGCCCGACGCCCGGGTGCGCCGTGAGCTGCAGATCCCCGTGCCCGGTGGGCCCATGGTGCACGACTGCGCCATCACGGAGAACTACGTGGTGCTGCTCGACCTGCCCGTCACCTTCAGCATGGACGCCGCGGCGCAGGGTGCGCGGCTGCCCTACCGCTGGGACCCCGAGCACCCGCCCCGGGTGGGGCTGCTGCCGCTCGACGGCCCGGCCGACGACGTGGCGTGGTTCGAGGCGCCGTCGTGCTACGTGTTCCACACCCTCAACGCCTACGAGTCGCGGACCGCCACCGGCGACCAGGTGGTCGTCGACCTGGTGCGGCACCCCCGCATGTTCGCCACCCGGTTCAACGGGCCCGACGAGGGCACCACCACCCTCGAGCGGTGGACGCTCGACCTCGGCTCGGGCGTGCTGAAGACCGAGGTGCTCGACGACCGCTCGCAGGAGTTCCCCCGCATCGACGAGCGCCTCACCGGCCGCCCGCACCGCTTCGGCTACGGCGCCGCCTTCGGTCGCGGGGTCGAGCACGGGCCGGCGATCAGGCACGACCTGGCCGCGGGCACCAGCGAGCTGCACGACTACGGGCCGGGCCGGGTGACGCTCGAGCCGCTGTTCGTCCCCCGGTCCGCCGGCGCCGCCGAGGACGACGGTTGGGTGATGTCGTACGTCTACGACGCCACGACCGACCGCAGCGACGTCGTCATCCTCGACGCGCAGGACTTCGGCGGCGAGCCCGTCGCCACGGTCCACCTGCCGGTGCGGGTGCCCTTCGGCTTCCACGGGAGCTGGCTGCCCGACGCCTGAACGGCGGGGCGGTTCGTGGCCGCGGCCAGGGCGAGCGGCGACCTGGCCCGGATGCCGCGGATCCGGCGTTCAGATGTTGCGGACACCGCGACGGACGAACGCCGGATCCGTGCTGCCCGGCCGACCGGCTGCGGCACGCCCGCGTGGGCGGCGGCTGCCGGCGGACGCGGCGGCCCGGTCGCCGGCGGGCCTAGTCGCCGCTGGCGGCGCGGCGTGGCGGCACGGCCTGGATGTGGGGGCGCTCGGCGGCCTTGGCCGAGGCGGCCGTGCCCGAGGCGGCGGTGGCCGAGGCGTGCAGCCCGGGGGCGGCGTCGCCGGCCTCCCACGGCTCGATGCGATCGAGGCCGGCGCCGGACAGGCCCGACCACAGCAGTTGCGTCAGGTACCCCACCAGATCCTGCTTCGACATCGAGCGGCGCTCGAGCCACCAGCCGGCGCCGGCGAACGTCATGCCGACCATGGCGTAGGCCCAGGGCTCCGCGGCGCCTGAGTCGGCACCCGCACGACGCAGACCACCACCCAGAGCGACGGCGATCTGATTGCCGATGTCGGACATGAGACGGGGGCCGGAGCCGTCGCGCCCGTGCTTGGCGCTCTGCACGAGGAACCGGTACAGCTCGGTCTCGCTCTCGATGAAGTTGCAGAACGCCTCGATGGTCGACGCCACCACCTGGCGCGGCTCGCCGGTCTGGCTGAGCGCCGCCCCGATCGTGGTGTTGAGGCGGCTGGCCACCCGAGCCGTCAGCGCGCTGACCAGGCCCGCCTTGTCGCCGAAGTGCGAGTAGAGGATCGGCTTGGTGACGCCGGCCTCGGCCGCGATCTCGTCCATCGACGCGCTGGCGCCCACCCGGCGGATGGCCCGCTCCGCAGCGTCGAGCAGCTCGGCGCGCCGCTCGTCACGGTCCCGGCGAGGACCGCGCGGGCGGCCCGGGCGTGACGGCGTCCGGCGGCTGGTCATCTCGTGGTCAAGGCTACTCCGCGTCGTCACCCGCCGTGCTCGCCCGCTGTGACGAGTGCCACGATCTCGGCGCCGTAGGCGGCCAGCTTGGCCGGCCCGATGCCGGGGCAGGCGGCCAGCGCCTTGGTGCTGGTGGGCCGCCGCTCGGCGATGCCGACCAGATGGCGGTCGTTGAGCACGACGTACGCCGGCACGCCGTCGGCCTTGCTGCGCTCGCGCCGCCAGTCGCGCAGCGCCCGCTCGACCCTGGCGGCCTCCGGCCCCGAGGCAGCAGGCACCGGGGCTGCGCCCTCACCCCGACCGCGGGACCGCGAGCGCCCGCCGGTGGGCGCGCCCGACCCGCCGCCGTCGGCCGCGGCTCGTTCAGCGGCCGCCGCGGCCTCGGTCAGCTCGGCCGGCGTGGCCTCGCGGTCGAGCTCGGACAGGAAGGGTGACGGGCGCGACGCGTCGGCCAGCACGACCACCCGGCCGCTGCCCCGGGTGATGGCCACGTGGAAGACGCGCCGTTCCTCCTCGACCGCGGCGGCACCGAGAGCCAGCCGGTGCGGCATCAGACCCTCGGTGGCGCCGAACAGCGCCACCCGGGGCCACTCGCGTCCCTTGACCCGGTGGATGGTCGACAGGGTGACGCCCGCCTCGCCGTCGTCTCGACCCTCGAGGGCCGAGCGCAGCCACGGCTCGAAGGCGGCGACGTCAGGGTGCAGGTCGGCCACCTGCAGCAGGCCTTCGAGGTCGTCACGGTGCGAGTGGCCCTCGCCACCGCCCGAGGCGTCGAGCAGGTCGACCGCCCTGCCGAGGCCCACCACGTCGCGCACGTGCTCGAGCACCTCGCGGCTGGTGCCCGAGCGGGCGACGCCCGCCAGGCCGCTGAGGTCGGCGGCCAGGTCGGCCAGCTTGCCCGCCACCTTGACGTCGTCGATGCGCTCGGACGCACGCACGACGTCGTCGACCGACCGGCACCGGGCCAACCACTTGTCGATCCAGCGGGGCAGGCCCCGGCTGGGGCGCCGGTGGACCTCGGCCAGGTCGGCGGGGTCGATGGCGTCGGGGGTGGCGGCGCTGCGCAGGTAGGCGAGCGCGGCCCGCAGGCCGGTGCGGGTGAGCACGTCGGGGCGCAGGATCGACGACACGGGGACGCCCGCCTCGACCAGCGCCACGTGCGGGGCCAGCAGCAGCGAGCCGACCCGGGTGAGCACCGCCACGTCGCGGGGACCGGCGCCCGGCTCGGCGAGCCAGCCCCGCACGACGTCGACCAGCTCGACCGCGCCCGCCTGGGGCAGGTGCCGGCGCACGACGAAGGGGCCGGCACCGCCTGCGTCTCCGTCGGTCGGGCCACCGTCGGCAGGGGCGGTGGCGGCGCGGATGACCTTGGGGACGCGGGCCAGGTTGCGGCTGAGCAGGTGGCGGGCGGCATCCACGACCTCGGGCGGGCACCGGTAGTTGACCTCGAGCGCGTGCTCGTGCGCGCCCGGGAAGTACGAGCCGAAGTCGGTGAGGAACCGCGGCGACGCGCCCGCATGGCCGTAGATGACCTGGTCGTCGTCGCCCACGCCGAACACATCGAACGCCGGCGCCGACAGCAACCGCACCAGCAGCACGTGGGCCGGCGTCAGGTCCTGGAACTCGTCGACGAGCAGGTGACGGTGCCGCGCCTGCTGGGCGCGGCGGAAGGCGCCGTCGCCGAGCAGCAGCTCGACGGCCAGCAGCACCTGCTCGTCGAAGTCGATGACCCCTCGACGTTGCAGCTCGGCCCGGAAGGCGGGGAAGGCCTCGGCCAGGCCGGGCACGTCGCCCCGCTCGTCCTCGACCTCGACCGGGTGGCGCAGGCCGAGGCGCACGGTCGAGAGCGCCTCGACGTAGGGCGCCAGCGGATCGGTGTTGAGCCGGCGGGCGCCGCGGGGCACGAACGGCTCGAGGATGCGCCGCACGTCGCGCACGTCGAGCACCTCGGGCCGCCGACCCAGCCCGGCGGCCACGATGTCGTAGCCGAGGGCGTTGAGCGTGAGGATGCGGCCGCCCACGCCCGGCGTGCGGGCCACCATCTCGTCGCGGGCCTTGCGGTTGTAGGCCACCGCCACGACCGAGCCGGGCGGGTAGCCCCGGTCGACCACCAGATGGCGCAGGCGCTCGGTCAGGACCCGGGTCTTGCCCGAGCCGGCCGGGGCGATCACCCGCGCCGGCCCGGCGCCGTGGTTGACGGCCGCGAGCTGGTCGGGCGCCAGCTCCGAGCCGGGCGGCACCGACTCGGGCACGGGGTCGAGCCGTCCCTGCTCGACCGACCCGGCTGCGACCAGCGCCTGTCCCCCAACGTCGGCCGCCACCACCCCACCCCGCGGGCCGCCGTCGACCCAGGCCCGGGCGCCGCCGGGCAGCACCACATCGCCCTCGCCAGCGCCGCCGTCGCCCGCGGCCTCGACCGGCGACGCACCCAGCTTCACCGCCTTGCGGCCCCACCACCACACCGGGTCGATGCCGCCCCGGGCGTCGTAGGTGTTGGCCCACACCAGGAAGTGCAGCCGGTCGTGCCACAGCTCGAAGCCGGGGTCGAGCAGCCACGGCTCACCCACCTCGTCGGCGCCGTACGAGCGGGGCGCCCGGAACTCCGCCGGGTCGACCGCCAGGGCGACGACGACCGGGCGGCGGTCTGCCCAGGCCCGGTGCAGCTCGGCCACGGCCGGCGAGGGGGCGTCGTGGCGAACGGCGAGCACGTCGGGGTCGATGGTGACGACGGGCGCATCGGCCCAGGGCGCAGGGACCGGATCGCCCACGTTGACGATGACGCCGCGGCCGAGCGCGGGCGGACCGGAGGGGAGCACGGCGCCACGCTAGTTCCGCCCTGTGACATCGAAGCCCCGACCGCCGCCGGCGGGATCGGGCCGTCGGACCGGTCGGTCGGACCGGCCGGTCGCCCGGCTCAGCCGTCGGCCGCCGGCAGGTCCGCGGGCGGCACGTCGGCGGGGTCGATGTCGAGGTCGAGGCCCAGCTCGTCGGCAGCCTGCCGGTACTCGTTGATCTCGGCGGCCTGGTTGCGCTCGATGCGAGAGGCCAGCTCGGCGACGTCGTCGTCCTGGGCCAGCCGGGCGCCCTCCTGAGCCATGTGCAGGCCGCCGCGGTGGTGCTCGGCCATGCGTTCGAGGAACAGGCGGTCGAGGTCGCTGCCGCGCGCGTCGCCGATCTCGTCGAGCTGGTCCTCGGTGAGCAGGCCGGGCATCTGCTCGACGGGCACGGCCATGCCCATCCACGCCATCGCCTCGTCGGACCGGTCGGCGCGGCTGTAGCCCCACTCGTCGAGCATGCGGGTCATGACCCCGATCTCGTACTGCTGGAACGCAATGACGTCGATGGCGAAGCTGCGCACCGTCGGGTCCTCGCCGTAGGCGGCGGTGAGGACGGCCACGCCCAGCGCCTGATCGTGGTGGGTGAGCATGTCCTGGACGAAGCCGACGTCGGCCGAGCCCGATCCCGGCGGGCGGTCGCGGGTGACGAACAGGCCGGCGGCGAACCCCAGGAACGCCAACGCCAGCCCCAGCACCGCCACCTTCGCCCACGAGAGCCCGCCGGCGGTCTCGTCTCCGGGAGAGCCGTTGCCGGCCGTGTCGTCGCCGGCCGTGTCGTCGCCGGGAGTGCGGGCACCGACGGTGTCGCCCGCCACCGCGCCCGCAGCCGAAGCATCGGGGGCGTTGTCGTGGGTGCCGTGGTCGACGTCCATCGCCGCCATGTTCGCGCCCCGGGGGCCTGGCGCCCCGATCGGGGTCAGCGGGTCCGCTCGTAGCGCCAGCCGGCCGGGTCCATGAACAGGCGGTGGCGGGGCCCGGGCAGGTCGAGGTCGCCCGACAGGTAGGCGGCGTCGGGCTCCCACATCGTCACCAGCACGCCGTCGGCGTCGGCCATCCGGGTCGTGAAGTGGTCGATCTGCCCGGCGCGAATCTCGGCCAGCGCCGTCGCCACGTCGGGCGTCCCGACGATGCGCTGCAGGGTCACCCACGTAGGCGGCACCATCTCGACCTCGCCGGCGCGGTGGCGCTCGATGGCCGTGGCCGGGGTGGTCCACAGGTGGTCGCCGATCTCGCCACCGTCGACGATCACGTCGGCGGCGCCCGCCGGCAGGCCGGCGAGGAAGAACCAGGTGGCGAAGCGGCGCGGCGCCTCGAGCGGCGGGTTCCAGTGGGCGAAGGGCACCAGGTCGGCGGCGTCGAGCACGAGCCCGGTCTCCTCGGCGGCCTCGCGCACGGCGGCCGAGCGGGCACCCTCGAGCCCCGTGCCGTCGGCGTCCTCGACCCGGCCGCCGGGGAACACCCACATGCCGCCGAACGCCTGGCCCCGGTTCTTGCGCAGCATCAGGCACTCGAGCCCCGCCAACGCGTCGCGGACCAGCACCACCGTCGCCGCGTCGTGCACGGGGGTGTCGCCGGTGCCACCGGTCAGGCTGTCGGTGATGTCCGCCATCAGGGCAGGATGCCGCGCCCGCACCCCGCTCGCCACCTGGCCAGGGCCGACGGGCCCGCCCGTACACTCCCGCCGTGCCGGCCGCGTCGGAAGCCCGCTGGGTGCTGCACGTCGACCTCGACGCCTTCCTCGCCGCGGTCGAGGTCGCCCGCCGGCCGGAGCTGCGGGGGAAGCCCGTGGTGGTCGGCGGCGCCGGCGATCCGACGCAGCGGGCGGTCGTGGCCACGGCCAGCTACGAGGCACGCCGGTTCGGTATCCACTCGGGCATGCCGCTGCGCACCGCCGCCCGGCGCTGTCCCGAGGCGGTGTTCCTGCCCTCGGACCCGCCCGCCTACGACGCGATGTCGGCCCGCGTCATGGCGGCCCTGGGCGAGCTGCCCGTGGTGGTCGAGGTGCTGGGCTGGGACGAGGCCTTCCTCGGCGCGCGCCGCCACGATCCCGAGGCGCTGGCGGCCGCGGCCCAGCGGGTGGTGCGCGACGCGACGGGACTGTCGTGCTCGGTGGGCATCGGCGACAACCGGCTGCGGGCCAAGATCGCCACCGGCTTCGCCAAACCCGCCGGCATCTACCGCCTCACGAAGGACAACTGGGTCGAGGTGATGGGCGACCGACCGCCCGACGCGCTGTGGGGCATCGGCCGCAAGACCGCAGCCAAGCTCGCCGACATGGGCATCACCACCGTCGTGCAGCTCGCCCGCGCCGAGCCCGCGCTGCTGGCCGAGCGGTTCGGTCCCACCATGGGCCCGTGGTATCGCATGCTGGCCTTCGGGGTGGGCGGCACCGACGTGTCGGACGCGCCGTACGTCCCCCGCTCGCGGAGCCGGGAGACGACGTTCCAGCGCAACCTGACCGACCGCGCCGACCTCGACGAGCAGGTGGCCCTGCTGGCCCGGCGCGTGGCGCAGGACGTGGCCGACGAGGGCCGCCCCGCCGTGCGGGTGGCCGTCAAGGTGCGCTTCGCCTCGTTCTTCACCTCGACCCGCAGCGTCGCCCTGCCGGCGCCCGGCAGCGATCCGGCCGAGATCGAGCGGGCGGCCCTCGCGGCCCTGGACCGGTTCGAGCTGACCCGCCCCGTCCGCCTGCTCGGCGTCCGCGCCGACCTGGTGCCGCCCGACTGACGGCCCTGCCTGGGCGCGGCGGACGTCGGCGGCGCCCGACCGGCCGCGGCGCCGCTACAGCGCGGCCACCGCGGCGGCCGTGCGGTCGAGCTCGTCATCGGTCGTCAGGTAGTGGACCGAGGCCCGCACCAGCGGCGGCAGCCCGCGCCGCCCGGCATCGAGCGGCGTGGATGACGGCAGCGACACCGACACGTTGATCGCCTGCTGCGCGAGCGCGCGGCGGATGTCGTCGGCGCTGCGGCCCTCCTTCGTGAACGTGACGATGCCGCTGCGGCGCTCGCCCCGGTCGTGCACGACCACGCCGGGGACCTCGGACAGCCGGCCCCGCAGCCCGGCCGCCACGGCGGTCACCCGGCGGGCGATGACGTCGAGGCCCCAACCCCGCGCGTAGGCCACCGCGGCCCGGAGCCCGGCGCCGGCGGCCAGGTTCGACTCCCAGTTCTCGAAGCGGCGGGCATCCGAGCGCATCACGTAGCGATCGAGTGCCACCACCTCGGCGCCGTCGAGGTCGAGATAGGCCGGCTCGAGCGGCGCCGGCTCGGTGCGGTCGAGCAGCGCCCGACGGGCGTACAGGAAGCCGGTGCCCCGGGGCGCCCGCAGGTACTTGCGACCGGTGGCGGCCAGCAGGTCGCAGCCGATGGCCTCGACGTCGACCGGCATCTGCCCCACCGACTGGCAGGCGTCCAGCAGGTAGGGCACGCCCGCGGCCCGGGTGAGACGGCCGACGGCCTCGGCCGGGTTGACCAGGCCGCCGTTGGTGGGGACGTGGGTGAGGGCCACCAGGCCCACCGGTCCCCGCCCGTCGTCGAGCAGCCGGGCGAGGGCCTCGACCGAGGTCTGGCCGTGCTCGTCGTCGGGCACCACCTCGGTGCGCACGCCCAGCCGCCGCTCGGCCTGCAGGAGGGAGATCCACCCGGTCGCGTACTCGGCGCCGCCGGTGAGGACGCGGTCGCCCGGCCGCAGGCCGAGGGCCCAGAACGCCTGGTGCCAGGCGAAGGTGGCGTTCTCGACGAGGGCGATCTCCGCCGGCGAGGCACCGATCAGGGCGGCGACCTCGGCGTAGGTGGCGTCGCGCTCGCCGGCGCGCTGCTCGGCCAGCTCGTAGCCGCCCACCACGGCCTCGGACCGCAGCCACTCGATCTGAGCGTCGAGCACCACCCCGGGCGCCAGGCTGCAGCCGGCGTGGTTGAGGTGGGCGACGGCCTCGCACCCGGGCGTGTCGGCCCGGGCCCGGGCGACGTCGAACGACGGGGTCGGACGATCCGGCAGCGAGTCGCGGGCCATGGGCCCGGACGATAGGGATGGCCCGGCCGAGCCCGTCGAGCACTTTCCGGGGGGCGTCGGCCCCAAACGAGGGGCAGCGAACCGGCCGCTCGTTGTGGGACAGTGGAGTCGTTCCGTATGGACGACGACCCTCGACGAGGAGGCCGGTCGCAGTGCTTATCGAGCACATCCTCCACCGCAAGGGCCACGAGGTCGCGACGATCCCGGTCGAGGCCACGGTGGCCGACGCCGTGGCCCAGTTGCGCGAGCGCAATATCGGCGCCCTCGTGGTCACCGAGGGGTCCGGGGAGGCAGAGGGGGACGGCCCTGCGATCCGCGGCATCATCTCCGAGCGCGACATCGTGCGGGCGCTGGCGGACGCGGCCCCCGACCCGGCGGGCGCGCTGCAGCAGTCGGTGTCGGCCCTCATGAGCACCGACCTGACCACCTGCGAGCCCGGGGCCACGGTCGACGACCTCATGCGCACGATGACCGACCGTCGCATCCGTCACATCCCGGTACTCGACGGCGACCGGCTGACGGGCATCGTCAGCATCGGCGACGTCGTGAAGACCCGCATCGACGAGCTGCAGACCGAGACCGACACACTGCACGAGTACCTCTCGTCCGGCCGCTGAGGGGTCGCCCGGCCCGACGGCGCGCCCGATCGCACACGGGGCGGCCGCAGTCGCCATCGTCTAGGGTTCCCGCCGACCCACGGTTCCGGGAAGCCGGTGCGAGTCCGGCGCGGTCCCGCCACTGTGACCGAGGAGCGATCCCCACGAAGCCACTGGGCTGCGGCCCGGGAAGGCGGGGTGAGCGTCGATCCGGGAGCCAGGAGACCGACCGTGGGGTTGTCCACGTGGATGGAGGAGACAGACCGATGGCACAGACCACGACCACCGCAGCCGACCCCGGCGTCGTCGTCGCACCGATCCCCGGCTGGGCTGTGGTGGCCCTGCTCGCCGTCGCCGCGCTAGCCCTGTGGCTGGTGACGTTCGACAACGGCCAGCTCGGCAGCGTGCTGGCCCGGGGCGACCTGTTCCTGCACGAGTTCTTCCACGACGGGCGCCACCTCATCGGCGTGCCCTGTCACTGATCGCGCCCCCGCGCGACCGGCCCCGAGCTCGAGACGAACAGTGCTCGCCCGCTTCGACTTCACGCGTCCGCGCACCATCGTGGTGGCCGCGGTGGTGCTCGGTGCCGTGGCCGGCCTGGCCGGCGCCGTCTTCCACTCCGTGGCGACCGAGCCGCGCATCGACGAGGCGATCGCCATCGAGGAGGCCGCCGCCGAGGCTGCGCCCACCGAGCCCGGGGCCGACCACGCCGACGGCGACGACGAGGACGTGTCGGTCAGCCGTGGCGACCAGCGCGGCGTCGGCCTGTTCGCCGCCTACGCCCTGACGGGCGCGGCGTTCGGCCTGTTCCTCGCCATCGCGTCGCTGTCGCTGCGCACCACCACCGGCGGCCCCTTCCGCCGGGTCGCCGTGTCGGGCGCCATCCTGGCCGGTGCCGTCAGCGTCGCCCCCTGGCTGAAGTACCCTCCCAACCCTCCCGCCGTCGGCGACCCCGACACCGTGGGCGAGCGCGAGCGGCTGTACGTGCTGATGATCGTGCTGGCCGCCCTGGCGCTGGCAGGGCTGGCCCACCTGTCGGCGCGCCTGCGGCGCGCCGGCTGGCCCGACGACCGCCGGGTCGCCGCCGTGGTGCTGGCGGGGCTGGTGACGTTCGGCGTGCTGTTCGCCGCCCTGCCGCCCTCCCCCGACACGGTGGGTGTGCCCGCCAACCTGGTGTGGCAGTTCCGGCTCAACTCGCTGACCGGCAACCTGCTGGTCTGGACGCTGCTGACGCTGGGCCTGGGCGTCGTCTGGACCGAGGCCGCCCGCAGCGCGGCGCGGGCGACCGAGCGCGCCGCTCAGAACTCGATGCCCTTGAGCGCCGAGATCCCCTCGTCGTAGACGTGCTTGACCTTGCGCATCTCGGTGACGGTGTCGGCCACCTCGACCAACTCGTCGGGGGCGTCGCGGCCGGTCGCCACAACGCTGGTGCCGGGCGAGCGGTCGCGGATGGCCGCCGCCACCTCGGCCGCGTGAACCCAGCCGTACTTCACGATGTAGGTCACCTCGTCGAGGATGAGCAGGTCGTAGTCGCCCGAGGCCAGCTTGGCGGCGGCCTGCCGCCAGGCGTCGCGGCCCAGCTCGGCGGTGCGCTCGAGGTCGGTCGACTCCCAGGTGAACCCGTCGCCCAGCGTGTGCCACTCGATGCCGAGGTGGTCGGCCAACTTGCGCTCGCCGGTCTTCCACTTGCCGCCCTTGACGAACTGCACCACCCCGACCCGCCACCCCCGTGCCCAGCCGCGGGCCATCACACCGAAGGCGGCCGAGGACTTCCCCTTCCCGTGACCGGTATTGACGAGGACGATCGACTTGGCTCGGGCCATGGGAGGCGAGAGTAGTGAGCGCGCCCCGGCCGCTCCGCGGGGCGTTGATGGTGTGCGGCACCACCAGCGACGCCGGCAAGTCGTTCGTGGTGGCCGGGCTGTGCCGGCTGCTGGCCCGCGAGGGGGTGCGGGTGGCGCCGTTCAAGGCGCAGAACATGGCGCTCAACGCCTCGGTCACCGCGGACGGCGGCGAGATCGGCCACGCCCAATGGGTCCAGGCGGTGGCCGCCGGGACCGAGCCCGAGGTGGCCATGAACCCGGTGCTGCTCAAGCCCACGGGCGAGCGGTCGAGCCAAGTGGTGGTGCTGGGCCGGCCCACGGGCGTGCAGTCGGCGGCCGAGTACCACCGCTCGAAGCGGGCCCTGCTCCCCGTGGTGCTCGACGCGCTGGCCGACCTGCGCCGCCGGTTCGACGTCGTGATCTGCGAGGGTGCCGGCAGCCCGGCGGAGATCAACCTGCTCGACGGCGACATCGTCAACCTGCCCCTGGCCCGGGCCGCGGGGCTGCCGGCCGTGGTGGTGGGCGACATCGACCGGGGCGGTGTGTTCGCCTCGCTGTACGGCACCGTCGCGGTGCTGCCCGACGGCCTGCGCTCGCTGGTCCGGGGGTTCATCGTCAACAAGCTGCGGGGCGACCCGACCCTGCTGGGCGACGCCTGCGCCGAGCTCGAGCGCCGTTGCGGCGTGCCCACGCTGGGCGTCCTGCCCCACGTCGGCGTCGACGACATCGACAACGAGGACTCCCTCGCCCTCGACCGGGCGATGGCCGACACCGCGGCGGGGGAGGGTTCGTGGCCGGCCCACCCCGGTCCCCTCGGCGGCGCGGTTCTGCCGGCCGGACCGGGCGGGCCCGGCATGTACGCCGAGGTGGACGTGCTCGACGTGGTGGCGCTGCGGTGGCCGCGGGTGTCGAACGCCGGCGACCTCGACCCGCTGCGCCTCGAACCGGCGGTGCGCGTGCGCTGGGTGCGCTCGGTCGCCGAGCTGGGCCGGCCCGACCTGGTGGTGCTTCCCGGCTCGAAGGACACCCGGGGCGACCTGTCGTGGTTCCGCTCGACCGGGCTGGCGGCCGCGGTCCAGTCCTCGGACGCAGCCCTCGTGGCCGTGTGCGCCGGCCTGCAGATGGTGGGCGACCGCATCGACGACCCCGACGGGGTCGAGGGCCCGCCCGGGTGCGACCGGGGCCTCGGCCTGCTGCCCGTCGGGACCGACTTCCGGGGCGACAAGGTGCTCGACAGGCCGGCCGGCGAGGCGGTCGACGGCCCGGTCCCGGCCGCGGGGCAGCCGGTGCGCGGCTACCGCATCCACCACGGCAGGGTCACCGCCACCGGCGCCGCGACCCCGTGGCTCACCCGCCGCGCCGATGATCAGGCGCCCGGGTCGTCCCGCGATCCGGCGCGCGGCGATCCACCGACGCCCGGCGCGAGGGCCCACGGCAGGCCGGCAGACCCGCCCGAGGTCGGCGAGCCGGACGGCCCACCCGGGGGCTCGCCGGCGAGCGCCGGGACCGACGGCAGGCCGGGGGACCGGCCCGCTGCTGAGGCCGGCGGCGAGGTGCTCGGCTGGCACGCCGGGCGGGTGGTCGGCACGACGCTGCACGGGCTGTTCGAGAACGACGGCCTTCGCGCCGGCGTGCTGCGCTGGGCCGCCGAGCGGGCGGGCAAGCGCTGGTCGCCGAGCGGCCTCGACTTCGTCGCCCACCGCCTCGCCCGCCTCGACCGAATGGCCGACGCCGTGGAGAACCACCTCGACCTCGACCGGCTGCGCGCCCTCATCGCCGAGGGCGCGCCGTGACCCACCCGTACCCGACCACCCCGCCGCGCCCCATCGCCCACCCGTACCCGACGGCTCCGCCGCACCCCATCGCCCACCCGTGCCCGACGGGCCCGCCGCGCCCCGTCGGCCGTACCGATCGGCGGTGTCCGACCGAACTCGCGGCAGTGTCCCACCTGTCGTTTCGGCCGGTGCCTCAGGCTCGGCGAGCCCCCGAGGCCGGCTCGCGCCTGCCCGGTCGCCGCCCGGCCGACCGCCCGCCGCCCGCCTGCTCGGCCCTTCCGATCCCCCGGAGCTCCCCCGCCCGATGATCCTCTTCCTCAGCAACGCCGACACCGAGTTGCTCGCCCTCGGCTCGATCGTCCACCGGCTGCCCGACGGCTTTCCCGCGGTGCGGGCGGCGCACCCGGGCCGGCTCGACGGCGCACCCCGGCTCGACGGCGCCACGGCGGTGGTGGTGCGCCTGCTGGGAGGTCGAGGCGCCTGGGAGCAGCCGTTCGACGAGCTGCAGGCCGGCTGCACGGCGGCCGGCATCCCCCTCGTGGCGCTGGGCGGCGAGGCCGACCCCGACGCCGAGCTGACCCGGCTGTCGACCGTCCCTGCCGGGATCGCCCGTGACGCGCACCGGTACCTCGCCGCGGGCGGTCCGGCGAACGTCGAGCAACTGCTGCGGTTCGTGGCCGACACGATGCTGGTGGGCGGCTTCGGGTTCGAGCCGCCCC
>DASSCS010000126.1:0-2324 GCA_035697515.1 Acidimicrobiales bacterium
GACCAGGCGCTGCTTGCCACCCTTGCCCCACACCCGGACCCGGCGCCGTGCCAGGTCGAGGTCGTCGACGTCGAGCGCCGCGGCCTCGGCCACGCGCAGGCCGCTGCCGTAGAGCAGCTCCAGCAGTGCGGTGTCGCGCAGGTCGCGGCCGCCGGCAGGGCCACCCGGACCCGCGTCCAGCAGGGAGCGCAACTCCTCCGGATGCAGGACCCGGGGTAGCCGCGCCTCGCCCCTGGGCGCGCTCAGGCCCGCCGTCGGGTCGCTGCTGGTGGCGCCGACGCGCCGGGCCCAGCCGAAGTAGCGACGCAGCGCCGAGGCCCGCCGGGCGATGGTCCGTCGGGCGAAACCCCGCGTGGCGAGGAAGGCCAGGTAGCGCCGGACCGTTGTGCGCTGCACGTCGCTCGGCGACCTGAGACCCAGGCGCTCGGCCCAGGTGACGAACGCGGTCAGATCCCGCCCGTACGCCTCGACCGTGGCCGGTGACGCCGCCGTCAACGAGTGGGTGAACTCCTCGACGTGCCAGCCTGGCCCCACGGTCACCAAGGTACCGGCCGTCATGGGGCTCCTCCCGCGACCCTCTCGTACCAGCCGCCGCGCCTCGCCACCCATCCGGACTCGCACAGGCGATCCAGCGCCGGTGCCAGGACCGCCAGGTCGTGCCCCGTGCGCACGCCGATCTGGTCGAGGGTCGCCGGCTGCCAGCCCACGGCGTCGAGTACCGGGACGTCGCCCGTGTCGGGCCGACGTCGCGTCTCGTCGCGGGACCGGCGACCGGCGGGTCGCATCCCCAGGGCGACCAGCACATCGTCAGCCGAACAGACCGGCGCCCGACCCTCAGCGAGCAGCCCGTTGGTTCCTGCCGATGCCGGCGCCCGGACCGAGCCGGGGACCGCCATGACGTCGATGCCACGCCGGTCGGCCTCGTCGACGGTGTGCATCGACCCGCCCACGCGGTGTGACTCGACGACCACGACCAGATCGGCGAGCGCAGCGATGATGCGGTTGCGCGCCGGAAAGCGCCACCGCTCCGGCCGCGCGCCCAGGGGCGCCTCCGACAGCAGCACCCCGTGCGACGCCACCGCTCGCCACAGCTCCGCCTGACCGCGGGGATAGACGACGTCGAGGCCGCTGCCGACCACCCCGATGGGTGCGGCGGGAGCGCCATCACGCACGGCCACCAGGGCGCCGCGATGGCCGGCGCCGTCGATCCCCGCGGCGAGGCCCGATACGACCGACACGCCGGCGGCCGCCAGGTCGCGCCCCAGCTCCCAGGCGATGGCGGCGCCCGTCGAGCTGCATCGGCGGGTACCCACGACCGCCACCCGGGGACCGGCCACGACATCGGGCGATCCGCGATGGAACACGACGCCGGGCGGTTCGATGTCGGCGGCGAGGGCGGGTGGATACGCGGGTGAGCCGATGACCGCGACGCCGACGCCCTCGTCGACGATCGCCCGCCACACCGCCACCGGCTCGACGCCCCGGGCAGCGCGACCCCAGCGGGCCAAGAGGGCGTCGGGACGGGCGCCCAGTGCCGCCACCGCCTCGGCGTTGCGCCATCCGGTACCGCCACGGATGCGCTCCCAGGCGAGCGCGGCCGGTGCGGCGCGAAGGACGGCCGACAGACGCGCCGGCCCCATGCCCGGCAAGCCGGCGAGGGCGGCGGCGAACGCCTCGGCGGGAAGACCCGAGGCCGCCAGGCGGCCGCCGAGGGTGTCGTCGAGCGCCCGGTCCATCACGCCACCCGCCAGTCGAGGCAGAGCGGATCGACCCGCAACGCCAATGCCGTGCTCACGTGTTCGAAGCCCAGAGGGCCCGCGTGGCCGGCGAGGTCGGCGATGGTGCGTGCCACCCGGCGGACGCCGCCGAGTCCCCGCCCCGTGAGGCGACCCGCCCGCAGCGCCCGCTCCACCAATCGGGTGGCGGCAGGGTCGAGTGGCGCCACGTCGTCGAGCCGCCACGCCGGGAGCCCGACGTTGGCGCCGACGCCGCGCCCGGCCGCGACCTCGCGGGCCGCGGCCACCCGGGCGGCTACCTCGATCGTGGCCTCCCCTGCCGACGAGTCGAGCAGATCGGCGACGTCGGGCCTGCCCACTTCGATACGAAGGTCGAAGCGGTCGAGCAGCGGCCCAGACAACCGACGTGCGTAGCGTGCGCGGGCGGCGCCGGAGCATCGGCACCCGCCGGGAGGCCCGCCCTGGCCGCAGGGACAGGGGTTCATGGCCCCCACCAGCAGCACCCGCGCCGGGAAGGTCACCTTGGCAGCGGCCCGGGCCACCCGGATGACGCCCTCCTCCAACGGCTGCCGGAGGTTGTCGAGCACC
>DASSCS010000127.1:0-24749 GCA_035697515.1 Acidimicrobiales bacterium
GGCCCGCCACCGGGCCCGGCACCCCGCCGGGCGGGCGGCCCGAGGCCCGGCCCGAGGTCGACCTCGGCGAGGCGGCGGCGGGGACGGTGCAGGGGGCGCTGCTCTCGGACTTCCTGGCCGGCATCGGCGACGGCACGCTAACGCTGGCCGACCGGCTGCTGCTGGTCGACCAGGCGCTGTTGATGATCGAGCAGTGCTATGTCCACCTGGTGCTCAAGCGGTCGATGCACGCGGTCGACCCGGTGCAGCGGCTACGGCTGCAGCGCGACCGGCTGTCGATGCTCACCGAGGCAACCCGCGGCCCCGAGGTCGAGTTCCACCGCGAGCTGGCCGACATCTTCGCCTCGGTGCGCGACCTGCACACCAACTACCTGCTGCCGGCGCCGTTCCGGGCGCGCACCGCGTTCCTGCCCTTCCTGGTCGAGCGCTACTTCGACCCGCCTGTGGAGGGTGGCGCCGAGCACTACATCGTCACCAAGGTGGCCGAGTCGCTGGCGCACCCGACGTTCGTGCCCGACGTCGAGGTGCTGCACTGGAGCGGCGCCCCGGTGCGCCGGGCGGTCGAGGCCAACGCCCGCCTGCAGGCCGGCAGCAACCCCGCCGCCAGCTTCGCCCGCGGGCTGGACGCCCTGACCATCCGGCCGCTGGTGCGGTCGCTGCCGCCCGAGGAGGACTGGGTGGTGGTCACCTACCGGGGCCTCGACGGCGCCGAGCGCGAGATCCGCCTCGACTGGCGGGTGGCGACCGCCGGCGGCCCTGGCGGCGACGGCACCGGCCTGGGCGGGGGCGGCGCCGCCACCGTCGGCGCCCAGGCGGCGCAGGGGCTGGACATCGAGGTCATGGCCGTGAATGAGGCGAAGAAGGTGATGTTCGCGCCCCGAGCGGTCGAGGCCGAGGCCGACATCGCGTCGGCGGCCAGCCCCGTCACGCGGGTGGCTGTCGGCGACGAGGACGTCGCCACCAGCATGCCGACTGTGCTGCGGGCCCGGTCGGTGACGACGCCGTCGGGCCCCATCGGCCACATCCGCATCTTCACCTTCGGCGTCGACGACGCCGACGAGTTCGTGGCCGAGTTCGTGCGCCTGGCCGAGCGGCTCCCGCAGCGCGGGCTGGTGGTCGACGTGCGAGGCAACGGCGGAGGGCTGATCTACGCGTCCGAGCGCCTGCTCCAGGTGCTCACGCCCCGGCCCATCAACCCCGAGCCGGCGCAGATGACCACGACGCCGCTGATGCTCGACCTGTGCCGGCGCCACGCACCGTCGCCCCTCGACCCCACGTTCAGCCTGAAGCCGTGGGTGACGTCGCTGCGCCAGGCGGTGTCGACCGGCGCCCAGTACACCAACGCCTTCACGATCACCGAGACGCCGACCGCCAACGCCGTGGGCCAGCGCTACCACGGGCCCGTCGTGCTGGTCACCGACGCGCTCTGCTACAGCGCCACCGACATCTTCGCCGCCGGCTTCCAAGACCACGGCATCGGGCCGGTGCTGGGCCTGGACGACAACACCGGGGCGGGCGGGGCCAACGTGTGGACGCACGACCTGTTCAAGGTGCTGCTCGACACGCCGCCGCCCGGCGACGGAGTGGCCGGGGGCGCGGGCAACCCGTTCGTCGACCTGCCGGCGGGCGCGGGCTTCCGGGCCTCGGTGCGGCGCACCCTGCGGGTGGGGGCCGACCGGGCCGGCACCCCGGTCGAAGACCTGGGCATCGTGCCGGACGTGCCCTACCGGCTCACCCGTGCCGACATCGTCGGGTCGAACGACGACCTGCTGGCCAGGGCCGCCGAGCTGCTGGCGGCGCGACCCGCCTACACGCTGGCGCTGGCCGAGCCGCCCGAGGTCCGGGCCGACGGGCGGGTGCGGCTGCGGCTGACGACCGAGGGGCTCGACCGGGTGGACGTCGCCTTCGACGACCGGCCGGTGGCGTCGCTCGACGTGTCCGACCGCACCGCCACCCACACCCTGCGTCCGGCCTCGGCGCAACCCCGGCGGCTCGACCTGGCGGGCTGGTCGGGCGGCGACGTGGTGGCCCGGCGCCGGACGCCGCTCTGACCCGCCACCCCCCGGGGCGCCCCGGATCAGCCGGCGTCGGCCAGCGGTGGCTGGGCCGCGTCCTTGGCGGAGATCTGCGCCGGGTCGGCGGGGTCGACCGGCAGCGGCCAGTCGATTCCCAGTGCCGGGTCGAGCGGGTTGACCGCGGTGCCCGCCATGCCGGGGACCCACTCGTGGTCGAAGCAGTAGAGGTACTGGGTGGGCTCGTCGCTCACCGTCTGGAACCCGTTGCCCACCCCCCGGGGCACCAGGACCTGCGTGCCCTTGGTGAGCCGCGCGGTGACCACCTTGCCGTAGGTGGCCGAGTCCCGCCGGGTGTCGAGGTAGGCGCCGAACGCCTCGCCCGCGACCACCGCCACCAGCTTGAACATGTCCTCGGCGTGCAGTCCCCGCAGGGCGCCCCGGCGGGTCTCGGTGAGGTTGACCTGCACCCACGGGCCGAGCGACGGCAGCCCGGCGTCGCGGAACGCCGACTCGCGGTAGAACTCGCGCACCGTGCCCCGCTCGTCGGTCACCTCCTTCATCGAGATCACCCACAGGTCGTCGATGGCGGTCCGGCTGGCGCTCAGCTCGCGGATCTCGGGCACGCTCCCCACCCTAAGCGGCCAGCCGTCCCGGAACCGACGGGCGAAACCGCGTGACGTGGCGTACCGTTCCGGCATTCGGGTGCGAGCGGATCGAGGTCCTGATGGCAGACCCGATGCACTGGTTCTCGGTCAGGACGGTGGTCTTCCGTCCTGGTGAGGGCGTGTACGAAGAGCGGATCACGTTGTGGTGCCGGGCCGACACCGACGCGGCGGCCGATGCCGCCCTCGCCGAGAGCGCCGAGTACGCCGCCGACGTCGGCGGCGAGGACTGCGGCCTGGCCCAGGTGTACGAGCCCTACGGCGACACGGTGGGCGGACTGCGGGCGGCGGCCGACGGCAGCGAGATCTTCGCCCTGGTGCGCCAGAGCGGCCTGCCTCCCGGCGACTACCTCGACGCCTTCTTCGACACCGGCCGCGAGCAGCAGCGTTCCATCTGACCTGGGCCGCCGCCGCTGCGCGTGCCAGGCTGGTCGGGTGATCGACTGGTCAGACATCGACTCGGTGGTCGGGCTGAACTGGTACCGGCTCGACCCCGACCTGCAGGCCCGCGTGCGGCGCGACGCCCCGCCGGAGGACGTCGAGTGGTCGGAGCGGACGCTCGACGCGTTCGGCGACCTGGTGGGCGGCACCATCGCGCGCGCCGCCGACATCGTCGACGCCCACCCACCCGAGCTGGTCCGTTACGACCGCTGGGCCAACGAGGTGAACGAGCTGGCCCACCACCCCGCCATGCTCGAGGCCAAGGCGGCGCTGTGGCGGGCCGGCTACCCGTCGGGCTTCGCCCCCCAGGCCCGCGAGCGCAAGCGGCCGGTGCCCGGCGTGGTGCTGGGCGGGTCCAGCTACCTCCTTTCCCAGGCCGACACGGGCATGGTGTGCAGCCTGGGCATGACCACCGGGGTGGCGGGCCTGGTCGAGGCCTACGCCCCGCCGGACGTGCGCGACGAGCTGTTGGCCGGGCTGCGCGCGGCCGACGTCGCCGACGCGGTCGACGGGTCGATGTTCCTGACCGAGCGCGACGGCGGCTCCGACCTCGGCCGCACCGTGCACTGCACGGCCCGCGACCTGGGCGACGGCCGGGTGGCGATCACGGGCGAGAAGTGGTTCTGCTCCAACGTCGACGGCGCGGCCATCGTCCTGCTGGCCCGGCCCGAGGGCGCCCCCGACGGTCCCGCCGGCCTCGGCCTGTACCTGGTGCCCCGGGTGACCGACGACGGCTCGCCCAACCACTACAGCGTCCGCCGCCTGAAGCAGAAGCTGGGGACGAAGAGCGTGCCGACGGGCGAGGTCGAGTTCCGCGGGGCGCTCGGGTACGCGTTGCGGGGCACGCCCACGGATGGTGGCGGCGACGGCGGCCGTCGGAGCGGCGAGGGCGGCGGCACCGTCGCGGCTGACGCCAGCGACGCCGGCGGGCTGAACCGCATGATGGAGATGGTCAACGGCAGCCGCTTCGGCGTCGCGCTCATGGGGCTGGGCATCGCCCGCCGCTGCGTGGCCGAGGCCACGGCCTGGGCGCACCACCGCCAGGCCAAGGGCCGTGCGCTGGTCGACCTGCCGCTCGTGCGCGAGCAGCTCGTCGACCTGCTGGCCGAGCTCGAGGCCGCGACCGCCCTGGGCTTCGAGTGCACGGCGGCCTCGAAAGCCAGCGACGGCGCCCGCCTGCGACGCATCCTGGTGCCGGCGGCCAAGGTGCGGCTCTGCCGGTTCGGCGTCGAGGCTGCGTCGTACGCCATCGAGCTGCACGGCGGGAACGGCTACTGCGAGGACTGGGGCCTGACCCGCCAGCTCCGCGACGCCCAGTGCCACCCCATCTGGGAGGGCAGCGAGAACATCTGCGTGCTCGACGTGCTGCGCGCCATCCGGCGCGACGGGTCGCACGAGGCGCTCCTGGGCCGCATCGACGCCGCGCTCGCCGCCGCCCGCGGGGGCGCGCCGGGCTGGGTGCAGGAGGGCGTCGAGGCGGTGACCGGCAGCCGCGAGCGCCTGGCCGCCCGCATCGACGGCCTGGCCGGGCTCGAGCCCGACGCGGCCGAGGCCGTCTCGGGCCGGTTGTGCGATCTGCTCAACCGCACGACGTCGGCGGCGCTGCTGCTCGAGCAGGCGGGCGAAGGGGGCGAGCTGGCGGTGCACAAGGGCCTGGTGGCGCTGCGGTTCGTGCGCCGCCAGCTGGTGCACGGCCGCGCCTGGGACGACGGCATCGCCGCCGCGGCGGGCCGCGAGCTGCTGGCCTTCGCCGAGCTCGACGAGGCCACCGCGGCCAAGGCGGCGGCCTGACCACCGCGAGCGGTCCCTGGCGTCCGGGCCGCGCCGCGGGTTGACTTGTCGCCGGCGGGCAGCTTCTCCCAGGAGGGTCCCCATGTCGGTTGCCAAGACGATCGAGATCAGCGCCGAGTCGACGACGGGCTTCGACGACGCGGTCAAGGCCGGTATCGCCAAAGCCAGCGAGACCGTCCACAACATCGACGGCGCCTACATCAAGGAGCAGAAGGTGCTGGTCTCGGACGGCGCGGTGTCGGCCTATCGGGTGCACATGCAGGTGACCTTCACGCTCGACTGACGGTCGGACGTGCGTGACGGCCCTCCCGGCGAGGGCCGTCACGCCTCCTCCGGGTGCTCCGGCCAGGCGTGCTTGGGGTAGCGGCCGGCCAGCTCCTTGCGCACGTCGTGCCACGAGCCGGTCCAGAACCCGGCGAGGTCGCTGGTCACCTGCACCGGGCGGTCGGCCGGCGACAGCAGGTGCAGCGTCACCGGCAGCCGCCCACCGACCACCGTCGGCGTCTCCGCCAGGCCGAAGACGTGCTGCACCCGCACGGCCAGCACCGGCGGATCGCCCGGCTCGCCCTCGCCGTAGCGCAGGCGGACACGCCGGCCCGAGGGCAGCGTGAGCTCGCGGGGCGCCAGCCGGTCGAGGTCGGCCGCCACCCGGTGGGGCACCATGCCCCGCAGCACCCGGGCCAGGTCGAGGCGGTCGAGGTCGGCGCGCCCCGTGGCCCCCGCCAGCAGCGGCGCCAGCCACCGGTCGGCGCTGCGGCGCAGCGCGGCGTCGGACAGGTCGGGCCAGGGCTCGCCCAGGTTGGCTCGGAGGAACGCCGCCCGGGCCTGCACCGAGCGGGCGGCCTCGGTCCAGGGCAGCGCAGCCAGCCCGGTCCGGCGCACCCGGTCGACCAGCGCCGTCGTGGCCGGCAGGCCCGGCGAGGGGCGACGCTCGACAATGCCCAGGCGCAGCCGCCCGAGCCGGCGCTCGACGCGGGCGACCAGGTCGTCGCGGTCGCGGTCCCAGTCGAGGCGGGCGTGCTCGACCACCTGGTCGCCCGCCACCTCGTCGAGCTGGTCGGCGCCCAGCGGGGCGGCCAGGCGGATGCGCCCGTTGCTGCGCCGCCCGTCGACCTCGGCCACGGCCAGCAGCGGCTCGTGCGCCAGCGGGTCGCCCGCGTCCAGCCAGCCCTCGGTACCCGCCCGGAGCACGTAGCGGCCCCGGCCGCCCCGGGCCTGGGCGATGCGGTCGGGGTAGGCCGCCGCCAGCAGCAGCCCGGCGGCATCGCCGTCGACCGCGCCGGGCGTGACGCCGACGCGGCGGGCCAGGTCGCGGGCGCGGTCGCGGGCGCGGCGCAGCGCCCGACCGTCGGCCTGGGGGTGGCGGCGGCCCGGATCCTCCAGCAGCGCCAGGCGCACGCCCACGTCGGTGGGCAGGTCGTCGGGGCGGCCCCGCAGCACGTCACGGTCCTCGAGCAGGGCGGCCAGCAGGCACCCCAGCCAGCCATGCCCGCGCCGCCGGGCGACCAGCGCCATGCGGGCCAGGCGGGGGTGCAGGGGCAGGGCCACCATCTCGCGCCCGGCGTCGGTGGGCACGAGCGCGCCGGCGCCCTCGACCGCGTCGAACGACGCGAGCGCGCCCAGCTCGACGAGCAGCCGGCGGGCCTCGTCGAGCGCCCGGGCCGGTGGTGGATCGAGGAAGGGCAGATCGGCCACGCCCGTGCCCCACACGGCCAGCTCCAGGGCCAGGCCCGCCAGCTCGGCCTGGCGGATCTCGGGCTCGCTGAAGCGCCGGCGGCCCGCGTGCTCGACCTTCGACCACAGGCGCACCGCCACCCCTGGCCCCTCGCGCCCCGCCCGCCCCGCCCGCTGATCGGCCGACGCGCGCGCGGCGGGGACGGTCTCCAGCCGGGTCAGTCCGGTGGTGGCGTCGAAGGCGGGGCGGCGGGCCAGGCCCCCGTCCACCACGATCGACGTGCCCTCGACCGTCAGGCTGGTCTCGGCGATGTCGGTGGCGAGCACCACCTTGCGCCGGCCGGGCAGGCCGGGGACCAGCGCGGCGTCCTGGTCGTCGGCGGGCAGCGCCCCGTACAGCAGGTGCACGTCGACCGGCGCGCCGGCGGGCAGCGCGGCGACGAGCTGCTCGCCGGCGCGGACGATCTCGCCGGCGCCCGGCAGGAACACCAGCACGTCGCCCTCTGGCTCGGTCCGCAGCACGTGGCGGACGGCGGCCACCGCGGCCGGCTCGATGTGCTCGCGGGGCCGGCGGGGCGCCCAGCGCACCTCGACCGGGTGCGACCGGCTCTCGCTCGTGATCACCGGCGCCGGCGGGCCCTCGCCGCCCAGCAGGGCCGCCACCCGGTCGCCGTCGAGGGTGGCCGACATGACCAGCAGGCGCAGGTCGGGCCGCAGGTGGCGGCGGGCGTCGAGAGCGAGGGCCAGGCCCAGGTCGGCCTGCAGGCTGCGCTCGTGGAACTCGTCGAAGATGACCAGGCCCACGCCCTCGAGGCCGGGATCGCGCTGCAGACGCCGGGTGAGGATGCCCTCGGTCACCACCTCGATGCGGGTGCCCGGTCCCACCTGGCGGTCGTCGCGGGTGCGGTAGCCGATCGTCTGGCCGACCCGCTCGCGACGCAGGGCCGCCATACGTCGGGCCGCGGCCCGGGTGGCGAGCCGGCGCGGCTCGAGCATGACGATGCGGTGACCGCCCGCCGGCGCCCCGGCCGCCGGCGCCGACGCGTCGGCGGTACCCGGCACGCCCGGCGCACTTGCCAGCCACGCCTCGTCCAGCAGGGCCGGCGGCACCGCGGTGGTCTTCCCCGCCCCCGGGGGGGCCTGCAGCACGGCGAGGCCGCGACCGGCGAGTGCGGCGCGCAGCTCGTCGAGGCAGGCGACGATCGGCAGCGTCACGGGAGGACCGGCGGCTCGTCCGGCTCGGCGACCGGCTCGCTGCGGCCCACATCGACGAGGCCCATCTCGGCTACGAGCTGGGTCCGTGCCCGGGCCACCCGCGAGCGGATGGTGCCCACCGGGCAGCCGCAGACCTCGGCGGTGCTCGCGTAGTCGAAGCCCATCAGCTGCGTCAGCACGAACGCCGTGCGCCGGTCGAGGTCGAGCCGGGACAGCACCTGGTGGGTGAGCACCCCGTCGGCCAGGGGCACGTGGGCGGCGTCGCCGGCCCCGGCCCCGCCGGCCAGCAGCCCTGACAGCCGACGCCGGCGGGCGGCGCCGCGCACTGCGTCGACGGCCGCGCGCCGGGCGATCGACAGCAGCCAGGTGCGGGCGGCGGAGTCGGCGCGGTAGGCGGGCAGGGCCCGCAGGGCGCGCACGTAGGTGTCCTGGGCAACGTCCTCGGCCAGGGCGGGCCCGGCGAGGTCGGCCGCCAGGCGGCCGACCTCGGCCCAGGTGCGGCGGATGAAGTCGGACAACGCCACGCGGTCCCCGTCACGTGCGGCGAGCGCCAATGCCGTCACGTCGTCCACGAGGGGTGCACGTTAGGACTTTTCCCCTGACCTTTCCGGGCACGCCGGGAACCGAACGGACCCGCCGAGCGACTGAACAGGCATGCGCTGCACCACCTTCCGAGACGCGTTCTCGGCGCGGCTCGACGGGGAGGGGGTCGGGCTGGCGGTCCACCAGCTCGACGCCCACCTCGCCGGCTGCGCCGACTGCCAGGCCTGGGCGCAGGCCGTCGGTGTGCTGTCCCGGGCGGTCGACCGCGCGCCGCGCGAGCAGGTCCGCCTCGACCCGGCGG
This sequence comes from Acidimicrobiales bacterium, assembly GCA_035697515.1. Classification (GTDB taxonomy): domain Bacteria; phylum Actinomycetota; class Acidimicrobiia; order Acidimicrobiales; family VFJN01; genus ZC4RG19. Next base: position 8,643 of record DASSCS010000127.1, read on the forward strand.
TCCTGGCCTCGCTCACGGCGCCGCACGGCCGGCCCCGCACGGGCCTGCTGGCCACCAGCGAGTGGCGGATCGTGCTCGGCCTGCTGGCCGTGGCCCAGCTGGTCGTCAGCTGGCCCGGCCTGATCCTCGACGACGGCCACGCCTCGGTGCACCTGGCGCACGAGCTGACGGCGTGGGACATGGGGCTCGCGGTCGGCTTCCTGGTGGCGGCGCTGCGCCCGGCCCGGGCGTGGGGCATGTTGCCGCTGGCCGTCGTGCTGGTGGCGTGCATGGTGGTGACCTCGGTGGCCGATGCCCTATCGGGCCACGCACTGCTGGGGCGCGAGCTGGTGCACCTGCTCGAGCTGGCCGGGCTCGGCGCCGTCTGGGTGCTGGCCCGCCGCGTCCCGCGACCTTCCGTGCTGGTGCGATCGGCATGACCGTCGCCGGGCGCGGGGACCCGACGTCATCGACAGGCTCGACCAGGGGGACGGCGCGGACGGCGCGGGCGCCACGCACGGCGAGGGCGGGCGTCGCCGCGCTCGCCGCCGGCCTGGCGCTGCTGCTGATGCCGGCGCTGGCCGACGCCCACGCCGAGCTCGAGTCGAGCGAGCCCGCCTCCGGCGAGCAGTTGGCGACCGCACCCACCGAGGTGGTGCTGCACTTCACCGAGGCCGTCGACCTCACCGACGACACCCTGACGGTGCTCGACGCCGACGGCGCGCGCCTCGGCATCGGCGAGGCCGGGCATCCGGGCGGCGAGGACGCGTCGGTGACGGCCTCCCTGCCCGACCTCGACGACGGCGCCTACGTCGTGGTGGCGCGTGGTGTCGTCCGACAGCCACCCGATCGGGGGCGCTTTCACGTTCCGCGTGGGGGCGGCCCGCACCGACGCCGGCGACGACCAGGCACTGATCGACGAGGTGCTGGGCGGCTCGCGCGACGGCGACACCACCCTCGGCGCAGTGTTCGGAGTGGTCCGCTTCGCCGGGTTCGCAGGCATCACCGTGCTGGTGGGGTCGGTGGCGTTCCTGGCCTGGCTGTGGCCGGCCGGCGCCGGCGACCGGCGGGCGCAGCGGCTGGTGACGGGCGCGTGGGCCACCACCGTGGTGGCGACCGTGCTGAGCATCCCCCTGCAGGGCGCCTACGCGGCGGCGGGCAGGCTGGGCGACGCGCTGGGGCTCGACGTACTGGCCGACGAGCTGGGCGCACGCACCGGCCGGGCCTGGGTGGTGCGGCTGCTGCTGCTGGCCGCGGCCGCGGTCGTGCTGCCCCGCCTGGCCCGGGCGGCCCCGGCCATCGGCGCCCGCGCCAGCGTTGTCGGCGGCCTGGCCCTGCTCGCCACGGTCAGCCTGACCGGCCACGCGGTGTCGGGCGACCTGGCGCCGCTGGCCTTCGTGACCGACCTGGTGCACCTGTCGGCGGTGAGCGTGTGGCTCGGCGGCCTGGCCGTGCTGGTGGTGGCCCTGTTGTGGCGGGGCGCGGTGCACCTCTACCTCAACGAGCCCGGCGGGGGGCCGTTCCTCGGGTTCGAGGAGGTGGCGCCGACCTCACCCTGCCCGAGCGCGACCTCGGCCCCATCACCCTGGTGCTGGTCGACTACGGGCAGGGGCACCTCTCGGCCGAGGGCGCGGAGATCCCCCTCGTGGGCGACTGGGACCTCGAGGTGACGGTGCGCACCAGCGACATCGACCAGACGGTGTTCGAGACCGTCGTCCCGGTCACCTGAGCATGCCTGACCTGTCAGCGAACAAGGAGCAGCCAGTGAGCAATCGTCCACTGACCCGGGCGCTGGCGGTGGCAGCCGTCGCCGTCGTGGCTGCGGCCCCCACGGCCGCCGCCCATGTCACCGTCAACCCCGGTGAGGCGCCCAAGGGGGGGTTCACCACCCTGGCGTTCCGGGTGCCCAACGAGCGCGACGACTCGACGACCACCAGTGTCGAGGTGAACCTGCCCGAGGACCACCCCATCCGCAGCGTGCGCGTCAGGCCGACGCCCGGGTGGGAGTACGAGGTCGAGATGCGCGAGCTCGACGAGCCCCTCGTGAACAGCGAGGGCGAGGAGACCACCGAAGTGGTCAGCAAGATCACCTGGACCGGCGAGATCGGCACGACCGAGTACCAGGAGTTCGAGGTCTCGGCCGGCCCGCTGCCCGAGGACGTCGACCAGATCACGTTCCCGTCCATCCAGACCTACGCCAGCGGCGAGGTGGTGCGATGGATCGACGAGCCCGTCGAGGAGGGCGATGAGGAGCCCGAGCGCCCCGCGCCCCTGCTCGAGCTGGTCGACCCCGAGGAGGAGGACGCGGCCGGCAGCGGTGACGACGCCGGCGGCGACGGCAACGACGGCGAGGCGGCCAGCGGCCTGACGGTCGAGAACGCCGCCAGCCAGGACGACGTCGACTCGGCCAGAACGCTGGCGACCGTGGGCGTGGCCGTCGGCGTGATCGGGCTGCTGGTGGCGGTGTTCGCGCTGATCAGCGGGCGCCGGCGAACGAACTGAGCGGACGCGGAATACTCCGGCCGGCCGGCGCGTTGACGCGCGCTGGCCGGTCTTGTGCCGCCGTCACCGACTCCCTCCCCCCGGCCGGTGGCGGCGGCCCGGCCTGCGCCCCCGGCGTCGGGGGCGCTAGGAAGGGTGTCCTGCCCGACCCTCCCCTCGCAGCCACGGCCGCCCGGTTCGACCTCTTCGACATCGGCGCGCCCCAGGGCCCCGGCTGGCACCCACTGGCCATGGCGCTCGACCCGGCGTGGACGGCCGGGCGCGTCGAGCGCCTGGCCCGGGGCGGCGAGCACGGTACGCGCCCGCGGGCGGTCGCAGGCGCCTACCTGGGCAGTGGGCTCGCCTGGGCGGTCGCGGTGCCCGTCGCCGCTGCACTGGTGACCGACCGACGCTGCCCCGACGCCACGATCGACAACGTGGCGGTCAGCATCGACGACGAGGGCTGGTCGACCCGCATGGCCGTCCTGGCCCCATGCTTCGCCGCGCTGCCCGGCGACCCTGCGGCCGGCTCCGGCGACGCCACCGTCGTCCGCGACGTGACCCGACTCGTCGATGCCACCGCCGACCTGCTGGTCGCCACCTTCACCCCCGTCTTCGCCGCGGTGCGCCAGGCCAGCCCCTACGGCCTCAGCGGCTTGTGGGGGTCGCTGGCCGACCATGTGGCGACGGTGCTGTGGGCGCTGCGCGAGCGCGGGTCCGCGCCCGCCGAGCTGGGGCGGGCGTGGGCCCTCGTCGAGCAACTGGTCGACGCGATGCAGCGCCGCCAGCCGCGGCTGAGGGCGCGTTCCCGGCTGTTCCGCTTCGACCGCGGCGGCACCGCGCCACCCGTCGAGCTCCCGATGCGGAGCACCTGCTGCCTCTACTACCAGGCGCCCGAGTCGCAGGTCGACGGCGGCGACGGCCTGTGCACGACCTGCCCCCGGCGCCCCGATGACGAGCGCATCCGCCTGGTCGACGCCCACCTCCGCGCGCACGCCGCCGCCGGCGGCGCCGCATCGGGCCCCACCCCTGCTGCCGGGCCCGGCGAGGGCTGACGGGTCTCCGCCCCCCGCCGCCGAGACGGCGGGGCGACTCAGCCGACCGGGCGCACCGGGCAGACCGGGCGGACCAACCCGGCCGGCCCGGTGGGGCCCGCTCAGCCAACCCGGGCACCGGCGACCGCGATGCCCGCGTCGGCGAGAACGTCGGCGATGTCCATCACCCTGTGCAGGTGGTGCACGCCGGCGGGCAGTTCGACGGCCCGCCGGGCAGCGGCGACGGCGAGCACGGCGGTGGCATGCGACTGCAGGCGGCCCCGGGCCCAGCGCGTGGTGCCGTCCTCGCTGCGGGCCAGCGCCAGCCAGCGGTCGCCGCCGGGCAGGTGCAGCCCCTGCGGGGCGTGCGACCCGCCGGGAACCCAGGTCAGGGCGGCCAGCGTGGCCGTCGCCGCCCGCGAGTCGAGGCCGAAGTAGGTGCGCACGGCCACGCCCAGGTCGCGCGTGAGCACGTGCTGGTCGGAGAAGTCGGCCCGGTATAGTCGGCGGGTACCCAGGCCGGGGAGGTCGAAGCGCCGCGGCCGGGTGTAGTTGCGCACGCTCTCGCCTGTGGCCGGATCGGCGAACCGGCGGCCCAGCAGCTTGAACGACCACGCCACCCCGGCCGCCCCGTGGCGCTCGCCCGCGCCGAGGACGAGGGCGATGTCGATGCCCGCGGGACCGGGTGCCGCCTGGTGGACGGCGGCGGCCAGCAGGTTGGTCAGCCCGGGTGCCAGGCCGACGCTGAGCACCACCGGCGCCCGCGGCGCGAGCCGCTCGATCGCCGCCACGTAGGGCGTCGTGGCGGTGATGTCGACGACCGCGACGCCGCGGTCGGCGGCGGTCGCCACCAGGCCACGGTCCTCGACGCCGGCCGCGTTGACCACGACGTCGATGCCTTCCAGCGCGGCGACGAACGGCGACCGATCGGGTGCGCGCAGGTCGACCACCCGGTCGGCCCGGGCGGGATCGCGGCCGGCGGCGACCGCGCAGTCGCCGCCGGCCCGCAGCAGCTCGACGACGGGCGCGCCGCTGGTGCCGTAGCCGCCGAGGACGAGCGCCCTCACGACCGGAGGAAGCCGGCCAGCCTGGCGGGCTTGACCGTGATGGTGGCGCCCGCCGCGGCGTTGCGCTCGAGTGCGTGGCGGACGGCGGGCCCCGGGTCGCCGTACACGGTGATCGCCACGGTCTCGGTGAGCTCGACGCCGCGGCTGATGTGCTCGCCCGCGAGCTGCAGGTGGCTGTCGGCCGACTCGGCGTCGGGGTGGACCTGCACGAGCGAGATCTCGTCCCTGCCCTCGTCGACATAGGCCACGTGGGCCTGGACGAGGGGCTCGTTGGCCTCGACGAAGTCGTTGTACTCGCGGGTGGCGACGACCAGCTCGTCGAGCCGGCCGGGCTTGATGCGATGGGTGGTGATGAGGACGAAAGGTGTGGTCATGCGGGCCACGCTCGCGCCCGGCTCACCCGTTGTCAACACATCGACTAATTTTTCTCGACGTAACGTCGATTATGATCGTCGATTGAAAATCCCAGCCCGGCAACTACTGATCTGCAGAAGTCGTCGATACGTCGATGTTTTGTCGATAGCATGTCGTAAGTGGCCACCGAGCCCTCACGCCGCACCCAGCGCCAGCTCGCGGCCGGCCCCCGCAAGGGCGAGATCCGCGAGACGCAGATCCTCGACGCGCTCGAACGGCTGCTCGCCGCCAAGCCGTTCACCGAGCTGACCATGGACGACATCGCCCGGCAGTCGGGCCTGTCGCGCTCGGCGCTCTACTTCTACTTCGCCAGCAAGGAGGCGGCGCTCGGCGCCCTGCACCAGCGCACCTACGCCGCCATGGCCCGCACCACCGATCCCCTCACCCAGGCGGGCGATGCGACCGAGGCGTCGATGCGCCGTGCCATCGACGAGGTATGCCGCAACTGGCGCGAGCACACCGCCGCCCTGCGCACGTTCCACGAGACCGCCATGGTGTCGCCCGACTTCGGCGAGCGCTGGCGCGACCGCCTCGAGACCCACGTGACCACGCTGGCGGGCCTCATCGAGGGCGAGCGGGCGGCGGGGCGCGCCCAGGCCGGCCCGCCGGCGGCCGAGGCCATCGCGTCCGCGTGGTTCTGGATGCTCGAGGGCCAGTTCTACGAGCTGTTCCGCCGCGACCACAGCCGCGCGGACGAGGACGAGCTGGTCGACACCCTCACCAGCCTCTGGGTCCGCAGCATCGCCGCCACCTGACCGTCCACGCCGGGGCTGCCGGTTCGGCCGGCCGCCCGAGCCGGCTCACGCCGTCCGGCTCGACCACCAGTGCGCGCCGGCCAGCACGATCACCGCGCCCACGACCGACCCCACCAGTCCCGACGGGCGCAGGGCCAGGCCGTCGCCCGCCAGCAGGCTCGACAGCAGGCCGCCGACGAACGACCCGACCACGCCGGCCACCAGCAGGCGCCCCCAGTTGTCGGGGCGCATGCCGCCCCCGAGGATGAGATTGGCGATCCAGCCTGCGAACAGGCCCCACACGATCAGGAACAGCAGGATCACGGCAGCCTCCCGGGAGCGGCGGACCCTCAGGATGCCTCTCCGCACGGTCCCAGCAATCCCCCGAACCGGGTGAGCCGCCGGCGGGTCTAGCGAAGCCGGACGACGTTGCCGGTCACGAGCCGGGCCTCGTCGGTGCACAGCCAGGCGATCACCTGCGCGACCTCCTCGGGCCGGGCGACGTGCACGTGGTCGTCGCTCTCGGCGACGAAGCGGCGGACGTCGTCGGTCACCCACCCCGTGTCGGTCACCGGCGGGTACACGACGTTGGCCGTGATCCCGCAGTCGGCCAGCTCGACCGACGCAGCCATGGTGTAGTTCTCCAACGCCGCCTTGGCCGCCCCGTACGACACCTCGCCCGGGAAGCCCCTGGGGCCTCCCGAGGTCAGGGTCACGATCCGGCCCCAGCCGGCTCCCCGCCCCCGGTGCCGGGCGGCGAGCTCGGCGATGAGCAGGGCCCCGGCGCGGGCGTCGACCAGGAACTGGGCGTCGAAGGACGCCGCGCCGACCCGCTCGGCGCGTCGTCCGAAGCGGTCGGCGTCCTCCGGCACGAACGTGTCCTTGCGCCACCCGCTGGCGTTGTGCACCAGCACCGAGACCGGCCCGAGCGCGGCCTCCGCCTCGTCGAACACGCGGGCCGCGGCGTCAGGCTCGGCCAGGTCGGCCTCGACCGCGTGCGCCCGGCGCCCGGCGCCGCGCACCGACAAGACCGTCGACCTGCCGGACCGCCCGCGCTGGCGGGCGTACTCGGCGGGCCGGCCGGGGTCGTCGGCGTCGTCCGGCAGGCGCAGGTAGGCGACGGCGACCTCGGCGCCGAGCCGCGCCAGCCCCACTGCGGTCGCGGCGCCGATGCCGTGGTTCGCGCCCGTCACCAGCGCGACCCGGCCCGCGAGCGGCAGGGCGGGCACGGACGATCGACCTCAGCCGGCGGTGAGCAGGTCGGGGGCCTCGAGGTCGAGGGCATGGCGGGCGTGGCGGGCGGCCATGGTGAGGAACATCCGGTCGCCACGGTCGGTGCGCTCGACCATCATCGACGCCCCCACCGCCATGAGCAGCCCCGCCCAGGTGCCCCGCCGGTAGTCGTGCCAGCAGCGGTCCCAGGCGTAGTCGACGCCGGCCGCGACGAGGCCGTCGTGGTAGCCGCGCACCAGGTCCTCCTCGACCGCCCGGCGGTCGTGCTCGTCCAGGCCCGCGCCGACGAAGTACGCCACGTCGAACGCGCCCGTCCCGGCGGCGCAGGTCTGCCAGTCGACCACCGCCAGCGGCGTGCCGCCCGGGCTGGCGTCGAACAGCAGGTTGTCGAGCCGGTAGTCGCCGTGGACGATCGTGCGGGTGCCGGCGTCGGGCGTCTCCATGTAGGCCTCGAGGTGCGTGAACAGCACGTCGCCCGCCTGGTGCACGTGGGGTGGGATGTCGGCCGCGTACCGCTCCCGGAAGCCGTCCCACAGCGCCGGCAGCAGCGCGGCGACCAGCGCCCGTGCCTGCTCGGGATCGTTGGCCAGCCAGTCGAGCCCGGCCAGGCCCGGGTCGCCCCAGCGGGGCGCGTGCAGGCCCACCAGCTCGCGGGTCGCCACGACGGCCTCGTCGGGGGTGCAGCCGGCGAGCTGGTCGCCCTGGACGGCCGGCGCCATGTCCTCGAGCAGCAGCACGAACGCCGCGGTCGTGACGTCGATGTCGGCGTGGTAGGCGGCCGGGGTGCGGATCGGCAGGTGCGGCGCCAGGTGCTGGTAGAAGCGCACCTCCTTCTCGTAGCTGCGCAGCGACAGGGCGGTGCCCCGGCTGGTGGCGTCGGCCGCGGGCAGCTTGGCCACCAGCGTGGCGGGCGCCCCGTCGGGGACGGGCCGGTCGTAGGTGAGGGCGACCCGCACGCTGTCGCACATCTGCCCGGTGCCGAGCGGGCGCAGCTCGGCGCCGGTGATCCGGGCGCCGTCCAGCATGCCGGCGTGGGTGAGGGCGTCGGTGAGCCACTCGGGGGTGAGCGCCTCGGGCGTGTCGGCGATGGGGACCCGTCCGCTGGTCATGACGGCAGCATGCCCTCGACGACGGTGTCGGGGAAGAAGCGGTGGTGGCGGGCGCCGGTGACCTCGTAGATGGCGGTGCCCGCGCGACCGTCACCGGTGCGGACGGTCATGAGGTTGAGCCCGCCGCGGTGGAACGGCTCGTAGGGGCGGGCGAACGTGCCGGCGGCCTCGACCGCGATGTCGCGACCGTCGGCCAGGACGAAGCGGCACGTACCGGCGAGGCCCGTCACCGCCTCGCCGTGCTCGCCGTAGGCGGCCGGCGCCCCGTGGGCGCCGTCTCCGGCGGTGGCCGAGGCGGTGGCGGTGGCCCTGACCGGCGTCGTGCCGGCCGGGGCGCCGTCGCCGACCCAGTCGACGTCGTACTCGAAGCGGACGACGGCGACGGGGTCGCTGCCGTCGGCGCCGGCCCAGCAGCCGTCGGTGTAGACGGGGGCGCCGTCGGCGAGCTCCCAGTGCCACACGCCGAGGAAGCCGTCGTCGAGCTGGATCTGGAACCACAGCCACAGGGGGCAGCGCGCGTGGTCGCGGATGCCCCACGAGTGGTCGCGCTGGCCGGTCCAGCCGTCGACCTCGTGGACCTGCCCGCCGGCGGTGTAGGTGCCGCTGTAGGTGCCCGACTGCAGGATGTGGGTCTGGTCCCACACCAGGTCGTCGCCGGCCCGCATGGTGCCCCGGCGCAGGCCGTAGGGCCGGGTGCGGGCCCTGAACACCAGGTCGACGCCGATGGCCGACGTGTCGGGGTCTGCCCACAGGCGCACCTCCTCCCACGGGCGCACCACCTCGACCCGGGCGCCGGGCACCGCCATGGTGTGGGGATCGCCGTCGTAGGCTCGGTCGTGGTAGCCGAGCACCTGCTCGCCGGCCACCCGGCCCATCTGCAACGAGTCCATGCGCCCGCGGGCCGGGTAGTGGGCCAGCGTGAAGAAGACGACGTCGCCCGCGCCCGAGGGGTCGTGCACGTCGAAGAACAGGCTCTCGCGCCAGTGGTCGTGCCGGGTGACGACCTGCGGCAGGAGCAGCGGGACCTGGTGGACGAACTGCTCGTCCATGGCGGTGGGCCGGGCCATCGCCGAGACCATAACGTGCCCTGTGCCGACCACCCGGGGCTCACGATCGGCAGCCTCGACCGCCGCCTGCTCCCGCATGGCCTGAGGCCCGAGCCGATCACCATCGTGACACCGAGGCCGAGCTCGCGGGGAGTCAGCCCAGCAGCCCCGCCGCCTCGGCCACGAGCTCGGCCTGGCGGTCCCACGAGCCCGCCGCGATGCTGATCACGACCCGCTCGGCGCCGATCTCTCCAAGGGCCTCGATGCGGTCGGCGACTGCGGCCGGACCGCCGGTCACGACCATGTCGGGCACCGCCTCGGCCGGCATCCCGTACATCCCGTGGGGGTCGCTCACCCGGCGCACCAGGCCGTCGCGGTCGGGCAGCGCCGGGTCGCCGTCGATGGCCACCATCGCGCTGCCCGTCAGCGCCGGCGCCGGGCGTCCCTCGGCCAGCGCCAGCTCGGCGAGCCGCGCGGCGGTCGGGGCGACCTGCTCGGGCGGCAGTGGCAGCGCGAACCAGCCGTCGCCGTGGCGAGCGGTGCGGGTGAGCGCGGCCTCGGCCATGCCGCCGACGATGATCGGCGGGACGGTCGCTCCCGGTGCGAGCTGGACGGTCGCGCCCTCGACGTCGACCGCCTTGCCGGCGACCAGGTCCGGCAGGAGCGCGAGTGCGGCGTCGGTGCGCCGGCCCCGCTCGCGTCGGGGCACGCCGCTGGCCGCCCACGAGAGGTCGTGGCGATCGCCCCCCACGCCGACGCCGAGCAGCACCCGGTCGCCGGAGACGTGCTGCAGCGACGCGACCTGCTTGGCCGCCCACACGACCGGCCGCAGCGGCAGGATCATCACGCCGTAGGCGAGGCGGATCGTCGTCGTCACGCCCGCCGCGGCCGCGAGCGCGACGGTGCTGTCGACGAACGGCACGCCGCTCCCGGCGACCAGCTGGTCGACGACCCACGCAGACTCGAACCCGAGTCGCTCCGCCTGCCGTGCCGCGGCAGCGACGTCGCCCGGCGTGGCGCCGCGCTCGGCCATGGTCGGCAGGAACACGCCGATCGCGGGTGTCGCCATGATGGTTCCCTTCCAATACTCGGTTACTACTTGTGACTGACCTCATCTTCCGTCACCATGGTCGGCGATGGAAGAAGGCACATCGTTGTTACCGGGGCACACGGCGGGAACGTCAGGCCGGTCTCGCCCGCCCACGCCGGCCGAGCTGACGCAGACGTGCGAGATCCGCGACCTGCTCGACCGCTTGGCGGACAAGTGGTCGCTGCTCGTCGTCGAGTTGCTCGGCCGGGGCACGCAGCGCTTCACCGAGCTGCGCCGCCAGATCGACGGCATCAGCCAGCGGATGCTCACGCTCACCCTGCGCCGGCTGGAGCGCGACGGCCTCGTCCGGCGGACGGTCCACCCGGTGGTCCCGCCGCACGTCGACTACGACCTGACCCCGCTCGGCGCGACGCTGCTCGACGCGATCGAGCCCCTGGTGGCCTGGACGCGCGAGCACCGCGACACCATCGCGGCCACGCGCGCCGACTACGACGCGCGCTAACCACGGTGGGCCGAGGTCGGCCGGGCCCGTCGTCGTCACCTTTCCGTCCTGCGATCCGTCAGCCCTGTGACGGCAAGACCGCACGAGCGCCCGGCGCACGGTCCTCGGCCCATGCGCGCTACCGGGCACCGAACGAGACAGGAGCAGACATGCTCAGCATGAGCACCTACCCGCAGGACTACATCGACAGCTGCCGGCGGCTGGTCGACAGCCAGCTCGCCTCGTACCGGGCGCTGGTCGCCGGCACCGGCGAGCCGGGCGGCGATCGGGCGGGCCTCGACGCCGCGGTGGCCGACTTCGAGCCCCGGCTCCTCAACAGCATGGTGCTCGTCCTCGACCAGCTGTTCGTCCATCGCGCTCGGGGCAAGGAAGGCAAGGACGGCAACCCGCTCAACGAGGTCCGGGTGCTGTGCCGGTCGATCCTGGAGAACGACGGGGTGATGGTGGCCGACAAGTCCATCAACCTCAGCCCGGCCACGTCGGTCCTCGAGCACACGGTCGGCGACCGCATCGGCCTGACGCCGTCGGACTTCGCCCTCCTCAGCGGGGCGTACTTCGCCGAGATCGAGCGCAGGTTCGCCGAGCCGTCCTGACCGCCGCCGGCACGCCTGCGCGAAGCTGGCCGAAGCCGGGCCGGCGGAGGTGCGCCGCGGACACCGGCTGACGTCAGGCGACGCGCCCGACGCTCAGCCCCAGGGACCGACCCGGGTGAACCCGAGGCGTGCGAACAGCCGCTCGGACGCGACGTTGCCGTCGGTGATGACGGCCCCGACCCCCTCGACGCCGTCCCGCTGGAGCAGCCGGATCGAGGTGGCCACCGCCCACGCTCCGATCCCCCGCCCCTTGCGGGAAGCCGCGGTCGCCACGGGGTCGATGTAGTGGCGCCCCTCGTCGTCGATCGTGCCCCGGTAGGCGTCGAGCAGCAGGGCGGCGAGCGCGTCGCGGCCGGCGTCCGCGGCGGGCACGACCGCGTGCGTCCCGGGTCGAGCTGGAGTCGGCGGGGGAGCACTCAGGTCCCGCCGGTACTCGCTGCGCGTCCGTGACACGATCCTCCTCCCCGGGGCGGCAGCGCGGCGCGGCCCCGTCCGACGGCTACGTCATAGCCGCTGCGTGGCTCGTCGGGCTTGAGCGCCACCCTCCGGCGGGCGAAGCTGCGGACACCGTCGATCGGGGGGACCGGAGTTGGGCACGGAGACCATCCACTGGGGGCTGGCCGCGACCGGGCGCATCGCCGCACGGTTCGTCGAGGGGATGCAGCTCGTCGACGACGGCGTCGTCGTGGCGGTGGGGTCGAGGGCGCTCGACCGCGCCGACGGCTTCGCCGACCGCTTCGGCATCGCCCACCGGCACGGCTCGCTCGACGAGCTGGCGGCCGATCCGGACGTGGACGTGGTCTACGTGGCCAGCCCGCACAGCCGGCACGAGGCCGACACCGTGAGGTTCCTCGAGGCCGGCAAGCACGTGCTGTGCGAGAAGCCGATCGCGCTCAACGCGCGCCAGGCCGAACGCATGGCCGACACGGCACGCTCGAACGGCGTGTTCCTGATGGAGGCGATCTGGTCACGCTTCCTGCCCGCCTACCAGCGGCTCCAGGAGCTGCTCGCCGCCGGGCGCATCGGAGCACCGCTCGTCGTGGAGGCGAGCTTCGGGTTCACCATGCCGGTGATGCCGGAGCATCGCCTGTTCGACCTCGCCCTCGGGGGCGGGGGCCTGCTCGACCTCGGCATCTACCCGGTGCAGCTCTGCTCCCTCGTGTTCGGGGCACCGGACCAGGTGGCGGCGGTGGGGCATCTGGGCGCCACGGGGGTCGACGAGCGTGTCGCCGCGGTCCTGCACCACGGGGCCGGTGGCCTTGGCGTGGTGCAGGCCGCGATCACCGCGCCGCTGTCGTGCGAGGCGCGCATCTCCGGCTCCGACGGGTGGGTGCGGCTGCCCCCCTTCATGCATTGCCCGCAGCAGCTCGTGGTGGGTGGTCCGAGCGGGGACGAGGTCGTCGACGCGACGTTCGAGGGCGAGGGCCTCCGGTTCCAGGTCCACGAGGTGCACCGCTGCCTGCGTGAGGGCCTGCGCGAGAGCCCGGCGATGCGCCTGGCCGAGTCCGTGGAGATGGCCCGCACGCTCGACGAGATCCGCCGCCAGATCGGGCTGCGCTACCCGGACGAGCGAGCGGGCGAGGTCACGCCGGAGTCGGCCGGGTAGCGTCTTCGCCCGAGCGCAGCGGCGTCCCGATGGCGTGTCGGACAGCCGGGCGAGCGATCTGCACCGCCCCCGACGGACGGCGACGGTCGGGAGCAGGCACACTGGGCGCCGGCGCGTGCCGGTGACGTTCACGGATCGAGGGCTCGGCGATGCACAACGAGATCGGGGAACGGTTCGCTCAGGCGCTCGCCAAGAAGGACAGCCAGGGTCTGCTCGACCTCCTCGACCCGGAGGTCGACTTCCGCGGCCTGACCCCGAACCGGTTCTGGGAAGCGAGCTCGGCGAACGCGCTGGTGGACGACATCCTCCTCGGCGCCTGGTTCGAGGCCCACGACCACATCGAGGCCCTCGAGGACCTGCAGGTCGGCGCGGTCGGTGATCGCGACCGGGTCTCCTACCAGGTGCGGATCGTCAACCCCGACGGGGTCTTCCTGGTCGAGCAGCAGGCCTACTTCGGCGTCGACGACGCCCGCATCAACTGGCTGCGGATCATGTGCTCGGGATACCGGGCGATCGACGAGGCGCCTACGCACACCTGACCCCGCCGCGGGCGGCGCTCCTGGGCAATGATGCGTGCGTGCAACGAACGCTGCTGGCCGAGGGGTTCGGGTTCGCCGAGGGACCCCGGTGGCATGACGGGCGCCTGGTCTTCGCCGACATGGGGTCGAAGCAGGTCCTGACGGTCGATCTCACCGGGGAGGTCGAGCAGGTCTGCGTCGTCGAGGGGCGGCCGTCCGGCATCGGCTGGCTGCCCGACGGCCGGATGCTCGTCGTGTCGATGAACGACCGGCGCGTCGTCCGGCTCGAGCCCGACGGCACGCTCGTCGAGCACGCCGATCTCTCCCGGCTCGCGTCCGCGCCCTGCAACGACATGGTCGTCGACGGGCGCGGCAACGCCTACGTCGGCAACCCCGGCTACGACATGCGGAACCCGCCGTCGCCGCTGCGCGCCGCAGAACTGGTCCTCGTGCGGCCCGACGGGTCGGCGGAGGTGGTCGACCGTTCGGTGCGGTTCCCCAACGGGCCGGCGGTGACCCCGGACGGGCGCACGCTGATCGTCGCCGAGACGGTGGGCGAGCGGCTCTTGGCGTTCGACATCGGCGACGACGCGACGCTGTCGAACCGCCGGACCTATGCCGATCTCCCGGGCCGTGCGCCCGACGGGATCGCGCTCGACGCCGACGGTGCGGTGTGGGTCGCCGATGCCAGCGGCAACGCGTGCGTGCGCGTGCGGGAGGGCGGCGAGGTCACCGACGTGGTCGACACCGGCCGCGGCTGCTTCGCCTGCGCGCTCGGGGGGCCCGAGCGCACGACGTTGTTCCTGCTCACGGGCGAAGGCTTCAGCGGTGAGGCGATCAGGAAGCGGACCGGCGCGATCGAGACGGTCGAGGTCGCCGTGCCCGGTGCCGGCCTGCCGTGAGGACGGCCGGTCGTCCGACGCCGCACGTCAGTCGTCGCCGTTTGCCGTCATGGCACCGGTGGTACGGTGTGCGCAACGGCGACGTCCCATCGCCGAACCCTCGATCCGGTGCTCACGCCACCGGCCCGTGAGGGCAAAGGGAGCCCGGCTCTCGGGACGACGGCCTGATGATGTGCCCTTCTCGGCGGGGCGTCGCGAGCGTGAGTGGCGAGGTCCCCGGCCGTCGAGAGGAACACACGATGACCGTCCAGAAGTCGTTCAAGCGACTCGTCCGGGCCCGGATGGCCAAGACCGGCGAGAGCTACACCGCGGCGCGGGCCCAACTGCTCGCCGCCGTCGACATGGGGTCCAACGACGAGACTCCCCCGCTCGCCTGTTCGGACGAACGGATCCGAGAGCGCACCGGCAGGGGCTGGGAGGAGTGGTTCGACCTGCTCGACTCATGGGGTGCCGAGTCGATGAGCCACACCGAGATCGTCCGGCGGGTCGCCGGGCTGCTCGGCGAGCCGAGGTGGGACGCCCAGGCCGTCGCGATGAGCTTCGAGCGCGCCCGGGGCAAGCGGGCCGTCGGTGAGCGGATCGGTGGCGACGGGTTCGTCGCCACCGCTTCGAAGACCGTGGCCGCCAGCGCCGAGCAGGTGTTCATGGCGTTCCTCGACCCGTCGCTGCGAGCCGGGTGGTTGCCCGGCGTCGAGCTGTCGGAGCGGACGGTGTCGAAGCCAGGGAGCGCCCGGTTCGACGTGGGCGACGGCACGTCTCGACTCCTGGTCTGGGTTGATGCCAAGGGCTCTGGCAAGTCGACGGTCGGCGTGGAGCACTCCAAGCTGGCCGACGCCGGCGAGCGCGAGGCCCGCAAGGCGTACTGGCGCCAGGCGCTGGCGACCCTGAAGGCGCAGCTCGAGCGCGAAGCCTCCACGATCCCCGGGAGGCGGCGATGAGGTCGTTGCACGACCACGCCTGTTCGTCACCGGCGCGCGGTCACGCCGACAGGCCGTGCGCAGCTTGCCCATGGTGCTCGGCGGTCTGGAGCTCCAGCTCGTCCTGGTCCGACAGGTGGGGCTTGAGGTCGAACACCACCTTCTTCACCGTGCCGGTGAACGCGAAGGGCTTCTCGCTCTCATAGCTTCGATCGACCACGCCACCGTTGTCGCAGCCGATGTCCATCCCGGAGTAGCCGGAGAACCGGACCGGCACCGTGTGGTCCATCCGGCCCTTGCCGACCGGTCGGCCGTCGATGAACAAGGTCACGTCGCCGCCGGTCGCCGGCTTCGCACCGTCGGCCGCGAACTCCATGCGCACGGTCACTTCGCCGGTCGGGAGGTCCTCCTCCGCGACCTGCGTGAAGACGAACACTCCCATCATCGAGTAGGTGTGCGTGAGCTTTCCGTCCCTGACGAAGAGCGTGAACCCACCGAGGTGATCTGCGTTCGCGACGATCACGCCTTCGGCGCCGTCTTGGGGTACGACCAGGTCGGCAGTGATCGCGTACGAGCGGTTGTAGACCCTCGGGATCATGCCGGGCATCACGTTCTGGACGTCGCCGCGATACTCGAACGTGGTCTCGTCCGGGAGCGGCGGCAGGATGCCGAAAAACGACGAGAGCATCCCGAGCAGCGGCAGCACCTTGTAGCGCTCAGCCTCCTCCCAGAACAGATCCTTGAGCTCGTTGACCTTCTCGGGGTTCTCGGCCGCGAGATCCTTGGCCTGTGAGAAGTCGTCGGGCAGGTAGTACAGCTCGGCGGGGCCCGCGTCCGGATCCCAGACACCTGGTGCGTAAGGCGCCAGCGCCTCCGGCGTGAGCAACCAGGGGATACGCTCGGTTCTCATCGCGAGCCACC
>DASSCS010000128.1:0-12967 GCA_035697515.1 Acidimicrobiales bacterium
GGCGGCCCCAGCCGCAGCGAGGTGGCCAAGCTGCGGGCCGAGAACGAACGGCTGCGTTCCAAGCTGGCCCAGGCCGAGGTCATCATCGGTGTCCAGGGAAAAGTGCACGCGCTCTTGGAGGAGATCTCGAAGAGCGCGGCCTCCGACGACGACATCTGAACGCCGTGCTGGACGCCGCGGTCGACGAGCTCGTCGCTGCGGGCATCAACCGCCGGCGGGCGTGCGATGCCCTGGGTTGTGCCCGCGCGTCGCACTACCGGCGCCGCCAGAGGCCCCGGCACGGCCCCCCGGCACCCCGACCCCGATCGCATCGGGCCCTACGACCCGCCGAAGAGGCGGAGATCGTCGCCACGCTCAACTCCGAGCGGTTCTGCGACCAGGCCCCCGCCCAGGTCTGGGCCACGCTCCTGGACGAGGGCACCTACCTGGCCTCGATCTCCACCATGTACCGGCTCCTACGCGCCCAACACCAAGTCCGCGAACGGCGAGCCCAGGCCCGCCGGCCCGCCCTGGTCAAGCCCGAACTGGTGGCCAGCGGCCCCAACCAGGTGTGGTCCTGGGGACATCACCAAGCTCCGCGGCCCCCACAAGTGGACCTGGTTCCAGCTCTACGTGATCCTCGATGTCCACTCCCGCTACGTCGTGGCCTGGCTCGTCGCCCCCCGCGAGTCGGCCCGCCTCGCCGAAGAACTCATCGCCGAGGCCATCTACCAACAACAGGTCCCGGCCGGGCAGCTGTCCCTGCACGCCGACCGCGGCAGCTCGATGACCTCCAAGACCGTCAGCTAGCTCCTCGCCGACCTCGGCGTCACCCAGTCCCACAGCCGCCCCCACCAGTCCAACGACAACCCCTACAGCGAAGCCCAGTTCAAGACCCTGAAGTACTCGCCGACCTTCCCGAAGCGCTTCAGCGGCATCGACCACGCCCGCGCCTTCTGCCACCGGTTCTTCGAGCACTACAACCATCAGCACCGCCACTCCGGCATCGGGCTCCACACCCCCGCCGACGTCCACCACGGCCGCGCCGACCAGATCCGAGCCCACCGCCAAACCGTCCTCGACACCGCCTACACCACCCGCCCCGAACGATTCCGACGGCCGCCACGCGCCCCCCGGATCCCCGAGGCAACATGGATCAACCCACCCCAGGAGACCCCACTGACCGCCACAGCCATCTGAACCAACGGTGTCTCACCCCCGCTGACACGTTCCGGACCCCTCTTGGTTGTCACAGGGGGTCTGTACGCTCGCGTGCAGGCATGGTCACCCTCGAGACGCCCTCGCTGTCCAGCACCGCCACCGACGGGTTCCACCCCGCGGTGGCCACCTGGTTCGCGCGCCGGTTCCCCGGTGGTCCCACCGACGCGCAGCAGCAGGGCTGGGCTCGCATCGTCGCCGGTGACGACACGCTCATCGCGGCGCCCACCGGGTCGGGCAAGACGCTGGCGGGCTTCCTGGTCGGCATCGACCGCCTCTACCGGGCCCACGCCGCGGGCGTCGACGTGGCCGGGCGGGCGCAGGTGGCCTACGTGTCGCCGCTCAAGGCGCTGGCCGTCGACATCGCCCAGAACCTCGACCGGCCCCTGCGCGAGATCGCCGAGGTGGCCGCCGAGCTGGGCCTCGACGCGCCCGACCTGCGGGTCGCGGTGCGCACGGGCGACACCACGTCGGGCGAGCGGTCGTCCATGGTGCGCAACCCGCCCAACTTCGTCATCACCACCCCCGAGTCGCTGTACCTGCTCGTCACCGCCGGCCGCAGCCGCGACATGCTGCGCACGGTCGACACCGTCATCGTCGACGAGATCCACGCCGTGGCCCGCGACAAGCGGGGGTCGCACCTGGCGCTCACCCTCGAGCGGCTCGAGCAGGCCTGCGCGGCGCGGCCGCAGCGCATCGGCCTGTCCGCCACGCAGCGGCCCATCTCGCTGGTCGCCGACCTGCTGACGGGCACCGCCGCCCCGGCGCCGTGCGCCATCGTCGACACCGGTCACCGGCGCCGCCTCGACGTCGCGCTCGAGCTGCCCCAGGGCGAGCTCGAGGCGGTGGCCTCGGCCGAGCAGATGGGCGACGTGGTCGACCGCATCGCCCAGCTGGTGTCCGACCACCACACCACCATCGTCTTCGTCAACGCCCGGCGCCTGGCCGAGCGGCTGGCACACCAGCTGGGCGAGCGGCTCGGCGACGACGTCGTGTCGGCGCACCACGGCTCGCTGTCGAAGGAGCGGCGCCACCGGGTCGAGACCCGGCTCCGGGCGGGCGACCTGCGGGCGCTGGTCGCCACCGCCTCGCTCGAGCTGGGCATCGACATCGGCCCGGTCGAGCTGGTGTGCCAGGTGGGGTCACCCCGCAGCATCGCCACCTTCCTCCAGCGGGTCGGGCGCGCCAATCACAGCCTGCGGGGCGTGCCCAAGGGCCGCCTGTTCCCGCTCACTCGCGACGAGCTGGTCGAGACCACCGCGCTGCTGGCAGCGGTGGGCGACGGCACGCTCGATGCGCTCACACCTCCGGAGGCACCGCTCGACATCCTGGCCCAGCAGATCGTGGCCGAGGTGGCGGCCACCACCAGCCCTCGACCTGACCCTCAGGTCGAGGTCGAGGGTTCGGCGCCCGGCGGCAGCGGCACCGCCCCCGAAGACGGCGACGGGTGGCGGCTCGACGACCTCTACGCCCTGGTCAGGCGGGCCCAGCCCTACCGCGACCTGCCCCGGGCCACCTTCGACGAGGTGGTGGCCATGGTCAGCCACGGCATCACCACGGGCCGGGGGCGGCGGGCCGCATACCTGCACCTCGACGCGGTGAACGGCGAGGTGCGGGCCCGGCCGTCGGCCCGGCTGGCGGCCGTCACATCGGGCGGGGCCATCCCCGAGGTCGGCGACTTCCGGGTGGTGCTCGAGCCCGACGACCTGTTCCTCGGCACGGTCAACGAGGACTGGGCCACCGAGTCGATGCCCGGCGACATCTTCCTGCTCGGCACCCACGCCTGGCAGATCCGCCAGATCGGCGCCGGCGTCGTTCGGGTCGCCGACGCCGAGGGCAAGCCGCCGACCATCCCGTTCTGGCTGGGCGAAGCCCCTTCCCGCACGGCCGAGCTGTCCCGGCACGTGTCGTTGCTGCGCTCGACGCTCGACGGGTTCCTGGCCGTCGACGACGCCGAGGGGGCCCGTGCCTGGCTGCGCTCGGTGGCGCCGATCGACGAGGCGGCGGTCGAGCAGATCGTCGCCTACGTGGCCGCCGGCCGGGCGGTGCTCGGCCTGGTGCCCACCCAGGACGACCTGGTCTTCGAGCGGTTCTTCGACGAGGTCGACGGCATGCACCTGGTGGTGCACTCGCCCCACGGCGGCCGCGTCAACCGGGCGTTGGGGCTGGCGCTGCGCAAGCGGTTCTGCGTCTCGTTCGACTTCGAGCTGCAGGCGGCCGCCAGCGACGACGCCGTGGTGCTGTCGCTGGGGCCGCAGCACAGCTTCCCGCTTGCCGACGTGCCCCGGTTCCTCAACGCGGCCACGGTGCGCGAGGTGCTCACCCAGGCGGTGCTGTCGCCGCCGTCGCCCATGTTCCAGAGCCGCTGGCGCTGGAACCTCAACCGCTCGCTCATCGTGCTGCGGTTCAAGGGAGGTCGCCGCAACCCCCCACCCATCCAGCGGATGGAGTCCGACGACATGATGGCGGCCCTGTTCCCGCAGGCGGCGGCCTGCCAGGAGAACGCCAACGGGCCCATCCAGCTGCCCGACCATCCGATCGTGCGCCAGACCGTGCACGACACCCTCACCGAGGGCCTCGACATCGACGGGCTGACCGACCTGCTCGACGGCATCGAGAGCGGTCGGGTGCAGGTGCACTTCCGCGACACGACCGAGCCGTCGTCCTTCAGCCACGAGATCCTGACCGCCAAGCCCTACGCCTTCCTCGACGACGGCGAGATCCAGGACCGGCGCACCAACGCCGTGCCGCTGCGCCGCGGCCTGCCCGTCGACCTGTCGACCATCGGCCGGCTCGACCCCGCCGCCATCGCCCGGGTGAGCGACGAGGTGGCGCCGGCGCCCCGCAGCGCCGACGAGCTGCACGACCTGCTGTCCAGCCTGGTCGTCACCCCCGCCCGCGACGAGTGGCGGCCCCTGTTCGACGCGCTGGCCGCCCGGGGCCGGGTGCGGTCACACCAGACCGGCGGGCTCGACGGTCCCGATGGCGGCCGTGGCCCGGCGCCGGCGAGCGAGCTGTGGTGGCCCGCCGAGCTCGACGCCCAGGCGGCGGTGGTGGTGCACGGCGCGCCCGACGGCGACCACCCCCGCGAGCAGGTGGCGGCCGCGGTGCTGCGCGGCCACCTCGACGTCTCCGGCCCGCTCACCGCCGCCGAACTGGCCGCCCGGTGCGGCCTGCCCGATCCGCTGGTGGCCGCCGGGCTGGCCGTGCTCGAGAACGAGGGCTTCGCGCTGCGGGGGTCGTTCACCGTCTCCGACCGCCCCGGCGACGGCGACGGTGGCGGCGACGGTGGCGGCGCGGGCGACCGTGGCGGGGACGAGTGGTGCGCCCGGCGGCTGCTGGCGCGCATGCACTCGTACTCGCGCCAGACCCGGCGCCGCGAGATCGACCCGGTCACCGCCCAGGACTTCATGCGGTTCCTGCTGCGCTGGCAGCACGCCGCGCCCGGCACGCACGTGCGGGGCCACCACGGGGTGCGCCAGGTGGTCGAGCAGCTCCAGGGCTACGAGGCCGCCGTCGCCGCGTGGGAGCCCCACCTGCTCGCCACCCGCGTCGAGGGCTACCGGCCCGCCATGCTCGACCGCCTGTGCCACGACGGCGAGGTCACCTGGCTGCGCCTGTCGCTGCCCCAGCCGTCGACCGACCGGCGCGCCAGCCCGTCCAAGGCCACCCCGGTCAGCCTGGCCTTCCGCGACGACCTGGCCTGGCTGCTGCAGGCCGCCCGCATGGAGGCCGACGGCACCGAGGCCGAGCCCGAGGTGCCCACGGTGGGCGCGACCGCCGAGGTGGTCGAGGCGCTGGGCGCCAAGGGTGCCCGCTTCCTGTCCGAGCTGGCGGGCGACACCGGTCGCCTGGCGACCGACATCGAGGGCGCGCTGTGGGACGGCGTGGCCCGGGGGCTGCTCACCGCCGACGGGTTCGCCGCCATCCGCTCGCTCGTCGAGCCGCGCCGCCGGCCCTCGTCGCCTGTGCGCTCGGTCAGTCGCCGGCGGCGGGGGGCGCGGGGCCCCACCCTGGCGGCCGGACGCTGGTCGCTGGTCGGCGCGGTCGAGCCGGTCGACGACCGCGAGGCCCTGGCCGAGGTCGTGGCCGACCAGTTGCTGCAGCGGTGGGGCGTGGTGTTCCGCGACCTGGCCGTGCACGAAGGCCTGCCGGTGCCCTGGCGCGACCTGCAACGAGCGCTACGCCGGTTCGAGGACCGGGGCCTCGTGCGGGGCGGGCGGTTCGTGGCCGGCTTCAGCGGCGAGCAGTACGCGCTGCCGGCGGCGGTCGACGGGCTCAAGACCGTGCGCAAGCTGCCCCGCAAGGGCGAGCGGGTGGTGGTCAACGCCTGCGACCCCCTCAACCTCACCGGCGTCGTCATCCGCGGCGCCCGCACGCCGGCGGTGCGCACCAACACGGTCACCTTCGTCGACGGCCTGCCCGAGTCGGCCGGGTCGGTTGCCGGCGACCGCGCCGGGCAGCCGGCGGGCGCCGCCGGCTGACGCGGCAGCGTTCGCCTGCCGCGCCGGGACCAGCGTGCCGGTGCGTCGCCGCCTGACGTCGGGCTCGCTGGCCTGATCGCGTTCGGGACCGCGCCCGCGCGCCCATGGCCCAGCGGGCCGGTGGTGCGCATCAACCCCGGTCCGGCCGCAACGCCACGGTGGCGTGGAGCGCCCCTGCTCGCGTCACCGGCGTGGACACCAGGTCAGGGAGCGAGCGGGCGTCGTCGGCGAACGCGGGCTCGAGGCTCGCGTTCCACGTCGTGCTGCCGTCGTCGTGACCGCCGGATCCGCCCGAGGTCGTGTCGTGCCGCGTGCCCGTGTCCGCCTCGGCGATCCAGAACGGCATCGGCGTCCCGCCGACCGTTCCATCGGCCCTCCGGCTGGGCGCCGTGATGCCGCGCAGCGTGAAGCTGCGCTCGCGGGCGTCGAGTGCCAGCAGCCGGATCGGCGGTTCGGTGCCCGGCACGGGGACGTCGAGGGCGACCGTGCCCCGGTAGCGCCCCCCTTGCTCTCCCACGCAGCAGAACGGTAGCGCCGCGTCGGCGCCGACCCGCCGGTGGCGGGAGTGGCGAGCCAGACTGGGGGATGCTCATCCGGATGGCGATCCCCGCCGACGCCGGAGCCGTGCGCGACATCTACGCTCCGGTCGTCGAGTCCACCGCCACGTCGTTCGAGCTGACCGTGCCGTCCCGCGACGAGATGGCGGCCCGCATCGCCGACCGCCAGCCGGCCTACGCGTGGCTGGTGGCCGACGACGCCGGGGTCGTGACCGGCTACGCCTACGCGGGGCGCTTCTCTGCCCGGCCGGCGTACGGCTGGTCGGTCGAGACCAGCGTCTACATCGCCGAGGCGGCGCGCGGGCAGGGCGTCGCCCGCGCCCTCTACGCCGCCCTGCTGGCGGTGCTGACTGCCCAGGGCTACCGGCGGGCGATGGCGGGCATCGCCCTGCCCAACCCGGCCAGCGTCCGGCTGCACGAGCGGGCCGGGTTCGTGCCCGTCGGCGTGTACCGGGGAGTGGGTTGGAAGCTGGGCGCGTGGCACGACGTCGGCTGGTGGCAGCGGGGGCTGGCCCCGGCCGACGTCGCGCCGTCACCGCCGACGCCTCTCACCGCACTGCCGGCCGGCGTCCTCGACGCCGCCCTCGCCGCCGGCGGGGTCCCACGCTGACCACGGCGCCGTTGGCGTGAGCATGGTGGGCGCCCGCCGGCGGGGAGCCGGGGGAAGGGCGGGGCGCCGGCCGGCAGCGTCACTTGGCGAGCAGCTCGTCGAGGCGCTCGTAGCCCTCGCGGATGCCGGACTCCATGCCGCTCGCCACGAAGGCGTCGCGCTCGGCGAACGAGTCGACCAGTGACGTGGCGATCAGGCGGGTGCGGCCGTCGCCCAGGTCCTCGAAGACCACCTTCTCGAGGGCCACGCTGTCGGGGGCGCCCTCGAAGGTGAATGTCTGGACGATGAGCTCGGAGGGCCGCACCTCGTGGAAGCAGCCGTGGAACCCGAACTCGTCGTCGCCCCGCACGTGCAGGTAGCGGTACGAGCCGCCGGTGCGGCAGTCGTAGTGGTCGACCTTCATGGTCAGGTCGCGGGGCCCGAGCCACTGCACGACCAGATCGGGGTCGGTGTGGGCCCGGAACACCTTGTCGGGCGGGGCGTCGAACTCGCGCGTGAGGCGCACGAGGGGGACGTCGGGGTCGGAGACGATCTCGGTCTCGTGGGTGCGGGCGGTCATGGCGTGGCTCCTGTTCCGGGTCTGTCGGTGGGTGGGGTGGGCTCGACGTCGTCGGGCATCGTCCGCAGCACGTCGTCGAGCTGTCGGTAGCGCTCCTCGGCCTGGCGCCGGTAGCGCTCGATCCAGCGGGTCATGAGGTCGAACACCTCCGCCTCGAGGTGCACCGGGCGGCGCTGGGCGTCGCGGGTGCGGCTGACCAGGCCCGCGTCCTCGAGCACCTTGAGGTGCTTCGAGACGGCCTGCACGGTCACGTCGTAGGGATCGGCCAGCTCGCCCACGGTGGCGTCGCCTGTGGTGAGCCGAGCGACGATGTCGCGCCGGGTGGGATCGGCCAGCGCCGAGAACACCCTGGAGAGCGGATCAGCTGACACGAGCACCTTCCTGTTCTTCAACCACTTGGTTGAAGACACCGTACGACGCACGTCCGGCCTTTGTCAACCACTAGGTTGAGAAAGGTGCAGGGGACGGACGGCGGTTACCCAATCCGCTGCTCGCCGGAGCGTCGCCGGGGCTACGTTCGCCCGGGTGAGCACTCCCGCCCCGACGCAGGCCGCCAAGGCCGAGCGATTCCTCGCCCTCCACCACGGCGACACGCCGCTGCTCATGCCCAACCCCTGGGACGCCGGGTCGGCCCGGCTGCTGGCATACCTCGGGTTCCCCGCGCTGGCCACCACCAGCAGCGGGTTCGCGGCGACGCTCGGCCGGCTCGACGGGACGGTCACGCGCGACGAGGCCCTCGCGCACGGCGCCGCGGTGGTCGCCGCCGTCGACGTGCCGGTGTCGGCCGACCTCGAGAACTGCTTCGCCCACGACCCCGCCGGCGTGGCCGAGACGGCGGCGGGCGCCCTCGACGCCGGGCTGGCCGGCTTCTCGGTCGAGGACTACGCGGGCGCCCCGGGCGGCCGCACCGACGACCGCGGCATCTACGAGAAGGGCCTGGCCGTCGAGCGGGTGGCGGCCGCGGTCGAGGTGGCGCACGCGGGGCCGGTGCACGCCGTGGTCACCGCCCGGGCCGAGAACCACATCCGCGGCGTCGGCGACATGGACGACACCATCGCCCGGCTGCAGGCCTACCAGGAGGTGGGGGCCGACGTGCTGTTCGCGCCCGGCCTCAGCACGGCCGACGACCTGCGCCGGCTGGTCTCCTCGGTCGACCGCCCGATCAACGTCCTGGCGCTGCCGGCCACGCCGCCGGTGGGCGAGCTGGCCGAGCTGGGCGTCGGTCGGGTGTCGGTGGGCGGCGGGTTCGCCCGGGCCGCCCTGGCCGCGGTCGTCGAGGCCGGGCGCGTACTGCTCGACGAGGGCACCTACGGCTACTGGGACCGCGTGATCGCGAGCCGGCGGGACATCGACGCCGCCTTCGCCCCCCGGGAGGGCCGCTAAGACCCGGTCGCCAGCGCGTGCCGCACCAGGTCGAGCACGGGCCCGTGCAGATCGCGCACCAGCTGCGGGTCGTTGGCGACCAGCGGCACGGTCACCATGCTGGCCAGGGCCGCCACCAGCACCTCGCAGGCGAAGCGGGCCCGCTCGTCGGTGGCGCCCAGCAGGGCCGCCACGGAGCCGACGATGCGGCGCTGCAGGTGGGCGCGCCGCGCGACGGCCGGGGGCCCGGCCGCGTACACCTCGACCAGGAACAGGCGGGCGTAGCCGGGGTGCGAGGCCAGGCCGTCGAGGTAGGCGGCGAGCACGCGGTCGAACTGGGCGAGGCGCGTGGCGCCGTCGCGCCTGCCGTGGCCGTCGCGCCTGGCCCGCTCGATCCCGGCCTTCATCTCGATCGACCCCAGGAGCAGCTCGGCCGCCCTGTCGAACGCGGCCATGAAGCAATCGAGCTTGGACGAGAACTGCTGGTAGAAGGTCTCGCGCGAGACACCGGCGCGCCGGATGACCTCGGCGACCGGGGTGCCCACGTAGCCGCCCTCGCTCATGGCGTCGGCCATGGCCCGGAGCATGCGCTCGCGCTGCGACGTGACGACCTCGTCGCGGCTCAAGCCGTGCCTGCCACGCGGCAGCCGTTCGACCGGGGCGCTCTCCGTCACGGCGTTCACCGGGTCGAGCATGGCACGCCGGCACGGTGCGTGTCGCCGGAGCCCCTCCAGCGCCGTCAGCGCCGGGCGCGCCGCGTCCGCTCCCAGGCCGGTGGGCCTTGCGACCTACCGTGGTCGGCATGGGGATGCGGCGCTGGCGCGCACCATTGGCGCGGTCATGACCTGGGCTGACGAGTACCGGGCGGGAGACCATGAGGGCGTCTGGCGAAAGCTGACCGAGCTCGGCCCTGGTCTGCGCCAGGACAGTGCCGCATGGGACGACGCCACCGAGGTCGCGCGCGAGACGATGCGTCGCGTGCGAGCGAACGTCGAGCGCCTTCACGCGGCGTTGCTCGAGGATGGCTACCGCTTCGATCGTCCCGATGACGCCCTGGTCGCGCCTGCGGCCGACGCACACGACCGCCTCGATCAGGTCGAACGGGTTGTCGGGCCGCTGCCTCTGTCCCTGCGTGGCTGGATCGAAGTGGTGGGGAGCGTCAACTTCGTCGGGGTGCACCCCGAGTGGGACTTCGAGTACGCAGATCCCCTGGTGGTCGAC
Organism: Acidimicrobiales bacterium; assembly: GCA_035697515.1. Lineage (GTDB taxonomy): Bacteria > Actinomycetota > Acidimicrobiia > Acidimicrobiales > VFJN01 > ZC4RG19. Next base: position 9,991 of record DASSCS010000128.1, read on the forward strand.
TGCCCGATCGACCACATCGTCCGCGAGTACGAGGAGCGGGAGGCAAGCGGCTGGTTCGAGGAGGAGGACTCGGACCGGTTTCCACTGGACCTCGCCCCTGACTACCTGCACAAGGCGGACGTCAGCGGCGGAGCGCCGTACTCGATCTGGGTGCCCGACGCCGCTGCCGATGCGCGCTGGGAGTTCGACGACCTGCACGAGACGGCGTTCACCGGGTACCTGCGTTCGGCGCTGCTCGACTGGGGTGGGTTCCCTGGCTGGGCGCGGCGAGAGCCCGCCTGGGCCGCGCCCACGGAGCCATGGCCACCCCTCCTGGCTGACCTGACAGCGGGGTTCGAGCGGTTCTGATCGGTCGGTGGTCGGTCGGGCCCCCGCGCCCGTGGCCCTGGTTCTCGAGCCGGGCCGACAGGTGTTTAACTTGGCTAAATGATCGCTAGGGTGGTCGCCGTGAGCACGCCGACCACCACGAGTGACGCCCTCGCCGACCGGCCCGACGTCGGGCACCTGGCCGCCCACCTCCGGATCAGCGCCACCCGGCTGGCACGCCTGCTGCGGCGTCAGGGCGACACCGGCATGTCGCCCAGCCAGCTCTCGGCCCTCACCTCCATCGAGCTGCACGGTCCCGTCACCCTCGGCGCCCTGGCCGACCACGAGCGGGTGGCGCCGCCCAGCGTGACCAAGGCCGTGGCCAAGCTCGAGGAGCGGGGCCTGGTCGCCCGGCAGGCGGACGCGTGCGATCGGCGGGTGGCGCACGTCTCGATCACACCCGCGGGCACGGCGCTGCTGGCCGACGTGCGCCAGCGCAAGGACCTGTGGCTCGCCTCCCGCCTGGCTGAGCTGACCGACGAGCAGCGCCACCGCCTGGCCGGCGCCCTCGGCGTCATCGACGAGCTGATGGGCCAGGGGCAGCCATGAGGTCGGTCAGGGCCGCCGCCCGCGAGACGTTCGCCTCGCTCGAGCACCGCAACTTCCGCCTCTTCTTCGTCGGCCAGGGCATCTCGCAGTGCGGCAACTGGCTCACGCTGGTGGCGCAGACGCTGCTGGTCCTCAAGCTCACCGACAGCGGCGTGGCGCTGGGCGTGCTGGCCGCTGCCCAGTTCGGCCCGGTGCTGCTGCTCGGCCCCTGGGCCGGCCTGGTGGCCGACCGCTCCGACAAGCGCAAGCTGCTGATCGTCGTGCAGGCGCTGGCCATGGTGCAGTCGTTCGCGCTGGCCGCGCTGGCCTTCAGCGACCGCCCGCCCCTCGGCGCGCTGTACGCCGTGGCGGTCTTCGGCGGGCTGTGCATGGCCTTCGACAACCCGACCCGGCGCAGCTTCGTGGTCGAGATGGTGCCGCCCGACCGGGTCAACAACGCGGTCAGCCTCAACAGCGCCCTCATGACCTTGTCTCGGGTCATCGGCCCGGCGCTGGCGGGCCTGCTGGTGACGACGGTGGGCTACGGCTGGGCCTTCCTCGGCGACGGCCTGTCCTACATCGCCGTGCTGGCCGGGCTGTGGATGATGCGCACCTCCGAGCTGCGGCCCGCCCCGGTCACGCCCAAGGCCAGGGGCCAGGTGCGGGCCGGCCTGCGCTACGTGCGCAGCGTGCCCGAGCTGTTCGTGCCGCTGGTGATGATGGCCGTGGTGGGCACGCTGTCGTACAACTTCCAGACCGTCTTCCCGCTCTTCGTCACCCGCGACCTGAACGGCAGCGACGCCACCTTCACCGTGCTGTTCTCGGTCACCAGCGCGGGCTCGCTGGTGGGGGCGCTGGTCGGCGCCCGCCGCAGCGATATCCGGGTCGACCGGGTCAGCATGGCGGCGGTCGCCTACGGCGTCACGATGGCGCTGATGGCGCTGGCACCCACGGTCCCGGTGGCCCTGGCGCTGGGCGTGGTGCTGGGGCTGTCGTCGATCACGTTCCTGGTGGCCTCGACGGCCATCGTGCAGATGAGGTCCGCCGCCGAGATGCGGGGACGCGTGCTGGCCCTGCAGGCCATGCTGTTCCTGGGCAGCACGCCGGTGGGCGGCCCCATCGTGGGCTGGGTGGCCGAAGAGCTGGGCGCCCGCTACAGCATTGGGCTCGGCGCGGTCGCGGCCGTGGGCGCCGGCCTGTGGGGGCTTGCCGCGGTGCGGCGCACGGATGCCGGCACGGTGCCCGCCGACGGCCTCGCCGGGGTCGCGCACGCCCAGGCCGACCCGCCCGCCGTCGCCGGCGCGGTGCTCGACCCCGGCGTCACGGCGTCGGGGCTCGCCCCGGTGGCCGGCGGCGAGGGCCCCGCGCCCAAGGTGGCCTGACCCGCACCCTCAGGGTCTGGTAGGCACACACCCGTGGAGAAGATCGTGGCCGCCCTGGCGGCACAGCAGGACGAGCTGACCGCGCTGGTCGCCCCCCTCGACGACGCGGGGTGGGCGCGACCGTCCCGGTGCGAGGGCTGGACCGTGTCCGACGTGGTGCTGCACCTGGCGCAGACCAACGAGATGGCGATCGGCAGCACCCAGGGCCGCTTCGACGAGGTGGCCGCGGCACTGGCCGAGGGCCTGCCGCCCGCCACCTCCGTCGACGAGGGCGCGGGCCTGATGGTGGCCCGCGAGCGGGGCCGGCCGCCCGCCGAGGTGCGGGCCCGCTGGCAGGAGGGTGCCAACACGCTGCGCCACGAGCTCAGCCGGATCGAGCCCGACCGGCGGGTGCAGTGGGTGGCGGGCGAGCTGTCGGCCCGCACGCTGGCCACCACCCGGCTGGCCGAGACGTGGATCCACACGGGCGACGTCGCCGTGGCGCTCGACCACGAGGTGGTGGCCGACGACCGGCTGTGGCACATCGTGCGCCTCGCCTGGCGCACGCTGCCCTACGCGTTCGCCCAGGCGGGACACGAGCCGGCGGGACCGGTCGCCTTCGCGCTCGTGGCACCCAACGGCGACACCTGGCACTTCACCCCCGACGATCCGCCGACCACCACCATCGAGGGCACGGCGCTCGACCTGTGCAACGTGGCCGG
>DASSCS010000129.1:0-14686 GCA_035697515.1 Acidimicrobiales bacterium
AGGCCGGCACACATGAGGGGCGTGCCGACGACGACGCCGCTGCCGCCCGCGAGGAACGCTACGCGGCAGCCGCCACGCGGGGCATGGTCCTGGCCTTCTGGGCCGGTGAGCAGCCGGGCACGCCGGCCATCGCCTCACAGCAGGGCGACCGCACCTTCGCCGAGCTGAACGCCAACGCCAACCGCCTGGTGCGGGCGCTGCTGGCGCGGGGGGTGGCGCCGGGGGACGGCCTTGCGCTCATGGTGTCGAACCGGCCCGAGTTCGCCGAGGTGCTGGCGGCGGCCCAGCGCGGCGGCCTGCGCACCACGCCCATCAACTGGCACCTGACGGCCGAGGAGGCCGCCTACATCGTGGGCGACTGCCGGGCCCGGGTGTTCGTCGCCGATGCCCGCTTCGGCGAGGTGGCGGCCGCGGCGGCCGCCCGGTCCGCGGGGGCCACGGTGCGGCTGGCGGTGGGGGGCGACATCGCCGGGTTCGAGAGCTACGACGCGGCGATCGCGCCTCACGACGGGACCGACATCGCCGACCCGGTCCTCGGGCGGTCGATGCTGTACACGTCGGGCACGACCGGCCGGCCCAAGGGCGTGCACCGTGCCGAGACGCCGCCGACCTCCGCGATCGGCCGCGCCTTCCGCTACCGCCCCGGCGAGACCCGCCACCTGTGCACCGGCCCGCTGTACCACGCCGCGCCGCTGGCCTTCTCGCTGGCCGGGCCGCTCAACGCGGGCGTCGGTGTGGTCCTCATGGACAGCTGGTCGCCCGACGAGACGCTCCGGCTCATCGCACAGGAGGGCATCACCCACTCGCACATGGTGCCCACCATGTTCCACCGGCTGCTGTCGCTGCCCGACGAGGTGCGGGCGGCGGCCGACACGTCGTCGCTGCGCATGGTCATCCACGGCGCCGCACCGTGCCCGGTGAGCGTCAAGAGGGCGATCATCGAGTGGTGGGGCCCGGTGCTGCTGGAGTACTACGCGGCCACCGAGGGCAGCGGCACCTTCGTCACCAGCGCCGACTGGCTCACGCGGCCGGGAACGGTGGGCAAGCCGGCCAACCCCGACCACATCCGCATCTACGACCCGGTCGGGGGCGACGAGCCGCTGCCCCCGGGCGAGGTGGGCACCGTGTACCTGCGGGCGCCGCAGGTGGGCCGGTTCGACTACTTCGGCGACAAGGCCAAGACCGAGAGCAGCTACCGGGGTGACTACTTCACGCTCGGCGACGTCGGCTACCTCGACGAGGACGGCTACCTGTTCCTGACCGACCGCAGCGCCGACCTCATCATCTCGGGCGGCGTGAACGTGTACCCGGCCGAGGTCGAGGCCGAGCTGCTGGGCCACCCGGCGGTGGGCGACGCGGCGGTCATCGGCGTGCCCGATCCCGAGTGGGGCGAGTCGGTGGTGGCGGTGGTCGAGCTGAAGCAGGGCATCGAGGGCAGTGGCGACCTCGCCGGCGAGCTGATCGAGCACTGCCGGGCGAACCTGGCCCGCTTCAAGTGCCCGCGGCGGGTCGACTTCGTGGACGAGCTGCCCCGCACCGACAGCGGCAAGCTCTACAAGCGACGGCTGCGCGAGCAGTACCGGGCCGCGGCCGAGCAGGTCAGCGCCGATAGTCCGGGCTGAGGTTTTGTATACAAGTTTCCCCCGGTAGGTTTGTCCGGGATCGCGGACCACGTAGGGGGATGTCAGACGTGAGCACGTTCGAGTCCACGGGCGCCGGCACGGCAGCGGGCCCCGCCGATCCGGCCCCAACCCACCGCGCCGGCGTGCCGGGTGCGCTCCGGGCCGCCGCCGTCGCCTCGCTCGGCGCCGGTGCCATCCATGCCACCGCCGCCGGGGCGCACAGCGAGCCCCGGTCGGCAGCCGTCGCCTTCGCCGTCACCGCGGCGCTGCAGATCGGCTGGGGCGCGCTGGCGCTGGCCCGCTCGGGCCGGCTGGTCGGCCTGGCCGGTGTCGCCGTCAACCTGGGCGCCCTGGGCGGCTGGCTGCTGGCCAAGACGTCGGGCATCGATTTCGTCGATGGCCTCGAGGCCAAGGAGAGCCCGCAGTTCGCCGACAGCCTGGCGGCGGGCCTGGCGACGGTGGCGGTGGTGGGTGCGCTGCTGTCGCTGGCGTCGCGGGTCGACTGGGTGGCGCGACCCCGGCCGGCGCTGGTGGGCGTGGCTGCGCTGGCCACGCTGGGCCTGGCGGTGACGGGCATGGTGACGACGGGCAACCACAGCCACGCCGGCGGCGACCACGACGAGACCGCGGCCGGTGCGGGGCACGACCACGGCGACATGGCCGAGGGCGAGGGCCACGACCACGGCGGAGCCGAGGCGGCCACGGCCGACGTCGCCAAGCCGTACGACGCCACCCTGCCCGTCGACCTGGGCGGGTTCCCGGGCGTCACCCCCGAGCAGCAGGCCGAGGCCGAGCACATCGTCACCATCACGCTGCAGAGGCTGCCCCAGTTCGCCGACCCGGCCACGGCCGAGGCGCGGGGCTACCGGTCCATCCGTGACAGCGTCACGGGCTTCGAGCACTACATGAAGTGGGACCTCATCGACGACGGCCGGGTGTTCGACCCCGACCACCCCGAGTCGCTCGTGTACAAGGTCGCCCGCGACGGCACCCGCACGCTGGTCGCGGCGATGTACATGGCCAACGCGGGCACGCCGCTCGACGACGTGCCTCCGGTGGGCGGCGACCTCATCCAGTGGCACATCCACGACAACCTCTGCTTCGCGGGCGAGCCGGGTGCCTGGTTCGTCGCCGGGGTGGCCCCACCGCCGCAGGAGTGCCGCCCGCCCACGCACCGCATCGGCCCGCCGACGCCCATGGTCCACGTGTGGATCACCCCGCACGAGTGCGGTCCGTTCTCGGCGCTCGAGGGGGTCGGCGCCGGCCAGATCGCCGAGGGCGAGGAGCGCCTCTGCGACCACCACCACGGCGCGCCGGCGTAACCGCGCAGCGGCGTCCCGGGACGCGTCGACCTCGAGGCCAACCTGCTCGACCGCCTGCGCTGACGGGGCTCAGCCGCGCGCGACGTCGCGGCGCTCGTGGGGCTCGACCAGCACCCGCACCGCCCGCTCCAGCTCGGCCAGCACCTGGTCGAAGTCGGTGCGGCCGTTGGCCCAGGCCACGAGCGTCGAGTACCAGACGTGGCCGATCACGGCCAGGATGTCGGTGCGCACCGCCGGGTCGACGTCGGACAGGATGCCGGCGGCCATCGCGGCGATCTGCCCCTGCACCTCCGCCGCGCTCTGCTGCACTCCCGGGTCGGCCGAAGACAGCGCCCGCACGAGCGCGGCGGTCAGCTTGGGCTGGCGGGCCATGGCCCGCCAGGCGCGGCCCAGCACGTCGACGAGCTGGTCGGCCGCCGTGTCACCCCGCGGCGGCGACTGGGCGACCCGGCTCTGCAGCTTGGCCGTCCATTCGGTCATCGCCGCGGCGAGCAGGTGGTCCTTGGACGAGAAATAGCGGTAGATCGTGGCCAGCGACACGTTGGCGCTGGCCGACACATCGCGCATCTGCACGGCGTCGTAGCCCCGCTCGGCGCCCAGCTCGAAGGCGGCGTCGATGACCCGCCGCCGGCGCTCGCGCTGATCGGACCGACCGTTGCCGGTGGGCGAGACCTCGTCGGTGCTGATGGGGGCGCTGGGCACGGCGCGGCAGTCTACGACCACGCCCTGCCGTCAGCCCGGCAGCGACCGGGCGGTCGAACCCGCCGCGCCCGCCGCCGGCCCTGCCGCCGACCCCGGCACCAGCCGCACCGGCAGGTGCTTGATGCCGGCGATGAAGTTCGAGCGCAGCCTGTCGGGTCGGGGGGGCCCGTCGAGGCGTGGCACGCGGGCCGCGAGCTCCTCGAACAGCAGGCGGATCTCCAGCCGGGCGAGCTGGGCGCCCAGGCAGAAGTGCGGCCCGCCGCCCCCGAAGGCGATGTGGGGGTTGGGGTCGCGCGTGATGTCGAAGCGGAACGGGTCGTCGAACACCGACTCGTCGCGGTTCGCGGAGATGTACCAGAGGCTGATCTTCTCGCCCTCGCGGATGAGCTGGCCGCCCAGCTCGATGTCGCGCGTGGCGTTGCGGCGGAAGAACATGACGGGCGACGCCCAGCGCAGGATCTCCTCGACGGCGCCGGCGATGTGGGCCTCGGGGTCGGAGGCCAACAGCTCCCACTGGTCGGGATGGTCGAGGAAAGCGTTCAAGCCGTGCGCGATGGCGTTGCGGGTGGTCTCGTTGCCCGCCACCGTCAGCAGCATGAAGAAGAGGTTGAAGTCCATCTCCGACAGCGTGTCGCCGTCGACCTCGGCGTTCAGCAGCGTCGTGACGATGTCGGGGTGGGGGTCGGCACGGCGCTTCTCGGCCAGGGACTGGGCGTACATGAACAGCTCGACCTGGGCTTCGAGCACATGCTCGTCGCTGACCTGGTACTCGGGGTCCTCCGAGCCCACCAGCCGGTTCGACCAGTCGAACAGCTTGAACCGGTCCTCGCGGGGCACGCCCAGCAGCTCGGCGATGACCTCGAGCGGCAGCTCGGCGGCCACGTCGACCACGAAGTCGCAGTCGCCCTTGGCGATGGCCCCCTCGATGATGCCCACGGTCAGCTCGCGCACGTGCTCCTCCAGCGCGGCGATCATGCGGGGGGTGAAGCCCCGGTTCACCAGCTTGCGGTAGCGGGTGTGGCGGGGCGGGTCCATGAACAGCATCATCTCGCCCGCCATCTCCTGGCCGGGGATGGGCGCCACCGGACCCTCGAGCGTGACGACGCCGCCCCGCTCCTGGGCCGACGAGAACGCCGCCGCGTCGCGGTTGGCGGCGACGATGTCGTCGTAGCGGGTGATCACCCAGAAGCCCTCGCCGCCCGGCTCGTCGTGGTGGAACACCGGCTCGTTGGCCCGCAGCCAGGTGAACCACTCGTGGGGGACGCCCCGGGTGAACCGGTCGCGGTCCAGCAGGTCGATCTCGGTGGCGTCCACGAAGGCCCCCTCTCGTCCGGTGCTCCCCACGTGTACCAGGCGCCGTCCCTCCCGGTGACCGTGCGGGCGCAGTAGAACACATTCTCGTTTCGCCAACAACCGGCGCGCGCCCGGCGCGGCCGCGCCGCTCAGAGGCCGGCGAAGGGGGCCGCGTAGCGGAACGGCCCGGTGAGCACCGGGTCGTAGGCCGCCAGCGGCCGCACCTGGAAGTGGTCGCCCCAGGCGGCGTCCGGCGCCTCGATGCCGCGCAGCCGGGCGGGCTCGAAGCCGAATCGCCCGTAGTAGGCGGGAGCGCCGAGCAGCGCCACCAGCGGCTCGTCCAGCGCGTCCGCCGCGCCCAGCACCGCGTGCACCAGGGCCGAGCCGATGCCTGCGGCCTGGTGCGACGGCGCCACGCCGAGCGGCCCCAGCCCGAGGACGGGACGGTCACCTGTGGCGGTGGCGATCCACCCCCGGCTGCACACCACGTGTCCGACGATCTCGCCCTCGACGTCGGCGACCAGCGACAGGCGCGGCAGCCACTCGGTGCTCGCCCGCAGGGCATCGACGAGCGGGGCCTCGACCGGGACGGCGCCAGCCTCGCCGGGTCGGCGGAAGGCCGCGGTGTGCGCGGCACGGATCGCGGCGGCGTCGTCGACCGCACGGGGGCCGCCGGGCGTGCTGGTGCCGGAGGGTCGTTCGGGGCGGATGATCACGGCGTCAGCGTGGCACCGCCCCGCGTGCGGCCCCAGCCGGTTTCGGTACGCCATCATCGGGGCATGGCCGCCTGGACCTGTCCCAAGTGCAAGCGCCGGTTCGGGCGGCGCAACCAGGGCCACGAGTGCGCGCCGGCCATGACGCTCGAGCAGTACTTCTCCACCGGCCCCGACCGGGAGCGCCCGATCTTCGACGCGGTGATGGCCCATCTCGACTCGGTCGGGCCCGTGCACGTCGAGCCCGTGTCGGTGGGCATCTTCCTCAAGCGGTCACGCAGCTTCGCCGAGCTGCGGCCCATGGTGCGTTGGGTGGCGCTGTCCTTCTCCCTGCCCCGCCGGCTGACCAGCTCCCGGATCGCCCGCCGCCCCATGTCGGGCGGTGGCCACACGTGGCACGTCGTCAACCTGCGCACGGCCGCGGACGTGGACGACGAGGTGCGGGACTGGCTGACCGAGTCGTACCTCTCCTCACCGGAGTGACCCGCCGCCGACCGGATGTGGCGCCGTGCCATGATCTCGTCCCGCCGGTTGACGAGGGAGATCCGATGGAGAGCCTCGAAGAGGCCCGCAGGCAGCTCGACGACGAGTTCGGGCAGGTACGCCGCAAACTCGACAAGATCCACGAGGCGCTCGACAAGGTCGACGCCGCAGGGCCCGAGGACGACCTGCACGGGCTGCTGGCCGACCTCGAGTCGACGGTCAAGGAGGTCCGCGACGGCGGCGTGGTGGGGTCGGGCGCCAACGGGCACCGGCGCGCCCTGAAGACGTACCTCGAGCTCAAGGACGGCTGAGCCGCCGCCTACCCGGCGACGCGCGTCAACAGCGCCGTGAGGGCGGCGGCGATGCGCACGCGGAGGTCGCGCTCGCCGATCACGCCGTCGGCGTCGACCGCGTCTCGGGGCACGGGCACGTGCACGCACGCCTCGTCGACGATGTCGGCGCCCGTGTAACCGAGCACGGTGCGCAGGGCGGCGTGCGTGCCCGCCGCGCCCGCCGGCGAGGTCGACACGTTGATCCAGGCCGTGGGCTTGCTCTCGATCTCGACGCCGCCGACCGTCCAGTCGAGCAGGTTCTTCAGCGACCCCGGCATGTCGCCCGCGTACTCGGGGGTGCAGAAGATCAGTCCGCTGGCCGCCGCGATCGCAGCACGCAGCGCGGCCACCGGGCCGGGCAGGGGGTCGCGATCGTCGTCGGGGTTGAAGTGGGGCAGCTCGCCCATGCCCGCGAAGAGCGTGCCCGTGGCGCCGTCGCTGCGGTCGGCCAGCAGCTCCTGCACGGTGCGCAGGGTCGACGTGTTGGTCGACCCCTCCCGCAGGCTGCCGCTGACGAGCAGGAGGGTGGGGCGGTCGGGCGTCGTCGCGCTCATCCGGTCACGTTACGGCCGGCGCGCCGGGGCCGACCGCCGCGCCCCGCCGGAACGGGGACGGGGGCGGCCGGCCGTCCGGCGCCCTCCCCGAGCGGTGGTCAGGTGGGGCAGGTGTTGCGGTACTCGACGATGGTGGGCCCGCTGGGCGGCGGGCACAGGAACTGCGAGTACCGGGTGTCGTCGTCGACGTAGCGCTTGAACCACGACAGCACCTGGCGGGCCTGGGTGGCGTTGAACGAGTTGCCGAGGAAGTGGTCTGCGCCCGCCACCTCGACGTACGACTTCTCCGAGGCCGCCGGGATCTGCTCGTAGAACGGCTCCGAGTGACCGGTCACTCCGGCGATGATGTCGTTCTGGGCGCCGACGATGGCGGTCGGCACCCGCACGGTCCCGAAGTTCACGAAGATGTCCCATGGCTGCAGGGCCACAGCTGCGTCGAGGTCGGGGTTGTCGCGGGCGGCCTCGAGCGTGCCGCCGCCGCCCATCGAGTGGCCGATCACCCCGGTCCGGCTCGGGTCGATGCGGCTGCGCACCGGGCTCTGCCGAACCAGGTAGTCGAGCGCGGCCTGGAGCTGGTCGGCCCTGCTGTTCGGGAAGTCGAACCCGCTGAACGTCTCGAGGGTCACGACGACGAAGCCGTTCGAGGCGAGGAACGGCCCCAGCCACGCGATCCACGCCTCGGGCGAGACGAACCCGGGACTCACGGCGATGGCGCCGAAGGTGCCTAGGTCGGTCGCCGTCGGGTAGTAGATGGTGCCCCGGTTGAAGCCGAGCGCGGTCGAGCCGGTGACGGTCTGCTGGCTGATCGCGAACGGGCCCCGCTGCGCCGTCACGCTGGCGGCCGTGGGCGCCGGCCCCCGCTCGAACGGGTTGGTCGTCTGCCCCCCGGCGGCGGTGGGCGCGACGACCAGGCTCCCCATCGTCAGTGCGGCCGCGGCGACGGCGCCGCCGACCGACGTGAACCGTCTCGATCTCATGGTCCCCTCCAAGGCTTAATTGACGCTGCTAGGCGGGAGCATCGCAGCTACCGACGGAACAGTCAATAACCTGGCCAACTAGCGAGACGAGAACGCGTTCTACATAGACTGGCCATCGCCACACGCCACGCTCCGGCGACCGGGGAGAGAGGGACCATGTCCGCACCGCCCATCGCGCCCGACGACGAGCGCTACACCATCATCTCCGCCGACTGCCACGCCGGCGGCAGCCACAAGCAGTACCGCGAGTACCTCGACAGCCGGTTCGTCGACGACTTCGACGCCTGGCGCGAGAAGTACCGGAACCCGTTCCGCGACCTGGGCGACACCCGCCGCTACCGCAACTGGGACAACGAGATGCGCAACGGCCAGCAGGAGGCCGACGGCGTGGTCGCAGAGGTGGTGTTCCCCAACACGGTTCCGCCCTTCTTTCCCAGTTTCGTGCTGTTCGCGGCCCCACCCAAGCCGGACGAGTACGAGCACCGCCTCGCCGGCATCCGGGCCCACAACCGCTGGCTGGTCGACTGGTGCGGCGAGTTCCCCGAGCGCCGTGCCGGCATCGGCCAGATCTTCCTCAACGACATCGACGACGCCATCGAGGATGCGCGCTTCATCAAGGAGCACGGCCTGCGCGGGGGCATCCTGCTGCCCAACATCGCCCCCGACGTCAACTGGGTGAAACCCCTGTACGACCCCGTCTACGACCGGTTGTGGGCCGAGCTCGAGGCGCTGGAGCTTCCGGTCAACGTGCACGGCGGCACCGGCGTGCCCGACTACGGCCCCTACCCGGTGTCGATGCTGCTCTACATCAACGAGGCGTCGTTCTACTCCCAGCGGCCCCTGGTGCAGTTCGTCCTCGCGGGCATCTTCGAGCGCTTTCCCCGCCTCAAGTTCGTGATCACCGAGAGCGGCTGCGCCTGGGTGCCGCCGCTGCTGCAGCGCCTCGACAAGGTGCTGGCCCGCATCCGCGACACCGGCGCCACGGGCGAGATCCGCTACGGGGCCGAGCACGTGCTCCCCCGCTCGGCCACCGAGTACTTCCGGCAGAACGTGTGGATGGGCGTCAGCCAGCCCGGCCCCGCCGACGCCGCCGCCCGCCACGACATCGGCCTCGACCGGTTCATGTGGGGCAGCGACTACCCGCACGACGAGGGCACGGGCCCCTTCACCCGGGAGCACCTGCGGGCGCTCTTCCACGACACCGACCCGGCCGAGCTGCGCCGCCTGCTCGCCGGCAACGCCGCCGAGCTCTACGGGTTCGACCTCGACGCGCTCGCGCCGCTCGCCGCGCAGTTCGGGCCGACCGTGTCCGAGATCGCCACGCCGCTCACCGAGATGCCTGACGAGCCCAACGAGGCGTTGCTCAACTCCGTCGGGCAGTGGCTGTGACGCGCCCGGCCAACGGTCAGGAGCCGACCAACGCGGCCGGCGAGCCGCTGGTCCTGGTCGACGACCCGGCGCAGGGTGTCCGGCGGCTGACCCTCAACCGGCCCGAGAAGCGCAACGCCCTCAACAACCCGCTGCGGGGGGCGCTCATCGTCGCACTGCGGGCCGCCGACGTCGACGACGCGGTGCGGGTCACCATCGTGCGGGGCGCGGGCACCTGCTTCTCGGCGGGCTACGACCTGGGCGGCGGCAACGAGGGCACCGAGCTGCCGTTCTTCACGGCCGAGGGCGAGGGCCAGTGGCCCCGCCACGTGACCGAGGGGTGGATGTCGATCTGGGACCTGGCCAAGCCGGTCATCGCCCAGGTGCACGGCTACTGCCTGGCCGGCGGGTCCGAGCTCGCGACGGGCTGCGACCTGGTCTACGTGGCCGACGACGCCCGGATCGGCTACCCGGCGGTGCGTTTCGGGGTGCCCGACATGCAGTTCCACGCGTGGTTCATGGGCATGCGGTCGGCCATGGAGATGATGCTGACCGGCGATTCGATCTCGGGCGCGGAGGCCGCCCGCCTCGGCTGGGCCAACCGCGCCCACCCGGCCGCCGAGCTCGACGGAGCTGTGCTGGCGATGGCCGAGCGGGTGGCCAAGGTGCCGCCCGACATCGCCCAGCTCAACAAGCGCACCGTGCACCGGGCCATGGACGTGATGGGCCTGCGGGCCGCCATCCGCTCGGGCACCGAGCTGTGCTCGCTCGCCATCCACCAGCCCAGCTTCCAGGCCTTCATCGCCGAGGCCCGCGACAAGGGGCTGGTTGCGGCGCTGTCCGAGCGCGACGAGCCCTTCGGCGACTACCGCACGGCCGAGCACCACTGACGCCCCCGGCGAGGTCATAGGTTCCATCTCGGCGAGCCTGAGGCAATGGGTTCCGCAATCGCGACCCATTGCCTCAGGCTCCCTCCGACGCAACCCATTGCCTCGGGACGGAGGGTGGGCGGCGGTGCCGGGGCAGGGCCGGCTCGGTAGCGTCGGGCGGGCCATGGCCCGGTTGCTGATCGTCCACCTACGGCAACGAGTCCAACTACCTCCGGGTCCACTTCGCCCACATCCGGCGCAAGCTCGAACCCAACCCGCCGCAGCCCCGCTACTTCATCACAGAAGCGGGCATGGGCTACCGGTTCGAGAACCCGCCGACCTGACCGGGGCGCACGGGTTAGCGCGTTCTTAGCGACCGGCGGCGGACTCTTACCGACCCGTTAGCGCCCACCCATGGTTCATTCGACGCGGGGCCACATGCGTCCCACGGAAGCGTCATCGATGACCACCCTGGAGCCCCGCACAACGAAGACCGCGTCGAGCCCTGACGCGCCCGCGCCGCTGCCCCTCGAACCCAGCGGGCCGCTGCCGCCCGATAGCATCCGGTACCGGCTGAAGCGCAAGCTCCTCGGTCAGCCAATGCGCACCGAGCAGCTCGAGGACGAGCGCCTCGGCAAACCGGTGGCATTGGCGGTGTTCGCCTCGGACAACCTGTCGTCCTCCGCCTACGCCACCGAGGAGATCCTGCGGGTCCTGGTGCCGCTCGTCGGCCTCGCCGCGTTCTCGCTCGTGGTCCCCATCACGCTGGCCATGCTCGGCGTGCTGGCCGTCCTGATCCTCTCGTACCGTCAGACCATCAAGGCATATCCGACCGCCGGTGGCGCCTACATGGTCACCCGCGACAACTTCGGGTTGATGCCCGCCCAAGTTGCCGGCGTCGCCTTGCTCACCGACTACGTGCTCACCGTCGCCGTGTCCATCGCGGCTGGGACCGCCGCCATGGTCTCAGCGTTCTCGGCGCTCCAGCCCTACACCGTGCCCATCTCGGTGCTGTTCATCTGCATCATCGCCTACGGCAACCTCCGCGGCGTGCGCGAGTCCGGCCGCATCTTCGCCGTGCCCACCTACTTCTTCATCGCCTGCATGATCGTGCTGCTGACGCTCGGGCTCAGCCGCCTCCTGTGGGGCGACCTGCCCGTCGCCGACCACAGCAGCGAGGGCCTCATGCACTTCGGGGGCGCCGGCAGTGGCCTGCTCATGGGTGCGGGCCTGTTCGGTGTCCTCCATGCCTTCGCCTCCGGCGGCGCCGCCGTGACCGGCGTCGAGGCCATCTCCAACGGTGTCACGGCGTTCCGCAAGCCCGAATGGAAGAACGCCCGCCAGACCTTGGTCGTCATGGGTTGCCTGCTCGGCACGATGTTCCTCGGGCTGTCCATCCTCGGCGCCCACATGAAGGTGGCCCCATTCGAGGAAGGCACACCGACCGTGATCTCCCAGATCGGGGAGCTCATCTACGGCCAGAGCGCGCTCGGCCAGTCGCTCTACTACATGCTCCAGGCGGGCACCATGCTGATCCTCGTCCTGGCCGCCAACACCAGCTTCGCCGACTTCCCCCGACTCGCCAGCTTCCACGCCGGCGACAACTTCATGCCCCGCCAGCTCATCAAGCGCGGCCACCGGCTGGTGTTCTCCAACGGCATCCTCTTCCTCGCGGGAACCTCGATCGTCCTCGTCATCGCCACCGGCGCCAAGGTCGACCGACTCATCCCGCTCTACGCCATCGGCGTGTTCACGTCCTTCACCCTCTCTCAGGCCGGCATGGCCAAGCACCACCTCCGTGAGAAGGAACCGAAGTGGCGCACCGGCCTGCTCATCAACGGCCTCGGTGCTGTCCTCACCCTCGTCGTCGACATCGTCATCGGCTACACGAAGTTCACCCACGGCGCCTGGGTCATCATCGTGTTCGTCCCCGTCATGGTCGTGTTCCTCGTCAGGCTCGCCCGCCAGTACGAGACCGAGGCCGACCAGCTCGAACACAACGTCCCCGAGGCCATCGCCGCCCCCATCCTCCGCCGCCACGTCGTACTCGTCTTCATCGACCGCCTCGACCTCGCCTCCGCCCGAGCCATCCAGTACGGCCGCTCCCTCACCCCCGACGAGCTCCGAGCCGTCCACTTCGTCCTCGACCAGCAACACGCCGAAGAGCTCGCCGAGCAATGGACCCGCCACGGCATGACCCGCATCGCCCTCGACCTCGTCGACTGCCCCGACCGCCGCCTCACCCGCTCAGCCGTCACCCTCGTCGCCCGCGACCTCGCCGACCTCCAAACCGAGGTCAGCGTCCTGCTCCCAGACCGCAAGTACAAGGGCTTCTGGCACCGCATCCTCCACGACCAGACCGCCGAGGCCATCGAGCGCGACGTGTCCCAGCTGCCACACGCCAACGTCACGACCGTGCCCTTCCACTTCACAGCGCGTCACGCCTCCGACGAGACGAGCGAAGAGATCGAGGCTGCCGTCGCCGCCCTGACCGAGGCCGAGCCAACGACAAGCGGGACTGGCGACACCAAGACTCTGGCGCTACCGAGTGGGTCGAACGGCATCATCCCGATCGCTCAAGTGCAGTGGCGCCAACGAGTGCACCTCGAAGGCCGCGTGCGAACCGTCCGCGTTCAACCGCTCGGCGGCAGCACAACGTTGGAATGCGTGCTCGAAGACGACTCAGGCGCCATGTCGGTCGTCTTCCTCGGCCGACCCAAGATCGCCGGCATCGAAGTCGGCACCCGAATGCGCGTCCACGGCACGGCCGGACAGCATCACGGCCGCCTCGCCATCCTCAACCCGACCTACGAGCTCCTCCTCAAGCGCACCTGACGCCGTCAGGCACCGCTGCGCTGCTACCGGCGAACCTCGGCCGCTCGAGGCGGGGTGTCGTCTGTGTCCTCGGAACGCGTGAGCATGATCCATCCCGACCAGCTCCGCAGCCTTCGCCAGGCGGGCGAGGCGCTCGTGGTCCGGGAGTCGAGCAGGGCGACGAACGGGTCGTCGACGGCACCGTCGACGGACTCCGCAGGGCCGGGTCTTGGTCGTCCTGTAGCCACTCGGCGTAGGTCGACAACGCGTCAGCGAAGTCGTCGAGACGCGGGTCGCCGGCATCCCAGCCGGCGGCTTGGTCGAACGTCCGGTAGAGGTCGCCGAAGACCGGGTCTTCGAACGATTCCATCTGCGCACGGTGGTCGAGCGTGCCGGCTGCGCCGCGGCGGTGATGTGGTCTCCCGGGCCCGGAACCGTCAGGGCGGTTCGGTCAGGTCCGCCGGTCGTCCACTGCCCGATGACTGTCCTGTTGTCGGGCATCGTCCGTGAGGTTCACGACCTGGCCGACCGGCCCGGGGCGCTATCCGAGACCAACGAACACCGGTGGCGCCATTTGATGCCCCATTGGGATGCGCTGGCCCGACGGATCAACGAGGACACGAACTGATGCCGGCTACAGTCGGACCCCGCTATATCGCCCCGACATGGGGCACCTACAACTGGACGCCGCCTCGCGGGCAGGAGTCGGATCAGGTGCGCTACCGGATAGGCGGCCGGATACACGCTCTTGATGTTGGGGCCGTTACCGAAACCGTGCTGGGTGGACTCGCGGTGGTCACGCCGAGCCGTGACAGGGCGGTCTACGGCGAAATGTGGTGCCGCATGTTCGCCCGGCGGCTCGGTATCCCTGCGCCGCGTATCCGCTGGTACTCGGGACCCGACTGGACACCCTTCGGGACCTGCCCAACCTACGAGCCTGGTGTGGTCAACATCCGCGCCAACATGGCGATGCCGTTGACGATCTCGACGATCGCCCACGAGTTGGTGCACCGCGGCGGCGGCGACGAGCGGGCGGCCCAGAGATACGAGCGTCGGGTGGCGCCGCTGATCGAAACCCGGTTCGGGCCGGTCGAACCGCCTTTGCAGCGCCATCGGGCAGAACTCAACGCCGCGTGGCGTCGGTCCGTGGCCAACGAGCTGGTGATCGTGTGACCGTTCTCGCGCCGGCCGCCGAGGTTGGAAACGGTGGCCTGGCAGCAGTCCCCGGCCGCCCCCCTAGCTGGCCCGGTGGCCCGAGCGGCGCCGGCACCCCATCGCCACATCTGAGCGTCAGGCCCGCTGGCGGGCGTTCAAGCCGACGAAACGGTGCTCTGGGGCCGAGTCCGCACGTTCGCCGGGCAGATCCGTTCCTCAGCGACGGGCGCCCAGAACGGCACCTCGGGGATGCAGGGCGAGCGGGCTCGGCCGCTCGTTATGGGACGCCTGCACTTCCACGGTCGAGCCCCCGTATTCGTCGATCGGTTGCGTCACGGCGTCGGACCTGGCGATGCTTTGGAGGTCGGCGCTGGTCACCGGTTGGTTGGCCGCGACTCAGCAAGGACGGCGGTCACGCGACCGGTCCAGCGGGGGATTGCCATGCACGAGGCGGGCATCCGTCAACAGTGGGAGGGGGCAGC
>DASSCS010000130.1:0-12822 GCA_035697515.1 Acidimicrobiales bacterium
GGAACTCGCGGACCTGCCGGTCGTCGGTCTGCATCCAGTGCTGGAAGAACTGGTACGGGCTCGTGCGCTGGGGATCGAGCCAGGTGCGCGCCCCGGTGGTCTTGCCGAGCTTCGACCCGTCCGGCGCCGTCAGCAACGGCCAGGACAGCCCGTGCACCGCCGCGCCCCGCACTCGGCGCACCAGGTCGATGCCGGCCACGATGTTGCCCCACTGGTCGGAGCCGCCGATCTGCATCTCGACGCCCAGGTCGTCGTGCAGCCGCAGGTAGTCGTGCGCCTGCAGGAGCATGTAGCTGAACTCGGTGTAGCTGATGCCGTGCTCGCCGGCGAGGCGCGCCCTGACCGACTCCCGGGCCAGCATCTGGTTGACCGTGACGTGCTTGCCCACGTCGCGCAGGAAGTCGAGCAGCCGCACATCCTCGGTCCATTCGCGGTTGTCGACCAGGCGCGCCCGCCCGTCGTCGAAGTCGATCACCCGCGCCATCTGTGCCTTGATGGCGGCCACGTTTGCGTCGACGCTGGCCTGGTCGAGCAGGTTGCGCTCCTCGGAGCGGCCGCTCGGGTCGCCCACCATCCCCGTGGCGCCGCCGGCCAGGGCGACGGGCCGGTGCCCGCCGTCCTGGAAGCGGCGCAGGACCAGGAGGCCGATCAGGTTGCCGACGTGCAGGCTGTCGGCGCTGGGATCGCAGCCGTAGTAGAGCGTGATCGGGCCCTCGGCCAGCCGTCGGGCGAGCGCGCCGCGGTCGGTGCTGTCGTGCACCAGGGCGCGGGCCTCGAGGTCGTCGAGGATGGTCGGGTCAGCCGTCACAGGGACATGCTCCCCGCCCGGGTCGCCACGCACCAACCCGATTGGCCCCGCGCCGCCTGCGCTCGACTGGACGGGCGACCGGCGGCGCGGGGAGCCTGGTGCCGTGATGGCCGACACCCGAGGACACGGCAGCCGCGACGCGGGTGCATCGCCCGGCGAGCCGCCGGGCGGCGACGACGCCGAGGCCTCCTCCGGCTGGCGCTGGACGCCCACCCGCGTCGTGCTGACCGCCGTCGTGGTGGCGCTCGTGTCGATGTGGGGCTACGTGCTGTTCCTCGCCTTCGGGCCGGGGCGCCAGCCCCCCATCGACCGGCTGGACGACCCGGCGTTCGCGGAGGCCGGTGAGGCGCGCTGCGCCGAGGCCGTCGAGCAGGTCGAGGCGCTGCCCGCGGCCAGCGACTCGGCCGACGCAGCCGAGCGGGCCGACGTGCTCGCCCAGGCGGACGCGACCTTCGCGGGCATGCTCGACGACCTCGACGAGATGGTCGAGCTGGCCCCCGCAGGCGACCAGCGTCGCCGTGCCGCCGAGTGGCTCGCCGACTGGCGCGCCTACCTGGGCGACCGACGGGCGTACGCCGAGGCGCTGCGCACGAACCCCGGGGCGCGGCTGCTGGTCTCGGAGAAGCCCGGCGAGGGACGCCAGATCACCGGCTGGATCGACGAGTTCGCCGAGGCCAACCGCATGCCCTCGTGCGTCACGCCCACCGACGCCTGATACCGCCCCGCCCGACCCGGACGGCGTCGAGGGCAAGGTCCCGCAGCTCCGCCAGCGCCGCGAGCGCGGCGCGGGCCAGGCGCAGCCGGCTGGCGCGGCGCGGGCCAGGCGCAGCCGGCTGGCGCGGCGCGCGGCCGGCGTCCTTCAGGGGCGCGACGTGCCGCGCAGCCGGGTCGGCCCGGACACGTGGGGGTCGCCCGGCACGCACCAGCGCCACGGGTGCTCGCCGCCGGCGGACAGGCCGATGCGGGCGGTCTGGTGGGGCGCCGCGGGCGGCGGCGTCCCGTCGTCGGCCAGCCAGACCCCGCGGTCGGCCCGCACCAGGTCGGCGCCGTCGAACGTGCCGTCGAGCCCCAGGGCCTGGCACAGCTTGGCGGGCCCGCTGCACAGGTCGCGGTCGCGCCGGGCCCGAGGCCGGGCGGCGTACATCGCCTCGACGCCCGCCACCGGGGCCAGGGCCCGTAGCAGCACCGCCACGCCCTCGCCCACCTCGCCGCACACCACGTTGGCGCACCAGTGCATGCCGTAGGTGAAGTACACGTACAGGCCGCCGGGCGGGCCGAACATCGTGCGATTGCGGGGCGTCATGCCCCGGAAGGCGTGGCTGCCCGGGTCGGCCTCGCCGCAGTACGCCTCGACCTCGACGATGCGGCCGGCCCGCACACCGGCGGCGGCGGCCCCGTCCTCGCCGCCGTCGCCGCTGCGGACGAGCAGCTTGTTGAGCAGGTTCGGCGCCACGTCCCGCGGGTCGCGCCCGAGGAACGACCGGTCGAGCACCGTGCCCCAGCCCGCCGGCACCGGGCGCGCCGCCGTGGGAGGCGCGGGCGGTCGCGCGTCGCTCACGACAGAGCCGACCGCACCGCCGCGGGCACCGGCGTCGGCGAGATCGTGCCCGGCGTGACGGCCACGTAGGTCACCACGGCCGTGAACACCGGTCGCTCGCCGACCGAGCCCTCGAACGCGATGTCGAAGCTGGTGGTGCCCCAGCGCCTGGCGGCGACGTCGACGCCGAGCACGTCGCCGAAGCCGGCGTTGCCGTGCCAGGTGACGTCGGCCCGCTTGAGCACCATGTCGAGGACGCCCGAGCTGTGGTAGTCGCCCAGGGCGGCCCGGAGCCAGGCGTCGAACGCCTCGTCGACGTAGGTCAGGTAGTGGGCGTTGAACACATGCCGCTGCATGTCGACCTCGGCATAGCGCACCCGGATCTCGTGGCGGAAGGCGCTCACCGGTCGCCGGCCTCCGGGCCGATGCGCTCGGCGTCGGCGTCGAGGCGGCGGGCCAGGCGATCGAACTGCACGGCTACGGCGTCGGGCCCCGCACCGCCCGGCGTGGTGCGGCGCGCCACCGCCCGCCCCGGCTCGAGCAGGGCGGCGCCCTCGGCACCCAGGTCGGGATGCGCCGCCACCAGCTCGGCCAGCGGCACGTGGCGCTCGAGGCTGTCACGCACCAGCCCACCCACCAGCGCGTGGGCGTCGCGGAAGGGCGTGCCCCGCTCGACCAGGAGCTCGGCCAGGTCGGTGGCCGCCGCGTAGGGCGAGTCGGCCGCCTGCTGCATGCTCTCGACCCGGAAGCTCATGGTGGCGTAGAGACCGGCCATGGCCGACAGCGCCAGCGCCATCTGGTCGACGCCGTCGAAGAGCGGCTCCTTGTCCTCCTGCAGGTCGCGGTTGTAGCTGAGCGGCAGGCCCTTGAGCGTGGCCAGCAGGCCGGTCAGGTCGCCGATCACGCGGCCGGCCTTGCCCCGGGCCAGCTCGGCGATGTCGGGGTTCTTCTTCTGCGGCATCATCGACGACCCGGTCGAGTGGGCGTCGTCGAGGCGGGCGAAGCCGAACTCGTCGCTGGTCCACAGCACGACCTCCTCCCCCATGCGCGACAGGTGGACGGCCAGCAGCGAGAGAGCGAACAGCGCCTCGGCCACGAAGTCGCGGTCGCTGACCGCGTCGAGGCTGTTCTCGAACCGTCCGGCGAAGCCCAGGTCGGCGGCGGTGGCGTCAGGGTCGAGCGGCAGCGACGACCCCGCCAGCGCACCGGCGCCGAGCGGCGACACGTCGAGGCGGCGCCGGCAGTCGACCAGCCGGTCGACGTCGCGGGCCAGCGCCCAGCCGTGCGCCAGCAGGTGGTGGGCCAGGCTGACGGGCTGGGCCCGCTGCAGGTGCGTGTAGCCGGGCAGGTAGGCCGGGCCCGCGTCGCGGGCGCGATCGAGCAGGACGCGCTGCAGCGCCACGACCCGCCGGGCCACCTCGCCCAGCTCGCGCTTGGCCCACAGCCGCAGGTCGGTGGCGACCTGGTCGTTGCGGCTGCGCCCGGTGTGCAGCTTGGCGCCGGCCGGCCCGGCCAGCGCAGTGACCCGGCGCTCGATGGCGGTGTGGATGTCCTCGTCGGTCGGCTCGAAGGCGAAGCTTCCGGTGGCCAGCTCGTGCTCGACCCGGTCGAGCGCGGCCAGCACCACGCCGGCCTCGTCGTCGGTCAGGATGCCGGCCCGCACCAGCCCCCGCACGTGCGCCCGGCTGCCGGCCAGGTCGTCGGGCGCGAGGCGCCGGTCGTAGCCGAGGCTGACGGTGAAGGCGAGCAGCTCGTCGGCCGGCCCGGCCTCGAACCGCCCGTGCCACAGTGTGCTCACGGGCGGTCCGTCCAAGGACTCGTGCGACGGCGGCTCACGGCTCGCCCGTGCCCTGCCTGGCCGCCCAGGTCTGGATGCCGAGGCCCCACAGGCGCACGAAGCCCTCGCTGTGCTCGTGGCCGAACGTGTCCTCGGCGTCGTAGGTGGCCAGGCCGTAGTCGTACAGGCTGTGGGGGCTGCGGCGGCCCGTGACCTGGCACGAGCCCGGCGACAGCCGCAGCCGCACCTCGCCGGTGACGAACCGCTGGCTCTCGTCGACGAAGGCGTCGAGCGCCTGCTTGAGCGGGCTGAACCACAGGCCGTCGTACACCAGCTCGGCGTAGCGCGGCTCGAGCCGGCTCTTCTCACGCTGCAGGTCGCGCTCGAGGCAGATCGACTCGAGGTCGGCGTGCGCCACCATCAGCGCCAGGCTGGCCGGGCACTCATAGGTCTCGCGGCTCTTGATGCCGACCCGCCGGTTCTCGACGATGTCGATCCGGCCCCAACCGTAGGCCCCCACCCGTTCGTTGAGGGCGGCCACCAGCTCGGCGGGGCCCAGCTCGACGTCGTCGAGCGCGACCGGCACGCCCTCGTGGAAGGCGATGACCACGTCGACCGGCTCGGTCGCCGTGGGGCGGGTCAGCTGCCACACGCCGGGCGGCGGCACCGCCCACGGGTCCTCCATCTCGCCGCACTCGATGGCCCGGCCCCACAGGTTGTCGTCGATGGAGTACAGCTTCTCCTTCGTGGCCGTGATGGGGATGTCGTGGTCGTAGGCGTAGAGGATGCACTCGTCGCGCGTCATGCCCCACGACCGCACGGGGGCCAGCACGTCGAGGTCGGGGGCGAGTGCCCGGGTCGTCACCTCGAAGCGCACCTGGTCGTTGCCCTTCCCGGTGCAGCCGTGCGCCACCGCGTCGGCACCGTGCTCGCGGGCCGCGGCCACCAGGTGCTTGACGATCACGGGCCGCGACAGTGCCGAGACCAGCGGGTAGCGGCCCTCGTAGAGCGCGTTGGCCTTGAGCACCGGCACGCAGTAGTCGCGGGCGAACTCGTCGCGGGCGTCGACCACGACGGCCTCGACCGCGCCGGCGCTTAGCGCCCGCTGGCGCACGACGTCCCAGTCGTCGCTCGACTGGCCGACGTCGACGGCCAGCGCGATGACCTCGACGCCCATGTTGTCGATCATCCAGCGCACGGCCACCGAGGTATCGAGGCCCCCGCTGTAGGCCAGCACCGCTCGCTTCGCCATTGGTCTGCTTCCTTCTCGCTGTAGGGATGGGGGAGGTCAGAGGCCGGCCAGCTCGGCCAGGGTCGACGCCATGGTCGCACCGCTGGTGCCCTCGGCCACGATCACGACGAGGGTGTCGTCGCCGGCGACGGTGCCCAGCACGCCGGGCAGGTCGGACCGGTCGAGCGCCGAGGCGACCACGTGGGCCGACCCGGGAGGCGTGCGCAGCACGACCAGGTTGGCCGAGTGGGCCACCTCGACCACCCACTCGCTGAACACGCGGCGCAGGTGGTCCTCGGGCGCCCGCTGCTGCGAGGGCAGCTCGGGGATGGCGTAGGCCGACTCGCCGCCACCCACCCGCACCTTGATCGCGCCGAGGTCCTCGAGGTCGCGCGACACCGTCGCCTGGGTGGCAGCGATGCCCTCGGCCGCCAGCAGGTCGACCAGCTGGCCCTGGCTGGTGACGGAGTGCTCGGCCAGCAGGCGGCTCAGCCGGTACTGGCGCTGGGGCTTCGCCAGCGTGCGGGCGGGGGGCGCGGATGCCGCCTCGGGCGGCCCGTCGCCGGCGTCCGCACCGGAGCCGTCGGGGGCGGTGGTGGTCGGCTCCGTCATCGCTGCACCTCGCCGTCGCCGGGGTCGCGCGCGCCGGCGTCATCGGCCGTCAAGCGGTGCACGAACACCGCGTCCGGCCCGGCGGCCGCCGTGATCCGGTCGAGCTCGGCCCGGCTGAGGTCGTCGATCTCGAGGACGTGGCGCACGCTCACCGGGCGCTCCCCGCGGCGGCGGTGGCGGCGCGGGCCGCACGCAACACGTCGGCCACGATCGCCACGGCATCGTCGACCTGGGCGTCCTCGATGAGCAGCGAGGGGGCCAGCCGCAGCGCCGTGGGCGTCACGGCGTTGGCGACCACGCCCGCGTCGAGCAGAGCGGCGTTGACCTGTCGGGCGTCGAGCCCGTCGAGCTCGACCCCCAGCAGCAGGCCCTGGCCCCGGACACCGGCCACGCCGGGCAGTTCCGCCAGCGCCCCGGCCAGTCGCACCCCGACCCGGGCGGCCCGGCCCGGGGCGTCGACGGCCTGCATGGTGGCGAGCACGGCCCGGGCGGCGGCGGTGGCGAGCGGCTGGCCGCCGTAGGTGGTGGCGTGGTCGCCCGGACGGAACGCCGCCGACACCTCCGGCCGGGCCCAGCAGGCGCCGATGGGCACCCCGTTGCCGAGCGCCTTGGCCATGGTGACCACGTCGGGCTGCACACCCAGGTGCTGGAAACCGAACCAGCGGCCGGTGCGGCCGAGGCCGGTCTGCACCTCGTCGACCATGAGGAGCACACCCCGCTCGTCGCACAGCCGCCGGACGCCCTGAAAGTAGGCGGGCGACGCCGGGTTCACCCCGCCCTCGCCCTGCACCGGCTCGAGCAGCACCGCCGCCACCGTGGGGTCGAGCGCCGCGGCCAGCGCGTCGAGGTCGTCCCACGCGACGTGGCGGAAGCCCTCTGGCAGCGGCTGGTAGGGCTCGTGCTTCTCGGGCTGGCCCGTGGCGTGCAGCGTCGCGAGCGTGCGCCCGTGGAAGCCACCGTAGGCCGACACCACGACGTGACGACCCCGTCCCCCGACGCGGCGGGCCAGCTTGATGGCGCACTCGTTGGCCTCGGCCCCCGAGTTGCAGAAGAAGACCTGGCCGCCGACGGGCACGCCGTCGCCCACCAACCGGTCGAGCGTGCGCGCCACCTGCGGCCCCACCTCGGTGCCGAACAGGTTGGACACGTGCACGAGGGTGGCCGCCTGGGTGGCCAGCGCCTGGGTGACCGCCGGGTGGGCGTGGCCCAGCGACGTGACGGCCAGGCCCGACAGCAGGTCGAGGTAGCGGCGGCCGGCGTCGTCCCACAGGTACGAGCCCTGGCCTCGGACGAAGGTGACCGGCGGGGGCGGGTAGGTGGCCATGAGCGGGCTGGCGTCGGTGGCCGGTGTCATGCGCCCTCCTCGATGGGGCCGGGACTCGGGGCCGGGGCCGGCGCAGCCAACGGCGCGGGGGTGATCATGGTGCCGGCGCCCGCGTCGCTGAACAGCTCGAGCAGCAGCACGTGCGCCACCCGCCCGTCGAGCAGGTGGGCCGACCCGACGCCGTGCTGCACGGCGTGGAGGGCGGCCGCCACCTTGGGGATCATGCCGCCGGTCAGCTTGCCGCCGTCGATCATGGCCTGCAGGTCGCCGGCGGTGATGTGGCCGATGAGCGACGAGGGGTCGTCGACGTCGGCCAGGAGCCCGGCCACGTCCGTGAGGAAGATGGCCTTCTCGGCCTGCAGCGCCTCGGCGAGCGCGCCGGCCACAGTGTCGGCGTTGATGTTATAGGCCTGGCCGCTGCGGTCGGACCCGATGGTCGAGACCACGGGGATGAGGTCCTCGGCCAGGAGCCGCTCGAGGATGCTCGGGTTGACCGAGCGCACGTCGCCCACGTAGCCCAGGTCGGGATGGCGGGCGCCGGCCAGGATCAGCCCCGCGTCCTCGCCCGACAGGCCCACGGCCAGCGGCCCGTGCACGTTGATGGTCGACACGATGTCGCGGTTGACCTTGCCCACCAGCACCATGCGGGCGATGTCGACCGTCTCCGCGTCGGTGACCCGCAGGCCGTCGCGGAACTCGGCCTGCTTGCCCAGCCGGGCCATGAGGTCGCTGATCTGGGGGCCGCCGCCGTGCACCAGCACCGGCTTCAGCCCCACGGCACGCAGCAGCACCACGTCGTCGGCGACCGCCCGGCCGAGTGCCGGGTCGACCATGGCGTTGCCGCCGTACTTGACCACCACCACCGCGCCGCGGAAGCGGTGGATGTAGGGCAGCGCCTCGATCAGCACCGCGGCCCGGTGGCCGGCGTCGGCCACGGGGGCGACGTCGGCCCGCGGCAGCGTGCTCACGACGTGCCCTTGTTCTCGTCGATGTAGCCGTAGGCGAGGTCGTTGGTGAGCACCCGGGCCGCACCGTCGCCGACGCCGAGGTCGCAGTGCACGTCGAGGTGCTCCCCCGCCATGTGGTCGGCGACCGCGGCACGGTCGTGGTCGATGCTCATGCAGCCCCGGCTCACCACGGTGCCGCCGTAGGCGATGGTCAGGCCGGCCGGGTCGAGCGCCACGCCAGCGGTGCCCAGGTCGCTGGCGATCCGGCCCCAGTACGGGTCCTCGCCGAACCACGAGCACTTCACGAGCTGGCTCTCGGCCACCTTGCGGGCGGCCCGGCGGGCATCGTCGCCCGACGCCGCGCCGGTGACCCACACCCCGACCACCTTCGTGTGGCCCTCGGCGTCGCCCACCATCTGGGTGGCCAGGTCCCCGCAGGCGGCGGCCACCGCGGCGGCGAACCCCGCCGGGTCGGGCGCCCCCGCCCGGCCGCTGGCGAGCAGCAGCACGGTGTCGTTGGTCGAGGTGCAGCCGTCGACGGTCATGGCGTTGAAGCTGTCGGCGACCCCCGCCCGCAGCACCCGGGCGAGCGCCGGGGAGTCGAGCCGGGCGTCGGTGGTCAGCACCGCCAGCATGGTGGCCATGTTCGGGGCCAGCATCGCCGCGCCCTTGGCCATCCCGCCGACGACGAAGCCGTCGCCCCGCACCACGGTCTCCTTGCGGCGGGTGTCGGTCGTCATGATCGCCTCGGCGGCGGCGACGCCGTGCCCGGGCTCGCAGCCCCGGGCGGCGACCAGCGCCGGTACGCCCTCGGCCAGCCTGTCCATGGGCAGCTCGTAGCCGATCAGGCCGGTCGAGCACACCAGCACCGACTCGGGCGTGGTGCCCAGCTCGGCCGCCACCAGCCCGCACATCTCGGCGGCGTCGGCCTCGCCCCGGGCGCCGGTGCCGGCGTTCGCGTTTCCGCTGCTCAACACCACAGCCGCCGCGCGCCCGCCCGTCGCCTCCAGGTGGCGGCGGCTCACGACCACCGGCGCGGCCACCACCAGGTTGCGGGTGAACACCCCCGCGGCGGCCACCGGCGCGCCGTCGTCCGTGGCCACCAGGGACAGGTCGAGGTCGCCCGACGGCTTGATGCCGCAGGCGACGCCGCCGGCCGCGAAGCCGGCGGCCGCGACGACGCTCACGGGTAGGTCCCGACGACCGGCAGGCCGGCGCCCTCGGGCAGGCCGAGCAGGAGGTTGGCGCACTGCACGCCCTGGCCCGCGGCGCCCTTGACCAGGTTGTCGAGCGCGGCGAGGGCAACCACCCAGCCGGTGCGGCCGTCGGCCACCACGCTGACGTGCGCGGCGTTCGAACCGAGCGTGGCCTTGGTCGAAGGCGGCGAGGCGGTGGGCACCACGAACGGCTCGTCGGCCCAGGCCTGCTCGACGACGGCCATCAGACCCTCGGTTGTGACCGACGGATCGGTGGGCCGGGCGTAGCAGGTGGCCAGGATGCCCCGGCTCATCGGCGCCAGGTGCGGGGTGAACATGACCTGCGCGGGCGAGCCGGCCACCTCGGACAGGCGCTGCTCGATCTCGGGCGTGTGGCGGTGGGTGCCCACGCCGTAGGCCGTGAAGTCCTCGTCGACGGCGCAGAACGTGGTGTGGGGCTTGGGCGGCCGACCCGCACCGGACACGCCGCTCGCGGCATCGACGACCATGCCGGTGGGCTCGACCAGGCCGGCCCGCAGCAGCGGCGCCAGCGCCAGCACGGCGGCGGTGACGTAGCAGCCGGGAGCCGCCACCCGCCGGGCGCCGCCGATCTGGTCGCGGAACAGCTCGGGCAGCCCGGTGGCGAAGCTGTCGATCAACTCGGGATGGGTGTGGGCCTCGCCGTACCAGGCCGGGTACAGCCCGGGGTCTCGCAGCCGGAAGTCGGCGGCCAGGTCGACGAGGCCGCCCACGCGGTCGACCAGCTCGGGCACCACCTCCTGCGACGCCCCGTGGGGCAGGGCCAGGAACACCAGGTCGAGGCCATCGCACTCGTCCGCGTCGAACTTCCCGAACGTCAGCCCGCCGTAGGCGGCGGACAGGTGGGGGTACAGCTCGGCAACCGGGGTTCCGGCCTGGGTCTCGCCGGTGACGAGGCGCACGTCGAGCTGCGGGTGGGCGGCGGCGAGCCGCAGCAGCTCGGCGCCGATGTAGCCGGATGCCCCGACGATGCCGATCGAAGTCACCGAGCGATCATACGTAGGGCTGCATAGTCATGCAAAGGCCTTACGGGCCCATCTCCCGGGTGACGACGAGGAGCCAGTCCGCGACCAGCTCGGCGCCCAGGTCCGACAGGTGGACGAGGTCGCGGTACATCGACTCGTCCCGCCCGGCCTCGGCCTCGAGCAGGAAGGCCTCCATGTCGACGATCGCCGTGCCCGGCCGTTCGGCGGCCACCGCCTCGAGCGTCGTCCGCCGGCACGCCAGTCCCGCCCGCGACGCCTCGGGTGCGGTCACCACGAACGGGGCCTGCGGCGTGGTGGCCAACGCCACCGTCGCTCCCCCGGCCCCCAGCACGTCCGCGTCGTCAGCCAGGGCGTCGCGCAGGTACGTGCCGTACACCTCGTCGCACTCGGTGACCCAGTCGCCCCGGTAGCGCAGCTCGGCCGCCCCGCCGCCGGCCGCTAGGTAGTAGACGACCACGTCCGGGTCGAACTCCTCGACCAGCTCCGACCACGCCTGCCGCCGCTCGTCATGGCACGGCTCGCGCACGAGCATCTGGCCGTCGGCCCAGCGGGCGACGCCCTCGGGAGCCAGGACCGTGCAGAAGGGCTGCGAGTCGCTGGCCGCGACCGCCCCCACCGCCTCGGCCCGCTCGGCCAACACCGGCCCCAGGAAGGTGGGACCGCTGTCGCCCACCAGCAGGACGCGCTCGGCCCCCTGGGGGATCGTCTCCGGGTACACGGTCAGCTCGCTGCCGTCCGTGCCCAACGCCACCTCGGCGCCCGGCACCCGCGCCACCCCGTTCGTCGCCACCAGCGCCGCCACCCCCACGGCTGCCACCGATCCCACCAGGGCGACTCGCACCGTGCGTCCCCGCAGGGCACCGCGTCGCACCGGCCGTTCGACCAGGTGGTACGAAGCCACGGCCATCACCAACGCAGCCGCCACGCACGCCGCGTCGAGCCGCCAGCCGTCGAACCCCGCCCGCTCGGGCGTCAGGTAGACGATCACGGGCCAGTGCCACAGGTAGACGCCGTAACTGATCAGGCCGAGCGCGACGAGGGGCCGCGCGCTCAGGGCCCCCGCCAGGAACCCGCCGCGGCCGCTGGTCACGACGTGCACCACCAGCACGGCCGCCAGCGCGAACGCCACCAGCCCACCCCGGTAGTACAGCGACCCCGTGCCGTCGATGGCGACGACCGCCCAGCCCATGACGGCCAGGCACGCCAGCCCGGCGACCGGCCCGGCCGACCCGGCGCCACGACCGCCGCCCGGCGAGGCGCCGGTGGCCGGCTCGGGGGCGGACCGCCCGGGGGTTGCCGCCGGCGTGCCCGCAGCGGACGGTGCGGCGGGAAGGGCCGCCTCGCGGCGGAGCCGTGCCGCCGACACGCCCGCCAGCGCGGCGCCCAGCAGAGTCGGCCCCACCCGAGCGTCGGTGCCGTAGTAGGCGCGGCTCGTGTCGAGGGACGAGTAGGTGCCCGCCAGCACCACGAACGACGCCACCGCGCCCGCCGCCGACGCGGCGGCGACCACGCCCGGGCCCGCCAGCCGGGCCCGCCGGCCCACGACGAGCAACCCGACCACCAGCAGGGGCCAGACGACGTAGAACTGCTCCTCGATCGCCAGGCTCCACATGTGGTCGAGCGGGGACGGGCGGGCGAACATGTCCCAGTAGCCGACGTCGTCCGCCATGGCCTGCCAGTTGGCGGCGTAGCCCAGCGTGGCCAGCGCCTCGGCCCGCAGGGGGGGCCGCTCGCCCGCCGGGGTGGCCGTGGCGATCAGGAACGCGACCCCGGCCAGCAGCAGGAACAGCGCCGGCAGCAGCCGCCGGGCGCGTCGCGACCAGAACCGGCCGAGGGCGATGGCACCCCGGCCGCCGTGCTCGACCAGCAGCAACGACGTGATGAGGTAGCCGGACAGGACGAAGAACAGGTCGACGCCCATGAACCCGCCCCGCAGGTGGTCGAGGTGGAAGGCGACCACCACGGCCACCGCCAGCCCTCGGAGGCCGTCGAGCGCGGGCTGGTGGCGCAGCCGGGGCGGCCCCTCGGCGCGCTCGGGCCCCGGCACCACGTCGTCGGTGATCTGCGCGACATCGACCGGCGTCCCCAGCCCACCAGCTAGCGCCATCGCGGCCTATGGTGCCACAGGGTGCGCGTGCGTGCGGCGGATCGGTGCCGCCCTAGCCACGCAACATCGCCGGGAACGCCCCCTCCACCGCCTCGATGCAGCGGCGGCGAACCTCCGCCACCTCGTCGTCGGTCAAGGTGTGGTCGGGGGCGTCGAGCCGCAGCGAGTACGCCAGGCTGCGGCGACCGGGGGCGATGCCCGCACCCCGGTACACGTCGAACAGCCGCAGTGACGCCAGGCGTTCGCCCGCGGCGGCCC
>DASSCS010000131.1:0-7807 GCA_035697515.1 Acidimicrobiales bacterium
GACGTCGCCGACGTGGGCCCGCATGGCGTCCTGGGCGGCAACGACGTCGGTCACCACGTCGGGCAGGGGGCCGTCGTCGCGGATCGAACCGGCCAGCACGAACGGGATGTCCCGGGTGATGCACTCGAACATCACGCCGCCTTTGAGCAGACCCCGTTCGACACCGGCCCTGATCGAGCCCCAGCGGCGCACCTCGTTGATGACCCGGAGGTGGTTGGCGTGGCCGCCCTCGGTGGGGGTGCCCTCCTCGACCGACACGCCGAGCGACGTGCCCAGCACGTTCGCCTCGATGTCGTGGGCCGCGAAGCCGTTGCCGGCGAACAGCACGTCGACCCAGCCGGCCTCGACCAGCCGGGCCAGGTCGGGGGCCCCGCCCGTGTGGACGACCGCAGGCCCGGCCACCACGAGCACCCGACCGCCCCGGTCGCGGGCGTCGCGCAGGCGCTCGGCCACCCGCGCCACGAGCAGGGACTTCGGCTTCTCGGACGACACCTCCGATGCCATGAACTCGAACATCTGGGTGCCCCGCGCGTGCGAGGGCGCCTGCACCTGCACGCCTTCGCTGCCCATCACGACCATGTCGCCGGCGCGCACCCGGTGCATGGGGACGGTCCTCGCCCGCCCGTCGCGCACCACCAGGGCGCAGTCCATCTCGGGGTTCTCGACCGGCAGCCAGGTGCCGTCGACGCGCACGCCGCTCGCCAGGTTCGTCGTCGAGTAGAAGCCGGCGGGCAGGACCCCGTCGCGGTCGGCCGCCACCAGCGTGGCGTCCTCGATGGCGACCCGGTTGGCGCCGTGCACCTGGAGCTCGTCGACCAGGCGGCCCAGCACCTCGTCGTCGCCGGTCACGTCGATGCGGGCCCGGCTGGGGTCGAGGCTGGTCTTGCCGATGGCCACGTCGGTGATCTCGTAGTCGCAGCCGGCGTCGAGGATGCTGTCGAGGATCTTGGCCAGCAGCAGCGAATCGACGATGTGGCCGGTGACTTCGATCGTCTCGCTGGCCATGCGTCCTCCTCGTCTCGGTGCCCGTCCCGGGCCGCCCCCGTTTCGGGTGGGCTCCGGCGGCAGGGATATCATGCCGCCCGCCATGGGACAGCCGATCAACGTCGTCGAGAAGCCGAGCTCCACGCCCGGCGTGGCGCGCTTCGAGATCAACCGCTCGCTCACCGGCATGGGCCACGAGCACTACGCGTCGATCGACGACGTGCTCGGCCACCGGCCCGTCGACGAGCTGGCGCGCCGGCTGTTCGACACGGGGGGCGTCACCGAGGTCCACGCCAACGGCAGCATGGTCACGGTGCACCTGGTCGACGGCTGGACGGGCGAGAAGCTCCTCGACGTGATCCGGGGCCTCTACATCTACTACCCGCCCGGGGCCGCGCCGCCCGCCGGCGCCCCGCCCGGCGCGAGTGCTCCTGCCGACGGGAGCGAACCACAGGAATAGAGTCTCTCGTATCCCCCGGCAAACGTGCCCCGGGAAGCGACCGCCAACGACGCCGGTCGAAGAGGGAGAGACGATGAGTTCCAGGGCCTGGCAAGCCGTCCTCGACCACCTCGACGAGGCCGCCGAGCTGGCAAAGCTCGACGCCGACGTCCACCGCATGCTGCGCAGCCCGCGGCGTGTGCTGGAGGTCTCGGTCCCCGTCCGGCTCGACGACGGCTCGGTCGAGGTGTTCACCGGCTGGCGCGTGCACCACGACACCACCCGGGGGCCGGGCAAGGGCGGCATCCGCTTCCACCCCGACCTGGACGTCGACGAGGTCAAGGCGCTGGCGGCGATGATGACCTTCAAGACCGCCCTGGTCGAACTGCCCTTCGGCGGGGCCAAGGGCGGCGTGCGGTGCGACCCCCGCACGCTGTCGATCACCGAGCTCGAGCGGGTGACCCGCCGGTTCACCTACGAGATCAGCCCCATCCTCGGGCCCGAGGCCGACATCCCGGCGCCCGACGTCAACACCGACGGCCGGGTCATGGCCTGGCTGATGGACACCCTGTCGATGGTCCAGGGGCGCAACCTGCCCGGATCGGTGACGGGCAAGCCGCTGTCCATCGGGGGCACCCGCAACCACGCGGGCGCCACCTCGGCCGGCTGCCTCGACTGCGCCCGCGTCGCGTTCCGCGAGATGCGGGTGCCGCTGGTGGGCAGCCGGGCGGTCGTGCAGGGCTTCGGCAAGGTGGGGGGGCCGCTGGCCTTCCTGCTGTCGTCGGCCGGCATGCGCGTGGTCGCGATCAGCGACATCGGCGGGGCAGTGCTCAACGAGGGCGGGCTCGACGTGGGCGACCTGGCCGACCACGTCGCCGAGACCGGGTCGGTGGCGGGCTTCGCCGGCGGCGAGGCCATCAGCGGCGACGCCATCTGGGACATCCCGTGCGAGCTGCTGGTGCCCGCCGCGCTCGGCGGGGTCATCGACGCCGGGGTGGCCGAGCGCATCGCCGCCAAGCTGGTGGTCGAGGCGGCCAACGGGCCCACGACGGTCGAGGCCCAGCCCGTCCTCGATCGCCGGGGCGTGGTGGTTGTGCCCGACATCCTGGCCAACGCCGGCGGCGTCACGGCCAGCTACTTCGAGTGGGCGCAGGCCCAGCAGGGCTACCCGTGGGAGGACCACCTGGTGGCCGAGCGGCTGCGCCAGCGGATGGAGCACGCCTTCACCGCCGTCTGGGCGCGGGCCCAGACGCTGGACGTCGGCATGCGCACCGCCGCGCACGTCGTGGCGGTCGAGCGGGTGGCCGACGCCATCACCGCCCGCGGCCTGTTCCCGTAGAAACGCCGGACGTGCTCCGGAATCGGGCGCCATCCTGCCCGGATTCGGGCAGGATCGTTGCGTTCGCCGTCCGCGAACGACCAGGATCGCCGGCATGGAGCACGGCGGTCACCATGCCGATCTCATCGATCACCTGGTGCGCACCACGCACCTGCCCGCCGGGACGGCCCAGCGCGTGGTCGACGACGTCGTCGCCTACTTCAGCGAGCCGGTCGAGGCGCTGGTGCGCCGGCGCCACCGCGAGCTCCAGGCGTCCGGCCTGGCCAACGCGGCCATCTTCGACCGCATCGCGGCCGAGCTGGCGGCCCGCCCGGTGGCGGCACCCACCCTGTCCGCCCGGCAGCTCCGCCGGGTCGTCTACGGCTAGGAGATCGTCATGTGCGGGATCGTCGGATATGTCGGCAACGGTGACGCTCTACCGGTGCTGGTCGAGGGCCTCCAGCGCCTGGAGTACCGGGGCTACGACTCGGCGGGAGTCGCGGTGGTGGGCTCCTCCGGCCTGAAGGTGCACAAGCGGGCGGGTCGGGTCGACGAGCTGGTCGCCTCGCTGCCCAAGCGGCTGAGGGGCTCGGTCGGCATCGGCCACACCCGCTGGGCCACCCACGGCGAGCCCACCGACGCCAACGCCCATCCCCACGTCGACGCGTCGGGCCACGTGGCCGTGGTGCACAACGGCATCGTCGAGAACGCCGCCGAGCTGCGGGCCAAGCTCCTGGCCGACGGCGTGGAGCTGGCCTCCGAGACCGACACCGAGGTGATCGCACAGCTCGTGGGCCGGCGCTCCGGCGACATGCTGCTCGAGGACGCCGTGCGCGAGGCGCTGTCGATGGTGGTGGGCACCTACGGGCTGGCGGTGGTCGACGACCGGCAGCCCGGTTGCATCGTCGTGGCCCGCAACGGCAGCCCGGTGGTGCTGGGGGTGGGCCGGCGCGCCCACTTCGTGGCCTCCGACGTGACCGCCCTGGTCCGCCACACCGACCAGGTCGTCCACCTCGACGACCACGAGCTGGCCGTGCTGCGCGGCGACTCGTACCGCACCTTCACCCTCGACGCCCGACCCACCGACAAGCGGCCGGCCACCACCGAGGTGGTCGCCACGGCGTTCGACCGGGCCGGCCACGAGCACTTCCTGCACAAGGAGATCCACGAGCAGCCGGCGTCGATCGCCCAGACGCTGAGCGGGCGGCTCGAGCGGCGCTTCGCCACGGCCCACCTGGGCGGCCTCGAGCTGACGGCCCGCGACGTGCTGGGCATCCGGCGGGTCAAGATCCTGGGCTGCGGGTCGGCGTACTACGCCGGGATGGCCGGGGCGCTGCTGATCGAGGACCTGAGCCGCATCCCCGCCGACGCCGAGACGGCGTCCGAGTTCCGCTACCGCAACGCGGTCATCGACCCGCACACGCTGTACGTGGCCGTCAGCCAGTCGGGCGAGACGTTCGACACCCTGGCCGCGGTGCAGGAGATCAAGCGCAAGGGCGGCAGCGTCATCGGCGTGGTCAACGCCCCGGGCAGCACGATCGCCGGCGAGTGCGGGTCGGGCGTCTACATCCACGCCGGCACCGAGGTGTCGGTGGCCTCGACCAAGAGCTTCACCTCGACGGTGGTGACCTTCGCGCTGCTGGCCCTGCACCTGGGGCGGGTGCGCGACCTGGGCGCCGGCGACGGGGCTCGGCTCATCGCCGGGCTCGAGGCGCTGCCCGGGCACATCACGTCGGTGCTCGGGTCCGAGCCCCACGTCGCGGCGGTGGCTCGCGACCTGGTGACGCCCGCGGTCAGCATGTTCTTCGTCGGGCGGGTGGGGGGCTACGCCGTGGCGCTGGAGGGGGCGCAGAAGCTGAAGGAGGTCTCGTACATCCACGCCGAGGCCTACCCGGCCGCCGAGCTGAAGCACGGCCCGCTGGCGTTGATCAGTCCCGAGGTGCCCACGGTGGTGGTGCTGCCCGACGATCACCTGCTGGAGAAGAACCTGGGCTCGGTCGAGGAGATCCGCGCCCGCCGGGGCCCGGTGATCGGCATCACCGACGCCGCCGAGGTGGCCGACGACGACGACCGGTTCGCCGCCGTGCTGCGGGTGCCCCGGGGCGAGCCGGAGCTGGCCCCGGTGCTGCTCGGCATCCCGCTGCAGCTGCTGGCCTACCATGCCGCCGTCGCCCTCGGCCGCGACGTCGACCACCCCCGCAACCTGGCCAAGAGCGTGACGGTCGAGTAGCCCGGCGATCCCTCGGTTGCACTTTCCCTGCTGGTTCGGCCGTCCTGGTGGCCGGTTCCGGGGGGGAACGCGACGGCACCGGACGAGGCGTGCGGAGCCGGTCACAGGCCTTGCGAATGACGAACACCTGTTCGATCATGGAGGCGTGGCGTACGCAGACGGGCTCGACGATCGTCCTGCCGGCCCGGTCGGCCGGCACGGTGCGGTCGGTGCGGCTGGTGCGGCTGGTATGGCTGGTGCGGTCGGTGCGGTCGCCATGGTCGGGGACCTGGCCGGCCGGGTGCAGCCCCTCGACCTGGCCCGCGAGCGGCGCCTGCCCGTGCTGCCGGCGTTCGACCCGCTGCTGCCCGCCCCGGGGCTGCGGCGGGGCACCACGGTCGCGGTCGGCGCGGCGCCGGGGGTGACGGGAGCGACGTCGCTGGCCCTGGCCCTGGCCGCCGGGGCGTCGCAGGCCGGTTCGTGGGTGGCGGCGGTGGGGTTGGGGTCGCTGGGGCTGGTCGCCGCCGCCGAGCTGGGGGTCGCCCTCGACCGGCTCGTGCTGGTGGCCGATCCGGGCCGCGAGCGGACCGGGTGGGCGTCGGTGGTGGCCGCCATGGTCGACGGCTTCGACGTCGTCCTCGTGGCCGCCGGTGGCCCTGATGGGTCCGGTGGCCAGGGCGGGCCCGGCGGGCGGAGGGCCGGTGGCCGTGTTGGGCCCGGCGGGGCCGGTGGCTCGCCCGGCGGGGCCGGTGGTCACGTTGGGCCCGGTGGCTCGCCTGGTGGGGCCGGAGCCGGTGGTGGCCGGTTGCGGGCGGGCGACGCCCGGCGGCTGGTGGCCCGGGTGCGCGAGCGGGGATCGCTGCTGGTGGCCGTCGGCGGCGACCTGCCCGGCGAGCGCAGCTCCCTGCGCCTGGCGGTGACGGCCTCGTCCTGGGAGGGGCTGGGCGAGGGCTGGGGGTACCTGCGGGCCCGGCGGGTGGTGGTCGAGGCCGAGGGCCGGGGTGCGGCGGCTCGCAGCAGGCGGGCCGAGCTGTGGCTCCCCGACGCCGACGGCGCCGTGACCGTGGCCGAGCCCGTCGCCGAGCCCATCCCGCTCGCCCGCCGCCAGGCTCGCCGGCCTCGTCGGAGGGCGGAATGAGCGGGGGCACGACCCCTCTCCGGCCCTCGACCCGTCCTCCCCGAGGCAACAAGTGCCGGGCGGGGGAACTCGAGGCCATGATTCACACAGGGGGTGGGCTATTGCCTCGAGAACCAGGAGACGGAACCCATTGCCTCGTGACGGTCACGACGGTCACGACCGTCACCACGGTCACGACGGTCACGACCGCGACGGCCACGATCGTCACGGCGGTGGGGGCGGTGGGGGCAGGCCCGTGATCGGGGCGACCCGCACGCTGGTGGTGTGGTGCGCCGACTGGCCGGTGGTGGCGGCCGGGGTGCCGCTCGACCTGCCGGCGGCGGTGCTGCACGCCAACCGGGTGGTGGCCTGCTCGCCCGCGGCCCGGGCCGAGGGGGTCGAGCGTCACCAGCGCCGGCGGGACGCGCAGTCCCGCTGCCCCGAGCTGGTGCTCCTCGACCACGACCCGGCGGCCGAGGCCCGGGCCTTCGAGCCGGCGCCGTCGGCCCTCGAGGCGCTCACCCCCCGCATCGAGATCTCCTACCCGGGGGCGTGCGCCTTCCCCACCCGGGGACCGTCCCGCTACCACGGTGGCGACCGGGCGCTGGCCGAGCGGGCTGCCGCTCTGGTGTCCGAGGCGCTGGGCGGGTGTTGTCCCGTGCAGGTGGGGGTCGCCGACGGCCCCTTCGCCGCGGCGCTGGCCGCTCGCCGCCGCCCTCCCGCCCCCGCTGGCGGGCACTCCGCCGGGGCTGGTGGAGAGGCCGGCCGGGGGGCGGGGGGTGTCCGGGTGGTGCCGCCGGGGGAGAGCCCCGGCTTCCTGGCGCCCCTGTCGGTGCGGGCCCTCGCCGAGCCGGGCGGTCCGGCGGGGCCCGACCTGGTGGACGTGCTCGAACGGCTGGGCCTGCGCACGCTGGGCGACCTGGCGGCGCTGGGGGCGGCCGAGGTGGTCGGTCGCTTCGGCGCCGAGGGGCGCACGGCACACCGGTTGGCCCGGGGGCTCGACGAGCGGCCGCCTGTCACCGCGCCCCCGCCGGCCGAGCTGACCATGGTGGCCGAGATCGACCCCCCGGCCGAACGGGTCGAGGCCGCGGCCTTCGTGGCCCGGGGCCTGGTCGAGCGCCTGCACGCCCACCTGGCCGGCATGGGCAGCGCCTGCACCCGGCTGGTCATCGGGGCCGAGAGCGAGCACGGCGAGACGCACGAACGGGTGTGGCGCACGGAGGGCACGTTCACGGCCCTGGCCATCGCCGACCGGGTGCGCTGGCAGCTCGACGGGTGGCTGCACGCCGGGACCCAGCGCCCGACCGGCGGGCTGGCCAGGCTGTGGCTGGCGCCCGACGAGGTGGTGCCGGCCGGTGGGCGCCAGCTCTCATTCGGCACCGGGGGGCCGGGCGCGGTCGACGCCGTCGAGGCGGGTGGGCGGGCGGCGCGGGCGCTGGCCCGGGTGCAGGGCCTGCTGGGCGTCGAGGCCGTGCGGGTCCCCGAGTGGCAGGGCGGCCGGGGCCCGGGCGAGCGCGTGGGCCTGGTGGCGGTGGCGGCCGACGACGTCACCGAGCCCCGGCCGGCGGCCCGGTCCGGCTGGGTGGCCGGGCCCTGGCCCGGGACGGTGCCCGACCCGGCGCCGGCCACGGTGCACGACCCCCCGCTGCCCGTCCAGGTGCTCGACGCCGCCGGCCACCCGGTGCGGGTCGGCGGCCGGGGCGAGGTCAGCGCCGCCCCGGCGAGGGTGCGGGTGGGTGG
>DASSCS010000132.1:0-20288 GCA_035697515.1 Acidimicrobiales bacterium
CCGCGGCGGCGCTGCCCCTGGCGGTGCAGGTCTTCCGGATGGGGTACTACGGCCAGCTCTTCCCGAACACCTACTACACGAAGGAGAGCACCCGGTCGTGGTGGGACCAGGGGTGGCTCTACTTCCGCAACTTCGCGGGCAGCTACGCCCTCGTCGTGCCCGTGGCGGTGGTGGCGGGGTGGCTGGCGGCGAGCGCACTGGCCGAGCGGGGTCGGGGGTTGCGCGATCGTTGGATCGTTGTCGCTGCCGTCGAGGCCGCCGCGATCGGCCACACGATCGCCGTCGTCCGGGTCGGCGGCGACTACATGCACGCCCGCCTGCTCCTCCCCGCCTGGTTCACCCTCCTGCTCCCCCTGGCGGCCCTGCCCGCGGGCGCCCTCCGGGCCCGGCGCAGCCTCGTCCCCGCCGCCGTCCTCGCAGTCTGGGCGCTCGTCGCCGCGTTCACGCTCCGGCCGCCCGTGGGAACGCTCGTGTCCCCGACCATCGGGGCGTTCATGGAGGCCGTCGGCGCTGAGCGGCCGCCGGGCGGATGGACCGGCATCTCGGACGCCTCCGTCTTCGGGAACGCGGTGACCGCGCAGGAGGTGCTCGTCTTCCAGATGTCGCTCCACGACGGGCGCGGAGCCGAGGAGGGCTGGTTCGACCCCCGCGCCTACCCACCGGGCTCGGGGACCGAGCTGACGGTCCGGCCGGAGATCGGCCGGACGGTCGTCACGACGTTCGCGGCCGGGGCGCCCGGCTACATCACCCCGCTGGATGTCTGGGTCTACGACCGCCTCGGGCTGGCCGATCCCGTCACCGCCCGCCTCACGGTCGACACGCGCACCACGCCCGGACACGAGAAGACGCTCCCGTCACCGTGGATCGCCGCCCTGTTCGTGGCGCCCGACAACGAGCTCACCGATCCCGCCGCCTTCGCGCCGATGGACTTCGTCTCGCCGTTGATGGTCGGGGTCGACATCAGCCACACGCCGACGGATCCTGCTGCGTTCGCCGACGCCCGGGCCGACGCCCGCCAGGCCCTGGACTGCGGCGGGCTGCGCGAACACCTCCACGACATCCGCGCGCCGCTCACCCCCCGCCGGTTCCTCGGCAACATCGTCGATGCCGTGCGCCTCGACGGCCTGCGCGTGCCCCCCGACCCGGAGGACGCCCGCCGGGAGCTGTGCGGCGAGTAGCGGGCAGCGTTCGCCTTTCGGGCGCGCCTCGTCCGGCCCTCAGTCCCCCTCGTCGTCCGGCACGCCCTGGTCGACCGCCCCGGCGCGCTCGTCGCGGGCGGCCCAGTCGAGCAGCTCGTCGATGGCGAAGACCGCGTCGTCGATGCCCGCGTGCAGGTCGCCGAGCTCGGCGAAGCGGCGGGGAACGGTGGCCATGGTGCAGTCGTGGGGCTCGACCACGTCGACCTCGTCCCAGGTGATCGGCGTCGACACCGCGGCGTCGGGCCGGCCCCGCACCGAGTACGCCGCGGCCATCGTGTGGTCGCGGGCGTTCTGGTTGTAGTCGACGAAGACGGCGGTGGGATCACGGTCTTTGCGCCACCAGGTGGTCGTCACGTCGTCGGGGGCGCGGCGCTCGACCTCGCGGGCGAAGGCCAGCGCGGCCCGGCGCACGTCGGTGAACCCGTGCGCCGGCTCGATGCGGACGTAGACGTGCAGCCCGTTGCCGCCGGAGGTCTTCGGCCAGCCGACCGCCCCCAGCTCGTCCAGCACCTCGTGCGCGACGTGCGCGACCCGGCGGACGCGGTCGAGCGGGCACCTCGGCATGGGGTCGAGGTCGATGCGCCACTCGTCGGGCTTCTCGACAGCGGCGCGCCGTGAGTTCCAGGGGTGGAACTCGACCGTCGACATCTGCACCGCCCAGATCACGTGCGCCAGGTCGGTCACGCACAGCTCGTCGGCGTGCAGCCCGTAGCGGGGGAAGTGCACCCGCACGGTCTCCAGCCACGGCGGCGCCCCCGCCGGCACCCGCTTCTGGTGGACCTTCTCGCCGCTCACCCCGGTGGGAAAGCGGTGCAGCATGCAGGGCCGCTCCCGCAGGGCGTTGACGATGCCCGGGCCGACACCGAGGTAGTACTCGACCAGGTCGAGCTTGGTCGCCCCGGTGGCGGGGAAGTAGACCCGGTCCGGGTTGGAGATCCGCACCGTGCGTCCGCCCACCTCCACCTCGGTCGCCGGAGCCTTGGCCATCGGCGCGACCGTACCGGCATCCCGGCGTCCACCCATGCCGTCAGTCCTCGGGTGCGGCGCGTACGACCATCCATAGGTGGCCGTCGGGATCGGCGACGGTGCCCGTGTAGCCCCACGGCTGCGTCCCCGGGGCCGTGATGACCGTCGCCCCGGCGTCGGCCGCCCGGGCGATCAGCTCGTCGACGGCGGCGCCCGCCCGGACGGTCAGGCTGAGCAGGCACTCGCTGGTGCCGGCTTCCGCCACACGGTGATCACCGATGACCCACCCGAACCCGCCGGAGGGCACGAGCATGATCCGGGCGCCGTCGAGGTCGAACTGCAGGGGCTCGGGCACACCGTCCGCCGCGGGCTCGCCCACCGGGTCGACGCCGAACGCCTCGCGGTAGAACGCGCACGACGTCCGCCGGTCGGCGATGGGCAGGCTGATGACCACCGGCGCGAGCGTGGGGACAGGGGGCATCGGGGGCTCTCCTCGGTGAAGACGACGCTCTGACGACGTGCGCCCCGGCCCGATCTCATCGGCCGCCCGGCCAGGGCCGGACGGGCCGTGTCGCCACGAGTGCCGGCGGAGTGGGCATCATGGCGGCGTGGCGTGGTTGCTGCGAGACGGTGACGTGCTGGCGAGCCTCGAGGTCGCCGACACCCGGCGCGCCCGGTCGCGTGGCCTGCTCGGGCGCGACGGCGTCGACGGCGCGCTGCTGCTACGGCCGGCCCGCTCGGTGCACACCGTCGGCATGCGCTTCCCCATCGACGTGGCCTTCTGCGACGCCGACCTGCGGGTCATCCGGGCCGTGACCATGCCCCGTCACCGGGTGTCGCGCCTGGTCTGGCGGTCGCGGGTCGTGATCGAGGCCGAGGCGGGGTCGTTCGCCCGGTGGAACCTGCAGCCGGGCGACCAGCTCGAGGTCAAGGGGTGAGCGCGGGCGCGCTCGTGCTGGTGGGCACGCCCATCGGCAACCTGGGCGACCTCAGCCCCCGGGCGGCCGAGGTCCTCGCCGGCGCGGACGTGGTGTGCTGCGAGGACACCCGACGCACCGGCAAGCTGCTGGCGCTGGCCGGGATCGAGCGGCGGCCGTTCGTGGTGCTGAACGAGCACACCGAAGGGCGCGAGGTTCCCCGGGTGGTCGAGCGCATCGAGCGGGGCCAGCGGGTGGCGCTGGTGTCGGACGCGGGCATGCCGGCCATCTCCGACCCCGGCGAGCGCCTGGTGGCGGCCGTGGTGGCGGCCGGTCTCGCCGTCGAGGTGGTGCCCGGGCCGTCGGCCGCGGTGGCGGCGCTGGTGGTGAGCGGGCTACCGGCGGGCCGCTTCGTGTTCGAGGGGTTCCTGCCCCGCAAGGGCCTGGCCCGGCGCCAACGGCTGGCCGGGGTGGCCGCCGAGCCCCGCACCACCGTGCTGTACGAGGCGCCCCATCGCCTGGCGCGCACGCTCGCCGACCTGGTCGAGGTGTGCGGCCCCGAGCGGCGCGTGGCGGTGGCCCGCGAGATCACCAAGCTGCACGAGCAGGTGTGGCGGGGCACGCTGGCCGGCGCGATGGCCTGGGTGGCCGAGCGCGAGCCGCCGGGCGAGATCGTGCTCGTGCTGGCGGGCGCGCCGGTGGCCGGCCCGCCGGGCGACGACGACATCGTGGCGGCCGTGCGCTCCGAGATGGCGGCCGGGTCGTCGGCCCGCGACGCGGCCCGCACGGTGGCGACGCGCCTGGACGTCCCCCGCCGCCGGGCCTACGAGATCGCCACCGCCCTCCCCGCGTCCCGGCCGTAGCCGCCGGGGAGCCGGCGGCCCGACCGACCTACGCCTGGGCGGGATCGAAGCCCTTGGGCAGGTACAGGCGGTGCCCGGCGAGCAGCTCGGTGTCCCGGAGGATCTCGGCCGTCGGCCCGTCCGCGGCGATGCGGCCGCCGTCGAGGATGACGGCCCGCGGGCACAGCTCCAGCGCGTAGGGCAGGTCGTGGGTGACCACGAGGAGCGTGATGTCCAGGCCCGCCAGCACGTCGGTGAGCTCGCGACGGGCCGCGGGGTCGAGGTTGGCGGTGGGCTCGTCGAGCACCAGCACGTCCGGCCGGGTGGCGAGGACGGTGGCGACGGCCACCCGGCGGCGCTGGCCGAAGCTGAGGTGGTGGGGCGTCGACCCCCGCTGGGCGGCCATGCCCACGGCGTCGAGGGCGGCGTCGACGCGTGCGTCGAGGTCGGCGCCCCTCAGCCCGGCGTGGGCGGGGCCGAACGCCACGTCGTCGCGCACCGTCGACATGAACAGCTGGTCGTCGGGGTCCTGGAACACGATCCCGACCCGGCGGCGGATGTCGGGCAGGTGCGCGGGCGCAACGGTCGTGCCGCCGATGGCCACCGACCCCTGCTGGGGACGGTGGATGCCGTTGAGGTGCAGCACCAGCGTCGACTTGCCGGCGCCATTGGGGCCGAGGATGGCGACCCGCTCGCCCCGGGCGACCGACAGGTCGACCCCGGCCAGGGCGACGCGGCCGTCGGGGTAGGCGAACCGCAGGCCCTGCACCGACACCGCCGGGACCGCCGGCTCGGGCCCCAGGACGGCCGGGTCGCCGGCAGGGGACGTGACCGCCGGCTCGGCGGCGGCGGACGTGGCGGCGGGCTCGTGGGTCGAGCCGGCGATCGTGAGTGCGGGCGGCTCGGTCATGCCGTCACCAGCGCGGCGAGGGCGACGACCCAGGCGCTCACGGGCGCCAGCGCGGCGGGCGCCCATGCCGTGGCGGAGTCACGGGTGGCTGGATGCCCGCCCGTCAGGTCGGGCATGGTGCTGTCGTACCCCCGCGACAGCATCGCCAGGTGCACCCGCTCGCCCCGCTCGTAGGCCCGCACGAACAGCGTGCCGGCCGAGGCGGCGACGCCCCGGGCCTGCCACAGCCAGCGCGGGTCGTAGCCGCGTGACTGGCGGGCCACGTGCATGCGCGAGGCCTCGCCCAGGACGATCTCGAGGTAGCGCACCATGAACCCGGCGATGGCCGTCACCACCCGGGGCACGCGCAGCCGCTCGAGCCCCCGCAGCAGGTCGGGCACGGTGGTGGTCGACGCCAGCACGATTGAGGCGGCGACGCCGAGCGTGCCCTTGGCGACGATGTTCCACGCCGCCCACAGTCCCGGCTCGGACAGCGGGACGCCCAGCAGGTCGGTGTGGGGCCCCGAGCCGATCAGCGGCAGGAACGCGGCGAAGGCGAGGAACGGCAGCTCGACCCGCAGCCGCCGCAGCACCAGCCCGACCGGCAGCGCCGCCGCCGTCACCACGCCGGCGATGATCGCGGCGTGCAGGCCGAAGGCCCAGAAGGCCTCGCGGGGCGTGACGACGACGGCGAAGATGAACGCGAGCGCTGCGGCCACCTTGGCCTCCGGGCGGCAGCGGTGCATGCGGCTGGCGCCCGCCACGTACAGGCTGTCGGGCGCCAGGTGGCCCCCGCTCATCCCGGCACCGTCGGGCGCTCAGGTTCGCCCGACGAGCGACCGCCCGCCCGGCGCACCACCAGCATCAGCCCGCCGGCCACGGCGAAGGTGAGCGCCACGCCGATCACGCCGGCCAGCCCGGTGCTCAGCCGCTCGTCGTCGACGCCCTCGACCCCGTAGCCAGCGGTGGGTGTGTCGGCGAGGGCGTGATCGGCCTCCGTCTCGGCGAACCCCTCGTCGATGGCGACCCGGTCCAGGCCGTCGGGCTCGCCGCTGGCCCGGGGGCTCACGAAGAAGGCGAGGGCGGCGGCGAGGGCCAGGCCGGCCACCAGGAACACGGCGAAGCGCACGGGCCGCTTCACGACGTCACCTCCGCGCGGAGGGCGGCCGGCGACGACGCGGGCCCCAGGTGGAAGTCGCGGGCGCCGACCACCAGGTCGGGCCGGCTG
Source organism: Acidimicrobiales bacterium (assembly GCA_035697515.1). Taxonomy (GTDB): domain Bacteria; phylum Actinomycetota; class Acidimicrobiia; order Acidimicrobiales; family VFJN01; genus ZC4RG19. The sequence continues at coordinate 6,042 of DASSCS010000132.1, forward strand.
GCGAGCACGGCGCCCACCACCAGGCCGGTGATGATGCCCTCGCCGATGCCGATGAGCACGTGCACGCCGACCATGGCCCCGACGACGGTGCCGACCGACGCGCCCCCCGCTCCGCCGATGGCGTACTCGGCGGTGAAGGCGACGGAGGACAGCACGACCGACAGCCCGGCGGCGACACCCGAGGCCACCACCACCGAGCCGACCCGGGCAGGGAGCACCCGGCGCAGGGCGACGAAGGCGAGGTAGCCGCCGAAAGCGGTGACCAGCGCCATGTTGAGGACGTTGAGCCCGAGCGCGGAGAGGCCCCCATCGGCGAACAGCAGCGCCTGCACCAGCAGCACCACCGAGACGCAGACGGCACCCACGCTCGGCCCGAGGAGGATGGCGGCGAGGGCACCGCCGAGCAGGTGGCCGCTGGTGCCGCTGGCCACCGGGAAGTTGAGCATCTGCACGGCGAAGATGAACGCCGCCGCCAGTCCCGCCAGCGGGACGCGACGCTCGTCGAGCACCTGGCCGGCCCGCTTCAGCGAGGCGCCCAGACCGCCGGCGGCGACGACCGCCGCGCCCGCGGACACCCCTCCGTCGATGAACCCGTCGGGTATGTGCATCGTCCGAAACCCCTAACTGCGATCGGGACGCAATTGAGACAGTTACGCAATAGCACGTCCCCCGCCATTCGTCACCGATCGGAGGGCTGGATCAGACCGACGTCTCCCGATCTCGCAGGCGGCGATGCGCTCATCTCGCCCAGGATCACTTGGCGGCTCATCGAGGAGCTCGTCCGGCTCCCCGAGCGGGCGCGACGGCCGCGGCCGGTGCCGCCCTCGAACAGCTCACCGAGCGCGAACGCGAGGTCCGTCAGCCGGGCACGGCCAGGTGCTTGGCGGCGATCTCGGGGGCGACGATGTCGATCATCACGCCCGTGCCCTGCTCGAAGCCGGCCACGCTGGTGACCCGGGGCAGCACGTGCACGTGCCAGTGGTACGGCCCGGCATGGCGGTGCGGCGCGGTGTGGAACACCACGTTGTAGGCCACGCTGCCCAGGCAGCCGCGCAGGCTGGCGAGCACCCGGCGCATCGCCCGGCCCACGGCGGCCACGTCGGCCGGCGCGGCGTCGGTGACGTGCACGTCGTGCACGCGGGGCAGCACCAGCATCTCGTAGGGCGTTCCCGACCAGTAGGGGCACACGACGACCACCCGCTCGTCCGCGTAGACCACGCGATGGCCGGCGGCCTCCTCGGCCTCGAGCGTGGTGCACAGCAGGCACGAGCCCTCGAACCTGCGGAACCCCGCCTCCTCCTCGGCGATCTCGCCCGGCACGAACGGGATGCCCAGCAGCTGGCCGTGGGGGTGGTCGAGGCTGGCCCCCGCCTCGCGACCGTGGTTGACGATGACCTGGGTGTAACGGATCTGGGGCCGCCGCGCGTGCATCTCCATGCGGTCGCGGATGGCGGCCATCGTCACCGCGGCCTGGGCGTCGTCGAGGTCGGCCCACGAGGCCTCGTGCTCGGGCGAGAACACCAGCACCTCGTGGATGCCGCTGGCCGCGGCCTGGGTGAAGACCGGCCCCAGGTTGTGCACCTTGAGCGGCTCGTCGCCGTCGAAGGCCGGGTAGCGGTTGGGCACCACCCGCACCACCCACTCGCCGTGGCGGTCGTAGGTCTCGAGCGCCGGAGGGCTGGATTCCTCGTGGCCGCGGCAGAAGGGGCACGGCAGCGACGGGTCGGCCTGGACGGGGAGCTGGCGGGAAGTGAGGTCGCCGGGGCGGTTCTCACGATCGACGGCGACGGTCACCCAGCGACCGGTCAGGGGGTTGAGCCTGAGCTGACTCATGGCCGGCACATGGCCGACCTGGCGCGATCGCTCAGGCAGGGCAGCGGCGGAAGCACGCGGTTGGACACATCGTCAACGTACCGCCTGGCGGTTGCCGCCCGGTGCGTCGTTGTCAGTCGATCCGGGCGTAGCACGAGACGTGCGTCGCGGACGCCGACGAGAACGGCTCGCCCCGCCACCCAGCGTGCCGCTCGACCAGGCGGAGCCCCGCCGCGGCGGCCAGCTCGTCGACGCCCTCGGGCGACTCGTAGTGCAGCACCCAGGGTCGCAGCCGGATGCCCGCCTCGGTGATCTGGACGTGCTGGCCGACCACGGTGCGCGTCGCCGGATCGACGCGGCTGACCGTGAGCACCACCTCGTCGAGGCCGATGTGGCGGGGCTCGACGGCGCTGGTCACGCCTCCCGCTCCGGGATCGGCGCGGCCCGCAGGCCCGGCGTCGCCCTCGCCGGACGGCGGCGGGACGAACGCCTCGACCAGCAGCCGACCGTCGGGCGCCAGCAGCTCGGCGACGCGGCCCAGGCAGCGGGCCTGCGCAGCCGTGTCGGTCAGGTTGAACAGGGTGTTGAACGCGCACAGCACGACCGCGAACCCGCGACCCCGGCCGGGCCCGGGCGCCGCCAGCTCGGGCGCGGCGAGCTCGGCCATGTCGTCGACGATGGCGTGCACGGCCTCGCCGCCCGGCTTGGCCCGCAGCCTCTCGAGCATGGCGGCCGACGCGTCCACGGCCCACACGTCGAGTCCGGTTGCGGCCAGGGGGACGGCCAGCCGCCCGCTGCCCGCCCCCAGCTCGAGGACGCGGCCGCCGCGGGGCCCGGCCAACGCGGCGACCCGCTCGACGGTGGCGGCGACGTCGGACGCGTCGTGGTACCAGTCGTCGTAGACATCGGCGAACCGGTCGCCGTAGGTGCTGGGCCGGTAGCCGTCCACCTCGAAGCCTCCCGCGTCAGCGGTTCCTCCCATGATGGGCGATGATGGCGGCCGTGGACGATCCGGCAGCGCCATCCCAGCCGCCTGTCGCGGTGGGCGGGCAGCCGCGCGCACGTGGCTGGGCGGTCCCCGGCTCGGTCGAGGGCCAGCCCCCACCGCCTCCGCCCGGCCCCGACGGCGAGGCGCCGGCCGACGCGCGTGACGCCGCCGCCCACCGCGACCCCTGGGTCGCGACCGCCACCGGCTCGGACCGCGCCGGCGACGTGCCGAATGTGGCGCTGCGGCCCATGACCGTCGCCGACGTGCTCGACGGCGGGTTCGCCGTGGTCAAGGCCCGGCCGGCCCGCATCTTGGCCATCACCGCGGTGTTCGTGGTGCCGACCCACCTGCTGACGGCCTACCTCCAGCGCGACTCCTCCGGCGGCCTCGGCGTCGCCGACCTCCTGACCCAGGACCCGACGCTGCTGAACGAGCAGGTCGACCGGGGCAACCAGATCGCGGCGTCCGTCCTGGCCATCCTCATCCCCGCCATTGCCCTCGTCTACGTGGCCGCCGCGATCGCGCACCTCGTGTCGCAGTGGATCATGGGCCGCGACGCCCCGGCCAGTGAGATGCTGGGAGTCGCCGGTCGCCGGTCGTGGGCCCTGCTGGGATCGTTCGTGATCGTCAAGCTGGCCGAGACGGCCGGCGTCTTCGCCTGCTACATCGGCCTGCTGTTCGTCATGCCGCTGTTCGTGGTCGTGGCACCCGTGATCGGCGTCGAGGGCGGTGGCCCCGCCGCGGCCGTGGCCCGATCGGTGCGTCTGATCCGTTCCCGCTACTTCCCCACCATGGGCGTGGCCCTGCTGATGGGGCTCGTTGCCCTGCTGCTCGGCAACGCGCTCTCCGCGCTGCCCCAGGGGCTGGCGGCGTGGGTCGGCTACGACGACGGCTGGCCGCTGCTCGCGCTGGGCTCGATCCTGGGGCAGGTCGTGGTGCTGCCCTTCGTGGCGGCCGCGACGGTGCTGCTCTACTTCGACCTGCGGGTCCGCACCGAGGGCCTCGATCTCGAGATGGCGGCCGTCGACGTGTTCGACCGGGCGTCCTGACGTGCTGGCTTCCCTGCCGCCCCCCGACCATGCGCCCTCCGAGGCACGCGAGGCCGCGGACGAGATCCTGGCCCGGCCCGAGTACCGCTGGAGCGATGGCGGCGACAACGTGCTCGAGCGCATCGCCGAGTGGCTGGCCGATCGGCTCGGCGACGTGACCGCGCCGCTCGGCATCGGGGGCGGCAACCTGCCGGTGTGGGTGGGATGGCTGGTGCTGGCGCTGCTGGTCGGGCTCGCCGCGCTGCTGATCTACCGCGGCCGGGCCGGGTGGCGGCGTGATCGGACGGCCGACGACGGCGACGGCCGGGTCGTGGTGGCGGCGGGCGAGCGGGCCGTCGACTGGCAGGCCGAGGCCGCGCGGTGCGAGGCGGAGGGCCGCTGGCGCGAGGCGGTGCGGGCCCGCTACCGGGTGCTCGTGGGCCAGCTCGCCCGCCGCGAGCTCATCGGCGACCTGGAGGGGCGCACCGCCGGCGAGCTGGTGGCCGACGTGCGCAGCACCGCGCCGGCGACGGCGCCCGCCTTCGCCCGGGCCACCGACCTGTTCGAGGTGGCCTGGTACGGCGGCGCCGACGTGGGCCCCGCCGAGCGCGATCGGTTCGTCGAGGCCGCCGATGCGGTGCTCTCCCCGGCGGGACACGGCGCCGGGCGCCCGGCGGTGCCCGCGTGAGCCGACCGGCGCCGTACCGCGGCGCTCGCCCCGGGGTCGCCGTCGCGGTCACGGCCGCGCTCGTCCTCGGGCTGCTCGCGGTGCTGGTGCTCATCGGAGGCGGCGGCGACCAGGCGCTCGACCCCCACTCGCACGAGCGGCTCGGCACCAGCGCCATGGTGGCGCTGACCCGGGAGATGGGCGCCGACGTGGCGATAGCCGACCGCCTGCCCGACCTCGTCGCCGGCGCCGGGCCCGACGTGATCGTGCTGCTCACCGACCGGCTGTCCGACGACCAGCGGACCGTCGTCGAGGACTGGGTCGACGACGGCGGTCGGCTGGTCGTGACCGATCCCGCGTCGCCGCTGGTCCCCGAGTGGGGCGACACCTTCAACACCGTCGACGACCTCGGTCCCCGGCGCACCATCGAGGGCCGCTGCGAGATCGACGTCCTCGACGGCATCGCGGTGGGCGGCATCGAGCCCCGCAACGGCGGCGTGCTGTACCGGCCCGAGGGGCCCGCCGACACGTGCGTCGACGGTGCGTTCGGCGCCTACATCGTCGCCACCGACCGGGGCGACGGCACCACCGTGGCCATGGGCGGCTCGGGCCTGGTGGTGAACGCCGCCATCGCCGAGGGCGAGAACGCGCCGGTGGTCACGGCGCTCGTGTCACCCGAGCGGGGCACCGACGTGCTGGTGCTCGAGCCGGGGGCCGTCGCCGGCGGCGGGCAGCGCTCGCTCGTCGACCTGATCCCGCCGGGGGTCGAGCGGGGGGTGCTGCAGCTCGGCGTGGCGTTCGTGATCTACGCGCTGTGGCGGGCGCGCCGGTTGGGCCGGCCCGTGGCCGAGCCGCAGCCGGTGGCGGTGGCCGGTTCGGAGCTGGTGGCCGCCACGGGCAACCTGCTCGATCGCACCGAATCGACCGCCTACGCCGGCGAGCTGCTGCGCGCCGACCTGCGCCGCTTCCTCGCCGACCACCTGGGCCTGCCCCCCGACGCGGCACCGCACGTCCTGGCCGCCGTCGCCGTCGAACGCACCGGCGCCGACCCCGCCGCCCTGCACCGGGCCCTCGGGCCCGAGCCCGTCACCGACGATGCCGGCCTGGTGACGCTGGCGCACACCATCGACCGCATCCGTGAGGAGGTCCTCGCCCATGTCTGACGCCCGACCCGACGAGGCGTCGCCGTCGCTGCCGCAGTGGAGCGCACCGCCGTCCCCGCTGCCGCCGCCTGGTCCCACGGCACCGGCGCGCGACCCGCGCACGGCCATCCTGGCCGTCCGCGACGAGGTGGCCAAGGTGGTGGTGGGCCAGGACGGCACGATGTCAGGCCTGGTCGCGGCTTTGCTCGCCCGGGGCCACGTGCTGCTCGAGGGCGTGCCGGGCGTGGCGAAGACGCTGATCGTCAAGACGCTGGCCGCCGCGCTCGACCTGGACGTGAAGCGGGTGCAGTTCACGCCCGACCTCATGCCCTCCGACGTGACCGGCCAGCTCATCCTCGACACACCGGGAGCGGCCGCCGGCGCGGCCAGCGTCGGTGCCGGGGGCGGGGTCGGCCAGGTCGACGGGGCCCGCTTCCGATTCCGGCCGGGGCCGGTGTTCACCAACATGCTGCTGGCCGACGAGATCAATCGCACGCCGCCCAAGACCCAGGCCGCGCTGCTCGAGGCGATGGAGGAGCGGCAAGTCAGCGTCGAGGGCACCGCGCACCCGCTGCCCGAGCCCTTCATCGTCATCGCCACCCAGAACCCGATCGAGTACGAGGGGACCTACCCGCTGCCCGAGGCCCAGCTCGACCGGTTCCTGTTCAAGCTCGCAGTCGCCTACCCGAGCGCCGAGCAGGAGCAGGAGGTGCTGGCCCGCCACGACCGGGGCCTCGATCCCCACGACGCTGCGGCCGCCGGGGTGGTGCCGGTGGCGACCCCCGCCGACATCGCGGCGGCCCGGGCGCAGATCCAGGACATCCGCGTCGAGCCGGCGGTGCTCGCCTACATCGTCTCGTTGGCCCGGTCCACCCGTACCGCACCGGCCGTCACGCTCGGCGTGTCGCCCCGGGGTGCGGCCATGGTGCTCCATGCGGCCAAGGCGTGGGCCTGGCTGGCCGGGCGGCCGTTCGTGACGCCCGACGAGGTGAAGGCGGTGATCAAGCCGTGCGTGCGCCACCGCATCCAGCTCCGCCCCGAGCTCGAGCTCGAGGGCACCACCGTCGACGGCGTGCTGGACGGCATCCTCGCCGCGGTGCCGGTGCCCCGCTGACCGTGCTGCTGGACCGCCCGATACGTACAGCGCGTCGCTGCCGGGCCGTGCTCCCGCGGACGGTGCCCGCGGCCCGCCGCCCGCCGCTGGCCCTGCCTCCCGCCGCTGGCCGACTGGCGGCCTGCTGATCGTGCCTGCCGAGCCCCGTCCACCGGTGCCGCCGTCCGAGCCGCCCCGCGCTCCGGTGCGGCCGTCCGAGCCACCCGGCCCGACGGTGGCCGACGAGCCGTCCGCTTCGCCGCACGCCCCGGGCTCGCCCGGCCGGTCCGGCGGCGCGGATGCGGTGCCCGGCTCGGCGGGACCGGTGCCGGCGACCGCGGCGGCGGGCCCGACCGCGGTGCCGGACCGCGTCGCGCGACCCGAGCCCCGGCCGGCGCCGGCGCGGCGGCGGGGTGTGGCGCCCACGGCGAAGCTGGCGGCGGTGGCGGCGCTGGCTTCGCTGGTGGTGCTGGTGGCGCCCGGCGGGGGCACGCTCTGGTGGTTGCTGGCGGTCAACGGCGGTCTCGTGCTGGTGGCCGCCGCCGACGCCCTGCTGGCCCCGGCGCCCTCGTCGCTGCCGGTGCGCCGCGACCTGCCCCCCGCCGTCACGCTCGGTGCCACGGCCGAGGTCGGCTGGACCGTGCGCAACCCCACCCGGCGGACCCTGCGGATCGCGCTCGCCGACGAGCTGGCGCCGTCGCTGCGGGCCGGCACCCGCCGGGCGGCGGCCCGCGTGCCCCCGCACGGCACGCTGGACGTGGCCACCACCATCCACCCGGCGCGGCGGGGCCGCTTCACGCCCACCGAGCTCGTGCTGCGGGTCGGGGGTCCGCTGGGCCTGGCCGCCCGCCAGTCGGCCCTGTCGGTGCCGGGCGTGCTGCGGGTCTACCCGTCGTTCCGGTCGAAGGACGAGGCCGAGCTGCGCATCCGCAAGGCCCGCATCCTCGAGGTGGGGCTGCGCTCGGCGCAGGGCCTCGGCGCCGGCACCGAGTTCGACCAGCTGCGCGAGTACTCCGTCGACGACGAGTTCCGCCGGGTCGACTGGGGCGCGACCGCCCGGGCCGGCCGGCCGATCGTGCGCACGTACCGGGCCGAGCGCAACCAGACCGTGCTGGTGCTGCTCGACAACGGGCGGGTGATGGCCGGCCGGGTCGACGGCGTGCCCCGCGTCGAGCACGCGGTCGACGCGGTGATGATGCTGACCGCGGTCTCGACCGGCCTGGGCGACCGGTGCGGCGTCGTGGCCTTCGACCGCGGGGTGCGGGCCGCGGTCGCCCCGGGCAGCGGGCGGGCGCAGCTGGGCCGGGTGATCGAGGCACTGTACGACCTCGAGCCGGTGCTGGCCGAGAGCGACTACGCCGGCGCGTTCGCCGAGACGCTGGCCCGGTTCCGCCGGCGCACGCTGCTGGTGGTGCTGACCGACCTGGTGGGCTCGGCGGTCGACGAGTGGTTGGTGCCGGCCCTGCCCCTCATCCTGCGCGAGCACGTGGTGGTGGTGGCCGGCGTGCGCGACCCCGACGTGGCCCGGTGGTCGGCGGGCGGGGCGGGCGACGTCCCCGGCGCCTACCGGCAGGCCGCGGCGGTGAGCGCCCTCGAGGCCCGGCGCCGCACGGTCGCTCGCCTGCGCGGCCTCGGGGCCACCGTGGTCGACGCCCGGCCCGGCGAGCTGGCGCCCGCCCTCGCCGACGCCTACCTCAAGGTCAAGGCCACCGGCCGCCTCTGACCGACGCCACGTGGTGATCTGCCGTTGGGCGGCCCCATCCTTCACCGGCGCGCCGAGCGGCGGTGAGACGGGTCAGGTCGACGACGGGTCAGGTCGACCAGGCGCGCTCGCGGGCGGTGGCCAACTCGTCCCAGCCACGGTCGAGCTCGCCCAGGGCGCCCGTGATGCCGCGGGCGCTGGCGCCGCGGCCCTGCACGACGATCCACACCACGAACGCGGCCTCGGCGGCCACACCGATGCCCACCCGGAGCCCGGTCGGGAGGCCGCGGCCGGTGACGAAGCCCTCGATCAGGCCCGCCACCACGAATGCGAGCACGAGACCCAGTGCGATCACGCCGGCGCGCCGGGCCTCGTCGCCCAGGGCCTGGCCCCGGGTGCGGTCGCCCGGGGCGATGACGGCCCAGCCCAGCCGCAGCCCGGCGCCGCCGGCGATGACCACCGCGGTGAGCTCGAGCAGCCCGTGCGGCAGGATGAGGCCGAAGAACTTGCCCAGCTCTCCCGCGTCGGCGAACAGCCCCCCGGCGAAGCCCAGGTAGGCGCCGTTGAGCACTAGCAGCAGGGCCGCGGGCACGCACAGCAGCACGCCGGACGCGAACGCGCTGATCGCCACCTGGATGTTGTTCACCGTCACCTCGGTGGCGAACTGGGTGGCCGGCTCGGACGAGTAGTAGTCCTCGAAGTCCTCGTTCAGATAGGCCTCGCGCACCGCCTCGGGCGCCGAGGCCTCGAGCGCCTCGTCGCTGGTGGCCATCCAGGCGCCGATCGCCAGGGCGGGCACCAGCAGCAGCGCCGCGCTCGCAGCCACGAACCGCCCGCTCTGCCACACGGCGGCAGGGAACCGCCAGACGAAGAAGTCGCGCACGGCGCCCAGCGTGCGGCCTCGCGACGCGTAGATGACGCCGTTGGCCCGGCTGACCAACCGTGTCAGCCGGCCGGTCAGCGCCGGGTCGCGGTAGGCCATGCGTGCGTGCGACAGGTGCGACGACACCCGCTGGTACGTGTCGACCAGCTCGTCGACCTCGGCGGGCGCCAGCCGCCGCCGGCCACGACCGGCCCGCGACGACAGCTCGTCGAGCCGGGCCCAGGTGTGGGCGTTGCGGGCGATGAAACGGTCGATGTCCACGGTGCGGCGAAGCTACCCGGCGGGCGCTGTACCGTGCGGGCGGTGGCAGCGTCGCCCGGGGCCCAGCCCATCATCACGCCCGAGGCCGTCGTGCTCGACTTCGAGCGTGCCGGAGCGGCGTCGCGCACGATCGCCTTCGCCATCGACGCGCTGGCGCTGACGGCCACCCTGGTGGTGCTCGTGGTCGCGTCCGTCGCCGTGCTGGGTGACAGCGCCGAGGGCACCGGTGCGGCCCTGTTCGCGGTCTTCACCAGCCTGGGCATGGTCATCGTGTGGTTCACCGCGTTCGAGACGCTGTGGCGGGGGCGCACCCTCGGCAAGGCGGCGATGGGGCTGCGGGTCATCAGCGCCGACGGCACCACCGTGCGGTTTCAGCAGGCGTTCCTGCGGGCGGCCGTGGGGCTCGTCGACTTCTTCCTCGTGCCCATCGGGTTCGTGGCGGTCGTGACCGTGCTGCTGTCGCCCCGCGACCAGCGCCTCGGCGACATGGCGGCCGGCACGCTGGTGGTGCGCGAGCGGTCGGCCAGCCAGTTCGTGGCGCCCGCCTGGTTCCCCGCGCCGCGCGGGTGGGAGCGCTACGCGGCCTCGCTCGACGTGGCGGCCATCGACGAGCGCACCTACGGCCTGGTGCGGTCCTACCTGCTGCGGGTGCACGAGCTGACGGCGGGGGCGCGCGACCACCTCGCCGTCAGGCTGGCGAACCCGGTGGCGGTGAAGATGGGGCACGAGCCGCCGTCGTACGTCCACCCGCACCTGTTCCTCGTCTGCGTGGCGGCGGCGTGGCAGCAGGCCCATGGCGGCAACCCCTACCAGCCCGGCTTCGACCCACGGCGTGCCCCGATGGCCTCGTCGGCCGCGGCCCCTCACGCGGCGCCCCGCAACGGGGTGCCGGCCGTGCCCACGGCAGCTCCCGTGGTGCCCACTGGCCCCGCCGTGCCGGCCGGGCCGTCCTCGCCGGCAGCTCCCGCGGTGCCGGTGGATCGCGCGGTGCCTGCGGCGACAGGCGTGCCGCAGGACCGACCGCCGCCACCCCCGGCCCCACCCCCGCAGGCCCAGCCTCCGCCGCCACCGCCCCGGGACCGCTGACCGGCCGGCCTGGCGCCACCGCCACGGGTGGCTGCCACACTGGTGCGGTGCCCGAGCAGCTCGCGTACCTCGACCACGCGGCCACCACGCCGCTGCGCCCCGAGGCGCGCGCGGCCATGCTGCCGTGGCTGGGCGCGCGCTTCGGCAACCCGTCCGGCGCGCACCGGGTGGCGCGCGCCGCGCGCCAGGCGGTCGACGAGGCGCGCGACGCCCTGGCCGAGGCGGTCGGTTGCCAGCCCGGCGAGGTGGTGTTCACCAGCGGCGGCACCGAGGCCGACAACCTGGCGGTCCGGGGCGTGCACGCGGCCCGCCCCGGGCCGGCGCTGTGCAGCGCGGTCGAGCACGACGCCGTGCTCGGTCCGGTGGCCGCCGTGGGCGGTGGCACGGTGCCGGTCGATGGGCGGGGCGCGATCGACCTCGACGCCCTGGCCCGGGCGCTCACGCCTCACACCACGCTCGTGTCCGTGATGGCCGCGAACAACGAGGTGGGCACCGTGCAGCCGCTGGCGCAGGTGGCCGACGTGGTGCGACGCCTGGCCCCCCGCGCCGCCGTGCACGCCGACGCGGTGCAGGCGGCGCCGTGGCTCGCGCTGCCCCCGCTGGTCGCCGGGGCCGACCTGGTGAGCCTCAGCTCGCACAAGCTGGGCGGCCCCCAGGGGGTCGGCGCGCTGGTCGTGCGGCGGGGCACCCTGCTGCACGCGCAGGCCCTCGGCGGCGGGCAGGAGCGCGAGCTGCGCAGCGGGACGCACAACGTGGCGGGGATCGTCGGCTTCGCGGCAGCCGTGCGCACGCTGTCGACCCGGGAGGAGACCGCCGCACGCGTGCGCCGCCTGCGCGACCGGCTGGCCCGCGGGCTGGTGGCGGCGGTGCCGGGCACCGTCGTGACCGGAACGACGGCCACCTCCGGTCCCGCAGTGCCGGACGGAGCGGCGGAAACCGACGCGGGCGCGGCCGGCACGGCCGACCAGGCCGACGCCGGCGACACGCCGAGGCGGTTACCGGGATGCCTGCACCTGTGCCTGCCGGGGATCGAGAGCGAGGCGCTGCTGTTCCTGCTCGACCAGGCCGGCGTGTGCGCCTCGGCCGCCTCGGCCTGCGCCAGCGGTGCGCAGCAGGCGTCGCACGTGCTGGCGGCGATGGGCGTTCCCGCCGAGCGGTCCCGGGGTGCGTTGCGGCTGTCGCTCGGCTGGACCACCACCGACGCGGACATCGACCACGCCCTCGCCACCATCCCCGCCGCGGTGGCCCACCTGCAGGCGGTGGCGGCATGAGGGTGCTGGTCGCCATGTCGGGCGGGGTCGACTCGTCGGTTGCCGCGGCCCGCCTCGTCGCCGCGGGCCACGATGTCGTGGGCGTGACGATGAAGCTGTGGGGCGGCGAGTCCGACACGGGGTGTTGCTCGGTGAGCGACGTCGACGACGCCCGCCGGGTGGCCCAGCAGCTCGGCATCGACCACCACGTGTGGAACTTCGGCGACGACTTCGAGGCCCGCGTGGTCGAGCCCTACGTCGAGTCGCATCGCCGGGGCGACACGCCCAACCCCTGCATCGAGTGCAACCGCCATCTCAAGTTCGACCGGCTGCTGCGGCGGGCGCTGGCCGTGGGGTTCGACGCGGTGGCGACCGGTCACCACGCCCGCGTCGTCGAGCGGCCCGACGGCACCCGGCGCCTGGCTCGGGGGGCCGACCAGGCCAAGGACCAGAGCTACGTGCTCTACGTGCTGGGCCAGGCCGAGCTGGCCCGCGTCGTGCTGCCGGTGGGCGAGACCACCAAGCACGACGTGCGGGCCGAGGCCGACGCCCTGGGCCTGCGCACGGCCGCCAAGCCGGACAGCCAGGACGTGTGCTTCATCACCTCGACGACCGGTCGCGAGGGCTTCCTCGGCCGGCGCCTCGACCTGCATCCCGGCCGGGTGGTGGGCGGGGACGGGCGCCAGGTGGGCAGCGTGGCCGCCGTCGAGCTGGTCACGGTGGGCCAGCGCCGGGGCCTGGGGCTGCCCGGCGGGGGAGCGCCCCGCTACGCGGTCGACGTCGACGTCGTGTCGGGGACCGTGAGGGTCGGGCTCGAGCGTGAGCTGCACCGCGACACCGTCGTCCTCGAGCGCATGGTGTGGGCCGACGGCCCGGTCGGCGGGCGGGTCGGTGCCCAGTGCGCCGCCCACGGCGCCGAGCGGCCGGCGATCGTGACGGCGGCCGCTGGCCGGCCCGAGGGCGCGGTGGTGCGGTTCGACCGTGCCGAGCGGCGGGTGGCGCGTGGCCAGTCGGTGGTGCTGTACCAGGGCGACGAGGTGGTGGGCGGCGGGATCGCCCGCGGTTGACGCCGTCTGGCTGTGGCGTGATGCGGGCCGGTCTCAGGCCAGGCGGCGCCGGCGCGCCTCGGCGAGCACCCGGCCGGGCCGGCTGGGAGTGACGAGCAGCGCGTCGACGTCGGTCACCTCGGCCGTCCGCCGGCGGCGGGCGACGGGCACCAGCGCGACGGGCTCGCTCAGGCGCACCTCGAGCGCGAGCCCTGACGCACCCCCGGTCAGATCGAGCGCATCGGTGTCGGCCGGGGCCGGGCCGACAGAGCGAACGAGGCCCCGACGCAGCAGCACCGGCTCGGCCAGCGTGAGGGGGTCGTGCACCACCACGCCCGCGGGCACGAACACGAGCCAGCGCCGGGCGAGCGAGTGCAGCGCCCTGACGCCCCACCAGGCCGCGGGCAGCCCCGCGGCCAGGGCCAGGACGCCCACCACCCAGCGGCCCGCGGCCAGCGCGAGGGGGCCGGCCACCGGCCCGGCGACCGCGGCCAGCCAGGCGAGCTCGGCCGGTCCGGCCAGCAGTGCGGCGGGCACCCGCAGGGGCAGGCGGCGTTCGTCGCCATAGGACGAGCCGTCGACGAACACCTCGGCCGTCTCGGCCGCGAGCGCAGCCAGCGCCGCCACCAGCGCCGCGGCCAGGCCCACCACCGCGGCGGCCGTGGTCCCGACGGTCACCAGCGCGGCCAGTGAGGCGAGCACCGCCGTCGGCGCGGCGATGCGCAGCACGGTCAGGCTGACGGTGGTCGGGACCAGCGTGGCCACCAGCACCGCCACCCACACCAGCCAAGCGCCGGCGCTGGCGACGATCTGCACCGCCCGCTCGTCGGCCAGCCGCTCGGCCAGCGCGTCGCCGAGCGCCGGGCCGGCCGCGAGCGGCAACAGCAGCCACGTCACCCGGGCCGGCCACGGGGACTGCGCCAGCCCGCCCACGCGGGCACGCAGCGGTCGGCCGGCACGGCGAGCGTCAGCAGGGGCCGAGCGGGGTTCCACGTCCGGAGATTTGCCGATGACGTGCTCGGCTGGCTATTTCAGTGGCGGGGATCTCCAGCCGAGTGGGAGCGAAGGTGTCCAACAACATGGAACCGCGGGTGGCGGCACCATGAGGGAGGTTCTCCTCCCGATCGGGCTTCCGTCAGCCGTCGGCAGCCTGCCGCACGACGATGTGGACGCAGCCGTGCGCTTCGCGCTCGGCCGCCAGCCACGGCTGCCGGCCGCGCCCTCGCTGCCTCGCCGCTCGGCGGTCGAGGGCATGATCCCCCAGGCCGCGTGGGGCATCGTGGGCGTGC
>DASSCS010000133.1:0-54547 GCA_035697515.1 Acidimicrobiales bacterium
ATGGCGGCCCGGCGGTCGGGGTCCTCGCCCAGCGCCCGGATCGCCTGCGCCAGCGCGGCGCCGTCGCGCACCGGCACCAGCAGCCCGGTCACCCCGTGGTCGACGACCTGGCGGCAGCCGCGCACGTCGCTGGCGATCACCGGCAGGCCCGACGCCGCGGCCTCCATGGCCGCGCGCGGGAAGCCCTCGCGCCACGACGGCAGCACGAAGACGTCCATCGCCCCGTAGAGCCGGTCGACGTCGTCGCGCATGCCCAGGAACCGCACCCCCGCCTCGGACGCCTCGCGCACGGTCGCACGGTCGAGAGCGTCGGGCTTGGCGGGGTCGTCGGGGCCGATGACCGCCACCACGAAGCGGTCGTCGAGCCGGCGGGCGGCATCGAACAGCTCGAGCAGGCCCTTCTCGGCCACCATGCGCCCGACCATCCCCACCACGACCTGGTCGTCGCCCGCACCGAGCTCGTCGGCCCGGAGCTTCGCCCGCTCGTCGTCGGTCAGCAGCCCGGGGCGGAAGCGGTCGAGGTCGACGCCGTTGCCCAGCAGGCGGGTCCGGCGCCGCGGGTAGGCGTGGCGGCGCACGAGCAGGTCGAGGTCCTCCTCGCTCTGCACCAGCTCCGCGTCCGAGAAGCGGGCGGCGATGCCCTCGAGCGTCAGCAGCACGCCCCGCTTCCAGCCCGGCTCGGTCACGTACAGCCCGTGGCAGGTGTTCACCACGATCGGGACGCGGGCCAGCCGGCCCACCACCCGCCCGTACAGCCCGGGCTTGGGGTTGTGGGTGTGCAGCACGTCGGGGCGCTCGCGCCGCAGGATGCGCCACAGCTCGGCGGCGGCCCGCACGTCGGCCAGCGGGTTCATGCTGCGGGTCGACGAGGTGAGGGGCACGTGGCGGATGCCCTCGGCGGCCAGCCCGTCGGCGTAGGGGCCGGGGGCGCTGATGCCGAGGCTGTCGCCGCCCCGGTCGCGCACGGCCGTGAGCTGCGGGTACAGCAGGTAGCGCAGGCTGGAGTCGACCGTCGTGAGGTGCGCCACCCTGATCACACGGGACCCGTCGCCCGACCGGTCGCCGGGGCGGGCGGACGGGTCGGGGAGGGGACCGGCGACGGCCGCCGGGTCGGCGTCCCAGCCCAGCGCGGCGTCGAGGTCGGCCAGCGAGGTGACCTCGGCGTCGACGTCGCCGCCGCTCGGCACCTCGGCATGCAGGCCGCCGGGCCGCCGCACCCGCACCGTGCGCCAGCCGAGGCGGTGGGGGGCGACGAAGTCCTTGGCCGGGTTGTCGGCCACGTACGCGCAGCGCTCGCCCGACAGGCCGAGCTCGCGCTCGAGCTGCTCGAACGCGGCCGGGTGGGGCTTGCCCCGGCCCGGACCCAGCGACTCGGTGAACACCACCAGGTCGGCCCAGCGGGTGAGCATGAGGGCCTCGGCCTTGGCCTGCTGGCTGGCGAGCGGCCCGTCGGTCACCACGGCCAGGGTCACGTGGGGGGACAGCGCGTCGAGCCAGGCCCGGGCGTCGGGCAGCATGTCGATGGTGGGGCTGTGGGCCCGGTAGACCTCGACCAGGCGGGGCACCACCCCGTTGGTGACCTCGATCCCGCAGCCTGCCAGCGCCTCGTCGAAGATGGTGCGCCGCACGCCGGCCTCGAACGCCGCCCAGGCCCGCTCGCCCAGGTCGTCGACGCCGAGCTCGGCCCGGGCCCAGGCGCCGACCGCGTCGAATCCGCTGCGCACGTAGTCGCGCTCCAGGTAGAGCGTGTCGTCGATGTCGAGGACGACCAGCCGGCGCCCGGTGTCGCCGCCGTCGGCGGTCATGCGGGCGCGTCTGCGTCGTCGACGAACACCGCGGCGTCGTAGCGCAGCATCACCAGGCCGTCGCGCCACCCGTCGGCGGAGGCGGTCGACGGCAGCCCCAGCAGCTCCTCGAGCTGCCAGCGAGGGAAGTCGGCCCCCGCCTCGAGCGCCAGCGGGAACCCGCCGCCGTAGCGGGCGTTGATCTCGATGACCGCGAGCTCGCCGGGCGCGTCGCCCACGAACACCTGGATGGTGATGGTGCCGAACGCGCCCGGCAGCGCCTCGCAGATGCGGGCGGCCAGGTCCTGCAGCGCGGGCGACCGGACGGTGACGCCCTTGCTCACCTCGCCCGAGCGCACCTCGATGCGGCGGCGGGGCACGGCGCAGACGCAACGCCCGGCGCGGTCGGCGAGCACGTCGATGGTGTGCTCGCGGCCGGGGGCCAGGGTCTGGACCACCATCTCGCCCAGCTCGGGCCGGCCCACGGCCACCGCCAGCTCGGCGGCGTCGCGCACGATGCCCACCCCGATGCCGGCGCTGCCGAAGCGGGGCTTGGCGACGAGCGGGAAGTCCCAGGCGTCCGGGTCGTCGAGGACCGACCCCGGGCTGGCCTGGCCCACGGTGGGGAAGCCGTTGGCCACCAGCCACTCGTGGGTGAGCTGCTTGTCGGCGGCGATGTCGACCACGCCGGCACCCGACAGGGAGACGGTGGTGCCGATGGCCGTGAACTGGTCGCGGGCGCCCACCCAGGCGGACATCTCGGTGTCGATGGTGGGCACCACCAGGTCGACCTGCTGCTTCTCGCACAGGGCGACCAGGGTGGGTACGTAGGCGGGGTCGTCGAGCCGGGGCACGAGGAAGGCCTCGTCCGCGTCATGGAACGCGCTCGAGTACCACGAGGCGTCGGTGGCGATGACCCGGCCGCCGAGTCCGAGCGAGGCGAGCGCGCGCCGGAACCCGCGCAGCAGCTCGACACGCCGTCCCGCGGACGACACGAGCACGGTGACCTCGCGGCCCGGCGTGCCCGGGGACTCCACTGCGGGGGCGCTCACGACTCGGTCGGGGTGGCGGAGCCGGTCGCGGGGTCGCCGGCGGGTTCGGTCGCAGGCTCGGACGAGGGGCCGATCGTGGCGTCGACGCCCGACCCGGGGAACTCGGGACGCGTGGCGTGCCCCTCGTGGCTGATGCCGTCGCGTCGCAGCACGCTGGTGACGGTAGCGGCCACGATCTTGGCGTCCAGCGCGACCGACTTGTTGTCGACGTACCAGACGTCCATGTCCAGCTGGTCGTCCCAGCTCAGCGCGTTGCGCCCGTTGGCCTGCGCCCACCCGGTGATGCCGGGCCGCACCTCGTGGCGCCGGGCGTGGGTGGGCGAGTAGCGGGGCAGGTACCGCACCGGCAGCGGCCGGGGCCCGACCACGCTCATCTCGCCCCGCACCACGTTCACCAGCGTCGGCAGCTCGTCCAGGCTGGTGGCCCGCAGCAGCCGTCCCAGCTTGGTGAGGCGGGCCTCGTCGGTGTCGGGGCCGTCGTCGCCCGGCTCTGCCGTGCGCATGGTGCGGAACTTCACCACCTCGAAGGTGCGGCCGTTCCGCCCGGCCCGCTGCTGGCGGAACAGCACGGGCGAGCCCATCGTCAGCCTGATCGCGAGCGCGATGACGGCCAGCACCGGCCAGGCCAGTACCAACACCAGCACCGAAGCCACCACGTCGAGCGCCCTCGACACTGCGTCGGACATCGTCGTCCCTCGTGCGCCGCCCACCGCGCACGAGTCTCTCGCGTCTCGCCGCTGCACGCCACCCGCACGCGATGGGCCGCCCGACGGGCGGGGACCGGGCGGGCCTACGACTGCTGGCCCGCGAGCCTGCGGTTCTTGACCTGGGCCTTGACGTAGTCGCGGTTCATGTAGGCGATGAAGTCGATCGAGATCTCCTTCGGGCACGCCTCCTGGCACTCGGCGTGGTTCGTGCACGAGCCGAAGAACGACTCCATCGTCTCGACCATCGCCTGCGTGCGCCGGTAGCGCTCGGCCTGGCCCTGGGGCAGCAGGTTGAGGTGTTGCAGCTTGGCCGCGGTGAACAGCTGGGCCGCGCTGTTGGGGCAGGCGGCCACGCAGGCGCCGCAGCTGATGCAGGCGGCGGCGTCCATGGCGGCGTCGGCCACCTCCTTGGGCACCGGGATGAGGTTGCCGTCCGGGGCCGAGCCGGTGGGCGCGGTGATGTAGCCCCCGGCCTCGATGATGCGGTCGAACGCCTGCCGGTCGACGATCAGGTCGCGCAGCACCGGGAAGGCCCGGGCCCGCCACGGCTCGACGTGGATCTCGTCGCCGTCGCGGAACTTGCGCATGTGCAGCTGGCAGGTGGCCGTGCCCCGCTCGGGCCCGTGGGCCTGGCCGTTGATCATCATCCCGCACGACCCGCAGATGCCCTCGCGGCAGTCGTGCTCGAAGGCGATGGGCTCGTCGCCCCTGGCGATGAGCCGCTCGTTGACGATGTCCAGCATCTCGAGGAAGGACATGTCCGGGCTGATGCCCCTGGCCTCGTCGGCGTAGGTGACCATCTTCCCCTCGCCGCCCGGCGCCTGGCGCCACACGTGCAGGGTGATGTCCATCGTCTCGTGGTCGCCGCCGGCGCCGTTGCCGGGAGCGCTGCCGTTGCCGTTCGGGCTCACTTGTACGACCTCTGGGTCAGCTTCACGTACTCGAAGTCGAGTGGCTCGCGGTGGAGGTTCGGCACGCTGCCCTTGCCTGTCCACTCCCAGGCGCCGACGTAGGCGAAGTTGTCGTCGTCGCGCAGGGCCTCGCCCTCCTCGGTCTGGCTCTCCTCGCGGAAGTGGCCGCCGCAGGACTCCTGGCGGTGCAGCGCGTCGCGCACCATCAGCTCGGCCAGCTCGAAGAAGTCGGCCACCCGTGTGGCCTTCTCGAGCGACTGGTTGAGCGACGGGCCGCCCAGCACCCGCACGTCCTTCCAGAACTCCTCGCGCAGGGCGGGGACCTCGATCAGCGCCTTCTCGAGCCCGGCCTGGTTGCGGGCCATGCCGCAGTGCTCCCACAGGATCTTGCCGAGCTCACGGTGGAAGTGGTCGACCGAGCGGGTCCCGTTGATCGACAGCAGCCGGGCCACCGTGTCGCCCACGGACCGCTCGGCGTCGGCGAAGGCGGAATCGTCGGCCGGCACCGGCGGCGAGCCCAGCAGCCCGGCGAGGTAGTCGGCCAGCGTGTAGCTGATGACGAAGTAGCCGTCGGCGAGGCCCTGCATGAGGGCCGAGGCGCCCAGGCGGTTGGCGCCGTGGTCGCTGAAGTTGGCCTCGCCCAGCACGAACAGGCCGGGCACGTTGGACATCAGGTTGTAGTCCACCCACAGCCCGCCCATCGTGTAGTGGACGGCGGGGTAGATGCGCATCGGGACCTGGTAGGGGTTCTCGTCGGTGATGCGCTCGTACATGTCGAACAGGTTCCCGTAGCGCTCGCGGATGGTGTCCTCGCCGACCCGCGCCACGGCCGCGGCGAAGTCGAGGTACACGCCGTTCTTGAGCGGGCCGACGCCCCGTCCCTGGTCGACCACCGCCTTGGCGTTGCGCGAGGCCACGTCGCGGGGCACCAGGTTGCCGAAGCTGGGGTACTTGCGCTCGAGGAAGTAGTCGCGCTCGCCCTCGGGGATCCGATCGGGCGGGCGGGTGTCGTCGGGGTCGACCGGCACCCAGATCCGGCCGTCGTTGCGCAACGACTCGCTCATGAGCGTGAGCTTCGACTGGAACTCGTCGCTGGCCGGGATGCAGGTGGGGTGGATCTGCGTGTAGCAGGGGTTGGCGAACAGCGCGCCCCGCCGGTGGGCCCGCCAGGCGGCCGTGGCGTTCGAGTACTTGGCGTTGGTCGAGAGGTAGAAGACGTTGCCGTAGCCGCCGGTGCACAGCAGGACGGCGTGCCCCGAGTGCGAGCTCACCTGCCCGGTGACCATGTCGCGCACGACGACGCCGCACGCCACGCCGTCCTTCACCACCAGGTCGAGCATCTCGGTGCGGGTGTGCAACGTGACCGTGCCCAACGCCACCTGGTGCATCATCTGCTGGTAGGCACCGAGCAGCAGCTGCTGGCCGGTCTGGCCCCGGGCGTAGAAGGTGCGCGACACCTGGGCGCCGCCGAAGCTGCGGTTGTCGAGCAGGCCGCCGTACTCGCGGGCGAAGGGCACGCCCTGGGCGACGGCCTGGTCGATGATGTTCACCGACTCCTCGGCCAGCCGGTACACGTTCGACTCGCGGCTGCGGAAGTCGCCCCCCTTGACCGTGTCGTAGAACAGGCGGAAGACCGAGTCGCCGTCGCTCTTGTAGTTCTTGGCCGCGTTGATGCCGCCCTGGGCGGCGATCGAGTGCGCCCGGCGCGGGCTGTCGTGGTAGGTGAAGACCTTGACGTTGTAACCCTGCTCGCCCAGCGTGGCGGCGGCCGAGGCGCCGGCCAGGCCGGTGCCGACGACGATGACGTCGAACCTGCGGCGGTTGTTGGGCGCCACCAGCCTCATGTCGAACTTGTGCCGGGTCCAGCGGTCCTCGATGGGGCCGGCGGGCGTACGGCTCTCGAGGTCGCCGATCATCAGCTCTCGCCTTCCGCGTACAGCTCGCAGGTCTCGATGGTGCCGTCGCTCACCCGGCAGTCGTCGTTGTCGTCGGCCGAGATGACCCCGGTCAGCACGGCGATCGGGAAGCTGAGGTTGCCGATCATCACGACGGCGGCGAACCCGGCGGCGAAGCCTCGGCGCCACGAGTTCCAGCGGGGGTTGTTGAGTCCGAGGCTCTGGAACATCGACCAGGCGCCGTGGAACAGGTGGAGGCCCAGCGCGACGTTGGCGACGATGTAGATGGCCGACACCGCGGGTCGCTCGAAGCTGGCGACCAGGTTGCGGTACACGTCGCCCCGCTCGAAGTCGGGGTTGACCGTGCCCCAGGTCAGGTCGGCCAGGTGCCAGACGAGGAACAGCAGGATGACGACGCCCGTCATCCGCATCGAGCGGCTGGCGGCGTTGGCGGCCTGGTAGTCGCGCGGCGACACGTAGCCGCCCTCGGCCCGGGCCTGCTGGTTGATCCGGGTGAGCGCGTAGGCGGCGTGGATGTGGAAGGCGAACGCCGCGATCAGACCGAGTCGCAGGAGCCACAGCGTCACCGTGCGGGGGAGGAGCGGGACGAGCAGCTCGCGCAGGAACTCGCCGTAGTGGTTGATGTCCTCCGCGCCCATGTAGACCTTGAGGTTGCCCACCATGTGCACGAACACGTAGCCCATCAGCATGATGCCGGTCAGCGCCATGACCCACTTCTTGCCGACCGCCGAGCGGTAGAACTCGACCGGCCAGGGAGCGGGGCGGCGGCTCGTCCGGTGCACCGGGGCGACGGACTGTCGCTCCATCGTCTGCATCGCTCGCTAAGCCTCCCGGAACGGGGCTCTCATCCGTCCGGGCCGAACCGTAGTCCCAACCTCGCGAGGGTCAGGAAATCGCTGGCCGGCGGGCGGGAGCGGTCCACGCCGACCGCGCCATGCGCCAGATGCGCTGGGTGCCCGTCTCGCCGGGCGCCTCGATGGCGTGGGCCTCGTCGCTGACGTGGACGAAGCCGAGCTTGGCCGGCACCCGGCCGCTGGCCGGGTTGGCGACGTCGTGGTGGATCTCCACGTGGGTGACCCCGGGCAGGGCGAAGGCCATGTCGACCAGCGCCCGCGCCGCGGCGGTGGCGTAGCCCCGCCCGGTGTACCCGAGGCGCACCCAGTAGCCGATCTCCTGGCCGCCGGGGCCGACGCGCTCGTGCAGGCCGCAGCCGCCCACCACCTGGTCGCCGGCGAACATGCCGCACATGCGGTCGCCGGCATCCCACAGAGGCGCCCAGCCGGCCACCAGCTCGACCCGCTGGGCCAGCGTCAGCGGCTCCTTGACCACCCAGGGCATCCACGGCCGCAGGTGGTCGATGCTCTCGATCACGGCCGCGTGCAGGCGCGGCACGTCCTCGACCCGCCAGCGGCGCACGACGAGCTGGTCGGCCGGCACCAGCGGGGCGGGGGCGGGGGCGTGGTCGGCCACGCCCAGATTGTGCCCCCCCGGCGACGAGACCTGCCGCGGGATCGGGGCTCGGGACACCACGTCCCGCGGCGGGAATCCTTGCCGCCGGGTCGGCGTCAGCCCAAGCGGGCCGAGTCGTGGTTCGTGACCGTCTCGCGCCCGGGCAGCACCAGCTCGAGGTCGAGGGCCAGCACGCCGGTGGCCACGGCCCCGCGGTCGGGCACCAGCACCTGGATGGTGCCCACCCGCGCGCAGCTGTCGGGCTCGACGTCACCGGTCCAACGCCACACGTGCCCGCCGCCCGGCCACGACAGGCGGGCGGTCACGCGGGCGCCGTCGACGGGTACGCGCAGGTCGGACACGACGTGGACGTCGAGGGCGAGCGCCTCGCCGCCCACGACGGCGGGCGGCAGGCGGTCGGCCAGCACGATCACCGGCCGGCACGCGTCCCGGAGGGCGTCGTACCCCTGCTTGGGGCGGCGGTCGTGGTCGAGCACCGACCAGGAGACGCCCGGGTGACCGTCGGCGAGCAGGTACTGCGCGAAGCCCCCGGTCGGGCGGTACTTGAGCCGGCGCAGCTCCTCGACATGGCGGCGGATCAGGTCGGCCTGGTAGCGCTGGGTGGCGTCGCGCCAGCCGGGGAACGTGGTGTAGCCCTCGGGCGGCACCCTGGCCGCGAAGGTCGCCCGGTCGAGGCCGTGGTGGGTCTCGAGCCGCTCCCAGTCGAGGTCGGGCCAGCGCTCCGGCTGGGCGAACGCCGCACCCTCGCCCGGGGGGACGGCCGGGGCGCCGAAGCGGCTGACGAAGCGCACCGCCCGGGGCAGGCGCCGGGCCAGGCCGGGCAGGTCGCGCTCGTCGCCCGTGTGCCAGCCGAGCGAGAGGTGGCTGTCGGAGCCGTCGAGCTGGGGCAGGTGAGGGGCGACGCCCGAGTGAGCGACCACGGGTCGCGAGCCGTCGGCCTCGTGCAGCGCCCGCTTGACCGAGGCGTCGAGCACGCTGCGGTTCCACGTCGGGAGCTGCTGGCGTGCGAGGCTGCGGGCCATCGCCGACGCCGTGCCGGGCGGGGCGGAGGCTGGTGGGGCGGTGCCGCGCGGGCTGGTGCCGGGGGCCTCGGGGGCGCGCCGGTCGTCGTGGGCCCCTGGCCGGTCGTGCCCGCACCACAGGGCGATCGAGGGGTGGTGGCCCAGCAGGTCGACCATGGCCCGGGCCTGGCGGGCGGCCTGGCGGCGGACGCCGCGGGCCATCGCCCCCGCCAGCGGCAGGTCCTGCCACAGCAGCAGGCCCTGCTCGTCGGCGGCGTCGTACAGCTCGGGGCGGGAGACGTGGGCGTGCACGCGCGCCAGGTCGAGCCCGGCCTCGACGGCCAGGTCGACGTCGCGGCGCAGCTCGTCGCCCGCGGCCTCGCCCAGCGCCGTGCGGGTGGGGCCGAAGTTGGTGCCCTTGAGGAACAGGCGCTCGCCGTTCACCGAGGCGATCCAGCGGCGCAGGCGCACCGAGCGCAGGCCGGTGCGCAGCCGCCGCTCGTCGCTCACGGCACCGGGCCGGTCGCCCGGGCCGTCCGCGCCCGGCCCGTCGGCCCCGGGACCGCTCCCCTCACCGCCAGCGCCCCCGCCGTCGTCGTCGCCCCCGCCTGCGCCGGCGAGCACCACGGCGACACGCACGTCGTGCAGCACGGCCTTGCCGAGGGCGCGGGGCCACCACAGCGCCGGGCGGTCGACGGTGACGCTCCAGTTGACCTCGTTGGTGCCTGTGGCCAGGGGCTGGTCGGCCTCGTGGTCGAGCGCCCCCACCTCGGTGCGCAGCCGCACCCGGCGGGGGGCGTCGCTGTCGAGCACGGCCCGCAGGGTGAGCACCGCCCGCTCGGGGCTGGCCTCGCTGCACACCACGCGCAGGGTGGCGATGCGCACCGGGCCCGTCTCGGTCAGGCGCACGGGCCGCCAGATGCCGCCAGGGTTCCCGGCCGGGTCGACGTGTTCGCCGTGGTGGAACGCGCCCGTGATCGTGCGCCGTGCCGCCGGCCCTGGGGGCGGGCAGGTGACCTCGACCGCCACCACGTGCTCGGCCCGGTCGCGCAGCTGGTGGGTGACCTCGAACGTGTGGGGGAGGAAGTAGCCCTCGGTGTCGCCCAGGTAGCCGCCGTCGAGCCACACGTCGCCCTGGTAGAAGAGGCCGTCGAAGGTCAACCACGCACGCCGCGCCCGGGCCGGCGCCGCGGCCTCGAACCGGCAGCGGTGCAGCAGCGGGCCGTCGCTCGTGGCGAACGCGGGCGACGATCGCCAGTGACCGGGCACGGTCACGGGGTGCCAGGCACCGTCGTCGAAGGCGGGCTCGGCGTAGGCGCGCCGCAGGTGGTGGTCGGCGACCTCGGCCCGCCACCCGTCGGTGAGCTCGCGATCGGACGCCGGCACCCGCTGCATCGTGCCGCGCAGGGTAGTGCGTGGGGTGCACCGGCCCGGTCGGCGGACCAGGCCTGTGGCGGTGCCGCTCAGGGCAGGTCGTCGAGCTGGTCGTGCAGGTAGCGCAGCTTGTCCGGGCTGAGCACGTTCATCAGCTCGTGGATCCTGCCGTCGCGGACGACCAGGCCGAGCACCACCTCCTGCCGGCCGAAGCGGAACCACGCCGCGGGCTGGCCGTTCACCTCGATGCGCCGCACGCCGGTCACCGCGAGCCGGCGGCGCAGGCCCCGGTAGAAGTGGACAACGCGGTCCCGGCCCACGATCGGGTGGCGCGCGGCGCGGACCTTGCCGCCGCCGTCGCTGTAGTGGACGACGTCCGCCGCCAGCACGTCCTCGAGCGCATCGAGGTCGCCGTGCTCGAGCGCGGCCATGAACCGGCCGAGCAGCACGTCGTGGGCCTCGGCGGTGGGCCGGAAGCGCTTGCCGGTCCCGCTCACCCGCGCCCGGGCCCGCCGCAGGTGCTGGCGCGAGCCCTCGACGGTGATGTCGAGGATCTCGGCGATCTCGGCGTGCGGCAGGTCGAAGGCCTCGTGCAGCACCAGCACCGCCCGCTCGGCCGGCGTCAGCGCCTCCATCATCCGCAGGGTGGCCAGCGACACCGTCTCGCGTCGCTCGACGGTGTCGAGGGGACCGAGCGGCGAGGGCTCGGTCGCCATCGGCTCCGGCAGCCACGGCCCGACGTAGCTCTCGCGCTGGGCCCGGGCCGACCGCAGCTGGTCGAGCGCCAGCCGGGTGACGACGGTGGTCAGGAACGCCAGCGGCTCGCGCACCTGGGGGCGATCGACGTGCAGCCAGCGGACCATGGCCTCGGCCACCACGTCTTCGGCGTCCCAGGCGCTGCCGAGCATGCGGTAGGCGATGCCCAGCAGGCGCGGCCGGAAGCCCATGAACTCGCGGGCGAGGTCGTCGGCCGAGGTCGTCGCCTGCGCCGCGGGCTCGGTCATGTCGCCTCCTTGCGCGCCCGCCGCACACCACCTTGACGGGTGGCCATCCCCGTGCGTGACAACCCGGCCAGATTACCCGCCGATGCCGGGACGGCCGCCGGAGGTCAGGCCCGCGGTCTCGCGGGGAGCGGGCCGTCGGGGCGCATCCAGCCGCTCCAGCGCCAGCCCAGCTCGAGCAGCCCGGCCGCCGCTGCGGCGATGGCGACGGCCGCCGCCGTCACGTCCCGCGGCGCCATGTCGAGCGCGAAGAAGTGGCGTGACCAGGGCACCAGCAGCGCCAGCACGAACAGCCCGGCCATCGCCGCCACCAGCTCGAAACGCCAGAAGCTGAACGGGCGGGCCAGGATGGTGAGCACCCACATCGCCACGATGAACAGCGTGATCGTGGCCGTGGTGCGGGCTTCGATCGTCGTCACGTCCTGCGAGCGCGCCATGCCGTACGCGGACATGGTGGCCGCGGCGGCCAGCGTGCCCGCGGGGACCGCGAAGCGCAGCACCCGTTCGACGAACCCGGGGACCGCCCGCCGGTCGTTGGGGGCGAGCGCCAGGAAGAAGGCGGGGATGCCGATGGTCAGGCTGGAGATGATGGTGAGGTGCCGGGGCAGGAACGGGAACGGCACGTGCAGCACCCCGACCGACAGGGCCAGCAGCGTCGCGTAGACGGTCTTGGTCACGAACAGGTTGGCGACCCGCTCGACGTTGGCGATGACCCGCCGCCCCTCGGCCAGCACCGGCGGCAGCCCGGCGAAGTCCGAGTCGAGCAGCACCACCCGCGCCACCGAGCGGCTGACCGCCGCGCCCGAGCCCATCGCCACCCCCAGGTCGGCCTCCTTCAGGGCCAGCACGTCGTTCACGCCGTCGCCCGTCATCGACACCGTGTGGCCCTGGCCCTGCAGCGCCCGCACCATGGCCTGCTTCTGCTGGGGGCCGACCCGTCCGAACACATCGGTGCCCTCCACCAGGTCGGCCAGCTCTCCCGTGTCCGAG
The DNA here is from genome assembly GCA_035697515.1 of Acidimicrobiales bacterium. Taxonomy (GTDB): domain Bacteria; phylum Actinomycetota; class Acidimicrobiia; order Acidimicrobiales; family VFJN01; genus ZC4RG19. Next base: position 12,207 of record DASSCS010000133.1, read on the forward strand.
GGCAGGCGGCGGGCGTCGTACGCGGTCCCGGCAGCCGCGATGCCGACGCGGGCCGCCACCGCGCCGACCGTGCGGGGGTCGTCGCCCGACATGACCTTCAGGGTCACGCCCTGCGAGGCGAAGTAGTCGAGCGTCGTGCGGGCGTTGGCCCGCACCCGCTCCTCGATGGCGACGAGGGCCACCGGCTCGCCGGCGGGCGGGGCGCTCGGCCCGGGCTCGCCCCGGGCGCGAGCCACCAGCAGCACGCGCCGTCCCCGGCGCGACTGCTCGTCGACCAGCCGGACCGCCTGGCCGCGCCGCTCGCGGCCGTCGTGTCCGCCTCGGTCGCCTCCGCGCCCGCCGTCCCCGCCCTCGTTGCGGTCGGCGCCGTCGCTGTCCCCGCGACCGCTGCGGCGTGTTCCGTCGCTGCCCCCGGCTCCTCCGCCGTCGCCGTGGCCGGCGTCCACGTCCAGCAGCACGTTGGGGGCGCCGATGATCCAGTCGCCGTGGGGGCCGAAGCCGGCGCCCGAGTAGCGGCGGGCCGACGAGAACGCCGCCCGCCACGTCGGGGCCCAGCCGGGCGACGCGAAGGCGTGGGCCAGGGCCCGCCCGCTGGCGTTGGGCTCGGGGTCGGCGGCGGCCAGGGCGCCGAGCGCGGCCTCGACCTCGGCCCGGTCGACGCCGTCGAGAGGCACCAGCTCGGACACCTCCAGGTCGAGCTCGGTGATCGTGCCCGTCTTGTCGGTGCACACCACGTCGACCCGGGCCAGGCCCTCGATGGCGGCCAGTTCCTGGACCAGCACCCGGCGCCGGCTCAGGCGCAGCACGCCGGCGGTGAAGGCGATGCTCGTGAGCAGCACCAGCCCCTCGGGGATCATCGCCCCCACGCCGGCCACCGTGCCCCTGATCGCCCCGGCCAGCGACTCGTGCGAGCGCATCTGGCTGACCACCAGCAGGCTGGCGGTCGGCACGATCGCCCACGTCACCAGTCCGAGGATGCGGTCCGTGCCCTGCCGCAGCTCGGACCGCACCAGCGAGAAGCGCCGGGCCTCGGCCGTGATCTGGTTGGCGTAGCTGTCGGGCCCTACCTTGTCGGCGCGGTACCAGCCCCGCCCGGCGGTGACGAAGCTGCCCGAGAGCACCCGGGTGTCCGGCCCCTTCTCGAGGGGCACCGATTCGCCGGAGAGCAGCGACTCGTCCACCTCGAGGGCGTCGGAGGTCAGCACCGTGCCGTCGGCGACGATCTGGGTGCCCTGGGTCAGCTCGATCACGTCGTCGGTGACCACCTCGTCGACGGCCACCTCCCGGCGCTCGCCGTCCCGCGCCACCTGCACCGTCGGGGCGGTCAGCAGGGTCAGCCGGTCGAGGGTGCGCTTGGCCCGCCACTCCTGGTAGATGCCGATGCCGGTGTTGGTCACCAGCACGATGCCGAACAGCGCGTCCTGGATGGGTCCCACCGTCAGGATCACCACGAGCAGCCCGCCGAGGATGGCGTTGAACCGGGTGAAGACGTTGGCCCGGACGATGGCCCACACCGAGCGGCCGGTGCCCCGGGGCGCCCGGTTCACCCGCCCGTCGGCCACGCGCTCGTCCACCTCGGCGCGGGTCAACCCGCGTGGAAGCTCTGCCGTGAGTGGGGGAGCGCTCACGGCCGGCAGGCTACCGACCCGGCGGGAACCGGGGGCGGCCGGCCGGTGTAGGAGGGAGGACCGGACGCGAACGGGGGTCGACGTGGGTGTGCGCAGGGTGATGCTTCTCGCGGGAGGGCTGGCGTGGGTCGCGGGCGCGACGCTGGTGGCCGTGGCCGCCCCGGCGGCGGCCAAGGGCCCGACCAGCGTCACGATCACCGACCCCGCCGGCCACTCGACCACGCTGCCGGCGGCCACCGACGGCGAGCGCAACCACGCCATCATGCTGCTGGCCGAGGACATGGGGCTGTGGGACGCCATCGCCCCGCAGGGCGAGCCGCTGCCGGCGGAACCACCCGTCCACCCCGGGGCGGAGTTCCGCGTCGAGTGGACGCTGTTCGGGCCCAGTGACGACGGCCGGGGCGATCCGGCGGGCGGCACCGTCGTCCAGAGCCTCCACCCCCAGGCACGTGGCGGGCCGTTGGTGTACACCGCGCCGGCGCAGGGCGCCGGCGGGTCGGCCGCGGGAGGTGGCTGGTACCGGGCGTCGTCCCGGCTGCCGTCCACGCTCGAGGCGCTCGGCTGGGAGACGAAGTGGTCGTACGTCGAGGGCGAGCCGGCCGTCGATCCCCCCGGCGCGCCGGCCGCGTCCACGCTCGCGTCGGGCGCCGCCGACCCGGCGCCGGAGCCCGGCCGAGCGTGGTACGCCCGGGCCGGCGTGCGGGCCGCGGCCGCCGGCGGTGCGGTGCTCGCCGCCGCGGTGGGGGCCGCCGGACTGGCACGGCGCCGGGGACGACGAGGTGCGCCCGTCGCTACGGGTTGACAGCATCGTCGGCGGTGGGGACGCCACTCGACGACCGCGAGCTCGTGGCACGGGCCAAGGACGGTGACGTGGACGCCTACGCCGCACTGCTGCGGACGCACGGGCACGTGGCCCGCCGCCTGGCCGCGGTCGTGTGCGGTGCGGGCGACGCGGACGAGGCGGCGCAGGACGCGTTCGTCAAGGCCTGGTACGCGCTCGGCCGATTCCGCGAGGGGTCCGCATTCCGTCCCTGGCTGCTGCGCATCGTCGCCAACGAGGCGCGCAACCGCCGCCGCGCCGCGGGCCGCCGGGCGGATTACGAGCTGCGGTTCGCGGCGGACCGGTCGGCCGGCGACGGCGTGACGGTGGCGACGCCCGAGGCGGCGCTGCTCGCCGCCACCACCCGCGACACCCTGCGGGTGGCGCTGGCCGGGCTGCCGCCCCGGCAGCGCGACGTGGTGACGTGCCGCTACCTCGCCGGGCTGAGCGAGCAGGAGACCGCCCAGGTCCTGGGGCTGGCCCGCGGCACGGTGAAGTCGCGGGCCGCCCGGGGCCTGGCCCGCCTGCGAGCCGACCTCGACGACCGGGCGGTCGGGCCAGACCGCCGGGGGGAGGGCGACGATGGCTGACCGGCACGACGACCTGGTGGCCGCCCTGCGCGACCTGGGCGACCGGCTCGACCTCGGCGACCCCGCGGTCACCCCCGGGGCGGCCGACCCGGTCGCGGCGGCGCTGCGCCGCATCACCGCGGCGGCGCCGGCGACGGCCGCCGCCCACACCACCACCGGGGCGGCGCCGCCGTTGGCGGCCCGCCCGCCCCGCCGGCCGGGCCCGGCTCGGCGCCTGGTGACCGTGGCTGCCGCGCTGGTGCTGGTCGTGTCGGCCGCCGCGCTCGCCTTGCCCGGGCCCCGGGGCGCGCTGGCCCGGGCGCTGGGCATCGGCGGCGTGCGGGTCGAGACCACCGCCGAGGTCCCGGCCGGCGTCGCCGCCGCGTACGACCTGGGCCGGCCGGTCACCCTCGACCGGGCGCTCGACCTGGCCCCGGGCCCGCTGGCACCCGCCGCCGCGGGCGAGCCCGCGGGGGCGTTCGCGGGCCGGCCCGCTGGCACCGTCACGCTCGTGTGGCCGGCGACCGAGCACCTGCCCGAGATCGAGGGCGACGGCACCGACGGGACCGGGCTGGTCGTCACCGCCATGCGGGGCTCGCCGGAGCGGCCGTCGGTCATCAAGCGCGCCGGCCCCGAGACGACGGTCGAGGCGGTGACGGTCGGCGGCCGGCCCGGCTACTGGATCTCGGGCGCGCTCCACGAGATGCAGCTGCTCGACCCGGCGGGCGACCCGGTCGCCCGGGGGGTACGGCTGGCCGGCAACACCCTCGTCTGGGCCGACGGCGGCACCACCTACCGCCTCGAGTCGGGGCTCGACCGGAGCAGCGCCATCGAGCTGGCCGAGACCATCCGGTAGGGCGCGTGCGGCCCGCGTTTCCGCAGGACTTCGGTAGCTTGGCGCGCATGTCGGACGCACCTCGCACCGCCACGCTGGGGGAGCTGCGGGCCTCGGGGTGGACCTCGGTACCTGTCAAGGACGAGATCCGCCGCAACGCCGTGGCCCGCATCGCGGCGGGCCAGCAACTCATCCCCTCGGTCATCGGCTACGGCGACACCGTCCTCCCCCAACTCGAGAACGCCGTGCTGGCCGCCCACGACATCATCTTCCTGGGCGAGCGGGGCCAGGCCAAGACCCGCATGATCCGCTCGCTGGTCGACCTGCTCGACGAGTGGATGCCCATCGTCGCCGGCAGCGAGATCAACGACGACCCCTACGCCCCGGTGTCCCGCCACGCCCGCGACCTGGTCGAGGCCGAGGGCGACGACGCGCCCATCGCCTGGGTGCACCGCGACCAGCGCTTCGGCGAGAAGCTGGCCACGCCCGACACGTCGATCGCCGACCTCATCGGCGAGGTCGACCCCATCAAGGTGGCCGAGGGCCGCTACCTGTCCGACGAGCTGACCATCCACTACGGCCTCGTGCCCCGCACCAACCGCGGCATCTTCGCCATCAACGAACTGCCCGACCTGGCCGAGCGCATCCAGGTGGGCCTGCTCAACGTGCTCGAGGAGCGCGACGTGCAGGTGCGGGGCTACAAGCTGCGGCTGCCGCTCGACCTGGTGCTGGTGGCCTCGGCCAACCCCGAGGACTACACCAACCGGGGCCGCATCATCACCCCGCTCAAGGACCGGTTCGGCAGCCAGATCCGCACCCACTACCCGCTCGACGTCGAGACCGAGGTCGCCATCGCCCGGCAGGAGGCGCGGCCCTTCGACATCCAGGGCGTGCGGGTCACGGTGCCCGACTACATGACCGAGATCGTCGCCACCCTCAGCCACCTGGCCCGCGAGAGCGCCCACATCAACCAGCGGTCGGGCGTGTCGGTGCGGCTCACGGTGGCCAACAGCGAGGTCATGGTGGCCAACGCCATCCGCCGGGCCCTGCGCCACGGCGAGCGGGACGTCAGCCCCCGGGTCAGCGACCTCGACGCCCTGGCCGCCTCGACCATGGGCAAGGTCGAGATCGAGGCGCTCGACGACGGCCGCGACGAGCAGATCGCCGAGCACCTGCTGCGGGCGGCCACCCTCACCGTGTTCAAGAACGAGGTCGACCCCGGCAAGCTGCGCGAGATCGTCACGGCGTTCGACGAGGGTGCGGTCGTGCACACGGGCGAGGACGTCACGTCGTCCGACCTGGCACGCCTGGTCGAGGACCTGCCCGCGCTGCGCCCCACCGTCGCCGCGCTGTCCGGCGGCGACGAGAGCCCCGCCGCGGTGGCCAGCGCCGTCGAGCTGGTGCTCGAGGGCCTGCACCTCACCAAGCGGCTCAACAAGGACGCCATCGACGGCCGCGCGACCTACCGCTCTCGCCGGTAGGCCACGGCCGGCACGGCCACCAGGCCCGTGCGCCGCAGCTGGTGCCAGCGGAGCCGCGTCCCGGCCAGCGCGGCCGCCACCGACTGGATGACGACCAGGTACATGAGCTGGCGGTAGGCCAGCTGCTGGAGGGGCGCGGCCCACAGCGTCCGCAGGCGCTCGCCGTCGAGGCGGAACGCCACGGCGGCCATCACGAGCTGTGCCGCCGAGAACGCCAGCCAGGCGGCCGCCACTGACCGGGCCTGCGAGGTGGCCAACCCGTAGAGCGCGGCCACGTCGACGACGGGGCCGAGCAGGGCGACGGCCACCTGGAACACGAGCGCGTACGGGAGCCCGAGCCAGCCGATGCTGCGCCGCTCGACCAGGGCACGGCGGTGCTTCCACACGGCCTGCAACGTGCCGTAGCACCAGCGGTAGCGCTGGCGCCAGAGATCGCCGACCGTCGATGGCGCCTCGGTCCAGGCGACGGCGTCGTCCTCGTAGGTCACCCGCCACCCGGCGCGCTGGATGGCGATGGTGAGGTCGGTGTCCTCGGCGATGGTGTCGTCGCTGACGCCGCCGATGGCGTGCAGCGCCGTGGTCCGGAAGGCGCCCACGGCACCCGGCACGGTGACGATGGCGCCCAGCGAGGCCAGCAGGCGCCGGTCGAGGTTGAACCCCATGACGTACTCGATGTGCTGCCAGCGGCCCAGCAGCGACCGCCGGTTGCCCACCTTGACGTTGCCGCTGGCCGCGCCCACCCGGGGGTCGGCGAACGGTACGACCAGGCGGGCCACGGTGTCGGGCTGGAAGACGGTGTCGCCGTCGACCATGACCACCACCTCGGTGCGGGTCACCGCCAGCCCGGTGTCGAGCGCCGCCGGCTTGCCCCCGTTGGCCCGACGCAGCAGGCGGACCCCGGGCAGCGCCAGCCGCTCGACGATCCGACCGGTGCCGTCGGTCGACCCGTCGTCGACGACGATCACCTCCAGCCCGTAGGGCCACAGCGAGTCGACGATCGACCGCAGGACGTCGGCGATGCCGGTCGCCTCGTTGTAGGCGGGCACGACCACCGTGACCGGGCCGGTCCAGGCCGGTGCCGGCGCGCGCCGCCGGGCGTGCCGCGTCGCCAGCACGACCGCCACGACCGCCCGGAGGGCCATCAGCGCGGTCAGCGGGAGGAAGATCGTGTCGAGGGCGGCGGTGACGGCGTCGGCCGATCGGATGGCGGCGGTGATGACCGTGGCGTTGACGCGTGCCGGGGCTGCGGCCCCCGGGTTGGCGCTGGAGGGGTCGATGCCCGCGGCCTCGGACACCCGCACCGCGGGGATGCCCTCGGCGGCCAGCCTCGCCAGCAGCGCGTCCAGGCGCGCGGGGCCACTGCGATCGAGGGGCACGACGGCCACGTCGCCCGGGCCCGCACGCTCGGGCTCGGCACCCGCGACCAGCAGGTAGCCGTTTGCTCCGGCGGCGCGCGCAGTGGCGAGCGCAGCGGCGTCGACCTGCTCGCGGATGGCGCTCGACGGCACCAGCAGCAGCGGGCTGGTGACGCCCAACCTGCTGGCCAGCACGGCCTGGGTGCTCGACAGCTCGATCCGGGCGCGCCAGGAGGGCAGCGCTGCGAGGTCCCGTCCCGAGAAGCCGGTGACACCGACCTCGCTCCCGCCCGCCCGGGCGCGGCGCACCCCGGCGGGGTGATCGAGCACGGTGCGCCCGGTGACGAACCAGGTGGCCCGGGCACCGTGGCGCTCCAGCACCTCCTCGGCCGCGCGCCAGGCCCGCGTCGATCCCCCGTCGACCAGGGCGACGCCCACCCCGCCCGAGGCGGCGGGCGCCGACCGCAGCGAGGCCGGGCCGACGCCGAGCGCCGGACCCAGGCCGGCGGCGTCGGCCAGCACGGGCGCGCCGATGGGACGGCCGGCCGAGGCGCGCTCCAGCAGCCCGTGCAGCGTCAGCGAGGCCAGGAGGCCGACGACCAGCGCCGCGACCACGAGCCAGCGGGCGAGAGGCCGGCCCGCGTTAACGTCCGGGCGCCCGGCCCGAGCGGTCATGGCTTGCCGGGCGGCTCGTCCGGTGGGCCGTCGGGGGCGGTCGGCCGGGTGTGGTCGGGGACGGTCGAGTTGGGGGAGGGGATGGTGGTCGTGGTGCCCCCGCCCGGTGCGGTGGTCGTCGGCGCGGTCGTCGGTGTCTCAGTGCTGGGCGTGGTCGAGGTGTCCTGGCCGGCTGCGGCGCCGGGAACCGGAGCCGGCGCCGCGGGATCGGCGTCCGGGTCGAACGCCCCCGGTGGCAGTGGGCTCTCCTGCGCATCGGGCCCGATGCCGGGGGACTCGCCCGCAGGCTCCGACAGGTCGGCGATACCCGGCGGCGCGAGCGTGTCCGCGAGCTGCACGCCGGCGAACGTCAGGCCGACGACCGCCACGTAGGCGAGGACCACGACGCCCAGACCGATGCCGACCTTACGGCCCCACCGGCGTCGCCGGCCCGAGTCGTCGACGAAGACGGGACTGGCGGCCCCGGCCGCCGTCGCCTCCTCCGGCGTCTCGTCCCAGCCCGGCTCGGCGGCGACGTCGGAAGCGACGGTGGTGTCGTGCCAGCCGGGATCGGGGGCGACCGCCGGGTCGTGCCAGCTGGGGTCGGGGGCGATGGTGCTGTCGTGCCAGCCGGGTTGGGGGGCGCTGGCCGGGTCGAGCCAGCTGGGGTCGGGGGCGATGGTGCTGTCGTGCCAGCCTGGCCCCGGGGCGACGCCCGGGTCGTGCCAGCCGGGGCCGGCCGCCATGGTGGCGTCGTACGGGCCGGGGTCGGGGGCGACTGCGGGGTCGTTCCAGGCGGGCTGGGGGGCGATGGTGATGTCGCCCCAGCTGGCGTCGGGGGCGACCGCCGGGTCGTGCCAGCTGGGGTCGGGGGCGATGGTGCTGTCGCCCCAGCCCGGCACCGGGGCGACGGCCGGGTCGTGCCAGCCGGTTTCGGCCGCCTCGGTGGCGCCGTACCAGCCGGGCTCGGGTTCCATGGTGGCGTCCACGGATGGTGCGCTCGGGGCGGGCGTGGCGTCGTACGCGCCGGCGCCGCGACGAGCCCGCAGCGACCAGGGGGCCGGGTGCGTCAGGACGCGGTGGTGTCGTCGATGCCGTGCCGCGTCCGCGGGCTGCCGGCCTGCCGATCGGCGCGTGCGGTCGCCGCCTTCCGGCGCGCCCCAACCCCCTGCGGGCGCCACCGGCCTCAGCCCTCGCTGCCGGCCAGGGTCGTGCTCGTCCCGACCGTGCCCGGCACCCCGGGCGCCCCCCGGCCGGGGACGTCGGGTGGCGGGCCGGTGGTGACCGGCGGCGTCGGGAACCCGGGGGGGCCGCCGGTCGTCACGGGAGGCGCCGGGTCGACGGGCGGACCCGAACCCGGGTCGTCCGACGGCCGGTTGGTGGCCCCGGGGGCCTCGTCGGCGATGTCCTGACCATCGACCCCCGGCTCGCCGTCGCTCTCGCCCGTGGCGTCCGACGACACGTCCTCGCCGAACCCGTCGGGGTCGGCCCCGCTGGTGCCGGAGCCGGTCCCGTCGGGGCCGGGATCCTCGCTCCGCCGCCCGCCGGGCACGCCGTCGTCGCCGAACCCGAACGGGGTCACGACCTCGATGGCGTCGCGCACCATGCGGTCGGCGCGGTCGGGGAGCAGCCCGCCCGCGCCCGCGCCCACGACGGTGGCGGCCGCCGCCGTCACACCCAGCCCGATCTTGGCCGCGATGCCGATGCCGGCCGCCTTGGCGACCAGGTGCCGGCGCCGGGCGGGGTAGTGGTCTGCGGTGTCGGCAGCAGAGATCGCACCCGGCCGCGAGCCGTTCGCGCTCGGCAGGCCATCGCGCAGCAGCCGGGCGAGGGCCGGCGCCGGGGGCGGCGGCGGCCCTTCGCCGGCCGCTCGCACGCGGCACGCGAACGCGGCCAGCGATGCGTGCTGGTCGGCGACCGGGCGGCCCTCGACCAGGGCGTCGATCGTGTCGTCGTCGAGCAGTGGGGTGGCGGGCATCTGCGGGACGTGATCGCCGGGGTCGCTCACAGGGGTACGCCCTCCCGCTCGATGAGCCGGGCGAGGGCGCGAAAGCCGCGACGCTGCAGTGCCTTGACCGCGCCGGGCGACTTGTCGAGCACGTCGGCCGCTTCCTCGACGGTGAGCTGGCCCAGCAGTCGCAGCAGCAGGACGTCCCGCTGGTTGGGACCGAGCCGTTCGCACAGGGCGCGGACCTGCTCGGTCGCCACCGCGTCGAGGGCCGACCGCTCGACGTCGTCGCCGGCGCGGTGGTGATAAGCCTCGTCCAGCGGGGCGGGCGCGGGCCGGCGCGTGGCGCGGCGGCGCTCGTCGAGCAGGCGGCGGTGGGCGATGGTGAACACCCAGGACCGGAAGCTCGCCTCGTCGCCCTCGAACGAGCCGATGTTGCGCACCATGGCGAGGAACACCTCGCTCGTCAGGTCCTGCGGCTCGGCCGCCCCCTGCAGCCGCAGGTACCCCTCCACGACCGGGGACAGGGCGAGGAAGATGCGCTCGACGCCGCGCGCCTCGCCCGCTCGCGCGGCGGCGAGCACGGCGTCGAACTCTCCGTCGAAGCGATCGTGTCCAGGCATGGCTCGGGAACCGGGACCGCGCAGGCGCGAGCACACCTCCGGCACCCAACTTCCCCACGCCGCATCACGGCGAGTGCCATGTGTAGCGCCTCGCCGCCGGCGATGCCAGGCACCCCCACGGTGGCCGGGTCAGCTCGGTACGCACCCCTCCCCGACCGACCGGCGATCTCGTCATCGAGGTCCCATGCCCCAGCGCGCCCGCACACTCGTCATCGACGACGACGACAACGACCGCCGGGAGGCCGTCGCGGCCCTGCGGGCGGCGGGCTACGTCACCGCCGCGTGCCGCACCGAGGATGCCGCCCGGAGCGCCGCCGCCGAGCACCGGCCCGACCTGATCGTGCTCGAGATGGTGCTCGCCGGCAGGGTGGCCGGCCCCGACCTGGCCCGACGGTTCCGCTCCGACGGCGACCCGCTGCTGCTGTTCGTCACCCACGACGACAGCCTTCCCGACCGGCTCGCCGCCTTCGCCGCCGGCGCCGACGACTACGTCGTCAAGCCCCTGGTGGCCGACGAGCTGCTCGCTCGGGCCCACGCCCTGCTGCGCCGGGGCCGGCGGCTGTCGTCGGCCGTGCTCCAGGTCGGCCGGCTGCTGGTCGACGAGCGCGCCCACCGGGTGACCTTCGCGGGGCGCGACATCCAGCTCGGCCCGATCGACTTCTCCCTGCTCGCCGTGCTGGCACGCCACGCGGGCCAGGTGCTGTCGAAGACGCGCCTGCTCGAGCTGGTCTGGGGCTACGAGGCCATCGACGAGTCCCTGGTCGAGGTGCACGTGTGCACCACGCGCCGGCGGCTGGGCCCCGACGGCGCCCGGCTGCTCCAGACGGTCCGCCGCGTCGGCTACGTGGTGCGGGACGACTGGGCCGCGGCGCCGAACAGCAGCCCCGAGCTTCAGCCCCGCTCAAGGAACGGGGGCTAGACAATCCGGGGCGTCAGGAGAGCAGGGGCGCGGCCTCGGGGTCCATGACCCAGGGGACTCCGACGGCCGCGCCCACGGCTGCGACCGATGCCCTCCCCGGGTGGGCTGACGGGTGGCGGTCGCCCGGAACCGCAGCACGCGAGGCCGGGCGACAGCCGCCGGCTCAGGCGCCCCGGTTGGTGATCCCGCGCCCGAAGGTCCCCGACTCGACGATGGCGCGGCTCCAGGGCCGGACCGTCCTGCGCAGCCGCGCGCAGTCGTCCTCGCCCAGCGCCCGCCACGGCGCCATGGCCCGCTCGTCGGTCAACCGCTCGACCCGGGCGCGCACCAAGGCGCCCTCCGGGGTCAGCGCATCGCCGTCGTCGAGCCAGCCCCGGGCGCGCAGGCGCGCGCGGGCGGCGTCCCACGCCGCGTCCGACCAGCCGCGCGTGAGCCGCAGCCCGTCCAGCGTCACGAGGCTGTCGGCGGCGCCGTGGGACACCAGCGACTCGCACCCGTCGATGCCCTCGCCCACCAGGGCGGCGACGTGGCCGTCGCCCCGGAACTCGCGCAGCAGCGTGACGGCGTGCCACAGGACCAGGTGGGGCTCGTCGGGCCAGGGAAGGGCGGCGTGGGCGGCGTAGAGCGGGCGACCCTCGGGCGTGCACGCCCCGGCAGCCCGGCGGGCGGCCTCGGCCGCCGCGACCATGTCGTCGGAGGCGATGACCTCGTCGCCCAGCACCTGGCGCAGCGCCGCGTCGGCCGCGGCCCGCCGGGCCTCGACCAGGGCGCCCGGCGAGGCCGCCCGCCAGGCCGCCGGGATGGCGGCGTGCACGAGGCGGGGATCGAAGTTGTAGAAGGTGGCGACGACCACCTCGGCCGGCACCGGCCCCAGGGCGGCGGCGCGCGAGGCGAAGTAGCCGGCCCTGCCCTCGATGCCCAGCTCGGCGTAGGCCTCCGCGGCCCGCGGTGTGAAGTAGACGAGGCCGTGGTAGGGCTCGAGCGTGCGCCACATCTGGCGCGCCAGCGTCGACGGGGTGTCCGGCATGGCCGGGAGGGTACCGGTGCCCCGGCGCGGGACGGGGCTGAGCCGAGGGGTCGGGTCAGCCGGGGGCGCGCCAGGCCGCGAGGGTGGGGCGGGGGTTGCGGTCGCGGTCGAACAGCCCCAGTCGGGCCGTGAAGCCCCGGTGCCACTCGTAGCCGTCGATGGCCGGCTGGTGGAACGCGCCGACGATCTGCAGCCCGCCGCCGTGGGCGGCCGTCACGGCGCGCGCGGCCCCGCCCAACCGGTCGGCCCGGCGCTCGTCGTCGCCTTCGGCGGGGTCGCCGGTGACGACCAACGCCCGCGCGTTCGGCGCGGCGTCGGCCACCCGCTCGAGCGCCGGCTCCAGCTCCTCGACCGGCGCGCTCACCAGCAGCAGGTCCTCGTGCTGCCCGGGGTCGCCCGGACGGGCCGTCACGGCCACCGGTGCGGTGCCGCTGCCCAGCAGGCGGGCCGCCTCGGCCTCGGCGGCCAGCAGCGCGGCCCGGGCGTCGCGGTGGTCGTCGTCCCGGCGGCGGCCGGGCGGGAACGTGCCGTCGCCGTAGCCGAGCCGGGCCGTCATCTCGGGCTCGTGGACCGGCACCCAGCCCGCCACCAGGTCGCCGAGGGCCTCGGCCACCCGGTCGACGTGGCGGGCCCAGACCAGCACGGCCTTGTCGTCGAGCCAGCCTCGCTGGTCGTCGGTGAACCAGCCGGGGGCGGTGCCGTGCAGCAGGCAGGCCCACGGCTCGACGCCTGCGCCGTGTGCGGCCGTGAGCACACGGCGCAGGTGGGCGACCTCGTCCCCGTCCCACTCGCCCGGCCGGGGCTCGAGCCGCGCCCACTCGACGGTGAGGCGGTGGTGGGTGATGCGGTGCTCGGCCAGCAGGGCCAGGTCGTCGGCGTAGCGGGTGCGGAAGCCGCTGCCGTCGGCGGAGGCGGGCGCCCGCCCGTCGGCCTCCCACCGGGCCCAGTCGCTGCGGGGAGCGGCGCCCTCGCACTGGGTGGCGGCGGCCGCGGTGCCCCACCAGGGTTCGGAACCGGTGCCGGCGGTGTCGGAAGCGCTCACCGCCCCGAGCATGCCAGCCGCCGCCCGTCCTGAGGCCGGGCCGGGCTCGCGGCCGGTCAGCGGGCGCAGGCCCCGTCGTCGCAGCCGTCCTCCTGGCCTCCCGCCGCAGCGGTCTCGTCCGGCTGTCCCACAGCACCTCCGTCCGCAGAGCCGGCCGCGGCCGGGGTGGGCGGCCCGCCCACGGTCAGGGGTGCCAGGCGTTCCCGGGCCCGTTCGAGCAGCTCGACGAAGGTGTCGGTGTCCTGGGCGCCGGGGATGGCCCACCGCCCCTCGATGACGAACGTGGGCACGGCGTGGATGTCGTGCTCGCCGGCCTGCCGCTCCTCGGCCCGCACGGTGTCGGCGTGCGCGCCCGTGGCCAGCACCTCGGCGGCCAGGTCGGCGTCGAGGCCCACGTCGGCCGCGAGCCGGGCCAGCACAGCGTGGGCGGCCACGTCGAGGTTGTCGGTGAAGTAGGCGCGGAAGAGGCGCTGGTGCAGCGCGTGTTGCACCTTCGGCCCGGCGACGTCGAGCGCCCAGGCCGTCAGCCGGTGGGCGTCGAAGGTGTTGGCGCGGCGCTTGCCCTCCCAGCGGAAGTGGATGTCGACGTCGGCGCCGGCGTGATCCAGCCGGTCGTGCACCCGGGCCAGCCGGTCGGCGCCGCCGAACTTGCGGGCCAGATAGGCGGCCAGGTCGACGCCCTCGGCGGGCACCGTCGGGTCGAGCTCGAAGGCCCGGTGGGCCACCTCGACGTCGCCGCCGCCCCCGGCCCGGAAGCGCTCGACCGCCTCCTCGAACCGGCGGGTGCCCACGTAGCACCAGGGGCACACCACATCGGACCAGATCTCGACTCGCATGGCTGGTGCAACCGGGGCCGGCACCGCCGGATTCCGCGGCAGGAATTCCCGCCGCGGAACCTGGGGTCGGGGCACCGGATCCCGCGGCAGTGATTCCTGCCGCGGGAGCGGGGCTCAGACGGGGGACGTGAACGGGTCGTGCTCGGTCAGCAGGCGCTCGAACCGGGCCTCGTCGACCCGGGCGACCACCCGGCTCGCCTCGTGCTGGTCGCGCACGGTCTTGGCCAGGCTGATGGAGGAGGTGACCGCGTACAGCGCCGAGATGGCGAAGAAGGCCCGCTTCCACGGGTCGCCGGGCATGTACGCGATGCCGACGGCGAGCGCGCCGAGGGCGACGGCGAACGAGACGTAGGTCTGGGTGATCCACCCGGCGCTGTGGGCGACCGGCGGTTGGGGCTGGTTCATCGTGGCTCTCCTGGGTCGTGACTCGCGAACACCGGCAGCATCCGCCCGGGACGCGGCCCGGACGATCCGGCGTAGCCCCCATGGACGGCTGGGGAGGCCCTCAACCTCTGGGCGGCTGCCCGGCGAGAACGCCCTGACCGACCGATCGACCCCCCGACGTCGGGCGCAGCGAAGATCAGGGCACCGAGACTCGATCTGCAGGGATACCGTGGCAGCCCATGGCCACGCCCCGGTTCCGGTACAGCCGCTGGGACGGCACCCAGGTCGGCTTCGACCTCGACGCCGACGCGGTCCTCGAGCAGATCACCGACGACCTGCTCTACCACGGCGACCTGCACGCGGCGCTGCGCCGGCTGCTGCAGCAGGGCTTCCGCGACCGCCAGGGCCAGGACGTGCAGGGCATCCGCGACCTGCTCGAGCGCTTGCGACGCGAGCGTGAGGAGCGGCTCGACCGCTTCGACCTGGGCGGCGTCTACGACGAGATCGCCGAGGAGCTGCGCGAGGTCGTGCAGACCGAGCGAGACGAGATCGACCGCCAGCTGCGCCAGGCCCAGCAGAGCGGCGACCCCCGCCGGGCCGAGACCGCCCAGGGCGCAGCCGACGAGCGCAACATGCAGCTCGAGATGCTGCCGCCCGACCTGGCCGGCATGGTGCGCGAGCTGCAGAGCTACGACTTCGCCTCGCCCCGGGCCCAACAGCGCTTCGAGGAGCTGGTCGAGAAGCTGCGCCAGCAGGTGCTCGACAGCTACGTCAACCGCATGACCGGCGCGGTCCAGAGCATGACGCCGGAGGACCTGGCGCGCATGAAGGACATGATGGCCGAGCTCAACCAGATGCTCGAGCAGCGCTCCCGGGGCGAGGAGCCCGACTTCGACGGGTTCATGGAGCGCTACGGCGACTTCTTCCCCGAGAACCCGCAGAGCCTGGACGAGCTGCTCGAGGTGCTGGCCCGGCGCATGGCCGCCATGCAGGCGATGCTGGCCTCGATGACGCCCGAGCAGCGGGCCCAGATCAGCCAGCTCGCCGACCAGTTGCTCGAGGACATGGACCTGCGCTGGCAGGTCGACCAGCTCGGTAGCCAGCTGCGCGGCATGTTCCCGAACATGGGCTGGGACCAGGGCTACGACTTCCGGGGCCAGGACCCGATGGGGCTGGCCCAGGCGGCCTCGACGCTCGAGGAGCTGGGCGATCTCGACCGACTCGAGCAGCTCCTCCGCAGCGCCGCCAACCCCGGCGCGCTGGCCGAGGCCGACGTCGACCGGGCCCGCGAGCTGCTGGGCGACGACGCCGCCCGCAGCCTCGACGAGCTGGGCCGCCTCACCCGCATGCTGCAGGAGGCCGGCCTGATCGACCAGCGGGAGGGCCGGCTGGAGCTGACGCCCAAGGGCCTGCGCCGCATCGGCCGCAACGCGCTCAACGACCTGTTCGAGAAGCTGGCCCGCGACAAGCTGGGCCGCCACGAGCTCGAGCGCTCGGGCGTGGGTCACGAGCGCGCCTACGAGACCAAGCCCTACGAGTACGGCGACCCGTTCAACCTGCAGATCGAGCGCACGGTCCGCAACGCGGTCGCCCGCACCGGTGGCGGCACGCCCGTGCGCCTGCACCCGGACGACTTCGAGGTCGACCGCACCGAGCAGCTGGTCCGGTCGTCGACCGTGCTCATGCTCGACCTGTCGCTGTCGATGCCCATGCGCGACAACTTCCTCGCCGCCAAGAAGGTGGCGATGGCGTTGCACTCGCTGATCTCCACCCAGTTCCCCCGCGACTACCTGGGCCTCGTGGGCTTCAGCGAGGTGGCCCGCGAGATCCGGCCGCAGGACCTGCCCGAGGTGTCCTGGGACTTCGTCTACGGCACCAACATGCAGCACGGCTTCCAGATCAGCCGCCGGCTCCTGTCACGCCAACCGGGCACCAAGCAGATCATCATGGTCACCGACGGCGAACCCACGGCCCACTTCGAGCCGGGCATGCCCGAGCCGTTCTTCTCGTACCCGCCGGTGCGCGAGACGGTCGACGCCACGCTGCGCGAGGTGGTGCGGTGCACCCGCGACGGCATCCGCATCAACACCTTCATGCTCGACCCCAACGGCCACCTGCGCACGTTCGTCGAGAAGCTCACCCGGCTCAACAAGGGGCGGGCGTTCTTCACCTCACCCGAGACCCTGGGCGACTACCTGCTGGTCGACTTCATCGAGCAGAAGCGGGAGATGCGCCGCGCCGGCGGCGGTCGCCGCTCGGCCTGAGCCCGCCGCCGTCCCGCCTGGTGCGCCGGGCTAGGGGAGGAGGTCGTCGAGGATCGTGCCCAGGCCCGGGTCGGGGATCGTGGGGTCGCTGGTCGGCGGCGGCTCGGTGGTGGTCGGCGGCGGCTCGGTGGTCGGAGTCGTCGGCGGGGCGGTCGTCGGGGTCGTCGGCGGGGCGGTGGTCGGGGTCGTCGGCGGGGCGGTCGTCGGGCTGCTCGTGGTGGGCGTTGTGCTGCCGCCGGGCCGGGTGGTGGGCGTGGTGCTCCCGGGCCGGCTCGTCGTCGGGATCGTGGGGACGATCTCGCCGGTGACGGTGTCGACCGTGGTGTTGGGGGCAAGGGCCACCAGCACCTCGTTGCCGGACTCGTCGATCACCCGAGCCCGCACGGGCTCGGGGCGGATGAGCTGGCCGTCGGCCCCGAACGACACGGCGACGGCCGGCTGGCTGGGCGGGAGCTCGATGGGCTCGCCCTCGCCGTTGGTCGGCAGCGTCACGCCGTCGGCCGTGGGGACCACCAGGCGGTCGCTCGGCGACTGGTCGCGGGCCAGCCACACCAGACCGAGGATCAGCACGACGGCGGCGGCGGCGATGAGCGTCGCACCGACTGCCGGTGTCGGCCCCCGTGTCGTCGGCTGGTCCCCCAGGCTCACGGCTCAATGATGCTGCGCGCGGCAGAGCCGCGCCACTGCTCGGGCGTCACCGCCACCCAGGGCGCCGGTTGGGCCAGCAGCGTCGCAGCGGCCCTCCTATGCTGCCGCGCGTGCAACCGCGGATCGGCATCCTGGTCGTGGCCTACAACGCCGCCGGAACACTCGCGCGCGTCCTCGATCGCATCCCGACCGACTTCCGGCCGCGCATCTCGGGCATCCTGGTCAGCGACGACCACAGCGCCGATGCGACGTACCTGGTGGGGCTGGGCTACCAGCAGTTCGACCAGTCGTTGCCGCTCGAGGTGGTGCGCAACCCGCGCAACCTGGGCTACGGCGGCAACCAGAAGGTCGGCTACCGCTGGGCGATCGAGCGGGGGCTCGACATCATCGTCATGGTGCACGGCGACGGCCAGTACGCCCCCGAGAAGCTGCCCGACATGGTGGCGCCGCTCGAGCGGGGCGAGGCCGACGCGGTGTTCGGCTCGCGCCTGCTCGAGAAGGGCGCGGCCCGGCGCGGCGGCATGCCCCTCTACAAGTACATGGGCAACAAGCTGCTGACCCGGTTCGAGAACGCGCTGGCCGGCACCGACCTGTCGGAGTGGCACTCGGGCTACCGGGCGTACTCGGTGGCCGCCCTGCGCGACCTGCCCTTCGAGCGCAACGACGACGACTTCAACTTCGACACGCAGATCATCGTGCAGCTGGCCGAGTCCGGGAAGCGCATCGTCGAGATCCCCATTCCCACCTTCTACGGCGACGAGATCTGCTACGTGAACGGGCTGAAGTACGCCCGCCTGATCACCCGCGACGTGATCCGCTACCGGGCCCACAAGCTGGGCTTCGGCACCGGCGAGCTGGCCTTCGCCAGCGAGGTCTACGAGGCGAAGGAGTCCGACACCAGCTCGCACGGGCGCATCGTCGACTGGCTCGAGGCACGCCCCCGGCGGCGGGTGCTCGACCTGGGCTGCGCGGAGGGTGCCATCGCGGGCCGGCTCACGGCGCTCGGACACCACGTCACGGGCGTCGACATCGCC
Organism: Acidimicrobiales bacterium; assembly: GCA_035697515.1. Taxonomy (GTDB): domain Bacteria; phylum Actinomycetota; class Acidimicrobiia; order Acidimicrobiales; family VFJN01; genus ZC4RG19. The sequence goes on from DASSCS010000133.1 coordinate 30,274, forward strand.
GCGTCCGACGGGGTGAAGGACCGGGTCGACGAGTTCGTCCAGGCCGATCTGGACGCGGGGCTGCCGCCCGAGGTCGAGGGCCCCTTCGACGTGGTCATCGCGGCCGACGTGCTCGAGCACGTCCGCCGGCCCGAGCAGCTGCTGACCGAGCTGCACGGCGTGATGGCGCCGGGCGGGATGCTCATCGCCTCGGTGCCCAACTTCGCCCACTGGTACCCGCGGGCACGGGTCGCGCTCGGCCTGTTCGACTACGACCGCCGGGGCATCCTCGACCAGACCCACCTGCGGTTCTTCACCCGCCGCAGCTTCGAGCGCCTGTGCCAGACGCACGGCTGGCGGGTCGCCCGCCGGGGCTACACCGGCCTGCCGCTCGAGGTGGTCGAGAGGGGCGGGGCCGGCGATCAGCCCGCAGCCGCCGTTGACGGCTCCGCCCGGCGGCTGGTGCGCAGGCTCGATGCCACGGCGGTGCGGGCGCGCCCCAACCTGTTCGCCTACCAGATGCTCTACCAGCTCGAGTCGGCCCGGCCGGTGGCCCCGGCGGCGGCCGAGCCCACGCAGCCCGCGGTGGCGACGTCCTGAGCCTCCGCCCGGGCCGGCGTCCGCCGCCGCGCCCGTGGCTCAATCGTCGAGGTCGGCGGCGCGCTCGCAGAGCGACAGCTCTGGGACGATCTGCTCGATCTCGCCCGGGAAGCGGGTGGCGCTGCCGTAGCCGGCCGGGGCGCGGCCGATCTCGGGCGTCTCGGTGTCGGTGGGCAGCGGGCCGCCGTGCAGCACGGTGGCCCCCACCGAGACCCAGCGGTCGCGCTCGCGGAAGTCGGCGTCGATGCGCATGGTGATCGTGCCCGACAGCGTGGCCGGGATGCCCAGGCTCCAGCCCCCGGACGTGCCGGGGGGCCGGGACACGTCGACCCGCACCTGGCCGTCGCCCACCCGGCGGATGGCCACCACGGCCTCGGTCGGGCCCTCGCCCAGCGTCATCAGCGGCACCCGCTCGTCGTCGGGCAGCACGTCGAGGTCGACCCGCAGGTCGTAGACGTCGACGGCCGGGCCCCGTTCGACCCCGCGCCACTCGTCCTCGAGCCGCAGGTACAGCCCGTCACACTCCCCGACGACGGCGAGCCGGCTGTCGAACGCGCTCTCGGGCAGCCAGGGGGCGAAGGGCGACACCTCCAGCGGCTCGTAGCTGCCGGGCAGCGAGGCCCGCAGGCCCGACCACTGGGCACGCAGCGACTCGGGCACGTTGGGCGCCCGCTCGCGCTGGTACTCGAGCGCCAGGGCCAGGTTGACCAGCACGCCGAGCACGGCCAGGCCGCCCAGGCCCACGGCCGCGACCCGCCGCCGGCGCACCGACCGGTGGCGCCAGCCCCGCACCAGCAGGTGGAAGCCGACGAGCCCCGGGATGAGCACGAGCGGGAAGAGGTCGGTGAGGTAGCGGTTGGCGATGTGGCCGATGGCGACGACGCCGAGCCCGCCGACCACCGCGCCGGCCAGCAGCGGCGACAGCCACGGCCCGCCGCGCCGCTCGCCCCGCGTGCGCACCGCCCACCACAACGCCACCAGGGTGAGCACGGTGAGCGCCGGGGCCGACGCGGGGAGGCTGGAGGTCCAGTCGAGCTTGTCGAAGACCGTCTCGCCCACGGCCGAGGGCCCCAGGCGGGGGAAGTCGATCCACGGCATGTCCAGGCGCACGTCGATGCCGTCGGGCCGGAAGTACTGCTTGAGCGTCGACGGCACGAACTGCCACCCGAACAGCGACCCGTCGTTGGCCTCGAGCACTTCGACCCGGTGGGCCGAGTACTGCGAGAAGTTGTGCTTGTCGGACGGCGGGCTGAGCAGGGTGCCGAACTTGGCGTGGTTCACGGCGACCGCGACCGCGAAGGGCACCAGGCACGCGACGCCGCAGGCCCACAGGACCGGGTCGCGCATCGCCCGCGGCCACGCCGACCACCGCGTGGCGTCGGGTCGGGCCCGGCGCGCCCGGGTGAACGCCACGACCAGGCCACTCAGCCCCAGCGCCACGAGCGGCCCCTGCCCGAGCGACTGGCGGGTGAGCACGGCCGCCAGCACGAGGAGCGAGGGCACCACCAGCCCGCGGACGGTCGGCCGGCGCTGCCAGCGCACCACGGCATCGAACGCGGCCACGGTCAGCGCGATGCCCCAGAGCGTCGCCTCGTGGTGCACCACGGCCTGCGAGGCGAGGAAGAAGGGTGGCGCCACGAGCACCACCACGGCCGCCAGGCCCGTCGCCAGCGGCTCGTGCCGGCCGACGGGGCTGGTGCCGCGCACGAGGCCCCGCAGGCTGCAGAGCAGGCGGAACGACGCCACGGCGAGCACGACGGCGGCCAGCAGCATCGACAGGGTGGTGAGGCGCCCGTCGAAGCGGTCGGTGGCGGCCAGCACCGGCATGCGCAGCAGCGCGGGCAGGGGCCCGAAGTAGATGTAGGTCTTGCCGTCGATGAGGAAGCCCTCGAAGCCCGGTACCTCGGCCGGGACGTCGAGCCGCCCGTGCATGAGCGAGCGGGCCTGGGCGTCGTAGAAGTCGTCGAAGTAGTGGACCTGCAGCAGGTCGGCACGGCCGATCGTCAGCACCCACAGGTAGGCGGCGAGGGTGGGCAGCGCGCCCCACCACCAGGCCCGGCGCAGCCGGCGCCGGCCGGCGTCGTCGAGGCCGTCCACGCCGTGGGCCTCTGCGCCCTCGGCGCCCTGGTGGTCGCGGTCGGCGTCAGGGGGCGCCGCGGCGTCCCGGCCGGGTGCGGGTGCCGTCGTGCCGGCCGGGCCGGGCGCGTCGTCGGGCGACGTGTCGGTGGTGGTCGTCACGGCCCCGACGGGCGCTGCTGCATGGAACACCCCGCTGGTCCCCGGCTCCCCCTGTACGCGCCACGGCGGGCGCAGGGGGCGAGACTACCAGCGGCGCCCGGCCCGGACCGCAGCGCGCGCGACCACGCCGGCGGGAAGACCCCTTGCGCCGGGCGGCGTGGTGGGCAAGAATCCCATCAATGTAATTACACGTGTGGCATTGCAGGTGGACCCTGCAGGTGGGTTCTGCAGCTCGACCCTCCGCCGCACGTCCCTATGGCGAGACACCCGGGAAAGGGGGCCGAATGAGACTCCCCGTGGCCACAGATCCCGACGACCGCACGTGGCAGGACTACGCCAACTGCCTCGGCGTCGACCCCGACCTGTTCTTCCCCGAGAGGGGCGCATCGACCCGCGAGGCCAAGGAGGTCTGCCGGGGCTGCATCGTGCGCGCCCAGTGCCTCGAGTACGCCCTGGTCCACAGCGAGAAGTTCGGCATCTGGGGTGGGATGAGCGCGCGCGAGCGGCGCCGCATCCGCCGTCGCCGTGCGCTCGAGCGCCAGGCGGCCGCGACGGCCAGCGCCTGATCACGATCCCGGCCGGCCCCGGCCGGGATGCGCTCGCCGCCCGCTCAGCCGCCGGCCCGCCCGAGCCGGGCCTCGATGGTGCGCTCCGGCGCCAGGTCGAGCTGCCGCCACCGTTGTCGTGGCGTGCGGTCGAGCACCGCGGCCGGCACCAGTCCCACCAGCTCGGCGCCGGCCACCGGCACCCGCTCGTTGACCAGGTCCCACGCCTCGGCAGGGCCGAGCACCCGCGGATCGATCAGGTTCATAGACACCTGGACCCGGTCGCCGACCGCCAGGCCCAGCGCCCGCAGGTGGGGCCCCCGCACCTCCCGGGCCACCCGCCGGGCCCGCTCGAGGTCGGGCTCGGCCAGCCACAGGTTCCAGGCCACGAGTAGGTCGCGGGCCCCCACCGCCACGGCGCCGGCGGAGGGATGCGGGGCCGGCGGGCCGGCATCGGGCGCGAGGTCGACGAACGCCCGCCGCCGCAGCTCGGGCAGGGTGCGGTGGCGCCCGTAGGCGAACGCCGGGACGCCCAGCTCGCCGGCGATCCAGACCAGGAACCGGTCGCGGGCCGCCTCGGCGTCGCCCATGGCAGAGCCGGCCAACGGGACGAACGGCACCACGTCGACCACGCCGAAGCGGGGGTGCGCCCCCCGATGGGCCCGCAGGTCGAGCCGCTCGACCGCGGCGCGGGCCACCTGCCGGGCGCCCGTCTCGGCGCTCCCGCCCGCCAGCGTGAGCACCGAGCGGTTGTGGTCGGCATCCGAATGGACGTCGAGCAACGAATCACGGGCGGTCGCAGCGATCGCCGCGACGACGTCCACCCGCAGGCCCTCAGAGACGTTGACGACGCATTCGAGCACCAGTGACCTCGCCTGCGGTTGCTGAACCAACGAAAGGTACAGTGGCCACCGTGAACCTCGGACCTACGGAACTCATCATCGTCCTGCTGGTGGTGCTGGTCCTCTTCGGCGGCGCCAAGCTCCCCAAGCTCGCCCGTTCGATGGGCCAGGCCCAGAGCGAGTTCAAGCGAGGCATCAAGGAGGGCAGCAACACCCCGAGCGACGACGAGCCCGACAAGGCCTGACCCCGCGCGCCCGCCCAGGGCCAGGGGCCGATCGGCCCCCGGGCCCTCTTTCGCGGCACCGACCCGTGCGGGCCGCGCAGCCGGCGACTGGTCAGCCGCCGGGCGTCACCACGGCCGCGGCGGCCCGCCGCCGCTTGAGGATGCGACGGCGCTCGCGCTCGGATGCGCCGCCCCACACGCCGTGGTCGATGCGATTGACCAGTGCGTGCTCGAGGCACGGCTCCTTGACCGGGCACGTCGCGCAGATCCGCCGTGCGACGTCGACGCCCACCCCGTCGCTGGGAAAGAAGCGGGCCGGGTCCTCGTCCGCGCAGTTGCCCCGGGCCATCCACTCGGTGTCCATCGGTCCTCCAGGTCTCATGGCTCTCCGCCGTTCATGTCCGCCGTCGTCCCGCCCGCAACCTGAGTGCGTGCTCTCCCACCGACTGGGTACCAGTGTTCACTGCAAGACCCCCCGGGGGCATGGGGGATTTCCCTGGGATGCCCCCGGGGGATCCCCGAGCGAGCCGCGATCCACGTTGCGATCCGGTATGCATGACTCGTGAGCGCGGCCGAAGGTTCCAACGAACTCCCCCCGGGCGACGACGACCCCGTGCGCCTGCCCGTGGCCGTGCGGCCGTCGCCTCCGCTGCCGCCGCCTCCTCCGCCGTCGTCGTCCGCCAGGTCGGACGGGGTCGCGGCAGGGCCGCCGCTGACGCCACCGGTGGCGCCGGGTGCGCCGGCCTCCTACGACCGTCCCGTCGCCCCCCACCCTGACGGGCACCCCGTCAACGAGGCGTCAGCCACGTTGCGTGCGGGCGCCGCTCCACCGGGTCCCGTCGCCGGCGCGTCGCTCGAGGGCCCACCGGGGCACCCCGCCCCGCCCCCGCAGCCCGGCGGTGGACAGCAGATCGAGGCCCGGCGCCAGCGCGTCCGCCTGTGGGCCGTCGGCCTGGTGGCGGCCCTGGTGGGCGCCGTGGTGGCCGCTGCGGTGAGCGCCGTGGCGCTGTGGCCCGACCGCGAGGTCACCCCCGTCGTGGCCCGCCCGCCCGTCACCACCCCCGACGGCGCCATGGACGTCCGGAGCATCCTCGACCAGGTGCAGCCGTCGGTCGTCACCATCGAGACCAGCGTCACGGCCCGGGGCGGCGTGTTCGAGGGCGCGGGCAGTGGGGTGGTGCTGTCGGCCGACGGCCTGGTCATGACGAACGCGCACGTGATCAGCCAGAGCGAGGACATCACCGTGCGCACCTTCGACGGCGCCACCCGCACCGCCACGCTGGTGGGCAGCGAGCCGGCCAACGACCTGGCCGTCATCAGGCTCGAGGGCGCCGACGACCTGGTGCCCGCCGAGCTGGGCTCGTCCTCGACGCTGCAGGTGGGCGAGCCGGTCATCGCCATCGGCAACGCCCTCAACCTGGGCGGTCAGCCCAGCGTCACCACGGGCATCGTCTCGGCGGTCAACCGCACCATCGAGAGCCAGGGCGGAGAGCCGCCGCTCGCCGACCTCATCCAGACCGACGCGGCGATCAATCCGGGCAACTCCGGTGGCCCGCTGGTCGACTCCAGCGGCGCCGTGGTCGGCATGAACACGGCCATCATCCAGGACAGCCAGAACATCGGCTTCGCCATCTCGATCGACTCGGCCAAGCCCATCATCGACGAGCTTCAGCAGGGCAACGGCGAGATCACGCCCGACACCCCTCGCCTGGGCGTCACCACCCTGCCCCTCGACGACGTGCCCGACGCGGTGCGTGAGCAGTTCCAGATCGAGGCGGACCAGGGCGCCTTCGTCGACGACGTGATGGCCGGCAGCGGTGCCGAGGCGGCCGGCGTGCGCCCGGGCGACGTCATCGTGGCGATCGACGGCGAGGAGATCACCTCCAACGACCAGCTGGGCGAGATCGTCCGCGAGCACGAGCCCGGCGACAGCATCGAGCTGACCATCGAGCGCACGGGCGAGCAGCAGACCCTCACCGCGGTGATCGGCCGGCTGGGCGACTGAGCGTGACCGCGGGCGTGGCCAGGTAGGCTCGCCCGCCATGTCCGACGTCGCGCCCGAAGCCGAGCCTCCCCGCGGCCACGCCCGCGTCGTCTACCTCGGGCCGGTGGCCCCGCACTGGGAGGTCCAGTCCGACTTCGGCGATCGCCAGATGATCGACGACTTCCGCTCGCGGGTCATGGCCCGCCTGGTGCTGCTGCCGCCGCACGACCCCCAGTTCCGCCGCAACCGCGAGCGGGTGGTGCGCGACGCCGAGCGTGAACACATCCTGCTCGAGTGGGACCTCGGCTACCCCGAGGACGAGGACGACACCTGACGTCAACCATTGGTGACGCACAGTGTCATTGAAGCGTCACGGCCTAGTTTTCCCCACTGTCTCAGGGCACGGGTACCCTCGGCGGCATGGCCGCTGACCTCGACGCTCCCGCGGATCCGGCCGCCATCGCCACGGCAGGCAGCGACGAGCCCCAGCGCTACCGCAACCGCGAGCTGTCGTGGCTCGACTTCGATGCCCGCGTGCTGGCCCTGGCCGAGGACGAGCGTGTGCCGCTGCTCGAGCGGGCCAAGTTCCTGGCCATCTCCAGCCAGAACCTGGACGAGTTCTTCCAGGTGCGGGTGGCCGGCCTGAAAGACCAGGTGGCGGCGGGTGTCGGAGGCTCCAGTCCCGACGGGCGCACCGCCGGCCAGCAGCTCCTCGACATCCGTGACCGGCTCGACGTCCTGGTGCCGCGTCTGCAGGCGGCCTTCCTCGACCAGGTGGCCCCTGCGCTGGCCGAGGCGGGCATCAAGCTGTCGTCGTGGTCCGACCTCGACGAGGACGACGAGAAGTTCCTGGTCGAGACGTTCGAGGAGCGCATCTTCCCGGTGTTGACGCCGCTGGCGGTCGACCCGGGCCACCCCTTCCCCTACATCTCCAACCTGTCGCTCAACCTGGCCGTCATCGTGCGCGACCCCGACGCCGACCTGCGCCGGTTCGCCCGGGTCAAGGTGCCCTCGCTGCTGCCCCGGTTCGTGGTCCTGCCCGACGGCGAGCGCTACGTCCCCCTCGAGCAGGTCATGGCCGCGCACCTCGACCAGCTCTTTCCCGGCATGGAGATCGAGCAGCACCACGCCTTCCGCGTCACCCGCAACACCGACCTGACCCTCGAGGAGGAGGAGGCCGACGACCTGCTGGCCATGGTCGAGGTCGAGCTGCGGCGCCGCCGGTTCGGGCGGGCGGTGCGCCTGGAGATCGACGCCGCCATGTCGGACGAGGTGCGCGAGCTGCTCCAGCGCGAGCTCGACGTGGCCGACGAGGACGTCTACGTGCACACCGCGCCCCTCGACCTGGGTGGCCTGTGGTCGGTGCACGCGCTCGACCGGCCCGACCTCAAGGACCCGCCATACCAGCGGGTCACGCCTACGCGGCTGGCCAACGTCGACGGCGAGCGGGTCGACGTGTTCGACGCCATCCGCCGCGGCGACGTGCTGGTGCAGCACCCCTACGAGAGCTTCCGCACCACGGTCGAGGAGTTCGTGCGCCAGGCCTCGACCGACCGGCAGGTCCTGGCCATCAAGATGACGCTGTACCGCACCTCGGGCGACAGCCCCATCGCCCGGTCGCTCATCAGGGCGGCCGAGCGGGGCAAGCAGGTGGCGGTCATCGTCGAGCTCAAGGCGCGCTTCGACGAGGGCGCCAACATCGAGTGGGCCCGCCAGCTCGAGACCGCCGGCGTGCACGTGACCTACGGGCTGATCGGGCTGAAGGTGCACGCCAAGGCGGCGCTGGTGGTGCGGGAGGAGCCCGACGGCCTGCGCCGCTACTGCCACATCGGCACCGGCAACTACAACTCGAAGACCGCCCGGGTCTACGAGGACATGGGCCTGCTGACCTGCGACCCGGCCATCGGCTCCGACCTGGCGCAGCTGTTCAACGAGCTCACCGGCTACGGCCGCAACATCGACTACCAGCGCCTGCTGGTGGCGCCCCGGCTGCTGCGCGACGGGCTCAACGACCTGATCCAGGGCGAGATCGACGCCGCGAGCGAGCAGCCCGGCCGGGGCCGCCTCACGATGAAGATGAACAGCCTGGTCGACCAGGACATGATCGAGGAGCTGTACCGGGCGTCGCAGGCCGGGGTCGAGATCGACCTGATCGTGCGAGGCATCTGCTGCCTGACCCCGGGCGTGCCGGGCATGTCCGAGTCGATCAGGGTGCGGTCGATCGTGGGCCGCTACCTCGAGCACTCGCGCATCTACCGGTTCGCCAACGGGCTCGGCCCCGGGCACGCGTTGCACCTCATCGGGTCGGCCGACCTGATGCCCCGCAACCTCGACCGCCGCGTCGAGGCGCTGACCCCGGTCACCGACGAGGGCCTGCAGGCCCGCCTGGACGAGGTGCTCGACGTGGCGCTGGCCGACGATGTGCTGGCCTGGACTCTGGGCCCCGACGGGCGCTGGGCGCGGTCGCCCGAGGGCGGGACGGTCGAGTCGCAGGTCGCCCTGCAGGAGCTGACCATCGAGCGGGCCGCCCAGCCCATCGCCCCCTCGGTGGTGTAGGCCGGTCGCGGGCGGGCCGCGCACCGTCGCCCGCCGTTCCCTCGGGACCATCGGCCCTGGTGGGAGACCGCCGTTCGGGCCTATCCTGCCCTCGCAGGGCGGGAGTCAGGAGAGGCAGCGGCTATGTCCCCGGTTCGCTCGCAGCCGTATCCGCCACGCAGGCGCCACCGCAGCGCCGCCCGCCATCTGCCGCTGCGCGGCCCCGGCGGTGACGCCGGCCCCGCCGTCGACGGCGACGACGCCTGGATGTCGCACGACGAGCTGCTGGCGCTGGCCCGGTCGATCCAGGCGGCCGCGATCGCCGACGACCTGGTGGAGATGTCCCGATCGGTCCAGCGGCTGCGCCGTGGCCTGCGCCACCACGTCGAGGTCGAGCGCGCGCGGGCGGGCAACCTGGCGTCGCCGCTGAGGGCTGTCGTGTTCGGGGGGCAGGACCGGCTGCTGCGCCTAGTCGACGCCATCTCGCACGACGCCGAGGGCGATCGCGAGTGCGCCTGCGTGCGGCGCGGCGCCGAGCTGGTGGTCGCGCTGACCCGGCAGGCGACCCTGGAGGCCGCTGCCCTGCTCCGTCCCGTCGATCCCGGCTCCCCAGGCGACAACTAGGCGACATCGGCCCGGTCGAGAGGCCTGAGGGTCGCCGAAACTGTCTCAGGGCGTCCGTATGGTTCGCGCATGGACGCAGCTCTGCTCGTCGTGGGTGTGGTCGCCGGCCTCGGCGCCGGCGTGGCCGGCGCGTGGCTGGTCGTGTCGCGCCTCGGCGGCGCTGGGCACGGGGGTGGCGCCGAGCAGCGGGCCGAGCACCAGGCCACGGTGCGGGCCGCGGTCGACGCCGCGGTCGACACGGTGGTCAAGGTGGCGGGCGAACGGCTGGGCGCCCAGGCCGACGCCGGCTCGCGCGAGCTGGCCACTCGCCAGCACGCCTTCGAGCAGCAGGTGGGCGAGCTGCGGGGCACGATGGTCGACCAGCTGGCGCTGCGCAACGCCGCCGTCGAGCAGCACATGGGCGACGTGCGGGCCGAGCTGTCGCGGGTCGGCGAGCTGGTGGCCAGCCTGCAGCGCGAGCGGGCCGAGCAGCAGGGCCGGGTCGAGACGCGTCTCAGCGAGATGGCGGCGGTCAGCGCCCGCCTGGTCGACACCACCCAGTCGCTGCGCCAGGCCCTGGCCAACCCGCGCGCCCGGGGCCAGTGGGGCGAGCGCATGGCCGACGACGTGCTGCGGGCCGCCGGCCTGGTCGAGGGCATCAGCTACCGCAAGCAGTCGGCCACCGCGGCGGGCACCGTGCCCGACTTCACCTTCATGCTGCCCGGCGACCGCGTGCTGCACATGGACGTGAAGTTCCCGGTCGACAACTACCTGCGCTACCTCGAGGCGACGTCCGAGCGCGAGCGCGACCAGCACGCCATCGCCTTCGTGCGTGACGTGCGGGCCCGGGTGCGCGAGCTGTCGAGCCGCGTCTACATCGACCCCGACGGCACCCTCGACGAGGTACTGCTGTTCATCCCCAACGAGGCGGTCTACGCGTTCGCCCACCAGCACGACCGCGACCTGCTCGACGTGGCCCTGCAGCAGAAGGTGGTGCTGTGCTCGCCCAGCACGCTCTTCTCGGTGCTCGCCGTCATCCGGCAGGCGGTCGAGCAGACCCGGCTGCAGCGCACCTCCGACGAGATCCTCGCCTGCCTGGCCGCGTTCGAGCAGCAGTGGAGCAAGTTCTCCGATGCGCTCGACAAGGTGGGGCGCAGCCTCGACACCGTGCGCCGCAGCTGGGACGACCTGTCGGGCACCCGGCGCCGCCAGCTCGAGCGCGAGCTCGATCGGGTGGGCGAGCTCCGCACCCGGCGCGAGCTCGGCCGCGACGGCGGGCCCGGTCACGAGGCGGACGTCGCGATCGAGGCCGGCCACACGGGCGTCGCCGGCGACGCCGAGGCGCGGCGCCGGGCGACCGGCGAGATCCTTCCGTTGCCCCGGCCGCCGGCGTCGGCAGCGGGCTGACCAGCGCCGCTCTGACGGAGCGAGTCGCTCTGGCGACCGGTCCCGCAGGGAGAGGCGGAGGCGAGGTTCGTCGTTTTGACGCCTGGCCCGGTAGGAATCAGGCCACGATGTCGTCGCGGCGCAGGCAGAACCAGACGCAACGGCGCCCGGCCGAGCAGCCGCAGGTGCGCGCGGCCGGAGGGGTCGTGTGGCGCGAGGCGGTCGTGGCCGACGAGCACGGCCACAGCCGAACGGGCGTCGAGATCGTGCTGGTCCACCGGCCCCGCTACGACGACTGGTCGTTCCCCAAGGGCAAGCTCGACAAGGGCGAGACCTTCGAGCAGGCCGCGGTGCGCGAGGTCGCCGAGGAGACCGGCCTCGTGTGCGACCTGGGGCCCGAGCTGCCCTCGACGACCTACCTCGACGGCAAGGGGCGGTCGAAGCTGGTGCGCTACTGGTCGATGCGCGTGGTGGCGGTCGAGCCCTGGCAGGCCAACGACGAGATCGACGACCGCCGCTGGGTCACCCTCGACGATGCCCGGGGCAGGCTCACCTACGCGCACGACCGTCTGCTGCTCGAGCGCCTCCGCGGCCAGCTCGGCTGAACCCCGCCGGCCGCGATCTCCCTGGTCAGAGCGCATTACCGAGCCAGTTGGCACAACGTTGCCGCGGCGTTCACCTCTGGTTCACCCGCCCCCTCACCGGCCGTTCACCTGCCGTCCCTACCGTCCTCTCCAGGAACTGGGGCGGGACGCGCCCCGCGACAGCAGCCCAGAGGAGGGCATCAGGTGCGAGCAACCGAGCAACGCCGCCTGGCGTGGCTTTCGATCATCGTGGCGGTCGGCCTGGCCGTGTCCGCCTGCGGCGGCGACGACGACGACGATGCGGCGGCCGACGGCGCCACCGAGGCCGACGGAGGCGAGGTCGAGGGCACGATCAACATCTCGGGCTCATCGACCGTCGAGCCCATCTCGTCGCTGGCCGCCGAGGCCTTCATGGGCGAGAACAGCGGCGCCGAGATCGCGGTCGACGGACCGGGCACGGGGGACGGCTTCGAGCTGTTCTGCACGGGCGACACCGAGATCTCCGACGCCTCCCGGGCCATCGACGAGGAGGAGGCCGCGGCCTGCGAGGAGGCTGGCATCGAGTACGTCGAGCTGCAGATTGCCTACGACGGCATGGCCGTCATGACCAGTGTCGACAACGACGCCGTCGAGTGCCTCAACTTCGCCGACCTGTACGCCCTCATCGGCCCCGAGGCCGAGGGCGTCGGCACCTGGGCCGAGGGCAGCGCGATCGCCGGCGAGTTGGGCTCGAGCACCGAGCTTCCCGACGCCGAGCTGGTGCTCACCGGTCCCGGCACCGAGTCGGGCACGTACGACTCGTTCGTCGAGCTGGCCCTCGAGGGCTACGCCGAGGAGCGGGGCCAGGAGCCGACCACCCGCACCGACTATGCCTCGTCGGCCGACGACAACACGATCGTGTCGAACATCGAGTCCAGCTCCACGTCGCTCGGCTGGGTCGGCTTCGCCTTCGCCGAGGAGGCGGGCGACACGGTGAAGGAGATCCCGATCGCGGCCGAGCCCGACGGCGACTGCATCGAGCCGAGCGCCGAGACGATCTCCGACAACACCTACCCGCTGTCCCGCCCGCTGTTCATTTACGTGAACAAGGCCAAGGCCGAGGAGAACGCGGCGCTCGCCCCGTTCGTCGACTTCTACCTCGATAACCTTGCCGAGTTCGTGGAGTCCGGCGGCTACGTGACCATGCCCGACGAGCAGGTCGAGGCGACGATCACGGCATGGACGGACCGCTGACGCGGTGAACGGCTCTCCGTCCACCGGGAGCCGGTGGGACCGGGCGGCACCGCCCGGTCCCACACCTGTCTCCGGGCACGGCCGACGCCGGCTCTCTCCACCCGCCACCCACAGCACGAGGCTCCGCTGATGGCCGCGACCGTCGTCCCCCCGCCCCAGGTCGACCTCTCCGGCGATCCCCGGCGTCACCGGCGCGAGCGCGCCATGGGCATCGTGTTCACGGTGGCGGCGCTGGTGTCGGTGCTGATCAGCGCGCTCATCCTCGTGTCGCTGTTCGCCAAGGGCCTGCAGTTCTTCACCGAGGTCGAGTGGGGCCGGGTCTTCGCCAACGACGCCTGGAATCCCCGCCAGGAACGGTTCAGCCTGTCGACGATCGTGGTGGGCAGCCTGATCGTCACCGGGGTGGCCATGGTGGTGGCGGCCCCCCTGGGGCTCGGCGCCGCCGTGTACCTCTCCGAGTACGCCGGCCCGCGGCTGCGCTCGCTGCTGAAGCCCATCCTCGAGGTGCTCGCCGGCATCCCGTCGGTCGTGCTGGGCGTGTTCGCCCTGAACTGGATCGCCCCGGAGGTCGTCGGCACCCTGTTCGGCGAGCGCGAGGGGCGCACCGGTTCGATGCTGGCGGCGGGCATCGGGGTGGGCATCCTGACCATCCCGCTCATGGCGTCGGTGTCCGAGGACGCCATGCGGGCGGTGCCCGCCAGCCTGCGCCACGCCTCGGCGGGCCTCGGCGCCCGCAAGCTCAGCACCACGCTGCGGGTGGTGGTGCCGGCCGCGGTGTCGGGCATCGTCGCCGCCTTCATCCTGTCGGCGTCCCGGGCCATCGGCGAGACGATGGTGGTCTTCATCGCCGGCGGGGCCGCCGACTCGGCGGCGTTCTCGTCCAACCCGCTCGAGGGCAGCCTCACCATGACCGCCGCCATGGCCTCGCTGGCCACGGGCACCGAGGGCGTCCGCGGCGCCGACCTGGCGGTGCCGAGCCTGTACTTCGTCGGCATCGTGCTGTTCCTGCTGACGCTCGGGCTGAACATGATCGCCAACCGCTTCGTGCGCCGCGTGCGCCAGGCCTACTAGGGCGGCCGACCATGGCACTCACCACCGTCACCAGCAGCTCCCGGGGCGCCGTCGAGGGCAGCGTGGCCCGCGCGCTGCGCGGCTCGCGCACCGACGTCAAGGGCCGGCTGTTCGAGCTGGCGCTCGTCGCCTGCCTGCTGGGGTCGCTGCTCGTGCTGGGCGTGCTGCTCACCTCGGTCGTCACCGACGGCCTGCCGGTCTACTCCGAGCGGGGCTGGGAGTTCCTCGACGGCGGCCTGTCGGCGTCGGCCGACCGGGCCGGCATCTCCCAGGGCATCGTCGGGTCGTTCTGGATCGCCGTGTCGGTGGTGGTGCTGGCGATCCCCATCGGCATCGGCGCCGCCGTGTACCTCGAGGAGTACGCGCCCCGCAACCGGCTGACCACGTTCATCGAGCTCAACATCCGCAACCTGGCGGGTGTGCCGTCGGTGGTCTACGGGCTGCTGGGCCTGGCCATCTTCGTCGAGGCGCTGGGCGGGTTCACCAGCCACGACGACGCCAACCGCCGCACGCTGGCCGCGGCGGGCGTCACGCTCGCGGTCCTGGTCATGCCCATCATCGTCATCACCACGGCCGAGGCCCTGCGGGCGGTGCCGCAGGCGCTGCGCGAGGGCGCCTACGGCGTGGGCGCCACCCGGTGGGAGGTCATCCGCACCCAGGTCCTGCCGTACGCGGCGCCCGGCATCCTGACCGGGGCCCTGCTGTCGATCGCCCGGGCGGTGGGCGAGGCGGCCCCGCTCATCGTGGTGGGCGCCGTGACCGGGTTCTTCAGCCAGGGCGCCGGGCTGAACGTGGCCAACGTCACCGATCCCGGGCACCTGACCGAGCGGTTCGTGGCCCTGCCCACCATCGTCACCAACTGGGCGGCCGAGCCCGAGGCCCAGTTCAAGGAGGCCAACGCCTCGGCGACGATCATCGGCATGCTGGTCTTCGTCCTGCTGGTCAACTCGCTCGCCATCGTCCTCCGCAACCGCTTCGAGAAGAAGAGGTCGTCATGACCCAGCCCGCCGCCCCGGCCGCCACCGTGTCGCCACGACCGACCGTCGCCGGCGCGCCGTCGCCCCGCGACAGGGCGGCCGGAGCCGATCTGCCCGTCGTCTTCGAGCTGCGCGACCTGAGCGTGTACTACGGCGACTTCCGGGCGGTGCGCGACGTCACCCTCGACGTGCTCCAGCACGAGATCACCGCCTTCATCGGCCCGTCGGGGTGCGGCAAGACGACGGTCCTGCGCTGCCTCGACCGCATGAACGACCTCATCCCCGGAGCCCGGGCCGAGGGCACGGTCAGCTACCACGGCGTCGACCTGTACGGCCCCAAGGTCGACCCGGTCGAGGTGCGCCGCCGGGTCGGCATGGTGTTCCAGAAGCCCAACCCCTTCCCCAAGTCGATCTTCGACAACGTCGCCTACGGGCCGCGGCTGCATGGCAAGGTGCGCAAGGGCGACCTGGCCGCGGTGGTCGAGGAATCGCTGCACAAGGCCGCGCTGTGGGACGAGGTCAAGGACCGGCTCGGCGAGTCGGCCAACGGCCTGTCGGGCGGGCAGCAGCAGCGGCTGTGCATCGCCCGGGCCATCGCGACCCGCCCGGACGTGCTGCTCATGGACGAGCCCTGCTCGGCGCTCGACCCCATCGCCACGGCGCGCATCGAGGACCTGATGCAGGAGATCAAGGACGAGTTCACCATCGTGATCGTCACCCACAACATGCAGCAGGCCGCCCGGGTGTCGGACGCCACCGCGTTCTTCTCGACCGAGGTCAACCCCGAGTCCGACCGACGCACCGGCGTGCTGGTCGAGTTCGACCGGACGGACACGATCTTCTCCAACCCCGCCGACGAGCGGACCGAGAACTACATCACCGGGCGGTTCGGCTAGTGAGCAACGGCGACGCCCCGGTCCCGCTGCGGGTGGCGTTCCACGACGAGCTCGAGCAGCTCCGCCTCCAGGTCGAGCTGATGGGCGTGCGGGTCGACCAGAACCTCGAGCGCATGCGCCATGTCCTCGACCACGGCGACGGGTCGGGCGCGACGGTGGCGGCGGCGCTGGCGGCCGACGACGAGATCGATGCCATGCACGTCTCGCTGCTCGAGCGCTGCTACACGCTGCTGGGCCGCGAGGCGCCCATGGCCAGCGACCTGCGCTTCATCGTGTCGGTCGTGCGCATCCTGTCCGAGCTCGAGCGGGTGGGCGACCTGAGCCTGCGGGTGGTCAAGCTGGCGCCACAGGTCGACGACCTCGCCGCCTGCGGTGCCGCGTGGGACATCGTCCGCACGCTGGTCGACGTCGCCGTCGAGCAGTACCGCAGCGCACTGCGGGCCTGGGCAGCGCAGGACCTGGCGCTCGCCACCCAACTGGTCGAGTCCCCGCCGCGGCTCGGATCGTTCCACGCACGGCTGATCGACGAGCTGCGCCGCCTCGACGGCCCCGACGCCGTGCGGGTGGCGGTGGCCGTGTTCGTGGCCGGCCAGGCGGCCGACCGGATCGCCGACCACGCCGCCATCATCGGCGCCCGCCTGCGCTACCTCATCACGGGCGAGCCCGCCCACCTCTCCGCCGAGGTCCGGTGACCTGGCCGACCCTGCCGATCGGGGGCACGCGGCGGCAGACTTCAGGGGTGGCGAAGCACGACCGAGAGCCCTCGACCAGGATCCTGGTGACCAACGACGACGGCGTCGAGTCCGCCGGCCTGCACTCCCTGGTGCGGGCGCTCGTCGACGGCGGGCGGGACGTCATGGTGGTGGCGCCCGCCCGCGACATGAGCGGGTCGGGTGCCGCGATCGGCCGCATCCACCTCGACGAGCGCATCGACGCCGAGCAGGTCGAGCTGCCCGGGCTCGCCGGCGTGCCCGCCTACGCCGTCGACGGTCCGCCCGGTCTGTGCGTGCTGGCCGCCCGCCTGGGCGGGTTCGGCCACCGCCCCGAGCTGGTCGTGTCGGGCATCAACCCCGGCTGCAACACGGGCAGGGCCGTGCTCCACTCGGGCACGGTCGGCGGGGCCCTGACCGCCGCCAACTTCGGCGGCCGGGGTCTGGCCGTCAGCATCGACGTCGTCTCGCGGCTGGCGCACGAGGGCCGGGGCTCGGTCACCCCGGTGGTCGGCGGCGAGCAGGCCAGGGTCGACGTCGTCCAGGCGCCGGACGGCGCGGCGCGTGGGCGCCGCACCGGCACCTCGGCCGACATCGGCTCGCCCGCCCACTGGGACACGGCGGCCGGCGTGGCCGCGGCCGCCGTCGGCTGGCTGCTGGACGCGCCCCGGGGCACCGTGCTCAACCTCAACGTGCCCGACCTGCCCGCCGGCGGGCTGGCCGGCGCTCGCGCCGCGACCCTGGCCCCGTTCGGCACGGTGCGGTCGACGGTGGTCGAGTCGGCCGAGGACGGCGGCCGGCTGCAGATGGAGCTGCGGCCGGTCACGGTCGACCTGCCGCCCGACTGCGACACCGCGCTCGTCGCCGCCGGCTATGTGGCCGTGTCGGCCCTCTCCGGCATCCGCGTCGACGGCGACGTCGGCGTGCACGGCGTGCTCGACGTGCTCACGGCCCGATTGGCGAGGACGGCGTGACGACCACCGGCGGTACCCCGTGGTCGTGACGGTCACCCTGCTGGTGATCGCCCTGGTCGGCACCGCCGCCGGCCTGACCGCGGCGGCGGTCACGCGCCGCGCCGCCGCCCAGCGGGTCGATGCGGCCCTGCGCACCCTCGACGTGCCGGTCGCGGGGCTCCGGCTCGACCGGCGCGAGCGGCCCTCGCTCGACCGCTCGCTCGACGACCTCGAGCGGGCGGTAGCGGTCGAGCACGAGCGCCGCGCCAAGGTCGCGCAGGCCGAGAACCTGCTGTCGTGGGCGCTCGGCGCCATCGCCCACGGGGTGGTGATCTTCGACGACCGGGGCGAGATCGCCTACCGCAACGACCCGGCCGCCTCGTTCCTGGCCGCCCGCGATAGCGACGCTCTGGTCGAACAGGCCATCACCACCATGGCCGCCGACGCCCTGCGGGGGCGCGGCGCCGAGCGCGAGCTCGAGCTGTTCGGCCCGCCGCGCCGCGTGCTCACCGTCCGGGCGGTGCCCCTCGACAGCGACACCCGGCCGGCGGGCGTGCTGGTCGTGGTCGAGGACACCTCCGAGCGGCGGCGGCTCGAGAACGTGCGCCGCGACTTCGTGGCCAACATCAGCCACGAGCTGAAGACCCCGGTGGGCGCCCTGGCGCTGCTGGCGGAGACCCTGCTCGACGAGGACGAGCACGACGTGGTCAAGCGGCTGGCCGAGCGCCTGGCCAGCGAGGCCTTCCGGGTGGGCAACACCATCGACGACCTGCTCGAGCTGTCGCGGCTCGAGGTGGCCACCGGCCTCGCCAACGACAAGGTGCCCGTCGCGCACTTCGTGGGCGATGCCGCCGACCGGGTGCGGCCTGCGGCCGAGCAGCGGGGCATCACCATCGAGGTCGAGCGCACGCCCGCGCGGCTCAGCGTGGTGGGCGACCGGCGCCAGCTCGTCTCGGCGGTCACCAACCTGCTCGACAACGCGGTGAAGTACAGCGAGCCTGGCGGCAGCGTCGAGGTCGCGGCCCGCACGGACGGGACCTGGGTCGACGTGACGGTCAGCGACCGGGGGATCGGCATCCCCCGGCGCGACCTCGAGCGCATCTTCGAGCGCTTCTACCGGGTCGATCGCGCCCGCAGCCGCGAGACGGGGGGCACCGGGCTGGGCCTGGCCATCGTCCGCCACGTCGTCTCGAACCACCGGGGCGAGGTCAGGGTCGAGTCGCGCGAGGGCGTGGGCTCGGCGTTCACGTTGCGGCTGCCGGCCGGCCCCGGCCCGGTGGCCGTGTCCAGGGAGGCAGGATGAGGGCCCGATGAGCGAGCGTCCCGCAGGGCGACAGAGCGGCCCGCTGCGAAGCAGCAGGAGCGGGCAGCGGTGAGCACCCCCGACCCCACCGTGCTGCTCGTCGAGGACGAGGACAGCTTCGTCGAGGCGCTGACGGTGGGCCTGAAGCGCGAGGGCTTCCGGGTGCAGACCGCCAAGGACGGGGCCCAGGCCCTGGAGCTGTTCGACGTCGTGAAGCCCGATCTGGTGCTCCTCGACGTCATGCTGCCCAAGATCTCGGGGGTCGACGTGTGTCGCGAGCTGCGGCGGCGCTCGACCGTCCCCATCATCATGGTCACGGCCAAGGGCTCGGAGATCGACACGGTCGTCGGGCTCGAGGTCGGTGCCGACGACTACGTCACCAAGCCCTACCGGTTGCGTGAGCTGGTGGCCCGCATGCGGGCGGTGCTGCGCCGCCGGCCGGCCGACCGGTCGTCGCGCACGGGCTCGGGCGAGGTGCTCGACGTGGGGGATGTGCGGCTCGACCCCGAGCGCCACGAGGTCGAGATCCGTGGCGAGCAGGTAAAGCTGCCGCTCAAGGAGTTCGAGCTGCTCGAGATCCTGCTCACCAACGCCGGGCGGGTGCTGACCCGCGACACGCTCATCGACCGCGTCTGGGGCACCGACTACGTGGGCGACACCAAGACGCTGGACGTGCACGTCAAGCGCCTGCGGGCCAAGGTCGAGGAGGACCCGGCGGTGCCGACGCGCATCGTCACCATCCGGGGCCTCGGCTACAAGTACGACACCCCTCGCACCTGAGGCGCCCTCCCCCGCGACGGCCTCGCCGGGGGATGTCGCCCCGGCAGGGGCGCGGGCTACGCCGCCCACGGCGGGGCGGCTTGTACCCTCGGACCGATGCCCGACAACGGGTGGGAGCCCCTGTCGAAGCCGCACCGAAGGGTGGGTGCCGCTTCCTTCGTCGTCACGCCCTTCACCCGCCTGGCGCGCACCCACGCCGCCGCCGTCGCGGGCGACACCCTCATCGCACTGGCGCTCGCCAACTCGCTGTTCTTCGACATCGACCCCAACGCCGCCCGCGGCAAGGTGACGCTGTACCTGGCGCTCACCATGGCGCCCTTCGCGGTGGTGGCGCCGCTCATCGGCCCGGCGCTCGACCGGGCCCGGGGCGGCCGCCGGTTCATGGTCATCGGGGCCAACGCGCTGCGGGCGGTCATCTGCGTGCTGATGATCCGCGACATCGACGGGCTGCTGCTGTTCCCCGAGGCCTTCGCCGTGCTGGTGCTGGCGAAGAGCTACCACGTCGCCAAGTCGGCCATCGTGCCCACGGTGGTGAGCTCGGACGCCGAGCTGGTCGAGGCCAACTCGCGCCTGTCGTTCCTGTCCGGCGTCATCACCTTCGCGGCCGCGGCACCGGGCGGCCTCGCCTTCCTGATCGCCGGCAGCCGGGGCGTGCTGGTGCTGGCGGTCGTCGTGTTCACGGTGGCCGCGGTGCTGGGCGTGCGGGTGCCGGCCACCCAGGTGGCGGTCGATGACACGTCCGAGACCGAGCGCGAGGAGCTGCGGGGCGGCGGCATCATCCTCGCCGCCTCGGCCATGGGCCTGATGCGGGGCATCGTCGGCTTCCTGACGTTCCTCATCGCGTTCGCCCTGCGCACCGAGGACGCGCACCCCGCCCAGTTCGGCGTGGTGGTCGCGGCCAGCGGCGTCGGCTCGCTGCTCGGGTCGTTGCTCGCCCCGGCGCTGCGCCGGTCGGGCACGAGCGAGGAGCGCATCCTGCAGATCGTCCTCGGCCTCACCGCGGGCGGGGCCGTGCTGGCGGCGTGGGCGGGCGGCATCGTGGCGGCCGCGGCGCTGGCCCTGTGCGTGGGGGTGGCCGCCAGCAGCGGCAAGCTGGCCTTCGACTCGGTGGTGCAGCGCGACGCCCCCGACGCCAACCGGGGCCGGTCGTTCGCCCGCTTCGAGACGCGCTTCCAGCTCACATGGGTGGCCGGGGCCTTCATCCCGGTCGTCCTGTCGCTGCCCATGCAGGTGGGCTTCGTGGTGATCGCGGCGTGCGCAGGGTTCGCGCTGTTCTCCTACATCGTCGGCCTGCGTGGCCTCGAGCGGGGCGAGATGCCCGTGCGCCGCAAGCCGGCCGAGGCCATCACCAGCCGCTTCCGCCGGCGCCGCCAGGGCTTCGCCGTCGAGCCCGACACCGATCCCGGCGCGGCGGCGACCGGCGCCACGGCGACCGGCACCGGCGCCGAGGGCGGCGCGCCCGCCACCCCCGGGCCGGACATCGACGCCGACGCCGAGGGCTCGATCGCCACCTGGCCCGTCCTCCCGCCGCCGCCACCCCCGCCGCCCCCGCCGCCGCCACCCCCGTCCCCGCCCGGCGGGGGCGAGGACCAGGCTGACAGCGCCGAGCGGCGCGTCGTCATCGACCCCACGAACCTCCAGTAGTCCGGGACGCGGTCAGTCGGTGGGCAGGTCGATGCGGGCCAGCCACAGGCCGGGTGCGTCGACCTCGGGTGGGCTGGGCAGCATGGACCCGCCTTCCCACAGGCGGGCCAGGCCCTCGGCACCCGCCCGCTCGACCACGCCGGCCACGAACGCGGCGCCCCGGACGTAGGTCGCCTGGGTGAGCTCGAGCCCGAGCAGCCGCTCGACGAAGCGGTCGGCGTCGCCGGTCTCGACCCGGCGGCGGCGCAGCGCCTCGGTGAGCATGCCGTAGCTGGCGATGAGCTTGGCGCCCACCTCGTCCATGACGTGGTCGACCACGCCGACCACCACCGCCACCAGGGCCTCGAGGTGAGGCAGCAGGGCCCGCTGCTCGTCGGACTGGATGGCACCGAGCAGCGCCCCCGGCTCGCCGAGGGCCTGCTGGATGCTGGCCAGCGACTCGGGGCCGCCCGTCAGGTCGAGCTCGCCGAGGTGCTCCTCGAGGGCATGGGGATCGTTGCGGAACTTGGTCGTGTACTCGCCGAGCAGCGACTGGAGGCGCTCGCGCACATGCGGCACGCCCAGCACCGTGTGGTGGGCGATCTCGTGCAGGCAGATCCACAGGCGCAGGTCGTCGGGCGGCAGGCTCCACTCGCGGCCGAAGGCGTCGAGGTTAGGGACCAGGATGAGCAGCTCGTCGGAGGGGGTGCGGGGGATGGGCAGGTCGTACTGGCCGAACGATCGCCGGGCCATGTGCCCGACCATCGAGCCGGCGGTCATGGCCACCATCATCGGCTGCATGGCCTGGATCATGGGGCCGAGCATGGCTGCCAGCTGATCGTCGTCGGCACCCGGGCCCAGGTCGGGCTCGTCGGCCACCTGGGCCGGCCCCTCGGCCGAGCCCAGCGAGCCCGCGAGCTTCTCGAGCAGGGGCCGGTAGTCGGCGAGCGTGCGCTGGGCCCAGTGGCCCCGGTTGACCGGCACCACCGTGAGCTCGCGGCCGGTGATGGTGGTGGACAGACCGGTCACGTTGGCGACGTGCAGCTCGGCCACGCGGGCCAGCTGCTCGAGCTTGATGCGTTCGAGCGGGTCGACGTTCGGCTCGCTGGCGTTGTCGGTGGCGACGGCCAGGGCCAGGCTGCGCGCCGCGTCCCAGGGGACGCCACCCCCGCCCTGGCCGAAGAGCTTGGCCAGGTCACCGAAGAGGGGGAAGCCCTCGAAGGGGTTGGGCTCGCTCACGGATTTCACGCTAGCGCCGGCGGGCACCACGACCACCGCGGCACCGCACCGACCGTGCCCTGATCCAGCCACGTAGGGCGCGCGCCCAGGTGCAGGTCGTGAAGAACGAGGCGGGGGAGTGGGTGCACGCTGGCGGCATGGTGTGACTTCCCCCTTCCTCGGGCATGGTGGGCGCATGGTTGCGGTCGTGGTCACCGGTGTCGACTCCCCGCTCGGAAGGCGGGTGGCGGGGCTCGTCGCCGCCGACCCGGACACGCGGGTGCTCGGGCTGGCGGGCGGACCGGTGTCCGGCCTGACCGCCGAGGTCGACGTGCGCCGCGTCGACGTGGCCCAGGAGGACGTCAAGCCCCACGTCGAGCACGCCGAGGTCGTGCTGCACCTGGCCCGGTCGGTGCCGGCGACCCCCACGGCCGCCACCGACGACGTCGTCGCCGCCCGCCGGGTGCTCGACGCCGCGGGCGACGCGGGCGTGCAGCACCTGGTGGTGCTGTCGAGTGCGACCGTCTACGGCGCATGGGCCAACAATCCGGTGCCGCTCACCGAGGACGCGCCCCTGCGCCCCAACCCCGGGTTCCCCTTCGCCGGCGAGCGCGCCGAGATCGAGCGCCTCACCGCCGAGTGGCGCGACGCCCACCCGGGCACCACCGCCGCCGTCCTGCGCCCCGCCAGGACCGCCGCCGCCGACGACCGGGACTGGCTGGTCCGGGCCCTGCGCCCCGGCCCGGCCGCCCCCGAGCACTCCGACGAGCCGCCCGTGCAGTTCCTCGACCTCGACGACCTGGCCGCGGCGTGCGAGCTGGCCCGCACCGCCCGCCTCGACGGCGCCTTCAACGTGGCGCCGGAAGGATCGATACCCGGCGACCAACTGCGCGCGCTCATCGGCCTGCCGCCCCGAGTTCCCCTGCCCGAGCGGGTGGCCAGCCGGTTCGTGCGTTGGGGCCTCGGGCCCACCCCGCCGGAGCTGCTGCCCTACGTGCTCCACCCGTGGGTCGTCGCCAGCGACCGGCTGCGGGCCCGGGGGTGGGCGCCTCGGGCGTCGAACGAGGAGGCGTGCGTCGAGGCGCACGATGTGGGGGCGTGGGCGACCATGAGCCCCCGCCGCCGTCAGGAGATCGCCCTCGCGGTCGCCGGCGTCTGGCTGGTGGCCCTGGGCGCGGGAGCGGCGGTCGCCGTGCGCCGCTGGCTGCGCCGTTGACGGCCGCGGCCCGCGCCGGCTGACGGCGCTCCAGCCGCCGTCAGGGTCGGGAGAGCGGGGCCTCGTCGAGCGTGAGGACGAGGGTGGTGCGCGACCCGTCGCCGCGGGCCACGGTCAGGTCGACGCGGTCGCCGGGCGAGCGCGAGCGCATGCCCAGGGTCAGGTCGGGCATGCGCACGACGGGCCGGCCGTCGATCGCCACGATGACGTCGCCGGGCACCAGCCCGCCCTCGTCGGCGGGGCTGCCCTCGACCACCGACGCGACGATCGTGCCCTCGACCTCGAGCCCCGCGTCCGCGTCGCCGGGGGCGCCGGCATCGCCGGCCGGCGTGTCGGCGGTGGGCGCGTCGCCGGTGGTCGCGCTGGCCGGGGCGTCGCCGCCGGCCGCGTCGGTACCGACCCAGTCGTCGGTGGGCTCGGTGCCCTCGATGCCCAACCAGGCGTGGTGGACGTAGCCCTCGGACAGCAGGTCGGTGGCCACGTGGTGCACCACCTCGACGGGGGCCACGTACCACGTGGCGCCGTCCTCGACCGCGGTCACGACGCCCACGACGGCGCCCCGCTCGTCGACCAGAGGGCCGCCGAGGGCCAGCGGGTCGGCGTCGCCCTCGACCTCGACGCCGTCGAGGGCGGCGCCCGCCGGGCCGAGGTAGCGCTCGGCGGGCCCGACGACGCCGGGCGCCGCCGCCGTCTGGCCCGCCGGCAGGGCGTTGAGGGCGTACGCCGGCTCGCCGGCCACCAGGTCGCCCGCGGTCGCCAGCACGCTCGGCGTGT
>DASSCS010000134.1:0-81111 GCA_035697515.1 Acidimicrobiales bacterium
CGCTGGCCCGCCGAGCGGTTCGCCGCCGTCGGCGACAGGCTGGCCGCCGCCGGCCACCGCGTGGTGCTCACCGGCACCGATGGCGAGAGGGGCGCGGTCGACGCGGTGACCCGCGCCATGGTCGCGCCCGCGCTCGACGCCTGCGGGCGGACGTCGGTGGGCACGCTCGCCGCCCTGTTCGCCGGCGCCGGCGTGCTCGTGAGCAACGACACCGGCGCCGCACACCTGGCGGTCGCGGTCGGCGCGCCGAGCGTCGTCGTGTTCCCCTCCGATGGCGATCCCCGGCGCTGGGCGCCGCTGGACCGCGACCTGCATGCCCGTGTCGGTCCCGAGCCGCGCACGGTCCGCCCCGCCGCCGGGCGGTGGCCGGTCGTCGGCGCGGTGCTCGACGCGGTCGCCCGCCAACTGGCGCGGGCTCCCGACCGCCGGCTCGAGGCGGCGCGGTGAGGCCCCTGCGCGTCCTGACGTGGCACGTCCACGGGAACTACCTCTGGTACCTGTCGCACATCCCGCACGAGATCGTGCTGCCCGTGCGGCCGGGCCGCCCGCACGGGTACGGCGGCCGGGCGGGCGCGTTCCCGTGGCCGGGCTCGGTCCGCGAGGTCCCGGCCGACCGGATCCGCGAGGTCGACGTCGACGTGGTGCTCCACCAGGCGCACGACCACTGGCGGGTCGACCGTCACGAGATCCTGTCCGAGGCCCAGCGGTCCCGGCCCCAGGTCGTGGTCGAGCACGACCCGCCCCGGCAGTCGCCCACCGACACCCGCCACCCGGTCGACGATCCCGACGCCCTGATCGTGCATGTCACCGCGTTCAACCAGCTCATGTGGGACTGCGGCGCCACGCCGACGACCGTGATCGAGCACGGCGTCGTCGTGCCCGACGCCGTGCGCTACCGCGGCCACCTCGGCCGGGGGCTCGCGGTCGTCAACGGGCTGGCGGCGCGGGGCCGGCGGCTCGGCGCCGACGTGTACGCCCGGGCCAGTGCGCAGGTGCCGCTCGACCTGGTCGGCATGGCGTCGGAAGAGCTGGGCGGGCTTGGGGAGGTGTCGCCGCCCGACCTCGCCGGGTTCATGGCCGACTACCGCTTCTACTTCCACCCGGTCCGCTACACGAGCCTGGGGTTGTCGCTGTGCGAGGCGATGACCGTCGGCCTGCCCGTCGTGGGGCTGGCGACGACCGAGCTGCCCACGATCATCGAGCACGGCGTGAACGGGTTCGCCGACACCGACCCGGGCAGGCTGGTCGAGGCCATGCGGGCCCTCCTGGCGGACCCCGGATTGGCGCGGGCCATCGGCGACGCGGGACGGGCGACCGCCCGGGAGCGGTTCTCGATCGACCGCTTCGTACGGGACTGGGACCGGTTGCTGCGCGACCTCTGCGGCCCCGTCGGCGCCATGGCGCCGGCCGCGACGCCTGGGGCGGCCGGGGCGGTTCGCGATCAGGGAGTGGCCCTCCGGCCGACGAGCAGTTCTCACCGGCGGGCTGACGGGGTACGCGCCCCGCATGGCCTCTGAACACGTCCCCTCCCCCGCCGGCGCACGCGAGCAGCACACGCTGTCCAGCTTCCCGATCATCGTCACCGGCGGCTCGTCCGGCCTCGGGGCCGCCGTGGCCGACCGGCTGGTGACGGCCGGCGCCGCGGTGACCGTCCTCGACCGCCGCCCGTCGCCGTCGGGTGTGCCGGCGCTCGAGGTCGACCTCGCCGATGGCCGGTCGACCGAGGACGCCGTGCGCCGTGTCGCCAAGGAGGCGGGCGGCCTGGGGGCGGTCGTGACCTGCGCCGGCATGGACACCCCCGGCCGGCTCGACGAGGTCGATCCCGACGACTGGGAGCGGATCGTGGCCGTCAACCTGCTCGGCACCGCCGCCGTGGTGCGGGGGGCCCTGCCGTTCCTGCGCGAGGCGCACGGCCGCATCGTCACGGTCGCGTCGACGCTCGGCCATCGGGCCGTCTCCGACGCCACCGCCTACTGCGCCAGCAAGTTCGGCGTCGTGGGCTTCACCCGCGCCCTCACCGCCGAGCTACGGGGCGAGGTGGGGGTCACGATGGTGACCCCGGGCGGCATGCAGACCGCGTTCTTCGACGAGCGCGACGACCGTTACAAGCCGCCGCCCGACCTGGCCCTGTGCGACCCGGCCCACGTCGCCGACGTGGTGGTGTTCGCCCTGGCGCAGCCGGCGGGCTGCGAGATCCGCGAGCTCGTCGTCACCCCGCCCACCGAGCCCTCGTGGCCCTGACCAGCGCTCGGCGGCCGTCAGGGAGGAACCGATGTGACGGTGATGAGGCTGTCCACGCCGCTAGATCCGCGGCGGTGTCCACGACGCCCGCTGGACCGACGCCGATCTGTGGATCGCGTCCATCGCGCTCGGAGGCAACCTCGACCTTGGCGACGTCATGGCCATCACCGCCGGCGACCGCCTGCCGACCCGCCGCCAGTACGACGTGTTCGCCGTCGCCCTGAACGAGCACTTCGCCGACCTGGGCCACGGCCATCCGGTTCCGGCCTGGGGCGTCGGCGCGTAGGCGCCGGGCGACGCACGGCCGGACCTCGACGCCCTCCTCGACTACGCCCGCCGCACGGACTGCCGCGGCGAGCTTGGATGGGGGGCGTCGTGATCGGGTCTTTCGGCCCGTGTGCACGGGGGTCTCGGGGTGCATCGTGGGGTGGTGGACGACTTCCCCGTTCGCCAAACGGGCGCCAGCGGTGCGGTCGCGCCGGCGCACGGACGCCGTCTGCTGGTGGTCGAGGACGACGAGTCGATCGCAGAGCCGCTGGTCGAGGGCATGGAACGGGAGGGTTTCGCCGTCTCTCAGGTGGCGACCGGCGCGGCGGCCCTGGCGGCGGCCGACGACGCCGACTTCGTGCTGCTGGACCTGGGCCTTCCGGACCTTGACGGCCGGGAGGTGTGCCGCCAACTGCGGGCGCGGACGGGCGTGCCGATCATCGTGGTCACCGCCCGGTCGGACGAGCTGGACAGGGTCCTGCTGCTGGAGCTGGGCGCGGACGACTACGTGGTGAAGCCGTTCGGGTTCCGGGAGTTGGTGGCCCGCATCCGGGCGGTGCAGCGCCGCACGGGGTCCGGTGTGACCCGTGACGCCGAGGTCCAGGTGCTCGGGCCGCTCGCGATCGATCGGGCGGCCCGGCGGGTGTGGCTGGCGGGCGAGGAGCTCGACCTGACGCCCAAGGAGTTCGACCTGCTGGGATACCTGGCCGAGGAGCCGTCGCGGGTGCGCAGGCGCGAGGACATCATCGGCCGGGTGTGGGACGAACACTGGTGGGGTTCGACCAAGACCCTCGACGTCCATGTGGCGTCGCTGCGCCGCAAGCTCGGCGACGGCCACGGCTGGATCACCACGCTGCGGGGTGTCGGCTACCGGTTCGACCCGCCGGGGTGAACGGTGGTCCGCCGCCTGCTCGCCACCTACCTGACCATCACGGCCTTCGTGCTGGCCATGGTGGTGGTGCCCCTCGGCCTGGTGTTCGCGGACCGCGAGCACGACCGGCTGGTGTTCGACATCGAGCGCGACGCCCAGGCGGTCGCATCGTTGGTGGAGGATGCGCTCGAGGCCGGCGCAGCGCCGTCGATCGAGGGCGTGCTGGCCGACTACGCGCACACGGGCGGCCGCATCGTGGTCGTCGACGGCGAGGGCGTGAGCGTCGCCGACTCCAGCCGGCCGGCCGGCGAGCGGCGCGACTTCTCCACCCGAACCGAGATCGCGACGGCGCTCGAGGGCCGGCGCAGCGTGGGCACCCGGGACTCCGAGACCGCCGGCACGAGGCTGTTGTACGTCGCGGTCCCCGTCGCGTCGGGGGGTGTGGTGCACGGCGCGGTGCGGGTCACCTACCCGACCTCGGCGGTCGATGCCCGGGTGTCGTCGATGTGGCTGCGGCTCGGGGCGCTGTCCGCGGTCGTGCTCGTCGCGGTCGCACTCGTGGGGATGGTGCTCGCCCGCAGCGTGACCCGGCCGGTGCGCGGTCTGGAGCGTGCCGCCCGGCAGCTCGCGGGCGGCGACCTGGCGGCCCGGGTCGAAGCCGGCGACGGCGCGCCCGAGCTGCGCGCCCTGGCGGACACGTTCAATCTCATGGCAGACCGCCTTGCCCATCTGCTCGCGTCGCAACGACGGTTCGTCGCCGACGCCTCCCACCAGTTGCGCACCCCGCTGACCGCCCTGCGGCTCCGCCTCGAAACCCTCGAGCCCGACGTCCGGCCCGGCTCGGAACCGAAGCTGCGGGCGGCACTCGCCGAGACCGAGCGGCTGGCCCGCCTCGTCGAGTCGCTGCTGGTGCTGGCCCGCAGCGATGCCGCCACCCTCGAGATCGACGTCGTGGACCTGCAGTCGGTGGCCGCGGAGCGGGCGGCGTCGTGGCAACAGGTGGCCGGCGAGCGCGGCGTCGAGGTGACCGCGGACGACCCAGGCCGGACCCTGGTCCGTGCCCCGCCGGGTGCGCTCGAGCAGATCCTCGACAACCTCCTGTCCAATGCCCTGGACGTCGCCCCCCGGGACACCCGTGTGGCGGTCCGCATCGTCGACGCCGCTCCCTGGATCGAGCTGCACGTCACCGACCAGGGCCCGGGCATGCCGCCGGACGTGCGCGAGCACGCCTTCGAGCGCTTCTGGCGGGCCCCCGGCGCCTCGGGCAAGGGGTTCGGTCTCGGCCTGGCCATCGTGGACCAGCTCGCGCGCTCCTGTGAGGGCGACGCGCGGCTCGATCCGGGGCCCGGTGGGTGCGGCCTCGACGCCGTCGTCCGGCTCACCGTCGCGTCACCGGCGTCCGGGGGCACCGGTGCGCGACGGGACGAGAACCCTAACCCCGCACTTACCTCGGGCTGACCGGCCGCTCACCGGTGTCTCCGTAGCGTCGACCTCGTAGCACGACATGACCCCGCCCCGGGCCGTACGACACGAGGAGCCCTCGATGGAACGACGCAAGGCCGTGATCGCCGCAGCGACCGCCTCTCTCACGCTGCTCGCGGGTGCGGCGGCGATCAGCCTCAACACCAGCCTCGTCGGGGCGTCCGGCAACGACGGCGTGGGGCAGGTCAGTCCCGTCGACCCCACCACGATTCCCAGCACCATCTACATCGACGAGCCCGCAGCCCCCCAGACGAGACCATCGACCCCGAGCCGCTCCGGCGACGACGTGTTCGACGGGGAGGACGAGCGCGACGAAGACGACCACGGCGACGACCCCGCCGGCTACGTGGACGACGACCACGAGTACGAGGGCGCCGACGATGACGACTGATCACCCGCCAGGTCGCGCCACCCCCACTGGGGACGCCGACGACCATCGCGAGCGCCTGGAGCGGCTGCGACAGAGGCGCGCCTCGCCCGCACCAAGGAGCGCCGGCGAGGGCGACGGGCAGGACCGCCGGCCCCGACGCACCCACGCTGCGGCCGGCAGCCGTATCCTCGCCGCCGGCGCCAGCGTCGGCGCCGCGCTCGTGATGGTGGCGGCCATGGCGGGCCCCACACAACCGGCCACCCCGGCGAGCCCGTCCGACGCGCCGGCCGCGCCAGTCGTGGTGGTGCGACGGCCGGGCGAGCCGGCCGACCCGACCACCGGCCGCGCCGCGCCGGCTGTCGGCCGCACGGATGCGCCTCCCGTCACCACCAGCCAGGCGAGCTGAGGCGTGACCGTCACCCGCCGTCGCGCCCGCACCTTGCGCCATCAGCGCCGGCGGGCCATGGGCAGCGACGCCCACGTCCTCGTCGTCACCGCTCCCGACATCCACGCTGCCGAGGTCGCCGGGCTTCTCGCCGGCGCCTGGGCGCACATCGTGAGGCTCGAGGGCTGCTGGAGCCGGTTCCTACCCGGCAGCGAGGTCAACGCAATCAACCGGGGCAGTGGAGCACCGGTCGCCGTTTCGGCCGACACCTTCACGCTGGTCTCCCACGCCGTCGCCGCGTGGCGGCTGACCGACGGGCGCTTCGATCCGACCGTCGGCGCCGCCATCGCCGCGCTCGGGTACGACCGCGACTTCGCCGCCATGTCCGGGGTCACCGCCCCCGCCGCCGCTGCCGACACGGGGCCGGCGCCCGGGCCGGCGGGGATCGACCTCGATCCCGAGCGGAGCACGGTGACGCTGCCCGCCGGGGTGAGCATCGACCCCGGCGGCATCGGCAAGGGCTTGGCCGCCGACCTCGTCGCCGAGGCGCTCCTCGACGCCGGCGCCAGCGGCGCGCTCGTCAACCTGGGGGGCGACCTCCGGGCCGCGGGCGAAGCCCCCGGCGGCGACGGCTGGCCGATCAGCCTGCCCGACCCCGTGCGGCCCGGTCGCGAGCTCGCCCGGTTCGCGCTACCTCACGGCGCGGTCGCCACCTCCAGCCGCCTACGGCGACGGTGGCAGACCAGCGCCGGCCCCGCCCATCACCTCATCGATCCCACAACCGGCCGTCCCTCCGCCGGAAGCACCGTCGCCGTGAGCGTCGTCGCCGACCGCGCCTGGAGGGCCGAGGCGCTCGCCAAGGCAGTCTTCCTCGGCGGGCCCGACGACGTGGACCGCCACCCTGACGCGCACGCGATCGTCGTGACAGCCGACGGCCACCGCCACGTGAGCCCCGCCCTCGAGGAGACCCTGCGATGAGCCCGCAGCTGTGGTGGCACATCGCCCGCGCGACCGGCATCGTCGCGTGGACCCTGCTCGCCGCGGCGGTCGTCTGGGGCCTGCTGCTCAGCACCCGCCTGGCGCGCGGGCGGCCCACCCCTGCCTGGCTACTCGACCTCCACCGCTTCCTAGGCGCCTCGGCCGTCGCGTTCACCGCAGTGCACCTCGCCGGCCTGGTGGCGGACAACTACGTCCACTTCGACATCGCCGACCTGCTCGTCCCCTACGCCGCCGCGTGGAGGCCAGGCCCGGTCGCCCTGGGCGTTGTGTCCCTGTACCTGCTGGCCGTGGTCGAGGGCACCTCGTTGGCGATGCGCCGCATCCCCCGCCGCGCGTGGCGTTCCGTGCATCTCACCAGCTACGTGCTGTTCTGGTCGGCGACGTTTCACTTCATCCTCGCCGGCACCGATGCCCCCAACCCCCTCGCCCGCGCGGGCATCGACCTCGTCGCCGCCCTGGTGGTATTCCTGACCCTGGTGCGCATCCTCGACCCCCGTGGCCGCACGCGCCAGCAAGCGCGCCGTGGAGAACCGGGCCGCGACCAGCGCTCCGGCCCGACGGTCCCCGCAGCCCGCCCGCTCACCGCACCCGGTCGCCCGCGGGAGGGCCGCGTCGCCGGCCCGCCGGCGTCACGAACGCCCCACCCACCTCGATCTGATCGCGGCCCCACTACTGTCCCGCCATGATCGCCACGGTGGTGTCGGTACGGGAAGGGAGCACCTGTGAACATCGACGTCCCCGAGGGCAAGGACCCGATCGAATACGTGTGGGCCGAGCTGGTCCCCGGCATCGGGATCGCCGCCTCGAAGTTCTCCCAGTCGGTGTACGCCGACTCGACGCTCGGGCTCCGCGAGTTCGAGGCGGCACGGCTGCGGATCGCGCAGATCAACGGGTGCGCCTTCTGCCTCGATTGGCGGACCGAACGGGGCGGCCAGACGGTCGAAGCGAGCTTCGCCGACGCGGTCACCCGATGGCGCAGCACCGACGCGTTCGACGACCGCACCCGACTGGCCGCCGAGTACGCGGAGCGGTACGCCCTCGACCACCACGGCCTCGACGAAGGGTTCTGGGCTCGGATGACCGCGCACTACAGCCAGCGCGAGATCGTCGAGCTGACCATGAGCATCGGCTCCTGGCTCGCGTTCGGGCGGCTCAACCACGTGCTGGGCCTCGACACCGCGTGCACGCTCCCCCCGCGCTGACGCCCGGCGCCCCCGTACCGACGTGATCGGTGCGTGCGCGTCGCCGTAGCGCTCTCACCCGCATCAGGGGTGATCCACCGCGACGAATCACCCTTCCGGGACGATGACCGGCCCGCTGCCGGGTGGTGCGATCGTGACGATCTCGTTCGCTGCGTCGTCGAGTCGGCTGAACCAGCGAGATACCCCAACGGAGGAACGTCATGAGCCCCGACCGGCACGCGCGCGCCATCTTGCCGATCCCTGATCGCCCGCTACCGGGTCTGACGACCTATGACGCCAAGGACCCCGCCACCGCCTTTCCTCCCATCGAGCCGTTGCTCCCGCCCGAGGGGGCGCCGAACGTCCTGGTCGTCCTGCTCGACGATGTCGGCTTCGGTGCGTCGAGCGCGTTCGGGGGGCCGGTTCGGACGCCGACGGCGGATCGGCTGGCGGCGGGTGGGCTCCGGTACAACCGCTTCCACACGACGGCGTTGTGTGCGCCGACGCGTCAGGCGTTGCTCACGGGCCGCAATCACCACTCGGTGGCAATGGGCAGCATCACCGAGACGGCAACGTCGGCTCCCGGCAACAGCTCGTTGCGGCCGAACACGAAGGCGCCGTTGGCGATGACGTTGAAGCTCAACGGCTACTCGACGGCGCAGTTCGGCAAGTGCCATGAGGTGCCGGTGTGGCAGTCGTCGCCGATGGGCCCGTTCGACGCATGGCCGTCGGGTGGCGGCGGGTTCGAGACCTTCTACGGCTTCATCGGCGGGGAGAACAACCAGTGGGACCCGGCGCTGTACGCCGGCACGACACCGGTCGAGCCGCCGGCGACCGCCGAGGAGGGCTATCACCTGACCGAGGACCTGGCCGATCGGGCCGTGAGCTGGGTGCGCCAGCAAAAGGCGTTGATGCCCGACAAGCCGTTCTTCGTGTACTTCGCCCCCGGCGCCACCCACGCCCCCCATCACGTTCCCAAGGAGTGGGCCGACCGGTACGAGGGGGAGTTCGACGGCGGGTGGGACGTGCAGCGCGAGCGCACCTTCGCTCGCCAGCAGGAGCTGGGGATCATCCCCGCCGACGCCGAGCTGACCGCCCGCCACGCCGAGATCACTGCGTGGGCTGACATGCCGGCCGAGCTCAAGCCGGTGCTGGCCCGGGAGATGGAGGTGTACGCCGGGTTCCTCGAGCACACCGACCACCACGTCGGCCGGCTGATCGATGCCGTCGACGACCTGGGAGTACTCGACAACACGATCATCTACTACATCATCGGTGACAACGGCGCCTCCGCCGAGGGAACCATGAACGGTGCCTTCAACGAGATGGCCAACTTCAACGGGATGGCGGCGCTCGAGACCCCCGAGTTCATGCTGTCGAAGATGGACGAGTTCGGCTCGCCGAGCTCGTACAACCACTACTCGGTCGGCTGGGCGTGGGCGATGGACACCCCGTTCCAGTGGACCAAGCAGGTGGCGTCGCACTGGGGCGGCACCCGCAACGGCACCATCGTCCACTGGCCCAACGGGATCGACGAGCGCGGTGGGTTGCGCTCACAGTTCACCCACGTGATCGACGTGGCCCCCACGATCCTCGACGCGGCCGGCCTGCCCGAACCGACGATGGTGAACAGCGTCCTGCAGTCGCCCATCGAGGGCACGAGCATGCGCTACACGTTCAACGAGGCGGCGGCGCCGGAACGTCACGACCTGCAGTACTTTGAGATGTTCGCCAAC
Organism: Acidimicrobiales bacterium; assembly: GCA_035697515.1. Taxonomy (GTDB): domain Bacteria; phylum Actinomycetota; class Acidimicrobiia; order Acidimicrobiales; family VFJN01; genus ZC4RG19. The sequence goes on from DASSCS010000134.1 coordinate 9,533, forward strand.
CGCGGCATCTATCACAAGGGCTGGAGCGCGGTGACCAAGCACCGCACGCCGTGGGTCATGGTGGGCGGCGAACTGCCGGCGTTCGATGACGACATCTGGGAGCTCTACGACGGCAACAACGACTACAGCCAGGCTCACGACCTCGCGGCTGACCGGCCCGAGATGCTCGCCGAGCTGCAACGGCTGTGGCTCATCGAGGCGGCGAAGTACAACGTGTTGCCGTTGGACGACCGTACCGCCGAGCGGTTCGACCCGCGGATGGCGGGGCGGCCCACGCTCATCCGTGGGAACTCACAGCTGTTCTTCGCCGGCATGGGACGGCTTTCCGAGAACAGTGTCGTCAGCATCAAGAACAAGTCGTTCTCCGTCACCGCCGAGGTCGTCGTCCCATCGGGCGGGACCGAGGGCGTGATCATCGCCCAAGGCGGCCGATTCGGTGGTTGGTGCGTCTACGTCAAGGACGGTAAGGCCAAGTTCGTCTACAACGTGCTCGGCATCCAGGAGTTCGCGACTGCGGCCGACGCGCCCGTGCCCGAGGGGACCCATCAGGTGCGCGTGGAGTTCGCCTATGACGGTGGAGGGCTGGCCAAGGGCGGCGACGTCACCCTGTTCTACGACGGCACCGCGGTCGGCAAGGGCCGAGTCGGGGCGACCCAGCCGATGGTGTTCTCGGCCGACGAGACGACCGACATCGGCTACGAGTCCGGCACCACGGTCACGGCCGACTACACCGCCCACGGCAGCCGGTTCACCGGCAGGATCAACTGGGTGCAGCTCGACGTCGGCACCGACGATCACGACCACTTCATCGAGCCCGAGGAACGCCTCCGCATCGCCATGGCCAGGCAGTAGCACGGCCGCTGACCACGTCTCCCACGCCGCCCGACGCGCGATCAGTCGTTGGTGAGGACGATCGGGTCGTCGGTCATCGATCCGTCGGGGCGGTGGCGGGCCAGGGGCGCCGGCTGGCCGCCTGGCGGCGTGGCCTCGTACGCCGCCACCGTCAGCGCCTCCGGCGTGGCGTGCACGAGCAGGCAGTGCGCCGCCGCGGCCCAGGACAGGGTGCCCGCCTCGGCGGTCCGGAGCGGGGGTCGCTCGTCGAGCTTCCCCCCGGCGCCGGACACGATGTAGTCGAGGTCGTCGACACGCCCGTGCTGGAAGTTGTGCTCGTGGCCGTGCAGCACCAGCCGAGCGCCGCCCCGCCGGTAGAGGGGGACCAGACGCTCGATCTGCGCGTCCATGCTGGCGTGGTTCGGCCCGGCGGACCAGGCGGGGTGGTGGCAGAACGGCAGGCGCCACACCACGTCGTCGCTGGTCGAGCGGAAGGCGCCGTCGAGCCAGGCGCGGTGGTCTGGCTCGTCGAACCAGTGCATGCCACGTTCGGCACCCCACGTCGTGTCGATGGAGACGAGCTCGAGTAGCGCGCCCACCTGCAGCTTGTAGAACAGCCCGGGCCCGAGCGACGCGCGTCCGGACTGCACCCGAGGTGCGAACCGGGCCGTCAGGTGGAGGTTGTCCTCGAGCTGGCCGCGGTCGTCCGCGTCCTCCTCGTCGGGCCCGTCGTGGTTGCCCGCCGTGGGGTAGAAGGCCAGGTGGTCGAGCAGGTAGCGGTAGGGCTGGAAGTAGGTGAGCCACCAGTCGTCGTCGTGGGCGCCGCTCTGGTCGGCTGGGCCGCCAGGCCCGTGGTAGATCGTGTCGCCCAACGTGACCACGAAGCGCACGTCGAACGCGTCGGCCAGTCGCTGCATGGTGCGGGCCACCGCCAGTTGACGACGCCCGTCCTCGCCGGTGGCGATGCCGACCCCACAGTCGCCGACGGCGAGGAAGGTCACCGGGTCCGGCTCGTCGGCGGCGGCGTGGGTGCGCAGCCGCAGGTCGAGCGGGCGAGCCGCCGGGCGCAGCTCCCCGGGCGCCCAGTCGTGGCGGTCGGCCACCCCCCACGGCTCGCCGTCGACCACCACGCGGTACCCGTAGGTGGTGGCCGGCTCGAGGCCATCGACCCAGACGTGGTTGGCGTCATCGACCGCCTCGCGAGCCACGACCCGCCCGTCGCCGTCCAGCACCTCGACGGCGGCCCGCCCGACCGGGACGGACCTCGCCCCGAACGTCTCGCCGGTGCGGCGGGCCCGCCACGACACGCCGTCCTCCTCGAGGACGAAGCCGCCCCAGGCCACCAGGGCCGCCGTCGCCGTCACGTCGACGAGCTGGACGTACGGCTCGAACAGCGAGGTCACCGGCCCGAGGATACGGGTGTGCCTGCGGCGAGGAGGGCCATCCCACGGTACGTTGCGCGGGTGGACATCGCGGGCACGGTGGCGCGCGGCTTCGAGCCGGTGCAGGACGAGTTCGAGCGCAACTTCGCGGAGCGGGGCGAGGTCGGGGCCGCCTGCTGCGTCTATCGCGGCGGCGAACCGGTGGTCGACCTGTGGGGCGGGACCACCACGGCCGGCGGCGAGGCGCCCTACACCGATCGCACCCTGCAGATGGTGGCATCCGCGACCAAGGGGGCGCTCGCGATCGTCGCGCACATGCTGGCCGCGCGCGGCGAGCTGGACCTCGATGCACCCGTCGCGCGCTACTGGCCCGAGTTCGCCGCCGAGGGCAAGGCGGACCTGCCGGTGCGATGGCTGCTCAGCCACCAGGCCGGGCTGCCGGCGATCCACCGCGTGCTCTCGAAGGAGGACATCGCGGGGTGGTCGGTACCTGTCGCGGCGCTCGCCACGGAACGTCCGGCCTGGCCACCCGGCACCGACCACGGCTACCACGCCGTCACCTACGGCTGGCTGGTGGGCGAGGTCATCAACCGTGTCACGGGCGCGACCTGCGGCCGGGTGTTCGCTGAGGAGGTGGCGCGCCCCCTCGGGCTGGATCTCCACATCGGGCTCCCGGCGGCAGAGCACCACCGCGTCGCGCCGCTGATCCCGGCGCCACCCCCGCCCGCCGGGCAGCGAGATGAGCTGACCACCCGCCTGCTCGATCCCGACTCGATCGCACACTGGGCCTTCCTCATCCCGTCGCGCCTGCTCACGATCATGAACGACCCGGTGATCTGGGCGGCGGAGCTCCCCGCGGTCAACGGCATGGGGACCGCACACGGGCTGGCGCGCCTGTACGCGGCGGTTATCGGAGAGGTCGACGGCGTCCGCCTGCTCGCACCCGCCAACGTCGCCCACGCCACCGAGGAGCAGTGCCGCGGGATCGACCGCGTCAGCGGCTACGAGACCGCGTACGCCCTCGGCTTCCAGCTCTCCTTCCCGTTCCGGCCCATGGCGGGCCCGGGCAGCTTCGGGCACTACGGGCTCGGCGGCTCGGTCGGCTTCGCCCACCCGGGCCACGGGTTCGCCTTCGGCTACACGGTCAACCAGATGGGCCCTGCCACCCCCGCGGACCGCCGCTCGGTCCCCCTGGTCGACGCCGTCGTCCGCTGCTGCTCGGCCGGCGCCTAGCCACGCCGGTGCCGCAGGGGTTCCCCGACCGTGCACAATGCGTGCCGGTGCGGGCCCGATCCCCAGGAGCAGACATGGATCTCGACGAGGTGATGGCGGAGGCGACCCGACTCTCGAACTGGGCGCACATGGCCACCGTGGGCGCCGACGGCAAGCCCGACGTCGTGCCCGTGTGGCCGGCATGGCACGACGACACGCTGTGGGTCTTCACGGGCGCCACCAGCGTGAAGGTCCGCAACCTGGCCTCCAACCCCAACGTGGCGCTGCACTGGCAGGTCGACGAGAGCGGCGACGGCGTCGAGGTGTGGGGCACGGCCACCGTGCACACCGACCTCGACACGAAGCGTCGGCTGTGGACGGGCGTGTTCACCTACAACCTCGACGACTTCGCCCCCGGCGGCCTGGAGTCACCCGACCACTGCTTCGTGGCCGTCCGGCCGGAGCGAGCGCTGGTGCTGAAGCAGTACGGCATGGCCGGACGCGACACATGGCAGCGGACGTGAGCGGCTGGCCCCCGACGGAACGCCGGGGCGGTGGCAGCGCACACCCACGCTGCGCACCTGTTGTCGGCCGTCAGCGGGCGGCCAGCCCGGGCGTGTCGGCCCCGTCGGTGACCGTCTCGGCAGTGCCCGCGTCGGCGAGGCGCAGCAGCGTCACCACCGCGGCGTCGATGCCGTCGGCGAGGACACCGATGTCGGGGGCCCTGTCGTAGTCGCCGGTGATGCCGAAGTGGAGTTGGCCGTTGTACGAGAGGATGGCCACGCCGATGCGGACGCCGGGCCCGAGCGGGACGAACGGGAGGTACTCGAGCAGCTCGCGGCCCGCGGCGTAGAGCGGGAACTGCGGACCGGGGACGTTGGTGGTCACCGTGTTCATGGTCCGCTGCGGCACGCGCGAGACGAGCCGCGACACGAGCCGGGTGGCCTGGGCCGTGAGCGCCGCCGGCACCGCGCCGGCGAGCTGGGTCAGCGCCTCGCCGGCCTCGGTCTCGTGCGACTCCTTCAGGTGGTCCATCTCCTTGTGGATGGCGGCCAGGCGCTCGAGCGGATCCTCGATGTGCACGGGCAGGTCGAGGAAGATCGCCGAGACGCGGTTGTCGTAGACGCCGCGGCCCGTCTCGTCGCGCACCGAGACGGGGACGAGCGTGCGCAGGGCCACGTGGTCAGGATCCTCGCCCCGGGCAACGATGAGGTCGCGGAAGCCGCTCGTGACGGCCGCGAGCACGACGTCGTTCACGGTGCCGCCCAACGCGTGGCGGATCGTGCGGACGTCGGCGAGGCTGGCACCGGCGAACGTCCACCGGCGGTGTGGGCCGATCGTCCCGTCCAGCGACGTGGGCGGCGTGGGTCGCAGCGCCGAGCCGTACGAGCGGAGCCCGCTGGCGATGGTGCGGCCCTGCTCCAGCGCACGGCGCGGGGCGCGGACGGCCGTCCACGCCGCCCGGAGCAGCTCGCGGGGGCTGGTCACCAGGTCGAGGGTGGCGTCGACCGCGAGCTGCAGCCCGGACGGGTCGGGCCCCGGTTCCCACTCGTCTGCGGCCGTCACCGCCGCAGGCACGCGCTCGAGGTCGAGCACGACCGAGACGAGGTCGACCCCGGCGACGCCGTCCACCATGCTGTGATGCACCTTGCTCACGACCGCCCACCGCCCGTCCGCCAGGCCCTCGACGATCCAGGCCTCCCACAGCGGCCGGGCCCGATCCAGCTCCTGGGACATCAGCCGGCCCATGAGCCGGCACAGATCGGCCTTGTCGCCGGGCGGGGGCAGGGCGCTGTGCCGAAGGTGGTACTGGAGGTTGAAGTGCGGGTCGTCGACCCAGACGGGCCGCCCGAGGTCCATCGGCACGAAGCGGACCCGCTGTCGGTAGCGGGGCACCAGCGGCAGCTTCGACGCGAACAGCGCAGCCAGGTCGTCATAGGCAGGTGCCGGTCCCTCGAACACCGCACACGACGCGATGTGCATGTGCGTCGTTCCGTCCTCCAGGTACAGGAACTCTGCATCGAGTGGGTTCATGCGGTCCATCGCGCGCCTCCCTTCATCGCAGTAGACGTGTCGCGCCGGGCGTCGGGACAGAGGCGAAGGTCCAGACAACGGACCTGCGCGCCTCGTGAGCCGGCGCGGCCCGGCGCCGCTGCGTCGATGTCACGCCAGTCGATCCGCTGCCTCGACCTCGGCGGCGAACCCGTCGAGATCGGCGACGTTCGGTTCGTGGGACCAGCACTCGACATCCTGGAGCAGCTCCGCGTAGCGCTCGGCGTCAGCCGGCGCCACCAGCACGCGAATCGGCACGTCCGGGCGGGCGAGCTGCCGGTAGCGGCGCAGGATCGCTCGATGTTCGTCCCGACCGAGGTCGAGCTTGAACACGACGCCATGCGCTTGCTCGAACTTCGGGCATCCATCGCCACCCAGGAGGGGGCACGACGCCTCCGGTGACGGGCCATGGCACACCACCACCGGATGACCCAGCCGCTCGAGGGCGACCCGATCGAACTCCCCGGCGTCGCCGGGCGAAACATCCAGGAGCACGACGCCCTCATGCCAGTCGTCCATAAGGGCCTCCTCTCGATCTGGCCTCATCTTCCGGCTCGACGAACCGTGCTCGCCAGGGTCCTTGGACCCTGCTCGCCGACGCCTCGGGCCGACTCTGCGTCGCGATCGGAGCCGGCCCGCACCGAGGAAGCGATACAGACCTGTCTGTAGCAGTGGTACGGTGCCCGAGGGGTTCGGCGGTGTCGCCCTGAGTCGCGAGCACCTGACCGGAGGAAAAGTATGCGAGTCGGCATCCATGTCGTGAGCTTCACCTGGCCCGGGGCTCCCGACTCGATCAGCCATACGTTGGCCGCCACAGCCCGCAGTGCAGAGGACGCAGGGGTGTCATCGTTCTCGTTGATGGACCACTGGTTCCAGATGGAGGCGATGGCGCCGGCCAACGACCCGATGCTGGAGGGCTACACCTCGCTGGGATTCGTTGCCGGCCACACCCGGACGATGAGGCTGGGCCTGCTGGTCACCGGGGTCACCTACCGCCACCCCGGCCTGCTGGCCAAGATCGTGACGACGCTCGATGTCCTGTCGAGGGGCCGGGGCCAGCTCGGGATCGGCGCCGCCTGGTACGAACGCGAGCATCGGGGCCTGGGCGTGCCGTACCCGCCGGTGGCGGAGCGGTTCGAACGCCTCGAGGAGACGCTGCAGATCTGCTTGCAGATGTGGAGCGAGGACGACGGGGCGTTCGAGGGTCGCCACTACCGGCTGGCCGAGACCATCTGCGAGCCCCGCCCCGTGTCCCAGCCGCGCCCGCCGGTACTCATCGGGGGCAGCGGCGAACGCAAGACGCTGCGCCTGGTCGCCCGCTACGGAGACGCCTGCAACCTGTTCGCCACCAGCCCCGACGAGATCGCCCACAAGCTCGATGTGCTGGCCCGCCACTGTGAGGCCGAGGGCCGCGACCCGGACACGGTCCAGCGGACGATCCTGGCGGTGCGCGACCCCTTCGCCGACCTCGACGGGTTCCTCGGTGACATGGACGCCTACGCCAAGCTCGGCATCGACGAGGTGGCCCTGATGCCCAGCGGCGACCCGGTGGCGTACGTCGAGCGGACCGGCAGCGAGATCGTCCCGCGCCTCGCCGAGCTCGACGCCAGCGGGTGAACGCACCGGACCCGGCCGCCAGGGAGCGGGTCCTGGACACGGCGGCCGCGCTGTTCTATGAGCACGGGTTCCACGCGGTGGGCGTCGATCTGATCGTCGCGCAGGCGGCGGTGGCCAAGACGACCCTGTACCGCCACTTCCCCTCCAAGGACGAGCTGATCGTCGCCTACCTCGAGCGGGCGAACCTGGAGTTCTGGGCGTGGTTCGACGCGTCGGTCGACCCGGCGACCCCCGCCCGCGACCAGCTCCTCGCCGTGTTCGACGCCATCGAGACCCTCGCCACCAGTGCCGCCTGCCTGGGCTGCGCGTTCCAGGTCAGCGCGGCCGAGTTCCCCGATCGAGCTCATCCCGGCCACGCCACCGCGCTCGCCCACAAGGAGGCGGTGCGCACCCGGCTCCGAGAACTCGCCGCCGCCGCCGGCGCCGCCCACCCCGACGCCCTGGGCGACGCCCTGTTGCTGGTGATGGACGGCGCCTTCGCCGCTGCGCGCATGTACGGCCCCACCAGCCCCGCCGCTCGCGCGGCCGGCGCCGCCCGCACCCTCATCGACGCCCACCTCCCCGCCCGCCGCCCTCGCCCTCGCCAGAAGCCAGCAGAGGGGACTTAGGTGCTCGGCTCGCTTGACTTCGTCTACGTCCCGACGGCGGACGTCGACACGACCGCCCGCCACTACGTCGAGGTCCTCGATGCCAGGCTCGAATGGCGCGTCCGCGCCATGGGCACGACCGTGGCTGCCATCCGAGTCGCCCAGCAGGGCCCGCTGATCCTGCTGGCCGGCCACCTCGAGGGCGACACCCCGATCCTCGTCTACCGCGTCGACGACTACGACACGGCGGTCGCCGCACTTCGCGCCGCGGCCGTCACGGAGCTCGTCGAGCTCGAGATCCCGCACGGGCCGTGCGCCGCCTTCCGCGCCCACGGCGGCCAACGCCTCGCGGTCTACGAGCTGACCCGCCCCGCGGCTGTCACCCACTTCACCGGACGGTTCGATCCCTGAAACCGTGAAGCATGCTTCGGCGCTCCGCGATGAATTCCGCGACGGCCAACGGTCTTAGGGGGTGCAGGCGCGGCGGTTCGGGCCACGCGCCGATCTGGAGACCCAGGAGGCACCGATGGTGAACGGACATGTCGTGATGAACACTCCCCCGATCGTGTCGCCGCAGGACTGGGAGGCTGCGCGCCTGCAACTGCTGGTGAAGGAGAAGGAGTTGACCCGCGCCCGTGACGCGCTGGCCGCCGAGCGTCGGCGGATGCCGTGGCAGGCCGTGGAGCAGGAGTACGCGTTCGACGGGCCCGAGGGCAGGGCGAGCCTGCTCGACCTGTTCGCCGGTCGCAGTCAGCTGATCGTCTACCGCGCCTTCTTCGAGCCCGGCGTGTTCGGCTGGCCCGAGCATGCCTGCCGCGGCTGCTCCATGCTGGCCGACCAGGTCGCCCACCTCGCCCACCTCAACGCCCGCGACACCACGCTCGTGTTCGCCTCGCGGGCGCCGCAGACCGACATCGCGCGCCTCAAGGCGCGGATGGGCTGGGAGATGCCCTGGTACACGCTGACCGACGGTTTCGACACCGACTTCGGGGTGGACGAGTGGCACGGCACCAACGCCTTCATCCGTGACGGCGACAGCGTCTTCCGCACCTACTTCATCAACAGCCGCGGCGACGAGGCGATGGGGAGCACCTGGAGCTACCTCGACATGACTGCGCTCGGGCGCCAGGAGCAGTGGGAGGACTCGCCGCAGGGCTACCCCCAAACGCCGCCCTATGAGTGGTGGAACTGGCACGACGACTACGGCGACGGCCAGGCGACCCACGAGGAATGGCTCCGTCGCATTGCCGGCTCACAAGGCGGCGACACCACGTGATCGCCCACATCGCGGGCGTACCGGCGGAGGAGACCCTGCTGCCGCTGCTGAGCGGGGTGGGCGCCGTGCTGCTGCTGGCGCGCGCCTGGGTTGTGTCCCGCATGCGACGTCCACGGAGCCCGCGACATGACCGACCACAGGACGCTGACGCCCTGATTTGAGGGCTGATCCGGGCCCGCTCTCTGGGGCGTCGGCCGAGTGCTCAGGGTGCGTAGGTCGCCAGGACGATCCCGTTGCTCAGGACCTTCGCGTCCACGAGGTCGAACGTCGCCGCCGTGCCGGGGCGGTACAGCAGGTCGTCGACGTCGCTCGGTCCGACCAGTTGCGGATGGATCCACAGCTGGAGCTGGTCGAAGAGGCCGTGTCCGAGCAGGAGCCGCGAGACGTCACCGAAGCCGTACTGCACGATGTGGCCACCGTCCTCGCCCTTGAGATCTTGGACTCGGTCGACGACATCGCCGGCGATCACCTCGGTGTTCGTCCACTGCGGGTCGGTGAGCGTGGTCGAGACGACGACCTTGCGCATGGTGTTGATGCGATCCGAGTACGGGTCCCCACCGCGGCTCGACCACGCGGGAGCGAACACCTCGTACGTGCGGCGGCCCATCAGAACGATGTCGCACGTCTCCAGCAGCGTGGTCTGGATCGTCGCGCCCTCGTCGGAGGCGCCGCTCTTCAGGGAGGGCCACAGGTGCGGACCCTCGACGACGCCGTCGAGCGTGACGTACGTGGAGTTGATCAGCTGCCGCATCGAATCGGTCCCTCTCGTCTTGCGCTGGGTGTCCATCCGTCCATCCCGGGGCGGTCCCGGCCGGACGCCTTCACGTCTAGCCCTGAGCGGGCGACGTCGTCTTGAACGAAAACGTCAGTCAGGGCTCGCCGACCGCAGGGACACGATCTGGGACGGTGTCTGGCCCACCAGGCGCTTGAGCGACCGGGTCAGGTGGGGCTGGTCGGCGTACCCGGCGCACGGCGCCGCGTCGAGGGGGGACATGCCGCGGGACAGCAGCTCGACCGCCCTCTCGGCCCGTCGGATCTGCCCGATGGCCCCCCGGGTCAGCCCCGTGGCCCGTGACACCCGTCGTTCCACCGACCGCGTGGACAGGCCCTTGACCTGACCGTGAAGGGCTTCCGACACGACCGGATCACGAACCAGCAGACGGGCGCGAACGAGCCTGTCGACGAAGACATCGGCGTTGTCCGGTCCCGGGACCTCCCAGGCGGACCCGTTGAGCCAGAACCACCCGTGCGCCACCTGCGGTAACGCCAACGACCGATCGACCAGGTGCCCCGGCGGCAGGCTCGGCATGAACGTACCGAGGCTGAACTGGATGCCGAAGAACTCCGCGTCCCGGGGGACCGGCACGGTCGTGGCCTTCGTCTCGGGCCCTCTCACCGTCAGCCGAGCCGCGCCGCTCTGCCGCGTGACGACGATCTCCCCGTGGCTCGCCGCCACCGAGATGAAGGACTCCTCAGCTTCGCTCCGGGTCTGCCACGTCTCGTCGACGAACGGCGAGCGCGACGGTCGTCGCTCGAGGCTGAACAGCTCGACGGCGCGCTTCACGAGCGTTTCGACGGGTCGCGGGGGGTGGAACTCATTGGTGAGATCGACCCCCGTTCGTGTTCGTGACGCTACGTCCCGGCGTGCGGTCGCACAGCGTCGGCATGGCGGGTGCCCGCGCGCCTAGCGTGGTCGCCGATGGGGCCACGGTGAGAACTCTCCACCTGCCCGGCGCGGCCACGACCACGTCGCCATCCACGACGGCGACGTCGGCACCGCGCCGGCCCGGCGTGCGGTGGCGGGGCGCACCTGTGGTGATCGCCGCTGCGGTCGGCGGGCTGGTGGCGCTCGCGTCGGCGTACCTGGTGTGGCCGCACGGCACCCTCAACCTCGACGAGATCGCGTACCTCAACCAGGCCGAGGCGATCAGACACGGCTCGCTCACGTACGACGCCGGCTCCTACCTCCCCGACTTCCGTCCCTACCTGTCAGGCATCGCCGGCGATCGGATCGTGTTCAAGTACCAGCCGCTGTGGCCGGCCATCCTGGCCGGCTCCGAGGCGGCCACCGGCGACCACCGCCCGGGGTTGGTGCTGGCCGGCGTGGCGACGGCGCTCGCCATGTGGTTGCTCGGTCGGGAGCTCACGGGCAGCCGCTGGCTGGGCACGGCGACCGCCTCGGCGGTCGCGGTGTCGCCGATCTTCGTCTCCCACAGCGGCACCGCCCTTGCCTATCTGCCGTCGGGCGGGCTGGTGGCGGCGTCGATCGGCGCGACGCTGCGGGCGGCGCGTACCGGGTCACGCGCCTGGTCGCTCGCTGCCGGCGCCGGCTTCGGGGTGTTGTTCTTCCACCGCCCGTACGACGCGCTGCTCACGGCCATCCCCGTCGGGGTGTGGCTCGTCTGGCGGGCCAGGCGCGACGCACGCTGGGGGTCGCTCCTGACGCTCGCGCTGGCGGCGGCGCCCTTCGTGGCGGCGTGGCTGGCCTACAACCGGCACGTCACCGGCGACCCTCTGCAGCCGGCGTTCTCGGTGGGAGCGCCTGAGGACCGCTTCGGCTTCGGCCCGCGGGCGAGCTGGGCACCGACCGACCCCGAGTTCTCCCGGGACCTGCTCGACTTCACGCCATGGGGGTCGCTGCGAACCGTCGGTCGATTCGGAGTCGTCACGCCGCTGTGGCTCGCCGGCGGCGTGGTCACGCTGGCCCTGGCCGTGCTCGCGGTGGCCCGCCGGCGAGACGACGGGCGCCGCTGGGTGCTGGCCGCCACCGCGGGGTCGGTCATCGCAGGCCACGCCCTGTGGTGGGGCACCCAGAACTTCGTGAACTTCGGCCTCACTGGTGCGCTCGGCCCTGCCTATTGGTTGGGTGCGCTGGGTCCCGTGATGGCGCTGGCCGTGGCCGGGGGCCACGAGCTGGTGAGCTACGCCCGGGGCCTCGCTCCGTCCCGGCGGAAGGCGCTCCTCGCCGGGACGGCGGCCGTCGCCCTGGTGGGCGGCGTCGCCGGCGCTGCGGTCGTCGGTCGCAGCATCGGTCGGGCGGAGCGCGACCGCGACCGCCAGATCGCCGTGGCCGAGGCGGCGCCCCGGAATTCGGTGCTGATGCTCCCCGGTGCGGTCGACGACCCGTTCGTGCGCGTCGTGGTGCCGGCCGAGATCGATGCCGAGCCTCGCCTCGTCGCGGTCGACGAAGACACGGCCGAACAGCTGTTCCGCCTGCGCGACCGGTTCGCTGACCGGTCGCTGTGGACCTGGCTGCCGATCCGCCGTCCGGGGTCGGCGTTCGAGGAGCCGGACCGGTATCAGTTGGGCAACCTGCCCGAGGTGGCGGCCCCGCAGGTCGACGTGAGTCTGACGCTGGCGGATGGCGCCCAGCCGTCAGGCACCGCATGGCTGCGCACGCTCGACGGTGACGGCGCCGAGATCGACCGGGTCGAGATCGAGGTCGCAGGCGGCACAGCTCAGGGCGCTGCCGTTCCGGCCGCGGTCGCCCCCGCCGCGGGCGAAGCGGGCCTCCCGGATGCCGGGCCCGGGGGTGCACCAATCGCGCAGACGCTGGCGATCGGGCGCGAGCCGGCGTGGCTGGCCGCGGGCGTGACGGTCGTGCGCGGGGACGGTCCGCCCGACGTGGTCGAGGTCCGCTGGGCGGCGCGCAGCCGCGACGGCCGGGTCGAGGTGATCGGTCCGGGTACCGGCCACCGGTTCTACGACTTCCCCGACGGCGGCGCCGCCTGGTTCGAGGAGGACGTGACAGGCAGCCTCGCGGCGGAGGTGGTCGGGCTCGAGCGTTTCGATCCGGTCCAGGTGCTGAGGGAGCTCCCGTAGGGACTGGCCTGGGCTTTCCGATGCGTCGACCACCGCCCGCGGGCGCCGTCGCTAGCCGAGTTGCAGCACGGCGACGTTCGAGGTCGGTCCGGTCCCGGAAGCGTCGGCGACGACCGCGACGAGGCGGTTGCTCCCGCCCCCCGCCACGGAGGAGGTGAGGGTGACGGCGATGTCCACCGAACCCGTCGGCCCGATGGTCCCGGTGTACTCGCGCACGGCCACGACGCTGTTGGCCTCGAACGGGTCGATGTCGAAGCCGCCGCCGGGCAGGCCGGCCGTGAAGAGCGCACCCTCGACCTGCACGAGGCGCACGGACGCACCGGCGGGGCCCGTGACCTGTACCGTCTGCGCCGCCTGCGCCACGACCGCCGGCGTCGATGGGACACCCACGACGGCCAGCGACGGCGTGGGCCGCTCCGTCCCCGCGAGCCGCACCTCGGACTGCCCCAGACTGCCCGAGGTCCGGTACAGCCGGCCGGTCTGTGCGGTGCCGTCCTCGTAGGTGACGGTGACGGACGCCGCGGTCAACTCGAGGCCGGACACGCTGCCCGCCTCGCCCGGCCCCGGAGGGCTGGACCCCTTGATGCTGGTGGGGTCGATGTCGGCGGAGAAGGTGAGCGTCTCGCCCGGCCCGAAGTCGGTGAAGGTCGCGTTGAGGACGTCGAAGCCGCCGTCATGGGAGCCGGAGAAGCTGTGCCCGATGGTTCCGACGCCCGGGTTGCTGTCGACGGTGAACCCCTTCCCCAGCGTGTCGCCACCGGCGCCGTCGGGGTCGAACACGAGGTCGGGCAGCACGCTGGGGGACAGATCGAACCGGACGCTCGAGATCTGCTGCCCGCCGGTTGACCCGTTGGCGATCCGGAACGATCCGCTCGTGAAGGTGCTCGAGTTCAGCCCTGCGGCGCCGACCGTGATCGTCGTGGACGGTGCGGTCGCCGGGGCGGGCTGGACCTCGAGGAAGTCCCAGGTCGCGGGGAACGGCGGAGCGGCGCCCGCCGACGTTGAGATGATGCCCACGGCCGGGGCCACGGCTCGGGAGAACCATGACGTGGGCACGGCCTGGAGGCCCCCGACGGCCACGGGAGCGGCACCGTCGATCGAGTAGCTGGCCTGGACCGTCCCCGCGCCGGGGTCCACGCGCAGGTACAGGTCGACGGCCGAGGCGATCGGCCAGGTCGGACCGGGGGCCGTGACAGCGGCCGGTGAGCCCGCCACCTCCTTGACGAGAGCGAACCCACCGGCGCCGTTGTTGGCGCTCACCGCGAGCTTCACGTAGTCGTCCTGGCCGCCCGTGCCGACGAAGACGCCGTAGGACTGGGCGCCGGTCGGGGTCGTGCCGGAGAACGGGGCGGGAAGGCGCGTGTGCACGACGAACGGACCCGTCGTGCCGCTGACGTCGATGCCGTGCTGGAACCCGTACTGCTGGGTGTTCGTGGCCCCGAGCGCGTCACCGTCGCTGACCTCGTCGACGGTGACGACCCCGGCGGCACCCCCGGCTGTCATCTTGCTCGGGTCGTACAGGGAGGCGTAGTTCGTCGACGCGTCGGTCATCAGCCCCGTGAACCCGAGACCGAGCAGCCCACCTGCGGGCGGCGCGTCGTTGTCCCACGTGTGCACGACGGGCAGCGCCGTGCTCCGTCCGTTGTTTGCGTCGACGGCGAAGGGATCGGCGGTGTCGGGCAGCGCATCGTTGTCGTCGTCGGGGTCGTTGAGGTCGGAGATGCCGTCCCCGTCGGCGTCCGGCGGCACGTCGGCCGCCGAGCAGGGGTTCGTTGCGTTGTCGATCTCGTCGGCGTTGCTGAACCCGTCACCGTCCTCGTCGAGGGCGGGGTCGTCGCCGCCGGTGCACGCGAAGTCCTCTGGCTCGAAGACGCCCACGGCGTTGCCCTGCAGGTCCGCCACCCAGATCGTGCCCGGGAACGGGCTGTCGTCGCCCAGTGCCGTCACGTCCAGCGGCAGGGCGGCCGCCGAGGAGAAGAGCGGGGTGGTGGAGGTGACCGCGGTGCCGGCCGCGTTGAGCTGGATGCGGTAGATGGTGTCGTTGTGGGATGCGGCGAGGAGGTCGCCCCGCATGGCGCCCCCGAAGTTCGACGCGGTGTACTCGTCGAGCCCGTTGGTCGAGAAGCCGAAGCTCGCCATTGCCCCTCGCTCGGCCTCGGTGCGGTAGTCGCACTCCACGGGATGGGACGACAGCACCGGAGACTGCGGATTGCTCGCGTTGAAGGTGTTGGCCCGGTTGGCGCGGGTCGGGTTCGGGTGACCGCCGTAGAAGCCCGGCTCCGGTATGCGGATCAACGGGTCGCGGTCGCTGTCGCTGGGCTCGAAGGGACTGTTGGTGCAGGTGCCCGAGGCATCGTCCGGCTGCGCCGGACCGCCCCACCCCGCGTTGCCGCCGTTGTCGATGGTGTACATGTTCCCCGACTCGGTCATCACCAGGTCGTAGGGGTTGCGGAAGCCCGGTGCATAGATCTGCACCGGCCCGCCCGGCACGATCCGGGCTTGGTTCTTCCCGTTGTTGCCGCCGAAGGGGTCGTTGGCATCGGGAGAGCCCGGCCTTGCCTCGTCGTCGAGAGTGGGGAGGTCGTAGGTCGAACTGCCGATCGCGTCGAGATCGACGGAGATGATGGCGGCTGACAGGGCGAACTCCGGCAGGAGCGCGAAGTTGTGCGAGGGCGCCCCTCTGTTGGTGTTCCCGCCCTGGGCGATGAGCAGCGTGTTCGTCGCCGGGTCGACGACGACGCCGTTGCCGGTGTGGTTCTCCTCGGAGCGCGGCAGGCCTCGGACGAGATCCACCTTCTGCCAACCGCCCGTCACCTTCCTCAGGCGCGAGAGGACACCGGAGTTCGTGTCGAGGTTGAGATCGACCCCCGCCGTCCCGGCGCCGATGCGCGGGTCCGACGACACGACATAGATCTCGGGACTCTGGGCCGTGCCGGTCACCGCGATCCCGGTCACGAGCCGGGTGGTCACCGACGCGTTCAACGCGCCGTCGTCGTTGCGGTTGGGCATCGACCGCACGAGGGTGATGGTTTCGGTCGCCGTCACCCGGTACTGGTTGCGCGCTGCCCGCTCGACGGTGAAGGCCCTGATGGTCCCGTCCATCTGGGCCACGTAGAGGCGGCCGTCGGGTCCGAACTGCAACGATGTCGGTGCCCCGATGCTCGCTCCGGACAGCAGCGACTTGCCGAACGAGGGGCCCGTGCCGCCGCTGGCGGGCGGGGCGGCGGTACCCGAGAGGGGAACGACCAACGGAGTGCCCGCCCCCGAGTGGGCGACGGACAGCATCGCCGAACGCACGCCCGTCGCCGACGGGAGGAAGACGACCGTCACGGTGGTCGACTCGCCCGGTGCCAGCACCACATCTCCGGTGTCGTCGAAGCGATCGGCGAACATCTTCGCGTCCGGTCCGGAGATCGCGGTCGACGACACCGTCAGCGACCCGGACGTGCCGACGTTGGTGAGCACGACATCCTTGGTCCCCGTCAGCCCGACGGTGGCCTGCGGAAACTCGACCGTCGACGGCGCGGCCGCGAGCCACGCCGGCACCGCGTCGCCCGTGGTGACGACCTCGATCGCCTTCACGGAGGGGTTCTCCACGCCGGCGACGAACCGGATGTCCACCGAACCGTCGGACACGGCGGGTGCGGACAGCACGAGGCCCTTGTTCGCCCCGACGCGGGCGAACACGTCGATGTCACGGAACGCGAGCGCGCCGTCGACCTTCACGTCGAAGACCCGGCCGCCCACGACCTGGGCACCCCCGTACATCTCGGCGAGGTACAGACGCACCTCGACCGGAGTGCCGCTCGGCACCGGCAACGAATAGGTGAGGTCGGGCGACGCGGGCAGGTCGTTGCGCTCGGATTGGAAGATCTGCATGGGTGTCCCCGCCGGCACCGAGGGGTGCGACAGGTCCACGGTGGCGCCCCAGCTCGCCACCGCATTGCCGGTTGCGACGCCGTTCCCGTAGGGGGATGGCGACGCCAAAGAATCCTCGGACCAGCTCGGCGAGGCCGACGCCGGCGGGCCGCCGGCGTTGATCCGGTAGAGCACGGCGTGGGGCGCAGACCCGTCGGCCTCGCCCGACAACGGGATCGAGAGCGGTGTGTTGGTGCCGGTGTGGGTGACCACCATCCGTGCCGAGCGGGATCCGGAGGCGGTCGGCGAGAAGGCCACCGTCACCGTCGTGGAGTTGCCGGGACCCAACGTGACCGGCGACCCGCCGGTGAGGTCACCGGAGAACATCGTCGCATCGGGACCCGAGATCTCGGCCGACTGGATGGTGAGCGAGCCGGAGGCGCCCCCGTTGCGAAGCACCACGTCCTGGCTGGTGCTCTGACCGACGGCCGTCGTGGCGAAGCTGAGCGAGGCGGGCGACGCCTGGAGCGGCGTCGCGCCCGCGTCAGGGGTGGTGGCGGTGCCCGAGAGCGGAATGCTCAGCGGGCCGCTCCCCGAGTGGTTGGCCTGCAGCGTTGCGGTCCGCGCCCCGGCCGCGCTCGGCGAGAAGACCACCGTGACCGTGGTGGACTCGGCCGGCTGCAGGACCACCGACGATTCGTCGTCGAACTGGTCCGCGAACATCGTGGCGTCAGGCCCCGAGATCCCCATCGACTCGATCGTGAGCGCACCGGACTCCGCGACGTTGGTGATCACCACCTGCTCGGTCGCCGACTGCCCCACCGCGGTGTCGGGAAAGACCAGCGATGCCGGTGACGCCTGGGGCTCGCCGCTCGTGGGTGTCGCGCAGGCGACAAGTGCCGCGGTCACTGCCACGGCAAAGGCCAGCCATGGTGCCCTGCAGCCTCGTCGGTACACGCCGCCTCCTCTGGGGAGTGCGAGTGGACAGCGCAAAGCAGGCTCGTGCGAAGACCGGCCCACCTTGTCCGCCCAGCACCGACATCCCCCGCTTTGGTTGACCACTCTCCGCGCTGTGCTGCCCCGTTTGTACTCCGTGTGTGAAGGCAGCGCCACTGTTTGCGCCCAAAGCCCTGAGGGCGGTCTCACAGCGCTGTTCCGTGGCCAACTCCACCGGGCGCGGCGAGCTCTGCTCTCTCCTCCGATCTTCCTTGAGGTCGTAGTGAAGGTGCCCTGCTCAGGACGGTCGGTCTACTGCTCGGAGGAGGCGTCCTGGCGGGTGGCGATGGCGTCGAGAACGGCCTGGACGGCTCGTTGACCGGCCGCGTCGTCGGTGACCACCTGGAACTGTCCGTTGCGCACCTCGTGGAAGATCGGTGCGTAGTGGTCGCCACCGGTGAGCTGGATGAGGTCGACGTGGTAGCCCGCGTCGCCCAAGGCACTGGCAAGCCGCTGCGACTGCCATGCTGGGCAGTTCGTGTCCTGCTCACCCGCGAGCAGGTAGACGTCGGCGCCCTTGTTCCCCAAGCTGGACACGTCGTCGAACCAGGTGACCGGCCTGCCCTCGTATTCGTAGTAGCAGCCGGAGATGCCGACGACGACGTCCGGGGGAGCCGTGTCGCCAGGGCACGGGTCGTCCGGGGAGCGGTCGGACAGGCCACCGAGGACCGCGAAGTCGGCGCCCAACGACCATCCCAGGGCGGTGATCGGCTGGGTGAGGTCCCCACCGTGTTGGGAAGCGGTGGTGCGAGCGAACCGGTAGCCGCACGCGAGGTCGTAGCCGGCCCGGTTGAGGCCGTCCGGTGTGGTGAGGTCATCGCTGCGGTAGGTCGGAGCGAACACGACCATGCCGGCCCTGGCCAGTCGAGTCGCGAATTCACCCATGTCCTGGCCTGATCCATCGATCCCGTGCAAGGCCACGATGACGGGTGATGTGCCTGTGCCCTGCGGTGCAAACACATGGATGTCTTGGGTCGTCGCGTCCGACACCACCTGTGAGGTCACCGAGGACTCGCCATCGCGAGCGTCGTCGTCGTCCCCGCACCCCAGAGCCAACAACGCGGTGCACAACACCGTCATCCCCACCCGCACCAAGCCAGCCATACTCGCCATGGCGACCCTCCCATCTCAGCCGCTAGGAAGCGCCTGGGCACCGCGCAGACCGGCAACCGTCATCACGATGGCCCCCACCGAGTTCGCACCTCCGCGGAGCTTCGTCACCGATCACCGCGTGAGGATGAACGGGAGCAACCTTCGGATGTGAGAGCACTTCGGCCTGACCTTCGAGGACCTTGGCCCACCGCCGGCCTCCCGTCGCGACCATCTCATCGAGTCGCCACGCATGCGCGAGACCGGGAACTTCGGCAGCGACTCAATCCCCCGGGACTTCACCAGGCCGTCGATGCGGCGGGTAGACACACCGCGGGCGTAGCACTCGGCCACCACCGCCACGAGGGCCGTCTCGGCCCGGCGGCTCGGGTCGAGAAGGCAGCCCGGGAAGTAGCTGCCCCGCCAGGGCTTCGGGATCGCCATGTCGATCGACCCGACCCTGGTGTCAAACGCGACGCAGCCGGCAGTTCCAGGCCATTGATCTGGTTGTTTCGGGGCGCGGCGCCCCCTCGGGCGGCGCGCCCCGGCCCGGCTCGTTTGGCGTTACACCGCGGCGTGCTGTCCGGCGGCCAGGTTCTTCACGTCGGTGGTGGTGAGGGTGTTGCCACCCATGCCCCAGTCACCGCTGTGCACTTCCTCGATGACGCACCACGTCACGGGCCGCATGTTCTCGCCCTCGATGCTGACCATGGCATCGGTGAGCTTCTCCACGATCTCCCGCTTCTGGGCGGCGTCGAACACGCCTTCGATCAGCTTCACGTTGATGAACGGCATTTCGAGTCTCCTTCGGTCGCGTCGACCCTCGACGCGCAACCCCAAGGCGTGAGCACACCGTTACGGGAAGAACTTTCACGGTTACATCGGCGCCGGTGCGGTGGACCACCTGTTCGGGAACACCCCAGGGGTGCGATGAACGACGGAACCGGTGAGACGCTCGTGGACGGCGCACCGGAGGGGCCGCAGTTGGCGACTGGCAACAGGCCTACGACTTTCTGGTGGAGGCGGACGCGGACGGTCTCCTCGGTGCCACCGATCTGCCGCCACATGCCGAGGTCGCCTATGCGGCAGGGCCCCGGGCTTCGGCGCAATGACGTCGAAGCGCACTTCAGTCAGCCGGTGCCGTGGAGCCGGCGGTCAGGGAGACCTCGCGGCGAGCTGGGACGCTGTGGTGAGCACCGGCAGAGCGATCACGCGGCGGCTGCTGGTCGCGTGAGCAGACTGTGGGCCGTGGATCTGTTGGCAATGTTGGGTCGTCGCACACCTGCTGTGCCGGTCGGCACCTATACGACGTGGTCGTGGCCGCCGACGCCGACGGGGTACGCCGAGTTCCGCTGGACGCTCGAGCCGCGCACCGATCCCTCGCCTGTGGGCTACTTCTGGAGCCATCAGGTGGCGCTGGTTGGCGGTGAGGCCGCCTACGTCGGGCTGCAGACGGTGGGCTCGGAGCCCGCCGGCAAGATCGCGATCTTCTCCGTCTGGCGCGGGATCGACGCGGAGGGCCCTGACTACGCCGCGTCCTTCGGCGGGGAGGGCACCGGGATGACGGTCAGGATCCGCTACGGGTGGGTGCCGGGTCGCCGCGAGCGCTTGGCGCTGCGAGCCGACGGTGACGGCTGGTGGCGCGCCGAGGTGGAAGGCCGGCTGGTCGGCCGCATCCGCGTGGACCCGGCGTGGCGCGGCCTGGCGCCGACGTCGATCATGTGGTCCGAGCGCTACACGCCGCCGCTGCGCACTTGCGCCGACATGGGGTATGCCGTCGCTTGGTTCGGCACGCCGTTGGCTGACGGTGGCGTGGGGCCACGGCACCATCACAATCATCTCGGGGCGAACCGGGGCTGCCCCGGCTCGTCGGTGCGCGACACCGAGGGCGGCGTGCTGCACGTCATGGGCGCGCCAGGCTGAGCGGGCAAGGGGTGCCGCTGGTGACCATCCAGCGAGCCGCCGACCGACGCCTGGCGTCGAACGAGCAATGGCGTCACACGGCGCTTCCGATGTGCCGAAGCTCGGGCCGCCCGCCGGTGCGGTACGACGATCGGCATCCGACGAAACGGTCTGCACGCCGTCAGGGCGTCGGAGTCTCGACGTGTTCGACCACCTGACGAAATCCGATCTGGTTGATCGGGAATAGCTCCGGGTCGTCATGCGGTTGGGACACGGGACTGCCCATCGACCCGGGAGGTCGCACCATGCCGAAGGCAGTTCGCTTCGACCACTACGGCGGCGTCGACGTGCTCGACGTGCGCGAGGTTCCCCGCCCGGCGCCTGGCCCCGGCGAGGTGCTCGTCCGAGTCCGGGCCGCGGGGATCAACCCGGGCGAGGCCGCCGTCCGCGAGGGCCTGGTGCACGACCGGTGGCCCGCCACATTCCCGTCCGGCCAGGGCAGCGACCTCGCCGGCGTGGTCGAGGAGGTGGGGGCGGACGTCTCCGGGGTCGCCCCCGGCGACGAGGTGATCGGCTACACCCACGAGCGGGCCAGCCAGGCCGAGCTCGTCGTCGTCGAGGCCGGGCACCTGACCACCAAGCCCCCGGGCGTGCCGTGGGAGGTCGCCGGCGCGCTTTTCGTCGTCGGCACCACCGCCTGGGCGGCCGTGCACGCGGTGGCGCCCGAGAAGGGCGAGACGGTGGTGGTATCAGGGGCGGCCGGCGGCGTCGGGACGCTCGCCGTCCAGCTGGCCGGCGCGGCCGGCGCGACCGTGATCGGTCTGGCGAGCCCGCCGCACCACGACTGGCTGCGCGAGCACGGCGCCATCCCGGTGGAATACGGCGACGGCGTCGCCGACCGCATCCGGTCGGCCGCGGGCGGAGCGGTGGACGCCCTCGTGGACACGTATGGGGGCGGCTACGTGGACCTGGCAATCGAGCTCGGCGTGGCTCCCGAGCGGATCGACACCATCATCGACTGGGGTGCGGCCGAGCGGCACGGGGTGCGCACCGAGGGAAACACGGCCGGGGCCCGGCCCGAGGTGCTGGCCGAGCTGGCGGAGCTGATCGCCGCAGGACGACTGGAGGTGCCGATCGCCGCCACCTACCCGCTCGACCGGGTGCGCGACGCCTACCGCGAGGTGGAGGAACGGCATACGTTGGGCAAGATCGTCCTCGTCCCCTGAGCGGCCGGGCCTGCTCGCCGTGGCGTGCTCCGGCGACGACCCGAGGCGACCTCGCGGTCAAGCGGGGCGGTTGGCTGACCCTCGGGCGTCCGTGCCGCCGGCCGATCTCACCGCCGCTCCGGCGTGCATGCGTCGCGGAACCCGCAACGATCGAACGCCGGAAGCACGCCCATCCGAGCGCCCGCCGCCGGTGGGCTCCGACGGCCGTTCGAGCCGGAGCTGAGGAGGCAAGCGTGACCGTGTGTTGGAGCTGACGTGACGCGACGAATCCGTCGGTTGGGCGCGGTCCTACCTGTGGACTGGACATCACCACACGGAGGAGCTTGTGTCCCGACGAGAGTTCGTTCCCAGGCCGGCCTGGTGTTAGTCGGGTCAGCTGGCGCCAGTCGATGACTTCTCCCGACGCGCATCGTCCGAACCAGATCGACAGCACACGGCTCAGCCTCGAACGGGACATCGAGGCCCATCGACACCAGCTCACGGCCTACTGCTACCGAATGCTCGGCTCGATCTTCGAGGCCGAAGACGCCGTGCAGGAGACGATGCTGCGCGCGTGGCGAAGCGCCGCTACGTACGAGGGTCGTGCCCCGCTGCGGTCCTGGCTGTATCGGATCGCGACCAACGTGTGCCTCGACAGTCTGAACGGTCGGCAGAGGCGGGCCTTGCCGATGGATCTCGGTGCGCCGTCTGCGGGGGACCAGGCGTCAGCGTCCGAGCCGGTCGAGATGCCGTGGATCCAGCCGTTTCCCGATCGGGCTGGCCTGGCGGCCGATGACCCGGGGGATGCGGTTGCCGTCCGCGACACGATTCGACTCGCGTTCGTCGCGGCGTTGCAGCATCTCGACTCGCGGCCGAGGGCGGTGCTCATCCTGCGTGACGTGCTCGCCTGGCCTGCGGTCGAAGTCGCCGAGCTGCTCGAGATGACGCCGACGGCGGTGCACAGCATGTTGCTGCGCGGTCGTCGGACGATCGCCTCCCGAACGGGTCCGATGGACGCCAGGCGCGGGCGCGGAACCGTCGACGAGCAACTGGTCGCGAAGTACGTCGACGCGTTCGCGCGCCACGACGTCGGCACTCTGGTGGCACTTCTCCACCACGACGCCGTGTTCTCCATGCCCCCACTCCCGCGATGGATGCGTGGCCCGCTCGCCATCGGTACGTGGTGGCGTCAGGAGCTCTGCAGGGACAAGACCCTCGTGCGAACCGCCGCCAACGGCAGCGCGGCGTTCGGCGTCTACGAACCAGCCGCCAATGGAGTGTTCGAGGCGTTCGGCATCCAGGTCCTCGAGATGGCCGACGGACGAATCACGGGGATCCACACCTTCATCGACGCGGCGCTGTTCACGCGGTTCGGTCTGCCCCTCGCCCTTGACCCTCATGCGGGACAGCCGACGGTTGTCCCTCCCACCGTCCTACCGGTCGACAGTTGAGGACCGAACATGCCGACGCCGCACCGATCTCCGAGGGCACCGTCGTCGGGCTCGTCGGCTTCGACAGTGCCCGATGACCGCAAACGGTCGGCGGCCAACGCTGACCTTGCCGCGGTCGACCGTCTCTGCCGGATGCAACTCGAGGCTCATCGGCTGGGTTGCCGGATCATCCTGGGCGACGGCGACGAGCGGCTCCGGGACCTGACGGCCTTCGTCGGCATAGCCGACCTCTTCGACCCCCTGCCGAGCGCCGAGGTCGGACAACCGACGAACGACGTCGCGTCGAGCACCGGTCAGGCCGAGTCCGCCGCGGCGCGTCATTCGGACCGGCACGATGAGGGGAACGCAGCGCTGGAGCCGGACGATGTCGATCCGCCAGTACGCGATGCGCCGTGCGACGGGTTCCCCCGCGCGACCGTTCAACCCCGGCCCGAGCCTCCGTGACGGTCGTGCCGACCCTCGTGCCACACCGCGAGCTCCCTCCGGCGGCCACGCGAGCCGGCGCGGTGACGGGCTCGATCGGGCGGTGGTAGCGATGTCGCCACGCCCGCGCACCAGCTAGACAACGGATCGCCGGGCGGCGTCACTCGATCGTTGTGTGCAGTGCCAGGAAGCAGCAGCAGGAGGGGGATACGCGCCATGCGCGTCTTCGTGACCGGCGCAACAGGCGCCATCGGCTCGGCGCTCGTCTCGCAACTCGTGGAGCGAGGGCATGACGTCGCCGCCACGGCGCGATCGCCGGAAGACGTCGGTCGTGGAGGCGATGGGCGCAACGTTCGTCGTGCTCGACGTGCTGGACGGCGTTGCTGTCGGCGAGGCGGTGGCGCGGGTGCAGCCGGAGGTGATCGTCCACCAGGCCACGGCGTTGTCGGGTACACCCGACCTCCGACGATTCGACCGTTGGTTCGCGACCACCAACCAGCTGCGGACGGAGGGCACCGACCACCTGCCGCCGCCCGAGCGACGGGCGTCAGGCGGTTCGTGGCCCAGAGCTACACCGGGTGGACGAAGACGCCGCCGCGGCCACGGTGACCGCGGTGGAACGCGGGGACCGAGGGATCTACAACGTCGTCGACGACGAACCCGCTCCTGTGTCGGCGTGGTTGCCGCCGCTCGCCGAGGCGGTCGGTGCGGCGTCGCCGCTGCGGATCCCGCGCTGGGTTGGCCGGCTCGCCGCCGGCGCTGTCCCGGTGAGGTGGATGACGGAGGGTCGCGGCTCATCAAACGCGAGGATCAAGCGATCGCTGGGGTGGCAGCCGCGCTGGGCCAGCTGGCGCGACGGCTTCCGCGAAGGCCTGAGCGCCGTCGCTCGACTGGAATGACGATCGACGTACCTCACTCGCGTTCGGACCCCGCGCCTGACCGAAAACGCGATTGGGCACCGGAGTGCAAGCCGAGGCCACACCCGCTCTGACCGCGTTTGCGTGGTGGGCCCGGTGGGGATCGAACCCACGACCTAGCGATTATGAGTCGCCTGCTCTGACCACTGAGCTACAGGCCCGGGTCGTGAACTGGCTCCGGGGGTGGGGCTCGAACCCACGACCCACGGATTAACAATCCGTTGCTCTGCCAACTGAGCTACCCCGGAAGGGAAGTCGAACCATAGCAGGGCGGCGACGCGTCCCATGACCACCCCGGCGGCACTGTCAGGGCGTTCCACCGGGTACGCAGGACTCGGGGATCAGGCGCCTTCGAGGTACTCGCGGAGCTTCTGCGACCGGTGGGGGTGGCGCAGCTTGGCCAGGGTCTTCGACTCGATCTGGCGGATGCGCTCGCGGGTGACGCCGAAGTGCTTGCCGACCTCTTCGAGCGTGCGGGGCTGCTCGTCGTCGAGGCCGAAGCGCATGATGACGACGTCCTTCTCGCGCTCGTTCAGCTCGCCGAGCACGTTGCGCACCTCGTTCTGCAGCATCTGCCGGGTGGCCACGTCGTCGGGCTCCTCGGCCCCGTCGTCCTTGATGAAGTCGGCCAGGTAGGAGTCGTCCTCCTCGCCGACCGGCGCGTCGAGCGACAGCAGGTCGAGCGAGATGCGCTGGATCTCGCGCACCCGCTCGGCGGTCATGCCCACCTCTTCGGCCAGCTCGTCGATGGTGGGGTCGCGCTCGAGCTGCTGCACCAGCTGGCGCTGCACCCGGTGGACCCGGTTGATCGACTCGACCATGTGCACCGGGATGCGGATGGTGCGGGCCTGGTCGGCGATGGACCGGGTGATGGCCTGGCGGATCCACCACGTGGCGTAGGTCGAGAACTTGAAGCCCTTCGTGTAGTCGAACTTCTCGACCGCACGCATCAGGCCCATGTTGCCCTCTTGGATGAGGTCGAGGAGCTGCATGCCACGACCGACGTAGCGCTTGGCGATCGACACGACGAGGCGCAGGTTGGCCTGGATGAGGCTGCTCTTGGCGTCGTCACCGTCGTCGGCCAGCGCCTGGAGGCGCCGCGCCTCGTCGGCGTCGAGGCCACCCAGCTCGCCGGCGGCGTCGAGCTCGGCGAGTTGCACCGAGGCCTCGACCCCGGCCTCGATGCGCTTGGCCAGCGCGACCTCCTCGGCGGCGACCAGCAGGGGCACCCGGCCGATCTCGCGCAGGTACATGCGCACCGGATCGGACGTGCCGGTGCCGCCCCGCTCGCCCGCCTGGCTGGCGTTGAGCCGGCTGCGGCGCCGGAGGCTGGCCGACGTGCGGCGCAGGTGGGCTGCGTCGCTGGCCCGGGACGCTGCGCCCGCGGACAGCACCACGACCGTGGCCGACCCGTCGGACTCGACCACCACATCGCCGCCCGGCGGGGTCGCCGCGGCGCTGGTGCCGCCCTCGGACAGGTCGAGGTCGTCGTCCTCCTCGAGCTCGATGCCCGCGGCCCGGAAGCGCCGGTAGATCGTGTCGAGCACCTCGGGGGTCATCTCGACGTGCGGCAGGGCCCGCACCAGGTCGTCCTGGGAGACACGACCTGCCGCACGTGCGCTCTCGACCAGCTTGGTCAGCTCGGCCTCGGCCAAGCCGTTCCCTGTGTCGAGCCTCGATGGCACGTCCGTCATCCCCCGTCTCGATCCTGGTCTGCCAGCCAGGCTAGCAACCGGTCGGCCGATACGGCCGCGGTTTGACCGTTGCGCAGGCCGTCGATGATCCGTGTCAGCGTCGCCAGGTCGGTCAGCGCGCGGGTGCCGTCGGCATCGGTCGCGGCCTCCAGTCGCACCGCGGCGATCTCTCGCCGGGCCACCTCCATGTGCAGCAGGCGCACGGCGTCGAGGGCCTGCGACTCGGGCTCGGTGACCAGCAGGCGGGCCAGCAGATCGGCCACCGGGGGCCCGGCCGAGGCCAGCGCGTCGGCGTGGGTCTCGGCCGCCAGCAGCGCCTGGTAGGCACCCAGCTGGACGGGATCGTCGAACAGCTCCGGGCCCAGCCACCGGGCGACGGCGCCGGGGTCGTGCACGGCGTGCCGCAACACCTCGAGCGCCGGGCCGTCACGCGCCGGCTCCGTGATGCCGCGCCGACCGGGGCGGGACCGGTCTCGACCGCTCGGTGCACGGTCCGCGGGCGAGGCCGGGCCGGACCCGTCCGCGCCGTCGCCGTCGGGCCTGTTCTCGACCACCCGCCCGCCGGTGTCGCCCCCGAACCAGGGCGCCCCGGCCGCGGGCCCGGACCGCACCGACCCGTTGCGGCGGGAGGCACCGTCGTCACCCCCCGACCCGCCCGGACCGGACGGCTCGCCGGGGCCGCGGCCACCCGTCCGGCGGCGGCCGCCCTCGTCGGGGTGGCGGCGGGCGGGACGGCGACGCACGTGGTCGAGCAGGGTGCGCAGGCGGTCCGGCTCGACCCGGCAGCGCGAGGCCACGTCCATCAAGTACTGGTCGCGCACCAGGTCGGTCGGGTGCTCGGCGACGATCTCGAGCGCCCGCTCGGCCGCCCGGGCCCGCCCCTCGTTGCTGGCCAGGTCGGCGGCGGCGAAGGCCCGGTCGAGGCGGAAGCGCAGGAAGGGCGTGGCGCCGTCGACCGCGGCCTTGAGCCGGTCGGGGCCGGACCGGGCCACGTCGGCCGGGTCCTGGCCCGGCGGCAGGTCGGCGACGGCCACCTGCAGGTCGTGCTCGCGCTCCCACCGGTAGAAGCGCTCGGCCGCCGCCTGGCCGGCGGCGTCGGCGTCGAAGGCGAGGACGAGACGCCGGGCGGCGAAGCGCGTGAGCAGCCGGACGTGCTCGTCGGTGAGCGCCGTGCCGCAGGTGGCCACGGCCAGGGGCACGCCGGCACGGTGGAAGCCGATGACGTCGGTGTAGCCCTCGCAGATGACGGCCGTGCCGGCCGTGACGATCGAGGTCTTGGCCCGGTCGAGCCCGTACAGCACCTTGGACTTGTTGTAGAGCGGCGTCTCGGTCGTGTTCTTGTACTTGCCCTGGTTGCCCGGGCTCTCGCCGCCGGGCAGGATGCGCCCGCCGAAGCTGATGGGGTCGCCCCGGTCGTCGTAGATCGGGAACAGGATGCGGGCCCGGAAGTGGTCGTTCAGCCGGCCCCGGCTGTTCACGCGGGCGAGGCCGGTGCCCTCGCCCAGGTCCTTGTCGAGCCGCAGCGCCCGGGTGAGCGCGTCCCACGCGTCGGGCGCCCAGCCGATCTGGAAGTCGCGCACCACGTCGCCGTCGAGCCCCCGCTCGCGCAGGTAGCTGCGGGCGGCGCCGGCGTCGGAGCCCGAAAGGAGCCGCTCGTGGTACCAGGCCACGGCGCGGGCCATGGTGTCGACGAGCTTGGCCCGCCGCTTGCGGCTCTCGCCCTCGTTGCGGTCGGTGTAGCGCAGGGTGACCCCGGCCTTGCCCGCCAGCCGCTCGACCGCCGTGGGGAAGTCGACCTGCTCCTTCTGCATGACGAAGTCGAAGACGTCGCCCTGGGCCTGGCAGCCGAAGCAGTAGAAGACGTTCTCGTTGGGGTTGACCGAGAACGACGCGGTCTTCTCGGTGTGGAACGGGCACAGCCCGGTCCACTGCCGCCCGACCCGCCGCAGCGGCGTGTACTCGGTGACGATGGCCACGATGTCGGACGCGGCCCGTACCGCAGCGACGTCCTCGTCGTGGATGCCCATCGGGGCGAGATTACCGGCGGGGGCGCCCGGGCTTGAGCTTGTCGACCAGGTCGTCGCGCAGGCCCTTCACCTCGGCCGACACCTGGGCCTTGACATCGTCCTTGGCCGCCTTGACCTGCGCCTTGACATCGGCCTTGGCCGCCTTCAGATCGGCCTTGGTCTCGTCGACCGGGCCGCGGGCCTGGGCCTTGAACTCGTCGCGCATGCGGGCGAGCTCTTCCTTGAGCCGAGTGATCTCCTGGCGGTTGGCCTCGAAGTGCTCCTTCCAGCCGCCGCCGGCGGGCCCGTGGCCGCCGCGTCCGCCGACGCCCCGGTGCTGGCGGGTGCGCTGGGCGGCCAACCTGCGGGCGGCCACGCGGATGTCGGGCTGGTCGAGCAGCGTCTCGTCGTGCTCGGCCTGGGCCGTGGCCATCCTGGTGAGCAGGCGGGCGAGCGTGACCTGCTCGCTCGGCGTCAGGGCGTCGAAGCCGGCCCGCGGGCCGTAGGCCATCTCCAACCCCAACTCACGGGCGTCGATGCCCTCCGGGGTCAGCTCGACGGTCTTGATGCGCCGGTCGTGCGGCGCCACCCGGCGCTCGGCGTAGCCGGCGGCCTCGAGCCCGTCGGTGACGATGGTGACGAACGATGCGTCGCAGCCCCACTGATCGGCCAGCTCGCGCATGGACACGCGCTCGCCGGGATCGAGCGAGATGAGGGCCTTGAGCGCCGGCGGCTGGAGCCCCAGCTCGTCGGCGGCGCCGTGGAACTTGGCCTGGTTCTCGGCCGAGAAGAAGAGCTGGGTCACCGCCTCGGTGATCAGCCGGGCTGCCTCCTCTCGTTCCATGGCCGGAGGTTACCCGCGCAAGCACTTCGTTGCCCGGCTCGATGGTTGTGACATCTGTATCGTTGACTTGACTCAATGATTGGCGCGAGGGTGGCCGGCATGACGTCCCCCGCCATCCCGCCGGCCATCAGGGTGCAGGGCCTGACCAAGCGCTTCGGCGAGGTCGAGGCCCTGCGCGGCATCGACCTGACCGTCGCGCCGGGCACGGTCCTCGGCCTGCTCGGCCCCAACGGTGCCGGCAAGACCACTGCCGTGCGCATCCTCACGACCATCCTCCGTCCCGACGGTGGCCGGGCCGAGGTGCTCGGCCTCGACGTCGCCGACCACCCGCAGGCGGTGCGCGAGAGCATCGGCCTGGCCGGGCAGTACGCCGCGGTCGACGAGAACCTCACCGGCCGCGAGAACCTGCGGCTCATCGGCCGCCTCGCGCACCTGCCTCGGGCGCAGCTGCGTCCCCGGGCCGACGAGCTGCTCGACCGCTTCGGCCTGACCGACGCCGCCGACCGCCCGGCCAAGACCTACTCGGGCGGCATGCGCCGCCGGCTCGATCTGGCCGCCGCCCTCGTGCACCGCCCGCCGGTCCTGTTCCTCGATGAGCCCACCACCGGGCTCGACCCGGCCAGCCGCAGCGACCTGTGGCAGGTCATCGGCGAGCTGGTGGCCGAGGGCACCACCCTGCTGCTCACCACCCAGTACCTCGAGGAGGCCGACAGGCTGGCCGACCGTGTCGCCGTCATCGACCACGGCGAGGTCATCGCCGAGGGCACGCCCACCGAGCTCAAGTCCCGGCTGGGCGGCACGGTCGTCGACCTCACCCTGCCCGACCCGGCGGCCGCGGTCCGGGCGTCGGCCCGTCTCGCCTCGGCGCTGGGCGTCGAGGCCCGCCTCGACGGCAGCGACCTCGAGGTCACGGTGCCCGACGGTTCCCGCACCGTCGTCGAGGTGATGCGCGTGCTCGACGCCGCCGGCCTGGCCCCTGTGGGCCTGGCCGTGCGCGAGCCCAGCCTCGACGACGTGTTCCTGTCGCTCACCGGCCACCGCACCGAGGCCGACGACCGGCCCGAGGGCGCCGACTCACTCCAGCGAGGTGCCGCATGACCGCCACGACCTTCCCCTCCCCCGTCGCGCCGGCACCCGTCGCGCCGGCGCCCGTCGCTCCCGGCACCACGCGCAGCCGCAGCCCCCGGGGCTACGCCGTGGGCGACGCGTTGGCGGTCGCCTGGCGCAACCTGCTCGCCTACGTGCGCCTGCCCGAGCTGCTGGTGTTCTCCACCATCCAGCCGGTCATGTTCGTGCTGCTGTTCCGCTACGTGTTCGGCAACTCGATCGCCCTGTCCGACCCGTCGATCGCGTATGTCGACTACCTGATGCCCGGCATCATCGTGCAGACGGCCGTGTTCGGGGCGGCGGGCACGGGCATCGGGCTGGCCGAGGACATGGCCAAGGGGCTGATCGAGCGGTTCCGGTCGCTGCCCATGGCCCGCTCTGCCGTGCTGGCCGGGCGCACCATGGCCGACTCGGTGCGCAACGTGTTCGTGATGGTGCTGATCACCGTCGTCGGCGTCGCCGTCGGCTTCCGCATCCACGGTGGCGTGCCCGCCTACATGCTGGCGCTCGGCCTCGTGCTGCTGTTCGCCTTCGCCCTGTCGTGGGTGGTGGCGACGATCGGGCTCGGCGCCCCCAACGGCGAGGCGGCGCAGGCGGCGATCTTCCCCATGCTGTTCCCGCTCACGTTCGCCTCGTCGGCCTTCGTCGACACGTCGTTCATGCCCGGGTGGCTGCAGGTGTTCGCCAACCACCAGCCCGTCACCGTCACCGTGAACGCCACCCGCGACCTGGTGCTCGGCCAGCCGGTCGGCTGGGGCGTCGGTGCCTCGGTCGCCTGGTCGCTGGGCATCGTGGCGGTCTTCGGTCCCCTGGCCGTGCGGCGCTACCGCAGGGCGGCCTGACCTCCGCCTGCGCCGCCCCACCGGCCGGGCCGTCCCCCCGCCTGACGGTCCGGCCGGCCCCCTCGCAGGGCGGGCACCCGTGACGCGGCGGTCGCGGGTGCCCGCCCTCGAACCGCGCCCGAGGGCCTGGCAAACTGGCATCGCGAGCGGAGGTGGCGACATGGACAGGGCAGCACGCGACACAGCGGCGCGCCACCGGGGCGCGCCACCCGTCCTCACGCCGCGGGCGGCATTCGGCTCGATCGAGGAGCTGGTGGCGGGCGCCACCAGCCGGTGGCCGTTCCGCAACGCGGACGGCAAGTCGGGCTCGGGGTTCGAACGGGTGGTGATCGAGGGCGAGGCCTATGTCCTCAAGGTCATGCACGTCGACGACGACTGGATCGCCCGTTCGCTCGGCGACCTCACCTGCCGCCAGGTGAGCGTGTGGACCTCGGGCCTGCTCGACGCCCTGCCGGCGTCGATCGACCACGCGGTCGTCGGCGCCGCCCGGGGGTTCGGCCGCAACGGATGGGGGGCGGCACTGCTGATGCACGACATCGGCGACCACCTCGTGCCCGAGGGCGACGACCCCGTCCCCGCCGACCAGCACGCGGCGTTCATCGACCACATGGCCGAGCTGTCGGCCCGGTTCTGGGGATGGACCGATCACGTGGGCCTGACGCCGCCGACCATCCGCTGGTCGTTCTTCGGCCCCGGCATGCTGGCCTGTGAGCGCGAACTGGGCTGGCCGCACGAGGTGCCCGCCATCGCCGAGCGGGGCTGGCGGGCCTTCGCCGAGCGGGCGCCCGCCGACGTGGCCGGCGCCGTCGAAGCCGTCCGGCGCGAGCCGTCGCTGCTGGCCGACGCCGTGGCCGCCACGCCGTCGACCTTCCTGCACGGCGACTGGAAGATGGGCAACCTGGGCAGCCACCCCGACGGGCGCACCATCCTGATCGACTGCGCCTACCCGGGCGAGGGCCCGGCCTGCCACGAGCTGGGCTGGTACCTGGCCATCAACCGGGCCCGGCTGCCCGAGTCGAAGGAGGACACCATCAACCGCTTCCGGCGTGGCCTGGCCGACCACGGCGTCGACACGGGGGGCGACTGGTGGGAGCGCCAGCTCGAGCTGTGCCTGCTGGGCACCGCCGTGCAGCTCGGCTGGGAGAAGGGCCTGGGCGACGACGACGAGCTGGGCTGGTGGACCGACCGGGTGCGCGAGGGCGCCCGCCGCCTGTGACCGCTTCCCCCGACGAGCGGCGCTTCGTGGCAGCGGTGGCCCGAGCCTACGACCGCACCGGCCAGGCCTGGTCGAAGGGCCCCGAGATCGTGTACGACCGGCTCGCCCGGGCCATCGTGGCCGAGTCGCCCGTGCCGCTGGTCGGCCGCACCGTACTCGACGTCGGTGCCGGCACAGGGGCCGCTTCGCTGGCGGCCATGGCCGCCGGCGCGCGGGTCGTCGCCGTCGACGTCGCGCCCGGGATGCTGCGGGCCAACCGGGCCCAGGTGGCTGGCGCCCTCGTGGCCGATGCCGCGACGCTGCCCCTCGCCGGCGCCAGCGTCGACGGGCTGGTGGCCGCCTATTCGTTCAACCACCTGCCCGACCCGGCGGCCGGGTTCCGGGAGGCGGCCCGGGTGTGCCGGCCCGGCTCGCCGGTGCTGGTGAGCGCGTACGCCGCCGACGACGACCACCCGGCCAAGGTGGCGGTCGATCAGGCGGCCGCGGCCGAGGGCTGGGCGCCCGACGCCTGGTACCTCGACCTGCGCGCCAGCGTCGTCGGCCGGCTGGCCACGGTCGAGGGCATGGCCGCAGGCGCGGCGGGCAGCGGCCTCCGGGGCCAGGCCCGGCGCCTGGTGGTCGACCTGCCCGACCTCGTGCCCGAAGCGATGGTGGGGTGGCGCATGGGCATGGCCCAGCTGGCGCCGTTCCTGGCCACCGTCGACGCCGCCACCCGCCGACGCGTGGCCGAGCGGGCGCTCGCGGCCCTCGGGCCAACGCCCCCGCCGCTGCGCCGCTCGACCATCCTCTACACCGGCTCGGCCTGACCCTCCGGACGGGGGTCGGGCGGCGGGCCGTCGGGGATCAGCCGTCGTGCGGTCGGCCCACGGGCGCGTCCGGGCCTGCGGTCCCGCCGGCGCCATCCCGGGCGGCGCCCGTCCCGTTGCGTGACACAGCGGGCGGGGCGCCGGCGACGACATCGGCGCCGTCCTGCCCGGACGGGATCGCCCGGCCGGCCTCGTGCTCGCGTGCGTCCTTGCGGATCGACAGCCAGATGGCGACGCCCAGCACCAGGGCGATGACGCCCAGGCTGAGGGCAGTGGGGATGTGGTACCACTCGGCCACGATCATCTTGACGCCCACGAAGGCGAGGATGACGGCCAGGCCCTCCTGCAGCAGGCTGAACTTGTCGCGCAGGTCGGCCAGCAGGAAGTACAGCGCCCGCAGGCCCAGGATGGCGAAGGCGTTGGAGCTGAACACGATGAACTGCTCGCGGCTGACGGCCAGGATGGCGGGGATCGAGTCGACGGCGAACACCACGTCGCTCGTCTCGATGACGATGAGCACGGCCAGCAGCGGCGTGGCCAGCAGCTTGCCCTTGTGCCGGGTGAACATCTTCTGGCCGTCGTACTCGGACGTCGACGGTATGACCCTCCGCACCAGGCGCAGCACCGGGTTGTTCTCCGGGTGCACCTCCTCGTCGTCGCCGTGGCGCAGCATGCGGGCGGCGGTGACCAGCAGGAAGGCCCCGAACACGAACAGCATCCACTCGAAGCGCTCGAGCAGGGCGACACCGGCGAAGATGAACACGAAGCGCAGCACGAGGGCCCCGAAGATGCCCCAGAACAGCACCCGGAACTGGTAGGCGCGGGGCACCGCGAAGTAGCTCATGATGAGCGCCCACACGAACACATTGTCGACGCTCAGGCTCTTCTCGATGAGGTAGCCCGAGATGTACTCGGTGGCCGCTTGGCCGCCGTGCCAGGCGAGGATCACGCCGGTGAAGGCCACGCCGATGCTGATCCACACCGCCGACTCGACGGCTGCTTCCTTGGTGGTGGGTGCGTGCGGCTTGCGGTGGACCAGCAGCAGGTCGGCGACCAGCAGCACGGTCACGAAGGCCAGGAACGCCACCCAGATCCAGGGAGCGACCTCGAAGCTGGCGAAGTTGCCGTCCGGGGATGAGGACTCCTGGGCCAGCACGGCGAGCGACGATGGGGACACGAGTTACCTCCGGCTGTGGACTTCCAGCCGAAGGTCTCGCCCGCCACGAGGGCCGCGGTCACCGGGCCTGCAGGCGGGACACCCTGCTCGGCCGTACTGACGATGATCCACGTTGAGGGCTACTCCCCTTCGGTCCGCTGGAGTCTACCTACCCCAGGGGAAAGCCCCGAACCCGCGGAGATCGGTGGTGCGGCAGGCGGCCGGCGCCTCAGCGCGACTCCGCGGCGGCGACGATGGCCTGGGCGGCGGCCAGCCGGGCGATCGGCACCCGGAAGGGCGAGCACGATACGTAGTCGAGCCCGACCCGCTGGAAGAACGCGATCGATTGCGGGTCGCCGCCGTGCTCGCCGCACACGCCCAGCTTCAGGGACCGGTTGGTGCTGCGCCCCCGCTCGACGGCCACCGCGACCAGGTCGCCCACGCCGTCGACGTCGATCGTCTCGAAGGGGTTGCGGCGCAGCAGGCCGTGCTGCAGGTACAGGGGCATGACCCGCGACTCGACGTCGTCGCGGCTGAAGCCGAAGGCCATCTGGGTGAGGTCGTTGGTGCCGAAGCTGAAGAAGTCGGACACTTCGGCGATCTCGTCGGCCCGCACCGCGGCGCGGGGCGTCTCGATCATGGTGCCGATGGTGATGTCGAGGCGGCGGCGCGTCCCCTTCATGGCCTCGGCGATGGCCTCGGTGACCCAGCCGCGCGCCATGACCATCTCCTCACGGGTGACGGTGAGCGGGATCATGATCTCGACGACCGGCCGGCCCCCAGCCTTGGCCCGCTCGAGCGCGGCCTCGACCAGCGCCCGGACCTGCATGGCGTAGAGGCCGGGCTTGACCACGCCCAGGCGGACGCCCCGGGTGCCGAGCATGGGGTTCTGCTCGTGCCACGACCGTGCGGCCGCCAGCAGCGCCTGATCGTCGCCCGACAGCTTGCCCTGGGCCTGACGGACCACCAGGTCCTCGACCCGGGGCAGGAACTCGTGCAGCGGCGGGTCGAGCAGGCGCACGGTCACGGGCAGGCCGTCCATGGCCTCGAGGACCTCGACGAAGTCGGCCCGCTGCACCGCCAGCAGCTTGTCGAGCGCGGCCTCCTCGGCCTCCGGCGTGTCGGCCAGGATCATCTCCCGCACCACGGGCAGGCGGTCGTCGCCCAGGAACATGTGCTCGGTGCGGCACAGCCCGATGCCCTCGGCGCCGTAGGCCCGGGCCGTGGCGGCGTCGGCGCCGGTGTCCGCGTTGGCCCGGACGCCCAGGCGGGCTCGGCGGGGGTTCTTGCCGCTGCGGATGCTGTCGGCCCAGGCGAGCAGCGTCTCCAGCTCCGGCGGCGCCTCGCTGGTGGACAGCTCCACCTCGCCCCGCACCACCTCGCCGGTCGTGCCGTCGATGGAGATCACGTCGCCCTCGGCCACCGTCACCCCGCCGGCGGTGAAGCCCTTGCCCGAGATCTTCACGCTCTCGGCGCCCACCACGGCCGGGATGCCCCAGCCGCGGGCGACGACGGCTGCGTGGCTGACGAGCCCGCCCCGCGAGGTCAGGATGCCCTGCGAGGCCTGCATGCCATGGACGTCCTCGGGCGAGGTCTCGTTGCGCACCAGGATGACCTTGGCGCCCTCGGCGGCCGCGTCGGCCGCGTCGTCGGCCGTGAAGTACACCTGACCGACCGCGGCACCGGGCGAGGCGGCGAGGCCGGTGGCGATGACCTCGACGTCGTTCGAGGCGAACTGGGGGTGCAGCACCTGCTCGACGTGATCGGCGGTGATGCGCGTCAGCGCCTCGCCCCGCGTGATCTTCCAGCCCCGCCGCCGCTGGTTGGTCATGTCGACCGCCATGCGCAGCGCGGCCTGCCCGGTGCGCTTCCCCACCCGGGTCTGCAGCATCCACAGCCTGCCCTGCTCGATGGTGAACTCGGTGTCGCACATGTCGCGGTAGTGGGCCTCGAGCCGGGCGAAGATGCCGATCAGCTCGTCCTTGACCCCGGGGAAGTGCTTGCCCAGGTCGTCGAGGTTCTCGGTGTTGCGGATGCCGGCCACCACGTCCTCGCCCTGCGCGTTCACCAGGAAGTCCCCGTACGGCTTGTCCTCGCCGGTGGCCGCGTTGCGGGTGAAGCCCACCCCGGTGCCCGAGCTCTCGTCGCGGTTGCCGAACACCATGACCTGCACGTTCACCGCGGTGCCCAGGTCGTGCGGGATCTTCTCGCGCTCGCGGTAGGCGCGCGCCCTGGCGCCGTCCCACGAGCGGAACACGGCCTCGATGGCACCCCGCAGCTGGCGCTGCGGGTCCTGGGGGAACGCCCTGCCCGACGCCGACTTGACCAGCTTGCGGTAGATCGAGCACAGGTCCTTGAGCGCCTCGGCCGGCAGTTCGGCGTCGCTCGTGACCCGAGCGTTGGACTTGGCCCGCTCGAGCTCGGCGTCGAAGGGCTCGCCGTCGATGCCCAGCACGATGCGGGCGTACAAGGCGATGAAACGGCGGTACGAGTCGTAGGCGAAGCGCTCGTCGGACGTGCCCCGGGCCAGTCCCTTCACGCTGCGGTCGTTGAGCCCCAGGTTGAGGACCGTGTCCATCATCCCGGGCATCGAGAACTTGGCCCCCGACCGCACGCTCACCAGCAGCGGCTCGTCGGGATCGCCCAGCCGGCGCTTCATCGCCTTCTCGAGCCGGCCCGTGTGGCGGGCCACCTCGTCGGACAGCCCCGGGGGCCAGCCGGAGCGCATGTGGTCGCGGCAGGCGTCGGTGCTGATGGTGAACCCCGGGGGCACGGGCAGGCGCAGCACCGAGGTCATCTCGGCCAGGTTGGCGCCCTTGCCCCCCAGCAAGTCCTTCATCTCCATCGGCGGCCGCTTGTGGCGGTGGTCGAACGCGTAGACGTAGGGCACGTCTCCCCCGATCGCTGGTCTCGGCGGCAGTCGGTCCGAGCCTACGCCCACGCCGCGACCACCGGTCGCGACGGCGCCCCGCGACGGTGCGGTAGCGTCGATCCTCCCCGCACCGCCGGTGCGTGCGGGGAGGAGACGGTCGAGCATGCGGCTCTTGTGGGAGGTCGCGCGCCGCAGCTTCCGGAGGTGGTCGACCTACCGGATGGCCACGGCCGCGGGGGTGGTGACCAACACCGTGTTCGGCTACCTGCGCGCGTACATCCTCATCGCCGTGGCCGTCGCGGGCGGCGGGCGCGTCGGCGGCTGGGACGAGGCCACGCTCGTGACCTTCTCGTTCCTCACCCAGGGCCTGATCGCCGGCACCGGCGCCTTCGGCGAGTCGGAGCTGGCCGAGCGGGTGCGCACCGGCGACGTGGTCGTCGACCTCTACCGTCCCGTCGACCTGCAGGCCTGGTGGCTGGCGTCGTGGATCGGGCGGTCGGCGTTCACGTTCCTGGCCCGGGGTGTGCCCCCGGTGCTGCTAGGCGCCGTCGTGTTCGACCTGGTCGTGCCGCCCGACGCGGCCACGTGGGCGGCCTTCCTCGCCTCGGTGGCGCTCGCCTCGGGCGTCGGCTTCGCGCTCCGGTTCTGCACGAACCTCACCGCGTTCTGGCTGCTCGACAACCGCGGTGTCGACCAGCTGGTCACGCTGGTGCTCGCGTTCTTCGGCGGGCTGCTCCTGCCCGTGGTGCTGTTCCCCGCCTGGCTCGAGGAGCTGGCCCGGTCCCTCCCCTTCGCCGCCATGGTGCAGTACCCGGCCGAGGTGTTCATGGGCCGCCACGACACGGTCGGCGGCATGATCGGCGTCCTGGCCGCCCAGGCCGGCTGGCTGGCCGTGCTGGTCGTCGCCGGGCGGCTGCTGTTGGGCGCCGCCACCCGCAAGGTGGTGATCCAGGGTGGCTGAGGCCCTGTCGCTGCTCCGCAGCTACCGCCGCCTGGTGGGCGCGAAGATCCGCTCCGACTGGCAGTACCGCGCCTCGTTCCTCTTGTTCCTCCTGTCGCAGACGGCCATCACCGCGCTCGACCTGGTCGTGATCGTCGTCCTGTTCGACGTCGTGCCCTCGATCGGCGGCTGGGACATCACCGAGGTGGCGGTGCTGTACGGCCTGTCCGGCCTGTCGTTCGGCCTGGGCGATCTCTTCATCAGCCAGGTCGAGACCATCGCCGTGCACGTCCGCCAGGGCGAGTTCGACCGGTTCCTGCTCCGGCCGCTGCCGACGATCATGCAGCTCTCGGCCACCGAGTTCGCGCTGCGGCGCATCGGCCGCACGGTCCCGGGGGCGGCGACGCTGGTCGTCGCACTGGTTGCGGCCGACGTCGACTGGACCGTCGGGCGCATCCTCCTCGTGCCGGTCACGGTGGCCTCGGGCACCGCGATCTTCGGCGCCGTGTGGGTGGTCACGGCCTCGATCTCGTTCTGGACGGTGGGTGCCCGCGAGGTCGCCAACTCGTTCACCTACGGCGGCGGCTTCGCCCACCAGTACCCCCTGCACGTCTACGCCCGCTGGGTCCGCACCCTGCTCGGCTGGATCGTGCCCATGGCCTTCGTGGCGTACGTGCCCGCGGTCCGCCTGCTCGACGCCCCCAACCCGCTCGGGCTGCCCGACTGGCTGGCCTACGCGCCGCCGTTCGTGGCGGTGGCCTCGGTGGTGGTCGCCAGGGCGGTGTGGGCCGCCGGCATCCGCGCCTACCAGAGCACGGGGAGCTGACCGTGACCCGCGACGACCAACCCGTCATCCTCTGCGACGGGCTCGCCAAGAGCTTCACCGTCCGCCACCCGGCCGGCCTGCTGCGGCGCCGGCGGGCCGAGGTGGTGGCCGTCGACGGCGTGTCGTTCACGGTGGGCGCAGGCGAGATGGTCGGCTACCTCGGCCCCAACGGCGCCGGGAAGTCGACCACGATCAAGATGATCACCGGCATCCTCACGCCCAGCGGCGGGCGGGTCGAGACGCTCGGCCTCACGCCGATCCGGCAGCGGACCGAGCTGGCGCGTCGCATCGGCGTGGTGTTCGGCCAGCGCACCCAGCTGTGGTGGGACCTGCCGCTCGCCGACAGCTTCGAGCTGCTGCACCACGTGTACCGCACCGGCCGGCGCCGCCACGACGAGAACCTGGCCGCGTTCGTCGACCTGCTGGGCATGGGCCCGTTCCTCGCCACGCCGGTGCGGCAGCTGTCGCTCGGCCAACGGATGCGGGGCGAGCTGACCGCGGCGCTGCTGCACGACCCGGCGCTGGTGGTGCTCGACGAGCCCACGATCGGCCTCGACGTCGTAAGCAAGCAGGCGGTGCGCGACTTCCTCGTCGCCCTCAACCGCGACCGGGGCACCACCGTGCTGCTCACCACCCACGACCTCGATGATGTCGAGCGGCTGTGCGAGCGGATGATGATCATCGACCACGGCCACGTCATCCACGACGGCGGCGTGGCCGCGTTCAAGACCGCCTACGGCACCCACCGCACGGTGGTGGTCGACCTCGTCGAGCCCGCTCCCCCGCTGGAGGTGAAGGCGACGACCGTGACCGGGGTCGACGGCCCCCGGCAGTGGCTGAGCTTCGACCGACGGCAGACGACCGCGGCCGAGGTGGTGGCCCGCATCGTCGCCGTCGCCGCCGTGCACGACCTGTCGATCGAGGAGCCCGAGATCGAGGACCTGGTGCGCCGCGTCTACACGGGGCTCGCCGCCGACCCTGCGTCGCCGGGCTGACCGGTACCCCGGATCTGGGCGGTCGCCGTGGCGGTGGCGACGATCGTCCCCCTGTCGTCGAGCAGGTCGCCGGCCAGGAAGGCGACGTCGCGGCCGCGCCGCACGACGCGCCCCCGTCCCCGGAGCCGGCCGGGCGCCGCTGGACGCAGGAACTGGACGTGGAGGTCGGTCGTCGGCGCGGACTGTCCCGGCCCGAGCGTGGCGACGAGGGCGGGGCCGAGGGTGTCGTCGAGCATGGCGGCGAGCAGGCCGCCCTGGATGCTGCCGAACGGGTTGAGGAACCGGTCGCTCGCGTCGAACGACACCGTGATCGTGCCCCGGTCGGGATCGACCGCCTCCAGTCGCCACCCGAGCAGCTCGCCCGCCGGTGGGGGCGCCGCGCGCCCCTCCATGACGTCCCAGAACGGGCCCGCGCGTCTCTGCGGTCGGTCCTGTGGAGTGCCGGTGCTGCTGGCCATGATCCCTCACTCGATCCGCAACGTGGTCGTGGAACTCGATCGCGAACTGATCGCGAACTTGATCCGAAGACTTGTCGGATGGAATTATAAGGTCGTGGCGCACAACGTCAAGAGGCGCAGCTACGACAGCACCGGCCGCCGGGCCGAGTCGCTCGCCACGAGGCAGCGCATCATCGACGTCACGCGGCAGCTGATGCTCGAGCGCGGCTACCGCGCCACCACCCTGGCGGCCGTCGCCCGGGCGGCGGATGTGCACGTCGACACGGTCTACGAGCTGGTGGGACGGAAGCCGGTGCTGCTGCGCGAGCTGATCGAGCAGGCGCTCTCGGGCACCGACCACGCCGTCCCGGCCGAGGACCGGACCTACGTCGCCGCCATCAGGGCCGAGCCCGATCCCCGGCGGAAGATCGCCATCTACGCCGCCGCCGTCCGCGACATGCAGGCCCGGCTGGCGCCCCTGGTGCTCGCCGTGCGGGATGCGTCGGCCACCGAGCCCGAGGCGCGCGAGGTCTGGCGCCGGCTCAGCGACCGGCGGGCCACCAACATGCGTGCCTTCGTGGCGGACCTGCAGGCCGCCGGCGGCCTGCGCGACGGCCTGTCGATCGAGGAGGCCGCCGACACCGTGTGGGCGACCAACAGCTCCGAGATGTACCTGCTCGTCACCGTCGACCGCGGCTGGTCGCCCGACCGCTACGAACGCTGGCTGGCCGACACCTGGAACCGGCTGCTGCTGCCGGCGGCGCCGTGACCTCGCGGCACGCGGTGGCGGCGTCGCCAGGGCGGATCAGGTGGGGGCGACGCTGATCCAGGTGGCCTCGGACGCCGCCAGCAGACGGCCGTCGCGGTCGTAGATGCCGGCCCGGCCGTAGGCCTTGCGGCCCTCCTGCCCGGCCGACTCGGCGACCACCTGGTAGGACCGGCCCGGGTGCAGCTCGCCCCGCACCTCGGCTCGCAGCCGTCCCAGCAGGGCGACCGCGCCGGGCGCCATGTTGACCCACGCCGTCGGGCAGTCGAGCGCCGCCCACACCGCCGCCGCCGGCAGCCGCCCGTGGGGGCCGGCGTGGGCCTCGGCGGGGGTGAAGACCGCCGCCGCCCGCGCCGGCGTCCCGGGCAGAGCACCCGGGAAGATGCGCAGGCCCTCGCCCACCGCGCGCTCGGTGCCACAGACGAAGCAACCGGGGAAGGGATGGTCGTGGTGGCCGGCGAAGCCGGCTTCGGCCGCCGCGGCCAGGTGCCAGTCGACCGGGGCCGGCGCCCGCACCGTCCCGGGCGAGCGGCGGGCGCTCACCAGCAGCTCGTCGTCGACCGACAGGGTGGCGACGTCGTCGGCCGCCCCCAGGTCGAGCGGGGTGTCGAGCGGCGTCGGGGCCCGCAGGGTCACCTCGATCGGGCCGGCGCCCAGGTGCCCGGCCACGCTGCCGGACACCCAGCCGCCGTTGGCCATGCCCGGCGGGCCGCAGCGCCCGGCCGGGATGGTGATCGTCGTGGCCAGCCACGGGTCGGGCATGATGCGGTCGTAGGTGATCGACATGGCGCTCACCCCCACCTCGGTGCGGCGTCCGGGTCGACGCCCAGCGCCGTCTTGCCGACGACCTCGTGCACCATCAGCCGGTTGGCCGGGTGCATGCGACCCAGGCGCACGTCCCGGAACAGCTGCTCGATGCGGTTGCGCTTGAACACTCCGGCGCCGCCGGTCAGGTCGAGCGCGGTGTCGACCACCTCGAACGCCTTCGTCACGGCGAAGTGCTTGGCCGCGACGATCTTGAGCGGCCAGTCGGCCCCGTGGTCCACGCCGGCCGACCAGTCGTCGCACACGCGGCCGAGATAACCGTCGATGGCCTCGAGGGCCATGCGCATCTCGGCCACGCCCCGCTGCACCTCGGGGTTGTGCGCCTGGCTGCGGGTGAGGCCGATCGAGCCCCGGGTCTTCGCCGCCTCGACCACC
The DNA here is from genome assembly GCA_035697515.1 of Acidimicrobiales bacterium. Taxonomy (GTDB): domain Bacteria; phylum Actinomycetota; class Acidimicrobiia; order Acidimicrobiales; family VFJN01; genus ZC4RG19. Next base: position 51,860 of record DASSCS010000134.1, read on the forward strand.
AGGTCGTAGGCCCGGCGGGCGGCGCCCGTGTAGACGTTGGCGAAGCCGAGCAGGCCCCACGCCAGCAGGCTGAGGTGGAACAGGTCGGCACCGGCCGCGCCGGCCCGGGAGACGACCGGGACCAGCTCGTCGGGCACGAACGCGCCGTCGAAGACGGTGTCCTCGCTGGAGGTGGCCCGCATGCCCATGGCGTCCCAGGTCTTCTCGATGCGGTAGTTGGACGCGTCCCGGGGCAGGAACCCGTGGATGACCTTCGGGGCGTCCGCGTCGGACGTGTCCATGGCGTGGAGGCCCAGGTAGGTCCACACGGGCGACAGGCTGCCGAACACCTTTCGGCCGGTCACGACCCAGCCGCCGTCGACCTTGGTCGCCTGGGTGGTCGAGGCGAACAGCCCCAGGTCGTTGCCGGCCTCGCCGTGGCCCGCGGCGAACACGTGCCCGTCGGCGGCCTCGCGCAGGATGAAGTCGCACCGGTGGTCACCGAACAGGGCCAGGTTGGCGGCCAGGCCGGTCCAGTACAGGTGCATGTTCACGGCCACCGCGGTGGCGGGAGCGTGGTAGGCGAGCCGCTGCTGGAGGCGCATGACCTCGTTGAGGGCAAGGCCCGACCCGCCCAGCTCGGTAGGCACCGCGGCCAGCAGGTAGCCCGACGCGCGCAGCTCGTCGAAGTCCTCGGTGAAGAACCGGTTCTCACGGTCGTAGACCGGCGCCCGCTCGTCGAACCGCCGCAGCATGTCGTCGGTGAGCAGCTCGCCGGTGGTGACCGTGGCGTCGCGGGTGATGGTGCTCATTGTCCGTCCTTACGTGGGAAGTCGGTGATCGGTGCGAAAATCATCGTGACCCCCGGTTGCACGGCTGTTGCACGCCGCTTGACGGGCGGTGCAGGACAGGTCGGGCGACCGTGCTCGTAGAACCGGAGGCGAGGACCGCAGTGGGTGACGAACCGGACGGCGAGGGCGGCGGCGTGCAGGTGCGCATCGACCTGCTCGGCCCGTTGCACCTGGTGGTCGAGGGCACGCCGGTCGAGGTGCCGGGGCCGCGCCGGCGGGCGGTGCTCGCCCTGCTCGCCATGGCCGGGGGCCGGGTGGTGAGCACCGACCGGCTGCTCGACGCGCTGTGGCCCGCCGAGCCGCCCGACTCGGGCCGTCGCACCCTCCACAGCCACATCTCGCGCCTGCGGGGCCACCTCGGCCCGGCTGCCGGCCGGCTGGTGCGCGACGGCAACGGCTACCGCCTCGACCTGCGCGCCGGCGAGCTCGACGTGGCCGAGGCCCGCACCGCCGAAGGGCCCGCTGCCGCGCTGGCGCTGTGGCGCGGCGTCGCGCTCGACGAGTTCGCCGACGTGGCGCCCCTCGCCGCCGACGCGGCCGCCCTCGCCGAGCTCCGGCGCGACCTGACCGACGACTGGCTGGCACAGCGGCTCGGCGCGGTCGTGGCCGCGGGCGCCGCGGACGACCGCGAGCTGGTGGTCGACGCCGCGCGGGCGGCAGCCGAGGAGCCACTGCGCGACCGCACCCACGCGCTGCTGGTCAGGGCGCTCGCCGCCGCCGGGCGCCAGGCCGAGGCCCTGCGAGCCGCCCACGAGTTCCGACGCCGGCTCGCGGACGAGACCGGGCTCGACCCCGGCCCCGACCTCGAAGCGGCCGAGCAGGAGGCTGCGGTCGGCGTGCTCACGCCGGCCAGGCCGGCGGGCGCGGCCACACCCCGGCCGCGCCCGGCCTCCCCGCTGGTGGGGCGTGAGCACGAACTGGGTGTGCTCCGCCGCCGGGTCGCCGAGGAACGGCTGGTCACGGTGGTCGGCCCCGGCGGGGTGGGCAAGACCCGCCTGGCGCTCGAGGCGGCCGCGGTGGCCGCCGAGTCGGGCCGGGCCGTCACGGTGGTGGAGCTGACCTCGGTGCAGGACGAGCATCGGGTCCCAGCCGCGCTCAGCGGCGCCCTCGGTCTACGCGCCCGGCGCGACGACGAGGTGCTGGCCGCCGCGTGCGACGCCCTGGCCAGCGGCGACCCGGTGCTGGTGCTCGACAACTGCGAGCACGTCGTCGAACCGGTCCGCGATATCGCCGCCGCGCTCATCGCGGCCTGCCCGGGCCTGACCGTGCTGGCGACGTCCCGCGAGCCGCTGGGCCTGACCGCCGAGCACCTGCTGCGCCTCGGCCCGCTGCCCGTGCCCGAACAGGGCACCGCGGACGTGACCGGCGTGCCCGCGGTCGAGGCCTTCCTCGCGCATGCCCGCCGGCGCCAGCCCGACCTGGTGCTCTCGCGCGATGACGCCGCGCTGGTGGGCGATGTCGTGCGGCGGCTCGACGGCCTGCCGCTGGCACTCGAGCTGGCCGCGGGCCGGCTGGGCACCCTGTCGCTGGTCGACCTGCAGGCCCGCCTGGACCGGGCGCTCGACCTGTTCTCGGCCGGGCGGCGCAGCGCCGATGCCCGCCACCGCTCCCTGCGCGACGCGATCGACTGGTCGTACCGGGCCCTCGACGACGACGAGGCCGCACTGCTGTGCGCCGTCGGGGCCTTCCCCGGCGGCGTCGACCTGGCCACCGCCGAGCGACTGGCCGACCGGGCGGGCATACGGACCGATCCCGCCGGGGCGGTGGCCCGCCTCGTCGACGTGTCGATGCTGGCCACGGTGGACGGTGCGCGTGCGGGGCGCCGCTACCGGGCCCTCGAGACCGTCCGGGCCTTCACGCTCGACCAGCTCGACGCCACCGGCCGCCGGCACCACGCCGAGTCCGAGCTGGTGGCGTGGGCGGTCGACCTTACGGACGAGATCGACCGGCTCACCACCGGACCCGACGAGCCCGCCGCCGACGCCCGGGCCCGCGCCGAGCTGGCCAACCTCGGCGCCGCCTGGGACGTGGCCGGGCGCCACGACGACCTCGATGCCCGGGTGGCGATGCTGCTGAAGATCGACACATTCACCACCTACCGCGACCTGCACGAGCTGTCCGGCTGGGCGCTCGAGCTGGCGGGCGACCCCGCCGTCGACGGCCATCCCCGCCGGGCGGAGGTCGAGGGCGCCGCGGCCCGGGCGGCCTGGCGGCGGGGCGAGCTGGACCTGGCCCTGCGGCTGGCGCAGGCAGCCATCGACCACGCCGGCGAGCCCGCCGCAGCGGCACGGGCCCTCGAGGCGCGGGCCACGGTCGCCCTGTTCCGGGGCGATCCCCTGGGCGCCTGCGAGGACTTCCTGGCGGCGGCCGAGGCGCACGGCGGGGCACGCGGCATGCTGGCCCTCGGGCCCGCGGCCCTCGGCGCGGCCTACGGCGGTGACGTCCCCCGTGCCCGAGCCCTGCTCGACCGGGTGTTCGCCTCCAGTGGCGGGGCCCGCGCCCCCTCCCCCCAGGCGTTCGGCCACTACACCGCGGCCGAGATCGAGGCCGCCGCAGATCCCGAGCTCGCTGCCGAGCTGTACGGCCGGGCCATCGAGCTGGCCCGGCCGGCGGGCGCGTCGTTCATCGAGGGCGTGGCCTCGGTCGGCCTCGTGCGCCTCTGGACGGCAGGCGGCCGCACCCGCCAGGCGCTCGAGGGCTATCGCACGCTGCTGACCGGCTGGCGGCGGTCGGGCCACTGGACCCAGACGTGGACGACGCTGCGCAACCTGGCGGTGCTCCTCGCCGGGCGAGGCCAGCCCGGGGCGGCGGCCCTGCTCGTCGCCGCCGCCGACGCCGCGCCCGAGGCGGCGAGCATCTCGGTCGACTCGGTGGCCGCCGAGCTGGCCGAGGTGGACGAGCGGGCTGCGGCCGAGCTCGGGCCCGAGCGCCTGGCCGCGGTGCGGGTGGAGGCGGGCCGGCTGGCGCGCACCGAGGTGGTCGACGCGGCCCTCCTCGCCATCGACCGGGCCCTCGGCTGACGACTGGCGCCGAACCGCCTCCGCGCCACCCGCCCGATGTCGCCGGCGACCCCCGGGGACCCCTGCGGGCGCGCCAAACGCGTTCCTTGGTCGTCACACCCTGCCGGTACGTTGAGACGGTGATGCGCACCGATGCCGGCATGCCCGACCCGGCACCCGCCGACGACGCCGCCGCTGGCGAGCGCGGCGGCCCGCTCGTGCAGGGCAAGGCGCTGACCAAGCACTTCGGCGACGAGGTGGCGGTCGACGGCATCGACTTCACGGTGCAGCAGGGCGAGGTGTTCGGCTTCCTCGGTCCCAACGGCGCCGGCAAGACCACCACCATGCGCATGATCGCCTGCGTCTCCCCCATCACCGACGGCGAGCTCCGGGTGCTGGGCATGAACCCGGTGCACGACGGCGCGGCCATCAGGGCCCGCATCGGCGTGGTCCCCCAGGAGGACAACCTCGACACCGAGCTCACCGTCGCCGACAACCTGCTCATCTACGGCCGCTACTTCGGGCTGCCGGTCTCGGTCATCCGCGAGCGGGTGACCGAGCTGCTGGCCTTCGCCCGCCTCGACGACCGGCGCGACTCGCGGGTCGACCCGCTGTCGGGGGGCATGAAGCGCCGCCTCACCATCGCGCGGGCGCTCGTCAACCGGCCCGAGCTGCTCTTGCTCGACGAGCCCACCACCGGCCTCGATCCCCAGGCGCGCCACCTGCTGTGGGAGCGCCTCTACCGGCTCAAGCGCGAGGGCGTCACCCAGGTGCTGACCACGCACTACATGGAAGAGGCGGAACAGCTCTGCGACCGCCTCGTCATCATGGACGGGGGGCGCATCGTGGCCGAGGGATCGCCTCGCCAGCTCATCGAGCGGCACTCCACGCGCGAGGTGGTCGAGCTGCGGTTCGCGTCGCCCGAGCAGCACGACGCGGCCCTTCCCCTCCTGGCGGGGGTGGGCGAGCGGGTCGAGCCCGTGGCCGACCGCGTGCTCATCTACACCGCGCACGGCGACGACACAGTGGCGCACGTCAGCCGGCGGGGCATCCACCCCGATTCGGTGCTGGTGCGCCGGGGCTCGCTCGAGGACGTGTTCCTGCTGCTCACCGGGCGTTCGCTCGATGAGTGATCTCGTCGCGCCCGGCCGGGGCGTGCTGCGGGTGACCGAGCGCGAGGCCCGGGTCTGGCGCCGCTTCTGGCACACGTCCGTGCTCACGGGCGTGCTCATGCCGCTGCTGTTCGTGGGGGCCATCGGCGGCGGCCTGGGCGACCTGGTCGACCAGAACCGGGGCACGGTCGAGGGCGTCAGCTACCTGGTGTTCGTCACGCCAGGCATCCTGTGCGCCACGGGCCTGCAGGCGGCGACGGGCAGCTCGCTGTGGCCCGTCATGGGGGGCCTCAAGTGGACGCGCACCTTCCACGCCGCCGCGGCCACGCCGGTGTCGCCCGCGCAGGTGTACCTGGGCTACGTGGGGTGGATCGGCGCCCGGCTCGCCCTCAACGCCACCCTGTTCGTGCTGGTCGCGGCCCTGCTCGGCGCGATTCCCTCGGCGTGGGGCGTGCTCGCCGTGCCGGCAGCGGTGATGGGCGGCCTGGCCTTCGCCGCCCCCGTGTGCGCCTTCTCGGCTGCGCAGGACTCCGACCTCATCTTCACCACCATCTTCCGGGTGGTGGTCATGCCCATGTTCCTGTTCTCGGGAACGTTCTTCCCCGTCGAGCAGCTCCCGGACGCGGTCGAGCCACTGGCCAGGCTCCTGCCGCTGTGGCACGCCGTCGAGCTGTGCCGGGGGGCCACCACGGGCACGCTGGGCCTGGTCGACGGCGTCGTCCACGGCGCCGTGCTGGCGGGCTACGTCGTGGCGGGTGCGTGGGTCGGCACCCGCGTCTTCGCCTCGAAGCTGGCGGCGTGAGGGCATGACGGCCACCCTCGCCCTCGTCGGGACCCGCCGGGCCCTCCGGGTGGTCGAGCGCAACGGGCGCTCGTACATGCGGCAGTGGCCGGCGTTCGTCAGCGGCTTCGCCGAGCCCATCCTCTACCTGCTGTCCATCGGCATCGGGGTGGGCGAGCTGGTCGGCCAGGTGCGGGCGCCGAGCGGGCAGATGGTCGACTACGAGCAGTTCGTCGCGCCGGCGATGATGGCCGTGGCTGCCATGAACGGGTGCGTCTTCGACACCACCATCGGCTTCTTCTTCAAGACCAAGTACGCCCACACCTACGACGGCATGCTGGCCACGCCCCTGGGGGTACCCGACGTCGTGCGGGGCGAGCTGACCTGGGCGCTCGGGCACGGCGTCGTCAACGCGATCGTGTTCCTGGTCACCATGGCGGCGCTCGGCCTGATGCCGTCGGCGTGGGGCCTGCTGGCCGTGCCGGGCGCGGCGCTGGTCGGGTTCGGGTTCGGCGGGGCCGGGCTCGGTCTCACCACCTACATGCGGTCGTGGTTCGACTTCGACTACATCCAGATCGCCCTCGTGCCGCTGTTCCTGTTCTCGGCCACGTTCTTCCCCATCGACCAGTACCCCGACGCCGTGGCGTGGCTCGTGCGCGTCAGCCCGCTCTACCAGGGCGTCGCACTGCAGCGGGCACTCGTGCTGGGCGACCTGTCGCCGGTGCTGCTGCTGCACGTCGCCTATCTGGCGGCCATGGGCGGGTTCGGTCTGAGCGTGGCGGGCCGCCGCCTGGGCCGCATGCTCCAGCCCTGAGCGTCCCTCCCGCGTCCTCCTCGCCGCAACGGCCGTCCCGGCGACCGGCATCGAGGGGCCGAACGCCCGGCGGCGCCCAGCCCCGCCGGGCGAACCGGGTGGTGCCGGCGCGACCGTGGCGGCAGGCTGGGGCGATGCCCGCGTCCGACGGCGACCTCACGACCGCTCGCGGCCTGACGCTGCCCGCCGCGGCCATCGACGAGCGGTTCGCGCGCGGCTCGGGGCCGGGCGGGCAGCACCGCAACGTGACGGCCTCGGCCGTCGAGCTGGTGGCCGACCTCAACGCCCTCCACGGCCCGGGCGCCGACCGCGTGCGATCGATGCTCGGCGAGTTGGTGCGAGTCAAGGCCGACGACTCGCGCTCGCAGTGGCGCAACCGCAGCATCGCCCGCGACCGCCTCGTCGAGCTGATCGACGCCGCCGCGGTGCCCGTCGCGCCGCGCCGCCCGACCCGGCCGTCACGCCGCGCCCGCCAGCGCCGCCTCGACGACAAGAGCCGCGCCTCGGCCCGCAAGCGCGACCGCTCCTGGCGTCCGGGGGACGAGACCTGAACCCGCGGCTCGCGCACTCGCCTTCTCCCCACAGAAACGGCCGCCCCAGCGACCGGACTCGCAGGCGAATGTCGAGGGATCCTCGCCGGTCCACCGTTCGCCCCCACAACGGCCGGCGCCACCGTGGCGGACGCCCACACGCCGAGGGGGCGTCCGCCAGGGCGGTGGCCTCACGGCAGGCGGCGTCAGCCCACGTGCTCGGGCTCGGGTCGGCCGACGCCGGGGGGCTCCCGCCCGTCGCCGGACGGGCCGACACCGCCGGCACGGTCGTCCTCGACCGGCTCGACGTGCACGACCGGGAGCAGCCGGTCGAGCCAGCCGGGCAGCCACCAGTTGCGGTCGCCGAGCAGCTCCATCGTGGCCGGCACCAGCACCAGCCGCACCACGGTGGCGTCGAGCAGCACCGCGATGGCCAGGCCCAGGCCGAACACCTTGAGCGACCGGTCCGAGCCCAGCACGAACGCCCCGAAGACGCAGAACATGATCGCGGCCGCCGCGGTGATGACCCGGGCGGTGGCGGCCAGGCCGTTGGCCACGGCCGTGGCGTTGTCGCCGCTGCGGTCGTACTCCTCGCGGATGCGGGAGAGCAGGAACACCTCGTAGTCCATCGACAGGCCGAAGATCACGGCGAAGAGCATCATCGGCACCCACGCGTCGATGGGGCCCTCCTTGCCGACGCCGAACAGCCCCAGACCCCAGCCCCACTGGAACACCGCCACCATCACGCCGTAGGCGGCACCCACCGACAGCAGGTTCATGATCACTGCCTTCAGCGGCACCAGCAGGCTGCGGAACACAACCATGAGCAGCAGGAACGACATGACCAGCACCGCGGCGATGAACCAGGGCAGCCGGTCGGCGGTGTACTCCGAGAAGTCGACGACCGAGGCCGTGGCCCCGCCGAGCGCCACGGTGGTGGGCGAGTCGCCCACCGCGGCGGGGATCACGTCGTCGCGCAGGGTGTGGACCAGCGTCTCGGTGTCCTCGTCCTGGGGCGAGCCCTCGGGGACGATGGGGACGATGGCGGCGTCGCCGTCCTCGTTGGGGATGGGCGGTGCGGCCTCGGCCACGCCGGGCGTCTCGGCCGCAGAGGCCGACAGCCCGGCCAGCATGTCGAGGTCGATCTCACCGTCCTGCGCCTCGGCCACCAGCAGCAGCGGGCCGTTGGCGCCCGGGCCGAAGCCCTCGGCGATCAGGTCGTAGGCGCGCCGGTTCGTGTCGGAGCTGGGCAGGTTGCCCTGGTCGCCGAAGCCGAGGCGGATGCCCAGCACGGGCACCGCCAGCACGAGCAGCAGGGCGGCGCCCACCATGAGCGCCGGCCAGGGGCGGTGCTGGATGACCCGGCTCCACCGGTACCAGACCGAGCGGTGGTCGGCACCCTCCTCGCGCCGCCGGTGCGGCAGGCCGAGGCGGTCGATGTTGGTGCCGACGAAGCCGAGCACGGCCGGCAGCAGCGTCAGCGAGGCGAGCATCGTCATGAGCACGCCGATGGAGATGCCGACGGCGAGGCCCCGGATCATGTCCAGGCCCACGACGAACATGCCCATGACGGCGATGATCACGGTGGTGCCGGCGAACAGGACGGCCCGCCCGGCCGTGTCGATCGACCGCACCGTCGCGTCTTCCGGCCCCATGCCCGCGTGGAGCGACTCGCGGTAGCGGGTGACGATGAACAGCGCGTAGTCGATGCCCACGCCGATGCCGATCATGGCCACGGCCTGGTTCGAGAAGCTGGGCATGCCGATGACGTTGACCGTCAGCCCCACCAGCGCGATGCCGGTGACGATGCCGAACACGGCCGTGAGCAGGGGAAGGCCGGCCGCCAGCAGCGAGCCGAACGCCACCAGCAGGATGATCAGGGCGGCGATGAAGCCCAGCATCTCGCTCGAGAACTCGACCTCGGCCAGGAACGCGTCGCCGCCCAGCTCGATCGTGGTGCCGGGCACCTCGGTGCGGGCGACGAGGGCGCGGACGTCCTCGGAGATCGCGAGGTACTGGTCGCTGTCGCGGTCGTCGAGGTTCACCTCGGCGTACGCCACCGTGCCGTCGTCGCTGATGAAGCGGGCACCCTCGGGCCCGTACGGGCTGATCACCTCGGCCGGGGCGACGATGGCCTCGACCTCGTCGAGCAGGTCCTCCATCCCCTGCTGGACCTGGGGGTCGCGCACGTCGTCGGCCTCGAACACGACCTGGCCCGAGAAACCGGTGCGCGACTCGAAGCCGTGCTCGGCGAGCATGTCGTAGGCCTGCTGGCTCTCGGAGCCCGGCAGGTCGAAGTCGTCGAGGAACTCACCTCCGAAGGTGGAGTTGAGCGCGAACAGGCCGGCGAGCACGACGATCCACGCACCGAGGACCGACCAGCGGCGCCGGTAACACGTCCGGCCGAGACGCTGGAGCATGGGGGAACACCTCCGATGACGCGAAACGATAGGAACAGGCCCGGTGGTTGTCGCGGCGGAAGGGCGGGAATTACCTTAGGAACAGAGACTCTTAGCTACAAGTACTAATGCAGTGTCACGTGTCACACCCATCGAGGTCGGATGACCGCCCCCAACCCGCGACCCTCCCGCGACCAGCTGCGCTTGGCCCTGCTGCACGCCGGCCGCGCCCTCGGCAACTCGTCGGCCATGCTCAGCCACGCCTGCGCCGAGCGCCTCGGCCTGCACGCCACCGACTGGGAGTGCATCAACCTGCTCAACGAGGCGCTGCCGGACGCCCTCACCGCCGGGCGCCTCGCCGAGCTGACCGGGCTGTCGACCGGAGCGGTCACCGGGGTCATCGACCGGCTCGAGGCCGACGGCTTCGTCCGGCGCGAGCGCGACCCGGCCGACCGGCGCCGCGTGATCGTGCGCCTGGAGGAGGCGAAGATGGTCGAGGTCACGCCGCTGTTCGCCGGGATGATCGCCGACATGCTGACCCTGCAACAGGACTACAGCGACGACGACCTGGCCAGACTCGCCGGGCTGCTCACCGCAGCCAGCGACATCCTGCGTCGTCACGCCCTGCTGCTGAGGGAGGAGTCGCGGCGCTGACGGCGGTCCCTCCCGCCGAAGCCCGACTCGGCCGAGGCGGTGACGGCCTCCCGGTTCGGCCGCCGGCATGGGCCCGCGCCGAGCGGCCCTGCGGCTCAGACTTCGAAGTCGACCTGGAACTCGATGGTGTCCCAGCCGGCGTACTCATCGAATCCGAAGAACTCGACGGTGACCGTCTCCCCGGCATCGAAGCCGTCAGCGAAGCCGTTGAGGGTGGCGACGACCGTGCCGCCGCTGAACAGCGTCGCGGTCCAGCTGACGGTCTCCACGGCGCTTCCCGTGTTGGTCACCCTCGTGCGCATCACGAAGTCGCCGGTGAAGTCTTCGTTCACCTGTACGTCGGTGAACTCGTAGTGTCCCGCGGTGTAGAGCTCATCAGGTTCTGCGGCTGGCGCGGTCTCGTCGGTCGTCGCATCGGGCTCGGCGGCGCTGGCATCCGGCGCGTCGAGCGCTGCTTCCCGCTCGTCGAGCTCGGCCTCGCGTGCGTCCAACTCGTCCGCCCTCGCCTCGAGCTCGTCGAGATCCTCCTGGGGCACATCGCCGGCGACCGTGCGGGTCTCCGTCCTCCCCACCGCGGCGCCGACGCCGACCCCGATCAGCAGCGACGTGACGCCGACCGCTGCGTACGTGAGGACCGAACGGCGCCCGCGCTCCCCCTGGCTCGGAGCCTGCAGAGGGGGAGGTGGCGGAGGCGGCGGCAGGGGAACGGGTGGCGACGTGGCGGCCGTGGTGGAGGAGGTCGTGTCGGCCATCGGCGCACCTCGCCTTTCGCTCGACCCTCACTGTGAGCCACTCCACCGGTGCCAGGTAGGGCTAGAGGTCACGAATACGCCACGGTCACGCATCATCCGGTCTGGCCGACGGCAGGCCCGCGCGCCTCGGGTCAGAGCCCGAGGCGGGGGCGCAGGTGTTCGACCAGGCCCTCGATGGGAACCCGGTCCTGCGCCATCGAGTCGCGGTCGCGCACCGTCACCGCCCGGTCGTCGAGCGTGTCGAAGTCGACCGTCACGCAGAACGGCGTGCCCAGCTCGTCCTGCCGGCGGTAACGGCGGCCGATGGCCTGGGTCTCGTCGTAGTCGCACATGACGTGGGGCTGGAGCAGGCCCAGCACCTCGAGGGCCGGCCCCTGCAGCTCGGGCTTCTTCGACAGGGGCAGTACCGCCACCTTGTAGGGGGCGATGCGGGGGTGCAGGCGGAGGACCGTGCGCACCTCGCCCTTGCCCTGGCCCTCGCGGGCCACCTCCTCCTCGTCGTAGGCCGCCAGCAGGAACGCCATGGCCGTGCGGGTGGCGCCCGCGGCCGGCTCGACCACATGTGGGATGTAGCGCTCGCCTGTCGCCTGGTCGAAGTAGTCGAGCTTCTCGCCCGAGTGGTCGGCGTGCTGGGTGAGGTCGAAGTCGCCCCGGTTGGCGATGCCCTCGAGCTCGTCCCAGCCCCACGGGAACAGGAACTCGACGTCGCTCGTGGCCGACGAGTAGTGCGACAGCTCGTCCTCGTCGTGCGCCCGGAGCCGCAGCTCGCCGGTGGGGATGCCGTGGTCGACGTACCAGCTCAGGCGCTCGGCGCACCAGTACTCGTACCACTTGGCGCTGTCGGCCGGAGGCACGAAGAACTCCATCTCCATCTGCTCGAACTCGCGGGTGCGGAAGACGAAGTTGCCGGTGGTGATCTCGTTGCGGAACGACTTGCCCACCTGGGCGATGCCGAACGGCGGGCGCCTGCGCGAGGTCTCGAGCACGTTGCGGAAGTTGACGAACATGCCCTGCGCAGTCTCGGGGCGCAGGTAGACCTCGGCGCCCGCGCCCTCGACCGGGCCGGCGTACGTCTTGAACATGAGGTTGAAGTGGCGGGCCTCGGTGAAGCTGTGTTCGGCCTTGCAGTTGGGGCACACGTCGGGATCGTCGAGGTGGTCGAGGCGGAAGCGCTCGCGGCACTGGCGGCAGTCGACCAGCGGGTCGGTGAAGTTCTTGAGGTGGCCCGACGCCTCCCAGATGGCGGGGGGCGACAGGATCGCGGCGTCGAGGCCGACCACGTCGTGGCGGAGCTGCACCATCGACCGCCACCAGGCGTCCTTGACGTTGCGCAGCAGCAGCACGCCCACCGGGCCGTAGTCGTAGGTCGAGCGGAAGCCCCCGTAGATCTCGGCCGAGGGGAACACGAAACCCCGTCGCTTGCACAGGTTGACGACCTTGTCGAACAGCGCGGGATCGGGAGCAGCGGTGCTAGGGGCCTCGGACATGGCGGCCCAGTGTACGGACCGTGGTGGGCGGCCCCGAACGCGTTCGGCCCCGCCATCGTGCACGACCGCCCCTGGCCACGGTGCTAGAACGAGCGGCGTGAGCGCCTACCAGTACCCGGCGATGCCGCCCGCCTACGCAGGCGCGCCGTCCGACCCCACCGCCGTGATGGGTCGCCGAATCGGCGCCTGGATCATCGACTTCCTCCTCTGGCTGCTGCTCGGGGCGTTCCTCGGGCCCACCCCGCTCAGCCCCTTCGCCGAGTACGTCGACACCAACGACTTCCCCAGCGTCGAATGCGACGACATCGAGCGGGTCAACGACCTGTCGGCCTGCACCGAGATCGGCGACCGGCTCTACTTCGTCGAGGGTGGCGAGGCGGGCATCGCGTTCGTGGTGGCGTGGATCATCGCACCGCTCGCCTACGCGGCGGTCCAGGGTGCCACGGGGCGTAGCCCCGGGAAGGCGCTGTTCGGGGTCAGGGCGGTGGACGAGTTCGGGAACCCGCCGGGCTTCGGAAAGTCGCTGGTGCGCACCCTGCTGTGGGTCGTCGACGGCATCCCCTGCATCATCCCCCTCGTGGGCTTCGTCACCGGCCTCACCAGCAACGGCCACCGGCGGGTCGGCGACATGGCGGCGAAGACCTTCGTGGTGGGCAAGGACCACAGCGGGCCCGTGATCGTGGCCGGCCTGGCCACCGCCGCCACCCAGGGCTACCCCGGCGCGGGGTACGGCGCGCCCGTCCAGCAGTGGGGTGCACCGCCCCCTGGCCCGCCAGGCGCGCCCGGCCAGCCGCAGCCCTGGGGCGCGCCTCCCGCCGGGGCCCCGGGCGGCCCGCCCAGCGGCAGCTGGGACCAGCCGTCCGGTGGATTCCCGGTGCCCGGTGCTGCGCCCTCGGGCGTTCCCGGAGGCCCGGGTGGCCCGCCCGGCGCCGGCCCATCCGACCGCGCCGCTCCGCCCAGCGGGTGGGCGCCACCCGGCGTCACGCCCGCGCCCGGCACGTCGGGGGGACCGGGCGTGCCGCCGCCGACCAGCCGGCCGGGCGGCCCCTCGCCCGCGCCGTCGACCACCGACGAGCGGTCCGCTGCCGCGCCTGCCTCCGGCCGGGACACGACCGTGCCCGGCAGCGGCGCGGCCGGGTGGGGTGCCGCGCGCGAGGACGACGGCGGCGGCACCGACGAGGCGACCGAGCCGGGCGCTGGCGCGGCGCGCGCCGACACGACCCCGGGCACCGGGGTGACGACCGGCGCGGGCACCGCGTGGACCGCCGGCACCACCGCCTCCAGCACCACCCCGCCCGCCGACGCCACGCCTGGTCCCGACACCACCCCGTCCGCGGATGCCGGCGCGGCGGCGGAGGCCACGTCCGCCGAGACCGGCCCGGCCCCCTCGACGCCGGAGCCCGGCGGTGTCACGTCGGCAGCGGCCGGACCGTCCGACACCGACACGGCCGCGACGTCCACGCCACAGGCGGCTCCGAGCAGCTACAACCCCCAGTGGGACGCCGCCCGGGGCACGTACATCGTGTGGGAGCCCAACCGGGGCAAGTGGCTCGGCTGGGACGAGTCCGCCCAGGAGTGGAAGCCGCTCTGACAGCGGGCGCCCGGCGTCGCGGCGCCCACCGGCGCCCCGCCGGGCACCCCTCAGGCGCGATGCAGCGTGGTGACCGAGCGCAGGCGGCGCTCGATGTGCTGCTCGAAGGCCCGCACGACCAGATGGTCGACCTCCGACACCACCGTGGGACGCGTCTCGTTCAGCGCGCTGCCCAGGCGCCCACCGAGCATGTCCTGCAGCACCTCGACCGCATCGGGGCTCAGCGCCGGGCCCTGGCGGTGCGCGGCACAGCGCAGGCCCCCCTCCTCCAGGGCCCACGCCACCAGGGGCCCCTCGCTGCCGCAGGCCACGCACGACTCCACCTGCGGCCGGACGCCCTCCAGCGCCAGCGCCTTGAGCAGGAAGCCCGGCACCACCAGCGGGGCGTCCCGCTGCGCCAGCGTGCCCAGCGCGCCGGCCAGCAGGTCGTACAGCTGCGGGTTCGGCTCCCGCTCGAGGGCGAGCTGGTCGGCCGCCTCGAGCATCGACACCGCCCGGCCCAGGCGGTCGAGGTCGTCGCGCAGCCTGCGGAAATGGTCGACCGTCTCGGCCTGCGAGACGATGTCGAGCTCACCGCGCCCTTCGTAGAGCAGCAGGTCGACATGGCTGGCCGGCTCCAGGCGCCCGCCGAAGCGGCTCTTGGTCTTGCGGACCCCCTTGGCAACCGCCCGCACCTTGCCGTGCCCCCGCGTCAGGAACACGACGATGCGGTCGGCCTCGCCCAGCTTGTACGTGCGCAGCACCACTCCACGGTCGCGGTACAGCGGCATGCGGCCCTCATCCCGTCCCGCGCGCCTGCACGCCGCCGAAGCGGCGGTCGCGGCCCTGGAACTCGCGCACCGCGTCGAAGAGGTGCTCGCGGCGGAAGTCGGGCCACAGCGTCTCGGTGAACACCAGCTCGCTGTAGGCCAGCTCCCAGAGCAGGAAGTTCGAGATGCGGTACTCGCCCGACGTGCGCACGACCAGGTCGGGATCGGGCATCTCGGGGTCGTAGAGGTGCTGGCGCAGGCGCTTCTCGGTGATCCTGTCGGGGGGCGTGCCCTCGGCGACCATCGCCCGGACCGCGTCGATGATCTCGGCCCGGCCGCCGTAGTTGAACGCCATCGTCAGGGTCATGCGCCGGTTGTGGCGGGTCAGCTCGACCGCCTCGTCGATGCGGCGGAGCACCCGGCGCGGCACCCGCCAGTCGCGCCGCCCGATCGACCGCACCCGCACGCCCTTCTCGTGCAGTTCGTCACGCCGGCGGATGAGCAGCGACTCGTTGAATCCCATCAGGTAGCGCACCTCGTCGGCCGGGCGCCGCCAGTTCTCGGTCGAGAAGGCGTAGACGGTCAGCCAGTCGATGCCCAGGTCGAGCGCGCCCTCGACGGTGTCGAGCAACGCCGCCTCGCCCGCCGCGTGCCCGTCGGTGCGGGGCAGGCCCCGGCGCTCGGCCCACCGCCCGTTGCCGTCCATGACGCAGGCGATGTGGGCGGGGATGCGCTCGGGGTCGATGCCGTCGGGGATCACCTGGGCAAACTACCCGGTACCGGGTACTGGGTAGGTGTGCCGCCAGCCCCCGACAGCCGCCGCGACGAGGAGCGGTCCGTGATCGACCGGATCACCGACCGGCTGGGCTGGCTGCGCACGCCGCTGGCCGTGCACCGGCGGGTGGGCGACGTGGGCGGTGGGCCGCTGGCGTCGTCGATCACCCTGGCCAGCTTCCTGTCGCTCTTCCCGCTGCTGCTGGTCGGCGTGGCCGTCGTGGGCTTCCTGTCCGCGAACGACACCGACTTCGCCGCCCGGGCGGTCGATCGGCTCGGGCTCACGGGGAGCGCCGCCGACCTGGTGCTCGAGGCCATCGGCAACGCCGAGTCGAGCCGCAGGACCGCATCGGTCCTGGGGTTCGCCGGGCTGGTGTGGGCGGGCCTCGGCGTGCTCGGCACCCTGGCCCAGGCCTTCGACGCCATCTGGCAGGTGAAGGGCCGCCCCGGCTGGCGGGCGAGGCTCGTGTCGCTGGCCTGGCTGGCCGGCGCGGGGACGCTGTACCTCGGCTCGCTGGCGCTGGGCCCGACGGCGGCGACGCTGTCGGGGCCCGCCGCCGTGCCGACCGTGCTGCTGGGCCTGGCCGTGCACGTGGTGCTGTTCGTCTGGATGTTCCGGGTCCTCACCAACGTCACCGTCCCGTGGACCGACCACCTACCCGGGGCGATCGCCGGCGGCCTTGGGCTGGGCGTGCTCCAGCTGGCCAGCGGCATCTACCTCCCCCGGGCGGCCAGCTCGTGGTCGGCGCTCTACGGGTCGCTCGGCGTGGTGTTCGCCCTCCTCGCGTGGCTGGCGATCGCGGCGCGGCTGGTGGTCTACGCCGCGGCCTTCAACGTCGTGCGCCACGAGCAGCGCCACGGCACCGTGACGGTCGGCATCGAGGTGCCGCGGATCGAGGGTGAGGTCCCGCTCGAGGTCACCCGCGGCGGCGCCGTGTCCGAGACGGAGGCGGGCGCGGGCCACCGCGATCAGCAGATCTCGTCCGACCCGAAGATGAGGCCGCTGGAGCCGCCCCGTACCTCGGTGACCGTCGACCCGTCGTGGAGGAAGGCGTAGCCGCTCAATCTGTCCGGGGACTCGTAGAGCAGGAGCTCGCCGCCGCTCGAGACGCCGAAGGTCTGGTCGGGCTCGCCGTAGAACCGGCTCACGTCACCGACAGGGCTGCCGACGTCGATGCCCTCCGGCGTCGGGCGCCCGCTGACGAAGCTCACGGTGAAGTTCTTCGGGTCGGTCTCGTCCTCGCTGAGCGGCCCGAGCTCGACGCCCAGGCGGTCGATGCCAGGGAAGGTGGCGCGCCAGCAGTCGAAGCCCTGCGTGCCGTACTCCTCCACGACGCCCTGGACGCCGAGCGCCTCCTCCACGTCGCGCAGGGTCATCGCCACCTGGATGGGGCCGATGCCGGTCATCGTCAGGGGGGTGTCGGGGCCGATCGTCCCGGTCGGCGGCGCGCCGTCGTCCGGGGCGGGCACGGCTGTCGACGCCGTCGTCCCCGTCGACCGGGTCGACGGCCGCGGCGCCGTGCCCGTGTCCTTGGGGGCGCCGTCGTGCCCGGCGGCTGCAGCTCGAACTGGTCGCCACCGTCGTCGACCGGGCGCAGCGCCAGGCTGGCAGCAACGGCGACCACGACCACCAGCGACGCCACCGCGCCGACGAGGGCCAGGCGGCGGCTGCGCTCGCGCTGGCGGGCGCGGCGGAGGGCGCGCTCGGGAAGGTCGGGCGCGGGGACGAAGGCGTCCGACCGGTCGGCGACGGCCTCGCGCAGGCGGGTCTCGATGTCAACCATCGATCGACCCCACCGCGGTGCGCAGCGTCGCCAGGCCGCGCGACAGCCGGGACTTCACCGTGCCGACCGGGATGCCGACCATGTCGGCCACCTGCTGCTCGGACAGGTCCTCCACCACGCGGAGCACCACCACGACCCGCTGATCGTACGGGAGCGTGGCCAGCGCCTCCCACAGCGCGGCGCGATCGGCCACCCGGGACTCGAACTGGCCGTCGACGGGCGGGGGCGGCGGGCGATCGGCCTCGCGCCGCACGACCCGCAGCCGCCGGCTGCGGCCGTAGACCTCGTGCACGATCGTCCGGCGGATGTAGGGCACCAGGTCGTCGACCTGGCCCTTCCGCCACCGGGGCCAGACCTTGGCGACGGCCTCGGCCACCATGTCCTCGGCCGTCGGCCCGTCGCCGCACAGCACGTAGGCGTGGCGGGCGAGGTCGCGGTGCCACAGCGCCACCGTGTCGGAGAACTCCCGCTCGCGTGTCCGCACCGCCGTGACGACCCCTCGCCGGGGGGCCCCACCGACCACACCTCCGCCGAGACACCGGCCATCACCCCATCTGATGCACGGGCCCCACCGGGGGTTCCCGTGGTCGCCCGAAAGTGTCTCACCCCGTGCCTACCCTGGCAGTCGTGCCCTTCCAGGTCGCGACCACCGCCTACGGACGCCCGGCGCTCGCCGCACTGCGCGACGCGGTCGCGGCCGCCAAGGGCGGCGACCCGCTGGCGCCGGTCACGGTGGTGGTGGCCAGCAACCACGTCGGCGTCACCGCCCGTCGCCTGCTGGCCGCCGGCGCGCTGGGCCCGGTCACGCCGGGACAGGTCGGGGTCGCCGCGGTCGGCTTCGTCACCGCCTACCGGCTCGCCGAGCTGCTGGGGTCGGCGGCGCTCGCGGCCGCCGGGCGGCGGCCGGTGTCGACGCCGGTCGTGGCGGCCGCACTGCGGCGGGCGCTCGACGAGCGGCCCGGCATCTTCGCCCCGGTCGCGGCCCACCCGGCGACCGAGCAGGCGCTGGTGGCCGCGTACACCGAGCTGTCCGACGTGTCCGAGGACGGGTGGGCGGCGCTGGCCGCCGGCGGCCGGCGGCCGCGCGACGTGGTCCGCATCTGCCGTCGGGCACGCGAGCTGCTGGCGCCCGACTGGTACGACGAGGCCGACCTCACCGCCTCGGCCATCGCCCAGGTCGACGCGGGCACCCAGGCGGGGGCGGGCGCGGGGGCCGGCGGCCTGGCCGCCGAGCTGGGTCACGTGGTCGTCCACCTGCCGCAGGACCTGCTCCAGCGCCAGGCCGGGCTGCTGGCGGCGCTGGCCCGGCGGGTGCCGGCCACGGTGATCGTGGGCGTGACCGGGCGGTGGGGGGCCGACGCGGGCGTGGCCCGCTCGCTGGCGCGGCTGGGCGTCGAGCCGCCGCCTGGCCTGGCGACCGCGGAAGCGGGGGCGGCGCCGGCCGCGACCCCCACTCCCCTGCCTCCGCCACCACCGCTGCCCGTGTCGGTCGAGTCGACCCGCATCGTCACAGCCTCCGACGCCGACGACGAGGTGCGGGCCGCGGTGCGGGCCGTCGTCGACGCGGCCCGCGACGGCGCCCCCCTCGACCGCATCGCCATCCTGTTCGGCTCGGCCGTCCCCTACGGGCGTCTCGTGCACGAGCACCTGGCCGCGGCCGGCATCGCGCGCAACGGCGCCGCGGTGCGTCCGCTGGCGGCCAGCGCCCTCGGGCGCACCCTGCTCGACGTGCTGGCCCTGGCCGACCACGACTTCCGGCGAGCCGACGTCATGGGGCTGCTGGCCCGCGCCGCCGAGGGCTCGGCCGACGCGCCCACCGCCGCGTGGGAGCGCATCACCCGCCAGGCGGGGGTGGTGGCGGGCCGCTCCGACTGGGACAACCTGCTCGACCGGGCCGCCCACCAGTCCGAGGTGCAGGCCGCCAAGCTCGGCGACAGCGCCGACGACCGCGACCTGGCCGCCGCCCGCTTCCCCCGCCTCCAGGCCGAGCGGGCGCGGCGCCTGCGCGAGCTCGTGCTCGCGCTGGTCGACGGGGTGGCCGCGGCCCAGGCCCGGCCGGCGCCGTGGGCCGAGCGGGTGGCGTGGCTGCGCGCCCTCGTCACCCTGGTCGCGGGCGGCGACGTCGCGCGCCGCGCCTGGCCGGCCGACGAGGTGCGGGCGGCCGACAAGGTCGACGCCGCGCTCGACCGGCTGGCCACCCTCGACGCCGTCGACGGCCCCGCTCCGCTCGCGGTGTTCCGCCGCACGCTCGAGGTCGAGCTCGACGCCGACCTCGGCCGCGTGGGCCGCTTCGGCGAGGGCGTGCTGGTGGGCCCGCTGTCGTTCGCGGTCGGGCTCGACCTCGACCTGGTCATCGTCGTCGGCATGGCCGAGGGCACGTTGCCCGCCCCGGTGCACGACGACGCGCTGCTCACCGACGCGGATCGCGGCCGTGCCCTCGGCCAGCTCGACCTGCGCCGCCAGCGCGTGGGCCGCGACCACCGCCGGGTGCTGGCCGCGCTGGCCGCCGCCCGCCGGCAGGTGCTGTGCCTGCCGCGGGGCGACCTGCGGGCCAGCAGCGCCCGTGTGCCCTCGCGCTGGCTGGCCGAGGTGGCCAGCCAGCTCGCGGGCGAGCGGGTCCCCACCGATGCCATCGTCGGCTTCCGGGCGCCGTGGCTCGAGGACGTCCCCTCGTTCGCCCACGCCGTGCGCCACCGGCCCTTTCCCGCCACGGGCCAGGAGTACCGGCTGCGTGCGGGCGCCCGTGGTGCGCCCGATGACCGCACCGAGCAGGGCGCGGCGGTCATCCGGGCCCGGCGGAGCCCGGTCTTCACCCGCTTCGACGGCAACCTCGCCGGTGTGGGCGTGCCGTCTCCGCACGACTCGGTCGTGTCGTCCACCCGGCTCGAGGGCTGGGCCAAGTGCCCCTTCGCCTACTTCGCCGAGCGGCTGCTCGAGGTGGCCCCGGTCGAGGACCCGGCCCAGCAACTCGAGATGTCGGCGCTGGTCCGGGGCAGCCTGGTGCACGAGGTGCTCGAGCAGTTCATCACGGAGGTGGTGGCCCGGCCACCCGAGCGTCAACCTGGCCCCGACCAGCTGTGGTCGGCCGACGATCACGCCCTGATCCGCCGCATAGCGCAGCAGCTCTGCGACGACTACGAGGGGCGGGGGCTGACCGGCCGGCCGGTGTTCTGGCGCCGCGACCGGGCCCAGATCGTGGCGCTCGCCGACCGGTTCCTGTTCGACGACGACGCCAAGCGGCGGGCGGCCCGCAGCCGGCCGCTCGCGGCCGAGCACACCTTCGGGTTCGGCGACGGCGCGCCGCCCGTGGAGATCACGCTCGACGACGGGCGGGTGCTGCGGTTCCGCGGCTCCGCCGACCGCATCGACGTCACCGACGACGGCGGGCTGGTGGTGCTCGACTACAAGACGGGCCGGGCTGACGACTACCGCCGGCTGAGCGCCGAGAACCCCGACGACGGCGGCACGCGGCTGCAACTGGTGGTGTACGCCCAGGCGGCGCGGGCCTTCGCCGGCCGGCCCGACGCCCCCGTCACCTCCGAGTACTGGTTCGTGTCCGATCGGGGCGGCTTCAGCCGCCTCGGCTACTCGGTCGACGACAAGGTGCTCGCCCAGGTCACCACCACGCTCGGCACCATCGTCGCCGGGATCGAGCGGGGCGCCTTCCCCGCCCACCCGATCGAGTCGTTCCCGCCCTACATCCCCTGCCCCTACTGCGACCCCGACGGCATGGGCGTCGCCGAGCTGCGCCGGGGCTGGCAGGCGATGCGCGACGACCCCGGGGTCGTCGCCTACGCCGAGCTGGTCGAGCCCCGCGAGGTCGCCGAGGTGGCCGCGTCATGACGACCGAGCTGTTCCCTTCGGCGCCGGGCGAGGTGCCGCCCGCTGACGCGGCCTGGCAGCCACCCGACCAGGCCGCCCGCGACCGCATCCACCACCGGCTCGACGAGACGCTCTTCGTGCAGGCCGGCGCGGGCTCGGGCAAGACGCGGGCGCTGGTCGAGCGCATCGTCAGCCTCGTCACCACCGGCACCGCGGGCCTCGACGCGCTGGCGGCCATCACCTTCACCGAGAAGGCGGCGGCCGAGCTGCGCGACCGGGTGCGGCGCCGGCTCGACGCCGAGCGCGAGCGGGCTGCGCGCCGTCCCGACGACGCGGCGGTGCAGCGCTGCACGGCGGCATTGGGCGACCTCGACAGCGCCGCCATCGGCACGCTGCACAGCTACGCGCGGCGACTGCTCACCGAGCACCCCATCGAGGCGGGCCTGCCGCCGCGCATCGAGGTGCTCGACGACGTGGCCTCGGCGGTGGCCTTCGACGATCGCTGGGCGCTGTTCCTCGACCAGCTCTTGGCCGACCCGGCCGTCGAGGGGCCGCTGCTCCTCGCCACCGCCGCTGGTGTGCGGACGGCTCACCTGCGCCTCATCGCCCTGGCGTTCAACCAGAACTGGGACCTCGTCCACGACCACGCCCCCGCCGAGGCCGCCGAGGTCGGCCCGTGGCACGACGAGCTGACGGCCCTGCTCGACGACGTCGACGCGGCGACCGCCGAGCGCCACCACTGCTGCGAGGACGACGACCGGCTGGTGGCCCAGCTCGCCGAGCTCGAGCTGTGGTCGCGCCGGGTCCGCGGCGCCAGCGACGAGCTCACACGGCTGGCGCTGCTGCGCCCCGGCAGCGGGCGTCCCCGCCCGAGCGCGAACGGGCGCAAGGACAACTGGCCGGGCTACGACGTCGCCGCGCTCAAGGAGCGCTACAACTCGTTCGGCCCCCGCATCGACGCCCTGCGCAACCGGGTCGCCGACGAAGCGGTGAGGCGGCTGGCGGTCGAGCTGCGCCGCTTCACACTGGACGCGGCCGGCGAGCGGCGCGCCGCGGGCGAGCTCGAGTTCCACGACCTGCTCGTGCTCGCCCGCCAGATGCTGCGCGACCCCGATCACGGTCCGGCGGTCCGGGCGTCGCTGCACCGGCGCTACCGCCACCTGCTCATCGACGAGTTCCAGGACACCGACCCGATCCAGGTCGAGCTCGCGGTGCTCATCGCGGGCGGGGGCGACGACGAGGGCGCCGAGGGCGCCGCGGCGGGCACCGCCCACTGGAGCGAGGTCGAGACCCGCGACGGCCACCTGTTCTTCGTGGGCGACCCGAAGCAGTCGATCTACCGCTTCCGGCGAGCCGACATCTCGCTGTTCCTCCAAGCCGCCGCGCGGTTCGGGGCCCGCGGCCGGTCGCTGTCGCTCACCACCAACTTCCGCACGGGCGAGACGATCATCGACCTGGTCAACGCCACCTTCGCCGAGCTCATCCGCGAGCAGCGCCACGGTGACCTGCCCTCGCAGCCGGCGTACCAGGCGTTCACCGCGGTGCGGGCCGACGCCCCGCACGGGCCGCCGGTGGTGGTGCTCGGCGCCGAGGCCCATCCCGGCAAGCCCAACGCCGCCGAGGTGCGGCGACGCGAGTCGGCCGACGTGGCCGCCGCCATCGCCCGCATCGTCGACGAGGGCTGGCTGGTCGACCGAGCGCCGCACGGACCGGTGCGCGACTGGCGGCCCGCTCGCGCCGGCGACATCACCATCCTGGTGCCCACCCGCACGTCGCTTCCCGCCCTCGAGGACGCCCTCGTCGCGGCCGGCATCTCGTACCGGGCCGAGTCGGCGTCGCTGGTCTACGCCAGCCGGCTCGTGCGCGACCTGCTGCTCACGCTCCAGGCGATCGACGACCCCAGCGACGAGCTTGCCACCGTCGCCGCGCTGCGCTCGCCGCTGTTCGCGTGCGGCGACGACGACCTGTACCGCTTCCACCGCGACCACGGGGGCAGCTTCGACCACACGCGGGCGCTTCCAGCGTCGGTGCCGGCCGGCGACCAGGTCGCTGCGGGCCTCGCCTACCTGCACGACATGCACCAGGCCCGGCGCTGGCTCTCGCCGAGCGAGCTGGCCGACCAGGTGGTGCGGGAGCGGCGGGTGCTCGAGCTGGGCGAGGCGGAGGGTCGGGCGCGCGACCTGTGGCGCCGGGTGCGCTTCGTGCTCGACCAGGCCCGGGCCTGGACCGAGGCCACCAACGGCACCCTGCGCCAGTACCTGGCGTGGGTGCGGCAGCAGACCGCCGAGGGCAGCCGGGTCTCCGAGGCGGTGCTGCCCGAGACCGACGACGACGCCGTGCGCATCATGACGGTGCATGCGGCCAAGGGCCTCGAGTTTCCCGTCACCATCGTCGCCGGCCTCTCGACGCAGCCGCAGAACCGGCGGGCCGGCGCCGAGGTGGTGTGGCCGCCCGGCCAGGAGTGCATCATCCGCATCGGCCAGACGGTGCGCACCGAGGCGTTCGACGCCTGGAAGCCGATCGACGAGCAGATGTCGCACGACGAGCGCATCCGCCTGCTGTACGTGGCGTGCACCCGCGCCCAGGACCACCTGGTCGTCTCGCTCCATCGCAAGCAGCGCCCGGCCCCCGACGACGACGCACGACTGACCAGCGCCGAGCTGGTGACCAAGGCCCTGGGCCACCGCTTGGCGGACCTTCCGACCATCGCCGCCGACCCGACGCCGGGCCCAGCCCACCCCGACACCGGCGCGGCGGGTTCCGAGGGCGAGACGGCGACCGGGGCCGTGACGGATCGGAGCGATGAGGCGACCGGTGCCGTGCCCGGCGCCACGGCCGGGGCCGCCGAGGCCGGGCCGGCTGGCGAGGGCGACGACCTGCTGCCCTTCGACGAGTGGCGGCGCCAACGGGACACGGCCCTCGCCGCCAGCGGGCGCCCGCGCACGGTCGCCGCCACCGCCCTGACCGCCGAGGGCACTCCCGACGCCGTCGCCGATCACGGTCTGCACAAGCGGCCCCGCGACCTCGACCTCCCCCCGTGGCAGAAGGGACGCTACGGCTCGGCCATCGGGCGGGCCGTCCACGGTGTCATGCAGACGGTCGACCTCCGCACGGGACGGGGAGCGGCCGAGGCGGCCGCCGCGCAGGCTGCGGCCGAGGGGGTGATCGGCCACGAGGCGCGGGTGCGAGCGCTGGTCGACGCGGCGCTGGCCTCGCCCACCGTGCGGCAGGCCGCGGACAGTCCCCACTGGCGCGAGCTCTACGTCGGCGTGCCGCTGGGGGGCGGCCGCACGCTCGAGGGCTACGTCGACCTGCTCTACCGCCGACCCGACGGGCTGGTCGTCGTCGACTACAAGACCGGGCCGGCCGGCCTCGACGCCGACCTCGACCCGCTCGTCGCCCGCTACCGCGCCCAGGGGGCGTCGTACGCCCTGGCGGTCGCCGACGCGACCGGCGAGACCGTCGCCGACGTGGTGTTCGTGTTCCTCACCGCCGAGGGGGCCGTCGACCGCTCCCTGCCCGGGCTCGAGCAGGCGGTCGACGAGGTGCGCCGCCTGGCGGCGGCCGACGACGACTCGCTGGTCGTGACATGAGCACTGCCGCCGTCGCGGTCGGCGAGTCCGGCACCGGCACCGTCGTGGCCG
Source organism: Acidimicrobiales bacterium (assembly GCA_035697515.1). Lineage (GTDB taxonomy): Bacteria > Actinomycetota > Acidimicrobiia > Acidimicrobiales > VFJN01 > ZC4RG19. Next base: position 76,582 of record DASSCS010000134.1, read on the forward strand.
GGAACACCGGGGTCCGCCGGGTCGGGGGTGGCGTCGGGCTACCGTCGCCTGCCGTGCCTCCCGACGACGTGCCCGCTGCGCTCGCGCGCGTCGTCCGCGCCCTGCCCGGTGGCGGCGAGGCCCGCCCGGGTCAGGCCGAGATGGCCGGCGCGATCGCGGAATCGATCACCGCGGGCCGCCACCTGGTGGTGCGGGCGGGCACGGGCACCGGCAAGACGCTCGGGTACCTGGTGCCGGCCATCCTGTCCGGGCGACGGGTCGTCGTCGCCACCGCCACCCGGGCGCTGCAGGACCAGTTGGCCGCCAAGGACCTGCCCTTCCTCGACCGCGCGCTCGAGCGCCCGTTCACCTGGGCCGTGCTGAAGGGCCGGTCCAACTACGTCTGTGTGCAGCGCCTCGCCGAGCTGAGCCCGGCGAGCGCCGCTGACGCCGCCCACGCCGGCGCGACGACGGGCACGCTCGTCGGCATGCCCGCACGCGCCGAGCACGCCGGCGCCCCGGCGCAGCTCGCCCTCGACGGACTGGCCGAGCGGGCCGACCCGGCCGAGCTGGCGGCCCTCGCCGCTTGGGCCGCCACGACCGAGACCGGCGACCGGGCCGATCTCGACACCGAACCGAGCGATGCCGCCTGGTCGGCCGTCAGCACCACCTCCCGGGACTGCCCCGGCGCCCAGCGCTGCCCCCGGGGCGACCGATGCTTCACCGAAGCGGCGCGGGCCCGGGCGGCGCAGGCCGACGTCGTGGTGGTCAACCTCCACCTCTACGGGCTCGACCTGGCCAGCGACGGCGCCATCCTGCCCGAGCACGACGTGACGGTCATCGACGAGGCCCACGTCGTCGACGACATCATCTCGGCCACCACCGGCGTCGAGGTGGGGCCCGGCCGGTTCACCCACCTGGGTCGGCTGCTGCGGGGCATCCTGGCCGAGGCCGGCGACACCATCAGCGGCGTGCACGACTCCGCCGGCGTGCTCACCGGCGCCCTCGCCCCCCACCGCGAGCAGCGCCTGACCGTCCCGCTGCCCGACGCCCTCACGGGGGCGCTCGCCGCGCTGCGACGGCGGGTCGAGCAGGCCCAGGCGGCGCTGCGCAACATCCCCGACTCGGCGGCCGACGACGTGACCGCCCGGGCCGTCCGGGCCCGCCAGGCGGCCACCGCACTGCTCGACGACCTCGACGCCGTCTCGGAGCCCGGCGACGAGCACGTGCTGTTCGTCACCGGCCCCGAGCACGCCCCTGCGCTCCGGCTGGCGCCGCTCGACGTCGCCGGGCTGCTGCGCGACCGGCTGTGGTCGCGCCGCCCCGCCGTGCTCACCAGCGCCACGCTGGCGCCGGGGTTCGGGCCCCACCTCGGGCTCCCTCAGCGGGCCGACGAGCTGCTCGATGTCGGCAGCCCGTTCGACTACCCCGCCAACGGGCTGATCTACTGCGCCGCCCGGCTGCCGCGCCCCACCGATCCCCGCTGGTCCGACGCCGCCATCGACGAGCTCGCCGCGCTGGTCGACGCTGCCGGCGGGCGCACGCTCGCGCTGTTCACGAGCTACAAGGCGATGCACCGGGCGGTCGAGACGCTGCGCCCCCGGCTCCCCCACCCCCTGCTGGCACAGGGCGACCTGCCCAAGGCGGCGCTCGTCGCCCGGTTCGCCCGCGAGCCCGAGACGTGCCTGTTCGCCACCATGAGCTTCTGGCAGGGCATCGACGTGCCCGGCGAGTCGCTGTCACTCGTCACCATCGACCGGTTGCCGTTCCCCCGCCCCGACGACCCGCTGCTACAGGCCCGCCGCGAGCACGCCGGCCCCGGCGCGTTCGTCACCATTGACGTGCCCCGCGCCGCCACGTTGCTGGCCCAGGGCGCCGGCCGCCTCATCCGCACGTCGACCGACCGGGGCGTGGTGGCAGTGCTCGATCCCCGCCTGGCCACCGCCCGCTACGGCCCCAAGATCGTGGCCACGCTGCCCAAGATGCGCCGCACCCGCGATCGGGCCGAGGCCGAGCAGTTCCTGCACGACCTCCGGGTGCACCCCGCCGCCTGACTCCCACTCCGGCCTGCGGATCGGCGGGCCCGCCGCAGCTCTAGAACCCCAGGCGGTCGAGCGAGCCGGGGCGGCGCTGCCAGTCCTTGTCGACCTTGACGTGCAGCTCGAGGTACGCGCCCTCGGGCAGCTGCTCGCGCACCGCCGTCCCCACCTGCTTGAGCACGGCACCCTTGCGGCCGATCACGATGCCCTTCTGCGACTCGCGCTCGACCAGGATCTCGCAGCGGATGACCGGCCACTCCCACTCGGTGACCCGGGTCGCGATCGAGTGCGGCAGCTCCTCGCGTGTGATCGCCAGCAGCTGCTCGCGCACAAGCTCGGCGACGTGGAACGCCTCGGGCACGTCGGTCACCATGCCCTCGGGGAAGTAGCGCGGGCCTTCGGGAAGGCGCGCCACCAGGTGCTCCACCAGAGCGTCGACGCCCTCGCCCGTGCGGGCCGACACCGGGAAGTACTCCGACAGGTCGAGCTCGGCGGCGGCCCGCAGCTGCTCGAGCACCTGCGAGGGTCGGGCGGCGTCGACCTTGTTGACCACGACCACCGCGTCGTGCGGCACCCGGCCGGCCACCCAGCGGTCGCCCCGCCCCAGGGGCTGGGTGGCGTCGATCACGAACGCCACGACGTCGACGTCGCCGATCGTCGAGGTTGCCGCTGTGTTGAGCCGCTCGCCCAGGGGCGTGCGCGGCTTGTGGATGCCGGGCGTGTCGACGAACACGGCCTGTGCGTCGGGCCGGGTGAGCACGCCCTGGATGCGGTGGCGCGTGGTCTGGGGCTTGTCCGAGACGATGGCGACCTTCTGGCCGAGGACGCGGTTGAGCAGCGTGGACTTCCCCACGTTGGGGCGGCCCACCAGGCTGACGAACCCGGAACGGAACCCCGCGGGGCCAGGAGTCAGCGGGGGTGCGGGAGATGCGGACGGGTCGTCGCCTGCGGGTCGGTCCACCGGGGCGACGCTAGTGGCGATCGTTGCGATCACCACCCGCCGCCCCGGCGGCTGCGACCGTCCTCGTCAGCGTCCCACGTCGGTCGTCGCCAGGTTGATCGTCGGGTTCTCGCCGCTGAACAGGCCCCACGGCGACTCCCAGCCCGGGACCTGCCACAGGTGGCCCATCCACATGGGGTGGTCGAACCCCATGCCCTTGCGGCCGCCGACCGAGGCGCACATGTCGGCCGGCGTGCTGTCGGGGCCGACCACCATGGTGCCGATGATGCACAGCGACGGGTGCACGTGCCACTCGTCGTTGGGGCCGACGAAGCCCTCGGGCGGCTCCTCGCCCAACATGCCGTAGCTCAGCCCCACCAGCTCCGAGGTGGGCTCGTTGCCGTTGTAGAGCAGCATCTCCGGCTCGGCGGGGTTGAACTTGCCGTCCGTCAGCCGCCTGATGTGCAGGTAGTGGGCGCCGATGCCCGGCACGTACGGGGTGACCTGGAAGTACCCGTTGTCGACGGCGTCGGCGGCCGTGCGCACTTCGGGGATGATCGTGCCCGCGGCCTCGAGCTGGTCCTGGAGCTCGACCTGCTCGGCGGGGTCGGTGATCGCCTGCCACTGCGTGATGCCGTGGCTGTGCATCGTGGCCCGGCCGTCGGCCGGCGGCGCCTCGGCCTCCAGCGCATGGTCGACCGACCAGGCGACGAAGTCGGCGATGATCGCCTCGCGCTCGTCCTCGGGCAGCGAGCGCAGCTCGTCCGACCGCGCCCGGATCTCCTCGGCCAGGTGGTCCATGTTGGCCTGGCGGAGGCGGGCGACCTCGTCGTCGGGCAGGTTGCCGCTGAGTGCGGCGATGCGCTGCGCGTCCCAGTCGGCGGGCGTCGCCGCGCCGTCGTGGTGGTCGGCGGCCATGTCGCCCCCCGCCGCGTGGTCGCCCCCGGCGGCGTGACCGTCGTCGTGGCCGCCGGAGCCCTGGCCGTGGCCACCACCCAGGCTCGGCACCACGGAGGCGGTGACGAGCCCGACCAGGGCCAGGGCCGGCACGCCGGTGAGGGCCAGCGACGGACGGCGTACGGCGCGGTCGGCCAGCCATCCGAAGGCCAGCGACAGCGCGAGCGCCGCGGCCACCACCTCGAGCACCGAGGCCAGGGTGTCGGGGAAGCCCACCGGCTCGGTGTCCTCGCCGGGCAGGCCCGCGGTGCGGGTCAGGAGCCACACGGCGGCGACACCGATGCCGAGACCGGCTGTGCCCAGCAGCCAGGCCCGCTGCGGCCGCCACCGGAAGGCGAGCGCCCCGGCCACAAGCAGCTGCAGCCAGCCCACGACGAGGAAGAACACGCCGTGCGAGGTCTCTACGTCCAGATGATCGGGCGCGAAGGCGAAGTGGATGATGGCCGCGCCCAGCATGGCCACCGCCGCCACCGTACGAGCTACGTCGTGCACGGTGGTCGTGCTGCTGGTCGGCCCCTCGCCCGGCGATGCCGGCGGCTCGGACATATCGGGCACCTCCGGCGGCGCGGTGATGGTGGTGTTCAAGGCGTGCTCCTCCCCCGGGGCCGATTATTT
>DASSCS010000135.1:0-31172 GCA_035697515.1 Acidimicrobiales bacterium
CGTCGCGACGGGGCGGTCCGTCGACGCCCTCACACGGGTTCCGCGGGCCCGAGCAGGTCCCAGCGGTTGCCGGCGATGTCGAGGAACACCGCGAATCGCCCGTACGGCTCGTCCCGCGGCTCGGTCAGGAACCTCACCCCCGCCGACTGCAGGCGTTCGTGCGCCGCGTCGAAGTCGTCGACCCGCAGGAAGAAGCCCACCCGTCCCGCCGCCTGCTCGCCCACCACCGCCCGTTGTCGATCGCCGTCGGCGCGTGCGAGCAGCAGGCCCGTCCGGGCGCCCGACGGCCGCACGACGACCCACCGCTTCGGGCGACCGTCGTTCGTCACTGCCGGCGTGTCCTCGACGAGCTCGAAGCCCAACGTCCCGACGAAGAAGTCGATCGCGGGGTCGTACTCGTCGACGACGATGGTGACGAGCTCGACGAACACGGGCGTGACGGTAGGCCGGGTGATCGATCGCCGGCGATGGACTAAGCAGTGCCCGTGCGCATCGAACAGATCTGGCGGTATCCGGTGAAGTCGATGATCGGCGGGCAGGTCGAGCAGGCCGACCTCCATCCGCTGGGCATCGTGGGCGACCGCACCTGGGCGGTGCGCGACCACGTGCGCGGGGGGATCCGGGGCGCGAAGCAGCTCGGCGGGCTCATGCGCCTGGCCGCCCGCTACGCCGACGGGTCCGACGGGCCGGTGATCATCACCCTGCCCGACGGCGCCGAGGTGTCGACCGCGGAGCCGGACGCGAGCGAGCGGGTCTCGGCCGCGCTCGACCACCCGGTGACGCTCGAGGCGCTCCGCCCACCGGACGACCTCGACCACTACCGGCGGGGCCGGCCCGACCACGACGACATCGTGGACGAGCTGCGATCGGTCTTCGGCCGCACCGAGGACGAGCCGCTCCCCGACTTCTCGGTGTTGCCCGAGGCCATCTTCGAGTACGAGTCGCCACCCGGCACCTACTACGACGCCTTCCCCCTGATGCTCCTCACCACCTCGGCCCTCCGCTCGTTGCGGGCCGCCCTGCCGGGCAGCCGCATCGACGTGCGCCGCTTCCGGCCCAGCGTCGTCGTCGACACCGGCGACGAGCCCGGCCATCCCGAGGTCGGCTGGCTTGGCCGGCGCCTCGCCCTCGGCGCTGCGGAGGTCGAGGTCACCACCGGCTGCCCCCGGTGCGTGATGGTCACCCGCCAGATCGACGGCGAGACGCCGCAGGACCGCAGCATCCTGCGTCACGTGGTGAAGGACCTCAGCCAGAACGTGGGCGTGTACGCCACGGTCACGACCCCCGGGCGCATCCGCGCCGGCGACGCGGTCACCCTCGTCGCCTGACGCGGTGCGGCGACTGATCGCGCTCCCGGCCCGGGGAACCGACGAGTTCGTCGCCCAGCTGCGCCGCGCCTGGGACCACGGCGACGCCGTCCTGCCCGTCGATCCCCGGCTGCCCGCTCCGGCCCGGGCGCGGGTGCTGGCGGCCGCCCGCGTCGACGATCCGGTCGAGGACGGCGACGCCCTGGTCGTGGCGACCAGCGGCACCACCGGCGATCCCAAGGCGGCGGTGCTGACCCACACGGCCGTCGAGGCGTCGGCGCGGGCCACCAGCCGCCGGCTGGGCGTCGACCCGGCCGCCGACCGGTGGCTGGCCTGCCTGCCCCTGGCGCACGTCGGCGGGCTCTCGGTCGTCACCCGGGCGCTGGTCACCGGCACGCCGCTGACCGTGCACGACGGCGTCGACGCCGCCGCCGTCGCCGCGGCCGCCCGCGCCGGCTGCACCCTGGTGTCGCTCGTGCCGGCGGCACTGCGCCGGGTCGACGCCGCGCTGTTCCGCACGGTGGTGCTGGGCGGCTCGGCCATGCCCCCCGACCTGCCGCCCAACGCCGTGGCGACCTACGGCATGACGGAGACCGGCAGCGGCGTCGTGTACGACGGCCGGCCCCTCGACGGCGTCGAGGTGCGGGTGGTCGACGGCGAGGTGCAGGTCCGGGGGCCGATGCTGCTGCGCGCCTACCGCGACGGCACCGACCCGCGCACGCCCGACGGCTGGTACCCCACCGGCGACGCCGGCGAGTGGGACGCCGGCGCCGGCCGCCTGCAGGTATTCGGCCGCACCGGCGACCTGATCATCACCGGGGGCGAGAACGTGTGGCCCGCGGCGGTCGAGCGGGCGCTCGGGGACCTGCCCGCCGTCGCCGAGGTGGCGGTGGTCGGCGCGCCCGACCCCGAGTGGGGCCGGCGGGTCGTGGCCCTGGTGGTGCCCGCCGACCCGGCCGATCCGCCGTCGCTGGACGCCCTGCGGGACGCGGTCCGCCGCGAGCTGCCCGCCTACGCCGCCCCGCGCGAGGTCCGCCTCGTCACCGCGCTGCCCCGCACGGCCCTGGGCAAGGTCGCCCGCGTCCGGCTGGCCGACCCGCCGGCGTAGCCGCCGCTAGAGCGAGGCGCCCAGCAGCGCACCGCCGTCGACGACCAGCGTCTCGCCGGTGATCCACGAGCTCAGGTCGCTCGCCAGGAACAAGGCCGCGTTGGCGATGTCGGACGGCTCGCCCAGCCGCCGCAGCGGCATGCGGGCGGCGATGGCCTCCTCGGCCGGCTCCCACAGGGCGCGGGCCATGTCGGTCTTCACGAGGCCCGGTGCGATGGCGTTCACCCGCACCCCGGGCGCCAGGTCGGCGGCCAGGGTGCGCGTGAGGTGGATCAGCGCCGCCTTGGTGACGTTGTAGTGCCCGATGCTGGGCTCGACCGAGAGCCCGCCGATCGAGGCGATGTTGACGATGGCGCCGCCGTGCTGCTGCATCGACGCCCGCCAGGCCTCCTGTGCCCACACCACCGGCCCCCGGTAGTTCACCTGCCAGGTCTTGTCGAAGCGGGGCAGGTCGATGTCGATGGCCCGGCCCATGTAGGGATTGGTGGCGGCGTTGTTGACCAGGATGTCGACCCGCCCGAACCGCTCGATCGTGGCCGCCACGCAGGTGGCGACCTGGTCGGGCTCGCCCGCATTGGCGGCGAAGGCGGCGGCCTCTCCCCCGCCCTCGCCCACCTCGGCGGTGATCGCGGCGACCGCCGCGTCGAGGGCGTCCGGCTTGCGCGACGACAGCATCACCGCCGCGCCGGCCGCGGCGTAGGTCCCGGCGATGGCCCTGCCGATGCCCCGGCTCGCCCCGGTCACCAGCGCCACCTTGCCCTCCAGGCTGATCTGCATGGCGGCGCAACCTAACGGCCGGCACCGGCCGGGGCGAACGGGGCCTCGGCGGCGACGGCCGCGTGAGCAGGTGACAGCCGGCGCGCGCCCAGGCCTACAGGCCGATGCGGTCGAACGGCCCGGTGATGGCCAGCGTGATGCCCGGGCTCTGGATGTTCACGAACAGCCAGTCGCCGTCGCGGGGCTCGAAGGTGGCGCCGCACCACTCCGAGCCGGAGAAGTCGCCGAACAGCCCCCGCTCGCCGGTCAGCACCACGTTGTTCTCGGCCAGCGGGAAGATGTCGCCCTCGCGGGTGAGGCCGTGCACGAACTCGCGGCCGCTGCCGTCCTCGCACAGCACCAGGCCGCCACGCGGGCTCACGCAGATGTTGTCGGGCGAGTCAAGGACGTCGGGCCCGGGGCTGTGGAAGGTCAGCCTCAGCGTGTTGCGCCGCGTCGAGTAGGCGAACACCTGGCCGCGCTCGGGGCCGCCCGAGGTCGACACGAAGTAGATCGTGCCGTGGTGGTGCCAGATGCCCTCGAGCCGCTCGAACTGGGCGCCGCCCTTGGCGATGCCCTGGCTCACGGTCGACGGCTCGGCGGGCCCCGGGTCGGGCTGGTCGATGTCGACCCAGGTGACGGGGCCGTAGTCGCGGGGGGCGGTGTCGGCGTAGGTGACGAGCGACGTGCCGCCGATGGCGGCCATCTGCAGCTTGCCGCCGGCGGCCAGGTGGCGGGGCCGGCGGGGCACGAACCGGTAAAGGCCTGACGGCGTGGCGTCCTCGGTCAGGTAGACGATGCCGGTGCGGGGGTCGACGGCCACCGCCTCGTGCGAGAACCGGCCCAGGCCGGGGAGCGGCTGCCCGGCGGACGTCCCGTCGGCGGGCACCTCGAACACGTAGCCGTGGCGGATGTCGCCGTTGATCACCGTCGTCTCCTCGCACGACAGCCAGGAGCCCCACGGGGTCGGCCCGCCGGCGCAGTTGCGGATCGTGCCCGACAGGCTGGCGTAGGAGCGGGTGAAGCGCTCGGAGCGCAGGTCGAACTCCAGGTTGGTGGTGCCCCCGTTGGCGGCCGGGTCGTAGGTCATGCCGTCGGCGTACGCGCCGCTGAAGCCACCCTGCTCGTGGTTGCGCACCAGCCGCACCGTGCGGCTGGCGCCGCGGCGGAAGGCGGCCATGCCGTCGTGGGCGCCGGGCGTGGCGATGCCGTCGTCCATGACGTCGCCGGTCCAGCCGTAGCTCGTGTACTCGAAGCCGGCCGGCAGCTTGATCAGCTCCAGCCCCGTGGCCCGGTCCGCCACCGGCACCAACGTCAGGTCGACGGGCCGGCGCGGCCCCCGGTCCCGGCCCCCGTCGTCGGTCGACGCGCCGGCGGGCGCGGCGCCGAGGGCGTCGAAGCCGAGGCCCGTGGCACCGGCGACGACGGCGCCGGCGGTCGCGGCCCCGGCGCCGGAGAGGAACGTGCGCCGGCCCATCTGGGACGTGGTCATGTTGGTCACTGCGGTCCTCCGTCGTCGTTCGCGTTGTCGACCGGACCGTAGGCACCCGAGGTGGCGGCCTCGTGACCGCGATCTGGCCGTCCCGGTGCGGCCGCGCGAACGCTCGGTGACGGCGGCTGCCCCGTGGGGGCGGGGTCCGGGTCAGGAGGACGGACGTCGCCTGGCCCGCGCACCCCCGCGCACGACAGCATGCCACCATGCTCGTCCCCACACCGACCCGCAGGCGACGCATCGCCGTCGCACTCACCGTCGCCAGTGCCGCCACCCTCGTCGCCTCGTGCGGTGACGACGGCGAGGACGACGCCCTGCCGGCGGTCGACGGTCCGGCGTCGCCCCGCCTCGAGGTCAGCGCCACCGAGATGGCCTTCGCGCCGGACGCGGTTGCCGTCGAGGCCGGCGAGGTCGAGGTGGTGCTCCACAACGACGGCACGATCCTGCACGACCTGCGGATCGACGAGCAGCCGCTCGTCCTCGAGGCGGTGGCCGGCGAGACGGACACCGGCGCCATCGCTCTCGACCCAGGCAGCTACGCGTTCTTCTGCTCGCTCCCCGGTCACCGCGAGGCGGGCATGGAGGGAGTGCTCGAGGTCCGCTGACCGTAGCTTGGGCGCATGAACCGCCTGGCCGACGAGACCAGCCCGTACCTGCGCCAGCACGCCGACAACCCGGTGGACTGGTACGCCTGGGGCGACGAGGCCTTCGCTGCGGCGCGCGCGGCCGACAAGCCGGTGCTGCTGTCGGTGGGCTACTCGGCGTGCCACTGGTGCCACGTCATGGCGCACGAGTCGTTCGAGGATCCCGCCATCGCGGCCCGCATGAACGAGCTGTTCGTGAACGTCAAGGTCGACCGCGAGGAGCGCCCCGACGTCGACGAGATCTACATGGAGGCCGTGCAGGCCATGACCGGCCAGGGCGGCTGGCCCATGACCGTGTTCCTGACGCCGGACGGCCGCCCGTTCTTCGGCGGCACCTACTTTCCCGACACCCGCCGGGGCGGCATGATCAGCTTCCCCGAGCTGTGCGCCCGCATCGACGAGCTGTGGCGCACCCGGCGCGACGACATCGACGCCCAGGCCGGCCAGCTCACCGGCGCCCTGGGCCGCACCGCTCTGCTCGATCCCGGCGACGAGGTGCCGGGCGCGGCCGCCCTGGACGCCGTGCGCCGCGACCTGCTCGCCCAGCACGATGACGTGCACGGTGGGTTCGGGGGCGCGCCGAAGTTCCCCCAGGCCATGAGCCTCGACGCGCTGGTGCGTTCACTCGCCCGCGGCGGCGGCAACACCGGGGACGGCGACCGCCGTGGCGAGGACGACCTGCGGGCCGTCGCAGAGACGTCGCTCGACGCGATGGCCTCGGGCGGCATCTACGACCACCTGGGTGGTGGCTTCGCCCGCTATTCGGTCGACCGCGAGTGGCTGGTCCCCCACTTCGAGAAGATGCTGTACGACCAGGCGCTGCTCACCCGCCTGTACCTGCACGCCTGGCAGGCCACGGGGCTCGACCGCTACCGCCAGGTGCTCGACGAGACGGTCGGCTACGTGCTGCGCGACCTCGCCCAGCCCGGCGGCGGGTTCTCGTCGGCCGAGGACGCCGACAGCGAGGGCGAGGAGGGCCGGTTCTACGTGTGGACGCCCGAGCAGGTGACCGAGGCCCTCGACGGCGACGCGGACCTCGCGGCCGACGTCATGGACTTCTACGGCGTCACGCCGGCCGGCAACTTCGAGGGCCGCAACATCCTCAACCGGCTGGCCCAGCGCGGGCGGCTCGACCGTCCGGCCAATGTCGAGGAGGCGCGCCAGCGCCTGTTCGCTGCCCGCGAGCGGCGGGTGCGCCCCGGCCTCGACGACAAGGTGCTCACCGAGTGGAACGCCCTCATGCTCTCGGCGCTGGCCGAATCGGCCGCCGCCACCGGCCGGGACGACTGGCTGGCCGCCTCGGTCGCCAACGGCGAGTTCCTGCTGGCGTCGCTACGGCGAGACGACGGCCGCTGGCTGCGCTCGTGGCAGGCCGACGGGGGCGCCCGCCACCTCGCCTACGCGGCGGACCACGCGGCGCTGGTCGACGCCTTCGTGCGCCTGGCCGAGGCGACGGGCCAGGCCCGCTGGATCGACGAGGCCCGCACCACCGCCGACGCCCTGCTGGACCTGTTCTGGGACGCCCAGCGGGGCGGGGTGTTCACCACCGGCTCCGACGCCGAGGCGCTGATCACCCGCAACAAGGACCTGATGGACAACGCCACCCCGGGCGCCAACAGCCTGGCGGCGGTGGGCCTGCTGCGGCTGGCCGCGCTGACCGGCGAGGCCCGCTACCGCTACCACGCCGAGCAGATCCTGCGCCTGGCCGGACCGGTGGCCACCCGCCACCCCACCGCCTTCGGCTACCTGCTGGTGGCGGTCGACCTGTTCACCCACGGCATCGACGAGGTGGTGGTCGCCGGCGACAGGCCCGACCTGGTCGACGTCGCCCAGCGGATGTTCCTGCCGGGCGCGGTGCTCGCCTGGGGCGAGCGCTTCGCGTCGCCTTTGTGGGAGGGGCGGCGGGACGGCGCCGCCTACGTGTGTCGCGGCTACGCCTGCCAGCTCCCCGCGACCGACCCGGCCACCCTCACCGCCCAGCTCGCCGCGGTCGGCGTCAGCGGCCGCTGACCGCGCCGGTGGTGGCCGCAGGCTCCGGCGGGCCGGGCGGCGCGACCACCTCGTCGCCGCTCCCGTCAGGGGCGCCGACGTCGACGTTGCCGGCCGGTCGCGGCGCCGGGCGGGGCAACAGCAGGTAGGCGCCGATCGCGACGGTCACGGCCAGCAGGGCCGCCACCAGCCCGGCCTGGGCGAACCCGTCCACGAAGGCGGCCCGTGCGGCGTCGGCCAGCGCCGCGCCCGCCTCGCCGGGCAGGCCCCGCGCCACCTCGAGCGCCCCGGCGAGGCCGGTCTCGGCCGCAGTCCGGGACGGTGCCGGCAGGTCCTCGATCGCCGGGGCCAGCGCGGCATCGAACCGCGTGGTCAGCAGCGACCCCAGCACCGCGACCCCGAAGGCACCACCGAGCTCGCGGCTGGCGTTGTTCATGGCCGAGCCCATGCCCGCCCGCTCGGGCGGGACCGCCGCCATGATCAGCGTGGTGAGCGGCGCCGCCGTGGCCGAGATGCCGATCCCCAGCGGCACCATCGCCAGGGCCACCGTCAGGGCCGGGCTGCCGCCGTCGAGCCGCGACAGGATGGCCATGCCCAGCGCCACGAGCGCCATGCCCACCGGCACCACGCGACGGGCGCCGTACCGGTCGACGAAGCGGGGCACCTGCGGCGCCACCGTGAGCATGATGACCGAGACCGGCAGCTGGACGAACCCGGCGGACAGCGGCGACAGACCCAGCACGAGTTGCAGGAACTGCGACACCAGGAAGAACGTGCCGAACAGCGTGAAGAAGGTCAGGGCGATGCCAGCGGACGCCACGCTGAACCGCCGGTCGCGGAACAGCCGTAGGTCGAGCATGGGGTGGCGGGCGGTGACCTCACGGGCGACGAACAGGCCCAGCGCGGCGGCCGCCACCGCGAACGTGGCGAGGGTCCCCGTGGCCGCCCAGCCCCGATGGGGGGCCTCGATGATGCCGTACACGAGGGCCCCGACGCCCACGATCGACAGCGCCGCGCCGGCCACGTCGACGGGCCGCCGCTCGGGGTTGCGCGACGTGGGGACGAGCCGCCGCCCGAAGACCAGGGCCGCCACGGCCAGCGGCACGTTCACCAGGAAGACCGAGCCCCACCAGAAGTGCTCCAGCAGCAGGCCGGACCCGGTCGGCCCCAGGGCGGCGGCGCCGCCGGCCACGCCGGCCCAGGTCGCGATCGCCGTGCCCCGCTCCCCGGGAGGGAACACGTTGGCGATGATCGACAGCGTCGAGGGCATGACGAACGCCGCGGCCACGCCCATGACGGCCCGGGCGGCGATGACCATGCCCGCTGTCTCCGCCACGACGGCCATCGCCGAACCGGCCAGGAACAGGCCCAGCCCGAACTGCAGCGCCCCTTTGCGTCCGAACCGGTCGCCCAGCGTGCCCGCGCTGAACAGCAGGCCGGCGAACACCAGGGCGTAGGCGTCGACCATCCACTGCAGCGACCCGGTCGAGGCGTCGAGGTCGCGGGCGATCGCCGGCAGAGCCAGGTTGAGGCTCATGTTGGCGATCATCACGATCGTCAGGCTCAGGCAGAGCACGCCGAGGGTGCGCCAGCGGCGGGCGTACACCGCGGCGTCGATGGGCGGCTCGCCATCGACCGGCGGGGGGACGCCGGTGGTGGTCGCCGCCGCACGGGTCGTCGCGGTTGCACGGGCCATGACCGGCACCCTAAAGGTTGAAGTCCGCTTCAGGTCAAGGGCTCCCGACGGACAGCCGGATGACCGTCTTGCCCGTGTTGGCGCCCGTGAACAGGGCGTTGAGCGCGTCGACGGCCGATTCGAGGCCCTCGTACACCTCAGTGCGGTACCGCAGCCGGCCCTCGGCCAGCCACCCGCCCAGGGTGGCGGCCACCTCGCCGAAGCGGTCCCAGTGGTCGAGCGAAAGGAAGCCCTCCATGCGGGCCCGCCGGTTGATGAGCTGGAAGTAGTTCGACGGCCCCGGCGGGCGGCGCGGCTCGTTGTAGACCGCGATGGCGCCGCACAGCACCACCCGGGCGTGCAAGGCGAGGCGGTCCAGCACGGCGTCGAGGATGGGGCCGCCCACGTTGTCGAAGTAGACGTCGATGCGGTCGGGGCACAGCTCGCGCAGGCGGGCGCGCACGTCCTCGGTGCGGCGGTTGATGGCCCCGTCGAGGCCCAGGTCGTCGACCAGCCAGCGCACCTTGTCGTCGCTGCCGCAGATGCCGACGACACGGCAGCCCCGGATCTTGGCGATCTGGGCTGCCAACGAGCCCGTGGCGCCGGCCGCCGCCGACACGACCACCATCTCGCCCTCCCGTGCGGCGCCGACGTCGACGATGCCCACGTACGCGGTCAGCCCCGTCGCGCCGAGCACCGACAGCATGGCGGGGGCGTCGACCTGGGGGCCGAGGTCGGTCGCCAGCGGGTCGTCGCGCACCACCCCGTAGTGCTGCCACCCCGGCAGCCCGTACACGCGGTGGCCCAGCGCGAAGGTCGGGCAGCGGGTGGCGACCACCCGGCCGATGCCGCTGGCCCGCACCGGCTCGCCAGGCTCGACCGCGGGCAGGTAGCCCTCGGCCTTCGACAGCCAGGTGCGCACCGTGGCGTCCAGGCCCAGCCACTCGACCTGGATGAGGGCCTCGCCGTCGGCCAGCTCCGGCAGCGCCACGCCGTCCTCGACCTCGACGTCGTCGTGGCGCAGCATGCCCTCGGGGCGGCGGCGCAGCACCACCCGGCGGTTGGTGGTGGCGGCGAGGTCGATGTCGCTCCGCAGGTCCACGGGCCGACGCTAACTGACGGGCCGTCAGGTTCGCTCGGTGCCGGGGGTCGGGCCCTCCGGCGCCGACCAGCCGCCCCGATGGGTCACCGACGCCAGCGGTGTGCGGGCCCGGCCGGCCGACCGGCCGGGCTCGTCGGGGGCCGCCCACCCCAGCGCCACCGCCCCGAGCGCCCGCCAGCCCTCGGGCACGCCCAACGCCGCCAGCACCGCCGCCTCGTGCTCGAACAGCCCGTAGAACAGCGCGCCGAGCCCGGCGTCGACCGCGGCCAGCAACAGCCCGTGCACGGCCATGCCCCCGTCGACCCACCAGTAGGGCACCGGCCACGCGCCCGTGCCCGCGCCGAGACCGGTGGCGCGCTTGTCGGGCTCGGCGTAGCGCGCCGGGTAGGCGCCCGGGTCGACCAGCGGCACGATCACCACCGGGGCGTCGAGCAGCCGGGACCAGCGGAAGTCGGCGCGGCGCTCGGCGGGCAGCGTGACGTCCCACAGCCGCGCCGTCTCGTCGCCCTCGAGCACCACGAACCGCCACGGCTGCGTGTTGCCGGCCGAGGGCGCCCGCCGGGCCAGGTCGACCAGACGGTCGACGACCTCGGGCGGCACCCGGCGCCCGTCGAAGGCCCGCACCATGCGGCGGGCCCGGATCGCGTCGGCGAGCTCGATGTCAGCCTCCGCGACCGGTCGGGGCGGGTGTCAGGCGAGTTTGCGCAGGTCCTCTTCCATGGCCCAGCCGAAGGCCACCAGGCTGTCGCCCTTCTGCGGGTGCAGACCCTCGAACCGCTCGGCCACCTCGGCATCGATCTGCTCGGGGTGCACGGTCTCGTGGTCGAACACCGGTGCGGGGCCGCCACCGTCGCCCTTGGCCACGAAGGCACGCTGGTCGTAGGCCCGGGTCTCGATGCCGTAGCGCTTGGCCAGCCGGCCGCCCCAGGCGCGCTCCTCGCCCGAGGCCCGGTGCCCCGCCCGGGGCACGATGTCGTTGAGCGTGCGGAAGGCGTCGAAGCCCCCGGGCTGGCCGAAGCGGGCGGCGACCAGCACGTCCTCGTCGGGGAACGCCAGCACGGCGCGGCGCAGCAGGTCCTGGACGAGGGCGCGCAGGACCGTGTCTCGCTTGGAGGTGCGCCGTACCGACGCCAGCCCCACCAGTACGCACGGCGTACCGCCGATGCGCTCGAGGGTGCAGAACGCGAAACCCTTGAGCTTGGCCTCGTCGCGGGCCTGCGCGACCAGGACCCATGCCTCGGCCTGCTTGGACAGGGTGCCGACCTCGTGGGCGTGCGGACCTTCCGCGCACAGATCGGCCATCTCGACCAGCTCTGCGTCGCTCAGTGCCGTGCAGTCCTTGGTGTCTACAACGATCGACATCTCCTGCGGGGCCCCCGTTCTGCGACGAGTAGTGAGTCACTAGTCCAGTCAAATCATGCGGCGAGCGCAACTCCGGTAGTCGAACACGCGCGCGCGGCGCGAACGTCAGCCCAGGATGGCACCGGCGCCCAGCACCACCCGTAGCTGACCGAGCAGCCCGTTGGACGTGTCGACGTTCCACTGGTCGGGCAGGCGCACGATCTGGCGCTCGCCCAGGTGGAGCACGACGGGCGCGCCGCCCGGGTGGTCGGCCAGGATCTGCTTGAGGTGGGCGACGGTCGCCTGCGACAGCAGCTGGGGCGGCACCCGCAGGCGCAGCGGCTCGGCGTCGGCGTCGCCTACCTCGATCACCTCGATCGTCTGGGCGATGAGCTTGGGGGCGTCGTCGCGCTTGTCGACCCGCCCCTTGACCACCACGACCGCGTCGTCGACCAGCTTGTGGCCGTGCTCGGTCATGGTGCGGGGGAAGACCATCACCTCGACGGCCGAGCGCAGGTCCTCGAGCGTGAACACGGCCATGAGGTCGCCCTTGCGCGTCCACTTGCGCTGCAGGCCGGTGACCACGCCGCCGATGCTCTTCATGGCGCCGTCGTCGATGGTCTCGAGCTCGTCGATGGCCGCGTCCGAACGACGGGACAGCACGGCGTCGGCCCCGAGCAGCGGGTGGTCGCTGACGTACAGGCCGAGCATCTCCTTCTCGAACGCCAGCCGGTCGCGCTTGTCGAACTCGAGGTCCGGGATCGGGATGCGCTCGAAGTCGTCGCCAGGTGTGTCGCCGTCGTCGCCCCCGAACAGCGTCATGATGCCCATGTCGCGCTCGCGGCGGCGGGCCACCGTGTTGTCGACGATCTGCTCGAACACGGTGAGCAGGCCCTTGCGCGGGTGGCCCACGTCGTCGAACGCGCCGGCCTTGATGAGCGACTCGACCGTGCGCTTGTTGAGGACCGACGTGTCGACCCGCTGGCAGAAGTCGTAGAAGTCGGCGAAGGGCCCATCGGCGTCGCGCTCGGCCTCGATGAGGGCGACCAGGCCCTCGCCCACGTTGCGCACCGCGGAGAGCCCGAAGATGATGCTGAGCGACTCGTCGCCGGCGCCGTCGACCTCGACCACCGGGGTGAAGTCGCTGGAGGAGCGGTTGATGTCGGGCACCTCGACGGAGATGCCCATGGTGCGGCACTCGGCCAGGTAGACGGCGGCCTTCTCGAGGCTGGACTTGACCGAGGTGAGCAGCGCCGCCAGGTACTCGGCGGGGTAGTTCGCCTTGAGGAAGGCGGTCTGGTAGGCGACGTAGCCGTAGCCGAAGGCGTGCGCCTTGGGGAAGGCGTAGTCGGCGAACGGCTCGATGATGTCGAACCACGCGTTGCCCAGCTCCGCGCCGTAGCCGGTGCGCTCGCAGCTCTCGACGAACCGGGTGCGCTCGGCGGCCATGATGTCGCGCTTCTTCTTGCCGGCCGCCTTGCGGAGGTTGTCGGCCTCGGCCAGCGAGTAGCCCGCGAACTGCTGCGCGATCCGCATGACGCTCTCCTGGAAGATCATCAGACCCCAGGTGTCGCCCAGCACCTCCTCGGCGTCGGGATGCAAGTACTCGACCGGCTTGCGGCCGTTCTTCCGGTCGGCGTAGTCGTTGTGCATGTTGGCGGCCATCGGACCCGGGCGGTACAGGGCGACGAGTGCCGCCACGTCCTCGAAGCAGGTCGGCGCCAGTGAGCGGATGAGCGCCCGCATCGGCCCGCCCTCGAGCTGGAACACGCCGATGGTCTCGGCCCGCTGCAGCAACTCGTAGGTCTTCGGGTCGTCGAGGGGCACGTTGTCGATGTCGAGCTCGACGCCGCGGGTCTGCTTGATGACCTCGATCGTGTCGGTGATGACGTCGAGGTTGCGCAGGCCCAGGAAGTCCATCTTGAGCAGGCCCAGGTCCTCGACGCCGTGCATCTCGTACTGGGTGACGACCGGCGCCTCCTCGAGGGGGACGCCGTTCTCGGGCTTGCGCTGGATGGGCAGGTACTCGGTGAGCGGCGCCTTGGTGATGACCACCGCGGCGGCGTGGATGCCGTCCTGGCGGCGCAGCCCCTCGAGGCCGCGCGCGACGTCGATGACCTGCCGGGTGTCGGGATCGGCCTCGTACATGGCGCGCAGCTCGCCGGCCATCTTGGAGCCGTCCTCGTACTTGGGATGCGGCTCGAGGCAGGCGTACAGCGGCGTGTCGCGGCCCATCACGAGCGGCGGCATGGCCTTGGCCACGCGATCGCCCACCGCGTAGGGATGGCCGAGCACCCGGGCGGCGTCGCGCACCGCGGCCCGGGCCTTGATGGTGGAGAACGTGACGATCTGGGCGACGTGGTCGCGGCCGTAGCGCTCGGCCGCGTAGCGGATCATCTCGTCGCGGAAGCGCGAGTCGAAGTCCATGTCGATGTCGGGCATCGAGATGCGCGAGGGGTTGAGGAAGCGCTCGAACAGCAGGTCGTAACGAATGGGGTCGAGGTCGGTGATGTAGAGGGAGTACGCCACCGCGCACCCGGCCGCGCTGCCCCGCCCGGGGCCGACCCTGATGCCCGAGCGGCGGGCGTGGGCGATCAGGTCCCACACGATGAGGAAGTACGAGCTGAAGCCCATGTCCTCGATGACCTTGAGCTCGTAGGCCAGGCGCTCGACCACGGCGTCGGGAAGCCGCGGGCCCCACCGCTCGCGGGCCCCCTCGAAGGTGAGGTGGCGCAGGTAGTCCGCGTCGCTGGTGAAGCCCTCGGGCAGGGGGAAGTTGGGGAGCTGGGGCTTGCCGAAGTCGATCTCGACGTCCGCCCGCTCGGCCACCCAGAGCGTGTTGTCGCACGCCTCGGGGACCTCGTCGAACAGCGAGCGCATCTCGGCCGCGGACTTGAGGTAGTGCTCGTCGCCGTGGAACTTGAAGCGGTCGGGGTCGCTCATCAGCGACCCCGTCTGCACGCACAGCAGTGCGTCCTGCGCCACCGCGTCCTCGCGGTGGACGTAGTGGCTGTCATTGGTGGCCAGCAGGGGCGCGCCGATGCGCCGGGCCAGGTCGAGCAGCTGGGGGTTGGTCTTGTGCTGCTCGGGGATGCCGTGGTCCTGCAGCTCGACGAACAGGTTGTCCTTGCCGAAGATGTCCTGCAGGCGGGCGGCCTTGGCCGTCGCCCCCTCGACGTCGCCCTGCATGAGCGTCTGCAGCACCTGCCCGCCGAGGCACCCCGTGGTGGCGATGAGCCCCTCGGCGTGGTCGGAGAGCGTCTCCCAGTCGACCCGGGGCTTGTAGAAGTAGCCCTCCATGAACGCCCGGCTGGCGAGCTGGATGAGGTTCCTGTAGCCGGTGTTGTCCTCGGCCAGCAGGGTGAGGTGGTAGTAGAGCTTCCTGCCCTCGCCCGTGTCGCCCCCCGAGTCGTCGACCCGGCCCCGACGCGCCGGTCGCTCGTGGCGCGAGTCGTGCGCCATGTACGCCTCGGTGCCGAGGATGGGCTTGACGCCCTGTGCGCGGCACTCCTTGTAGAAGTCGAGGATGCCGTACATGTTGCCGTGATCGGTGATGCCGATCGCCGGCTGGCCGTCGGCCGCGGCGGCGCCGACCACCTCGCCGATGCGCGCGGCGCCGTCCAGCATCGAGTACTCGGTGTGGACGTGGAGGTGGGTGAAGCTGCCTCGACGTGTCACCCCGGACGACTCCCTCCGTAGCGCGCCAACACTCCTGGCTCACACCCGGCATCTGTCCACAGGGGGCTGTGGACAAATGACACGGATGTGATTCAGCGAGAGTAGCGCGTTTCGAAGCGTCAGCCGGGGTCGCCCGGGCCGATCAGGGCATCCCAGATGGCGCCCATCGCCGGGTCGTCGTCCGGGGCGGTGAGCGAGGCGCTCTCGAGGTCGCGCAGGCGCAGCCCCCGGCTCGACAGGTAGCCGCCGATGCCCAGCCGCAAACGCCGTTCGAGGACCTGTGCGCCCGACCGGTCGGTGTCGGGCAGGATGACCGCGAACCAGTGCTGGGCCTGGTCGGGCACGTGCACCAGGTGGTCGACCACGCCGCCGGCCACGAACTGGTAGCCGAGCTCGCGCAGGAGGGTGACCTGGCGGCGGTAGGGCAGCTGGGCCAGCGGCCCGTCGGGCACCTGCACCAGCACCAGCGAGAAGGGGTGACCGGTGCGGCGGCTGCGGGCCTGCTCGGCGCTCAACCTGTCGCGCAGGAACTTGACCGTCCAGAGGCCGGTCTCGGGGTCGACGGCCGGCAGCGGCGCCGGGGGCGGCTGCGGCGCCTGCTGCTGCCAGTGGGCCTGGGGCTGGTCGTAGCCGGCCTGGGGCCTGTAGCCCCCCTGCGGGTCGTAGCCCGCCGGCTGGGCGTAGCCGGTCGGCTGGTCATACCCGGTCGGCTGGGCGTAACCCGCCGGCTGGTCATAGCCGGTCGCCTGGGCGTAACCCGCCGGCTGGGCGTAGCCGGTCGGCTGGTCATACCCGCTCGGCTGGTCATAGCCGGTCGGCTGGTCCCACACCGCGTCGGTGCGGCCCGACTCGGTCGGCCAGGCGTCGCCGGCGAGGTCACCCCAGCCCTGCCCGCCATTGGCGGGCGGGGCCCAGGCTCCCTCGGGCGCGGCGCCCGCGGGGCTGGCTGGCCACCCCCCGCCGGGCTCGCCCGCCACGGCCGGTGGCGGCCACGTGCCCTCCTGCCCGCCCTGCGCGGGCCAGCCGGGCTCGGTGCCCGGTGACTCGTGGCCCGGCCAGCCGTGCCGCGACCCCGGTTGCTCCTCTGCCGGCCAGCCGGAGTCGACGGCGGGGCCATCCTGCGCAGGCCACGCGGGCTCGGCCGAGGACGGCGGTTGCGACGGCCAGGTGTGCGCCCCCGTCGCGCCGGACGCCGGCCAGCCCGGATCGCTGGCCGGTGCGTCCGGTGACGCCCACGCGCCGGCCGCACCCGCCTGGTCGGCGGGGCCGGGTGCAGGCCAGGTGCCGCCGGTCGGGGCGCTGTCACCCCAGGGATCGTCGGGCTGCGTCGCCGGCCAGGCCGTCGTGCCGGGGGACGCCGACGCGACCGGCCCGGCGGGCACGTCCGGCCGGCCACCGGGCCGCTGTCCGCTCCACTGGTCGCCCGCCGCGGGCTGCGGGGCGCCCCACGGGTCGCCCTGCGGCGCGCCCCGGGCGTCGGGGGCCGGGGGCGCACCGGCCGGCGCCGGCCACTGGTCGGCCGGCTGCGCCGGACCCCACGAACCCGCACCGTGCTGCATCGTGCGATCGTCGACCGGGCCGTCGTCGAGCGGCACGCCGTGCTGCTGGCGCCACGACTGCTGGACCGCCTCCCACGAGTCGTCGGCCGCGGGCCGGCTGCCGCCGCTCGCGGGCCAGGCCCCCGCGCCGGCCTGGCCGGCGCCCCCCTCGGGCCAACCGTCGTCGCCCCAGGGGACGTCATCCCGGCCGTCGCGTCCGCCGGACAGGTCGCGCCCGCCCCGGTCGCTCCAGTGCTCGTCGGGAGGCTCCGGCGGCCAGCCGCCCGACATGGTGGTGTTCGTGTGCACCCCGTTGCCTCCCTCGTACGCGGAGTGGGAGCCACCGCCGGCGGCGGACGGGCCCACTCCGGCCAGCACCGGCTGCTCGCGGCGGGGGGCGCCGGCATACACCGGCTCACCCGCCTCCCACACCTGGTCCCACCCGGACGGCTGCGCCCGCCACTCGGAGCCGGCCGCGTTTCCACGCCGGCCTGCGGCGGCCGGGACGCGCCGTGACGTGACGTCGGGACCTGCGGCGTCGCCCGCCCCGCCCGACGCCAGTGCCTGCGCCAGCCCGCCGACGTGGCCGGCCACGACATACGCGCCCGCACGCGTCAGCGTGAGCACGCCCGCGCTGGCGGCCGCGGCCGAGGACAGGTCGTCGCGCCGCAGCGCGAAGTACACGACGGTGGCCACGCCGGCGGCCAGGTACCCGGCGCGGCGGCCACCGAGCAGCCCCGCGGCGAAGACGGGCAGGAACAGGAGCGTGGCAGCGACCTCGCCGCTCGCCACGCCCGAGAGCGCCAGCCCGATCGACACGGCGCACACGACTGCGGCCGCCGCGCCCACGAGCGCGCCGCGTGCTTGCCCAGCACTCAGGCCGGTGAACCGGCTGGCCATGGCCTGCCCCATTGGCGGCAAGCCTAGGGTGCTACCCACCCCTTGTCGTCATTTGTCACTGGCTGCGTCTGCCGCACCACCAGCAGCGCACGGGCCCGAGGCCCGGTCAGAGGTACGTGCCGGGCCTGGTGTCGCCGTCGGCGGTCGGCTGGGCCGCGCCCGGCGGCAGCCGCCGGCGCATCTCGTCGAGCTGCTGGCGGGCGGCCATCTGCTGGGCGAAGAGCGTGGCCTGGATGCCGTGGAACAGACCCTCCAGCCAGCCGACGAGCTGCGCCTTGGCGATGCGCAGCTCGGACTCGCTGGGGGCGGCGGTGCCGGCGAACGGGTGCGCCAGCCGGCCGAGCTCCTCGCGCAGGTCGGGCGAGAGCGCCGTCGACAGCTCGGCCACCGACGTCTCGTAGATCTCACGGAGACGGTCGCGGCTGGGCTCGTCGAGGTCGGACTCGGCCGAGCGAACCTCCTCGAGCAGCAGCTTGATCATCGAGCCGATGCGCATGACCTTGGCCGGCTGCTGGACGGACTCGCCGCCCTCGTCCTGCTCGCCCTGGCTCTGCGCGCCCTGGTCGCCGACGGTGACCACCTCGGGGTGCTCGACGTGGTGCGCGGGGCTGGGACCAGCGGGGCCGTTGGCTCCCTGCGGCTGGCCGCCTGCCGGGGAGGACGGATCGGAGAGCGACATAGGGGGACCATCCTGCCACGCGCACCGCGCCATGCGAACATGCCCGCTCCGCGCCGGCGGGCGGGCTCAGTGCGACGTGGAGAGCAGCGGGACCAGCATCTCGGCCGACGTGCAGGCACCGTGCCGGCCCACCAGCTCGTAGGGGCCGGTGTCGCGCGGGTCATGGAACGCCACTGGGCGGCGCGCCACCAGGGCCACATCGCCGAGGCGCGAGGCGGCGGCCTCGGTCACCACCGGGCCGAACCAGCCGTCGTCGACCATCCGGTCGCGGGTGAGCACCCAGGCGTCGTCGCCGTGGTGGGCGGCGGCCGCCTCGGCCAGCGCGCCCGCCCGCCCCGACCGGGCGTGCAGCCAGCGGAACCGCCCCTCTCCCGATTGCATCGCCACCAGCCCCTGGACGTCGGGCGCGAGCGGCACCACGTTGCCGCCGACGTCGACCTGGCCGTGGTCGGCGGTGACCACGAGCGCGCCGCCCCGGGGCAGCGTGGCGAGGATGCGCTCGATGGTGTGGTCGATCCAGGCCAGCTCGGCGTCGTAGTGCTCGCCCAACCCGTATTCGTGGGCCACCTTGTCGAGCCCGTCGTAGTAGGCGTAGACGAACGGCTCGGACGACCGCACCAGCCGGTCGACCTCGGTGACCATGGTGGCCAGCGTGCGGTAGCCCCAGTAACGGGCCGGGTCGAGATGGGCGCCCGTGAAGCCCGACTGCCGGTACTCGGCCCTGGTCACCACCGGGGGGCGCTCGCCCAGGAACGGCGGGGTGGGCTGGAGCTTGGAGGGCGGGATGCTCTGGCGGGCATCGCCGCTGCCCGTCGACCAGCGCAGCACGTTGAGCACCTCGCCGTGCACCGCCATGCGGTACCCGACCACACCGTGGCGCCCCGGCGGCAGGCCCGTGGTGAGCGAGGTCAGGGCGGTGGCCGTGGTCGACGGCGCCACCGTGGTGATGGGCGTGCCGTCCATGGCGGCGATGGTGGGCGCCAGCGCGCGACGGGACTCGAGCTGCTCCCAGCCCAGGCCGTCGACGACGAGCAGCACCACCTGGGACGCGTCGAGCACGCCCGCCGGCAGCCAGGGTGGCGCGTCGTCGGGGGGACCCAGCAGCGCCGGCACGATGTTGGTGATGCAGGGCCCGCCGTAGTCGGGCAGTACGAGTTCAGCCACGCCTGTGTTGTCTCCTTCGAGCCACCGTAACCGGCGACTGCTCCGGGGAAACCACCGCTCCGAGGTTGAGCTGCGCGCACCTCGTACAGTGGTCACCCGTGAAGGTCTCGACCCGAGGTGACTACGCCAGCCGCGCGCTGCTCTCGCTCGCGCTGCACGGCGACGAGGCCGGGCCCACCTCGGTGCGCGACATCGCCGAGCGCACGGGCCTGCCGCAGCCTTACCTCGAGCAGATCCTCCTCGCCCTCAAGGGTGCCGGGCTGGTGCGCTCGAAGCGGGGCGTGGGCGGCGGCTACGTGCTGGCCCGCGAGCCCGGCACGATCACCCTCGGCGACATCGTCAGCGCGGTCGACGGCCCCATCGCCGTCGGCGACTTCGGCGAGCCGCACCAGAACGGTGCGTGCGACCACGAGGGCCAGTGCGTGCTGCTCGCCATCTGGGGCATGGTCAGCAGCCACATGCGCCGCCACCTCGACGAGCTGACCCTCGCCGACATCGCCACCATGGCGCGCGGCGAGCGCGACTGGCCGCTCGCCGAAGCCGTCGACTGATTCCCTCACGCCGGCGACGGCCGCGGGGACCGCCCCGCCGTTCCGCCCGGTCCCGTCTAGGAGAGCGAGGCCAGGACCGACGCCAGGTCCTCCGGCAGCGGCGAGGCGAACGCCAGCGGCTCGCCGGTGACCGGGTGGTCGAGGGCCAGCCGCTCGGCGTGCAGGAACGGCCGCGGCACGGGCAGCGACTGGCGGGCCCCGCCGTAGCGGCTGTCGCCCACGACCCGGTGACCGATCGACGCCAGGTGCACCCTGACCTGGTGCGTCCGCCCCGTCTCGAGCTCGCAGCACAGCTCGGTGACCTCGACGGGGGTGTGGTAGGTGCGGACGACCTCGTAGCGGGTGCGGGCCGGCTTGCCCGTCACCGTCACGGCCATCCGGGTGCGGTCGCGCGACGAGCGCCCGATGGGCGCCTCGACCAGGCCCGTGGGCGAGCCGACGGTGCCCCACACCAGCGTGCGGTAGCGGCGCTCGACCCGGTGGGCGGCCAGCATGGTCACGAGCGCGTCGTAGGCACGGTCGCTGCGGGCCACGATCATCAGGCCCGAGGTGCCCTTGTCGAGCCGGTGGACGATGCCCGGCCGGTCGGGCTGACCGACGGTGCGCAGCTCGGGGTAGCGGGCCAGCAGCCCGTTCACGAGCGTGCCGGCGGTCTGCCCCGCGCCGGGGTGGACCACCAGGCCGGCCGGCTTGTCGATCACCAGCAGGTCCTCGTCCTCGTGCACGACCGGCACGGCGACGCCCGGATCGGGGGCGAGCGCGGCCGCCGGGGGCAGGTCGGGGACGTCGAGGTCGAGCTCGTCGCCCTCGGCCACCCGATGGGCGCGCGCGGTGACGGGCGTGCCGCCGACCAACACGGCGCCGCCGTCGACCAGCCGGGCCGCCTCGGCGCGGCTGCGGCCGGTGACCAGCGCGACCACCCGGTCGAGCCGCTGGCCGTCGAGCGCCCGCGGCACGACCTCCCTCACTCGGGGCCGGCCCCGCCCTCGGCCTGAGGCTCGCCCCCGCGCCGGCGGTCGCCCGTCTCCTCGTTCCACTGCAGGAGGAACAGCAGGATCGCGCCGACCACGACGGCCGAGTCGGCCACATTGAACACCGGCCACCACTGCAGGTCGACGAAGTCGATCACCCCGCCGCCGAGGAGCCCGTCGCCGGCCCGGAACGCCCGGTCGGTCAGGTTGCCGAGTGCACCGCCCACCACCATGCCCAGCGCCACGGCCATGGCGGGGCGGGCGGTCCGGCGACCGGTGTGCAGCAGCACACCCACGACCGCGAGCGCCAGCAACGAGATGAGCGGGCCCCGGCCGTCGGACAGGCTGAACGCCGCGCCGTGGTTGACGACCAACCGGAGGCGCAGGGAGCCGACGATGTCGATGACGTGGCCGTCGTCGAGCGACTCGACCGCCCACGCCTTGGTGAGCTGATCGAGGGCCAGGACGCCGGCGGCCACGCCCAGCAGGAGTGGCCAGCGCGCAGGGGCCGCCCCGGCGCGGTCGGTCACCTCGCCGACCACCGGGCTGGCCCCGGCCGTCACCGGAGGCCCAGCCCTCCGCTCTTGCAGGTGACGCACAGCGCGGCGTAGGGCAGGGCCTTGAGCCGTTCCCGGGGGATGGTGGTACCGCAGTTCTCGCACTGGCCGTAGGTGCCCGCGTGGATCTTCTCGACCGCGGCGTCGATCTGCTCGATGGCCGCACGGGCCTGGGCCGACAGCGCCAGGTCGCGCTCGCGCTCGACGGCCAGGGTGTCGCCCTCGCCCGACTCCTCGTCGAACTGCACGTCGCCGGGCTCGCGGTCTTCGGTCAGCGAGTCGGCCTCGGCCTGGAGCGACTCGGCCTGGCGCAGGTAGTTGGCGCGCTCGCTCTCGAGGTCGGCAAGCTGCCCCTGGAGGAACTTGTCGAGCGCGCCCTTGCGCTTCCCGGACGACTTGCCGGCCGCCTTCTTGGTGGCCTTGGCGGCGGTCTTCACGGGAGCATCCTTGGTGGCTCTGGGCATGAGGTCTCGCCGTCCTTCGGGGGAAAGGGTGCCGGATGGTAGGCCGGGGCGGTGACCCGGTCAAGGGTCCAGGCAGGGTAGGGCGCCGCCGGCCGAGTTCCACCCCTGGTGCCCCGTCCTCGGCCAGAAGCCCGTCTGACCTGGTGGTTCGCGTGCGGAGGGAGCGCGGGCATGCCGTAGCCTCTGCTCCATGCCCTTCGGCCCCGTCGACCCCGATCTCGACCTGCCCGCTCTGGAGCAGCGGGCTCTCACCCGCTGGCGCGAGCGCGAGATCATCGGCGAGGCGGCCCGGCTGCGCAAGGGCGGCCCGCCCTGGACCTTCTACGAGGGCCCGCCGACGGCCAACGGCCGCCCCGGCCTGCACCACGTGTGGGCGCGGGCGTTCAAGGACCTGTTCCCCCGCTTCCAGACCATGCGGGGGCGCGACGTGCCCCGCAAGGGCGGCTGGGACTGCCACGGCCTGCCCGTCGAGCTCGAGGTCGAGAAGGAGCTGGGCCTGTCGAGCAAGCCCGAGATCGAGGCCTACGGCATCGAGGCCTTCAACCAGCGCTGCCGCGACTCCGTGCGCCGCTACGTCGAGGACTGGACCTCGATGACCGACCGCTCCGGGGTGTGGATCGACGCCGACGACGCCTACTGGACCATGGACAACCACTACATCGAGTCGGTGTGGTGGCTCGTACGGCAGCTGTGGGACAAGGGCCTGCTGTACGAGGGCCACCGGGTCACCCCCTACTGCGGGCGGTGCGGCACGGCGCTCAGCTCGCACGAGGTGGCTCAGGGCTACCGCGACGTGGTCGACCCCTCGATCTACGTGCGCTTCCCGCTGGTCGGTGCCGGCGTGCCCGACGCCGACCTGCTGGTGTGGACCACCACGCCGTGGACGCTGGTCTCCAACGTGGCGGCCGCCGTGGGGCCCACGTTCGGCTACGTGCGCATCGCAGCGCCCGGGGGCGGCCGCGACCTGGTGCTCGGCATGAACGCCGCGGCCCGCCTCTACCCCGGGGCGCCGGTGCGCGAGCGCTGGACCGGGGCCGACATGGCCGCGGCCGGCTGGCACTACCAACGGCCCTTCGAGCTGCTCGACCCGGTGGCGGGCAAGGACGGCTGGCGGGTGGTGGCCGCCGACTACGTGTCCGACGACGACGGCTCGGGCATCGTCCACATCGCCCCCGCCTTCGGCGAGGACGACGCCCGGGTGGGCCGCACGCACGACCTGCCGGTGCTCAACCCCGTCGGCGCGGACGCCACCTTCGACCACCGGGTCACGCCCTGGGCCGGCCGCTTCGTCAAGGATGCCGACTCGGAGATCATCGCCGACCTGCGCGAGCGCGGGCTGCTCGTCGCCGAGCACGCCTACGAGCACAGCTACCCGCAATGCTGGCGTTGCGGCACGCCGCTGATCTACTGGGCGAAGACATCGTGGTTCGCCCGCACGGAGGAGAAGCGCGCCGATCTGCTGGCCCAGAACGAGACCATCGGCTGGCACCCCGAGCACATCAAGCACGGGCGCTTCGGCCGCTGGCTCGAGGGCAACGTCGACTGGGCGCTGTCACGCGACCGCTACTGGGGTACGCCGCTGCCCATCTGGCGCTGCGACGGCTGCGGCAGCGACACGTGCGTCGGGTCGGTGACCGAGCTGGCCGACCTGGCCGGCAGCGACCTGTCGGGCCTCGACCTGCACCGCCCCTTCGTCGACGACGTGTCCTGGGCCTGCCGTTCCGCCGGGTGCCACGGGACGGTCCGGCGCCTGGCGCCGGTGCTCGACGCCTGGTTCGACTCCGGGTCGATGCCCTCGGCCCAGCGCCACCACCCCTTCGCCGACGACGTCACCGGTCCCGCCGGACCCGACACGCTGCCCACCGCCTTCCCGGCCGACTTCATCTGCGAGGCCATCGACCAGACCCGCGGCTGGTTCTACTCGCTGCTGGCGGTCAACACGCTGGTGTTCGGCCGGACGCCGTACCGCAACGTCGTGTGCGTGGGGCACATCGTCGACGAGGACGGCCAGAAGATGTCCAAGTCGAAGGGCAACGTGATCGACCCCTGGCAGCTGTTCGACCGGGTGGGCGCCGACGGGTTGCGCTGGTACTTCTTCTCGGCCGGCCAGCCCTGGGGCCAGCGCCGGGTGTTCGAGGAGGGCATCCGCGAGTCGACCCGCCAGACGCTGCTGACGTTGTGGAACGTGTTCAGCTTCTTCGTCACCTACGCCGACCTCGACGGCTGGCGGCCGGCGGCCGAGGTCGGTGGCGGTGCGTCCACGGCCCCGGCCGTGCCCGGGCACGTGCTCGACAGGTGGGTGCTGGGCGAGCTCGACGCCACCGTCGCCGAGGTCACCGAGGCACTCGACGGGTTCGACGCCCTGCGGGGCGCCACCCGGCTGACCCGCTTCGTCGACGACCTGTCCAACTGGTACGTGCGCCGCAGCCGCCCCCGGTTCTGGAAGGCCAGCGACCCCGCCGCCCACGCCACGCTGCACCACGCCCTGGTCGTGACCGCCCAGCTGCTGGCGCCGTTCTGCCCGTTCCTGTCCGACGAGCTGTACATCACGCTGACCGGCGAGCCGTCGGTGCACCTGTCCGACTGGCCCGAGCCCGCCGCCCGGCCCGAGGCCGAGCGCGCCACGCGCTCGGCGGAGATGGACGCGGCCCGGCGCCTGGTCGCCCTCGGCCGCGCCGCCCGCACCGACGCGAACGTGAAGGTGCGCCAGCCGCTACCCCGTGCGCTGGTGCTGCACCCGGGCGTGGGCCTCGGCCCGGACGTGGTGGCCGAGATCGCCGCCGAGCTCAACGTCAAGGCCGTCGACGACGTCGACACGCTCTCCGGGCTGATGTCGTGGACGATCGTGCCCAACTTCCGGGCGCTCGGGCCCCGGCTGGGGCCCCGGGTCAACGACGTCAAGGCCGCGCTCGCCCAGGCCGACGGGTCCGCCCTGCAACGCAGGCTCGAGTCCGACGGGTACATCGAGGTGGCCGGCGAGCGCCTCACCGCCGACGACGTCGAGGTGCGGGCCGCCCGCCACGAGGCGTTCGCCCTGGCCGAGGAGGGCGGCTGGGCCGTGGCGCTGGACCTGGCCCTCGACGACGACCTGCGCAGCGAGGGCCTCGCCCGCGAGATCGTGCGCGGCATCAACGACCTGCGCAAGGAGCTGGGCCTGGCGGTGTCCGACCGCATCGCCCTCACCATCGAGGCCGACGGGGCGGTCGGCGAGGCCGTCGCCGCCCACCGCGACCACATCGCGGGCGAGGTTCTGGCGGTGGCGCTGGAGGTCGGTGCGGCGGGCGCGGGAGCCCACGAGCTCACCGTCGACGGGCACCCGGTCCGGGTCGCGGTCGCGCGCCGCTGACGAACGTCAGCGGCGGCGGCCGAAGCGCGAGCGGTCGCTCTCGACCTTGTCGGGGTCGAACACCGCCTTGCCCCACTCGCTGGGCCGGCTGGTGGGGTCGGGGGCGCTGCCGGGCGCACCGTTGCCCCCCGGCGGGGCCGGCGGCGCCGCCGGGCCCAAGGGCTCGTCACCGGGGGCCCGCAACTCGGAGGGCGTCCACGGCCCCCGGGCATCGCCTCCCACGGCGAAGGGCACCGGTTGGGTGGGCGGGCCCAGGTCGGGCGGGACGGCCGGCCGCTCCTGCAGCGACGCCACCTGCGAGCCAGGGGCGAAGGGCGGGGCCACCTCGGCCGGGCCTCGGCCGTTGGCCCCCTCGTGGTCGGCCGGCTGGCCGCCGTCGGGCTCCGCCGCCGGGGACTCGAGCGGGGCCGGCCGCTCGACCTCGGCCAGCGCGACCGGCGGCAGCGGCTTGAGCGCCGAGGGGTCGTCGAGCAGGCGCTGCATCTCGGTGATGCCCGACCGCAGCTGGCTGCGCTGCTCGTCGATGCGTCGCGTGAGCGCATCGAGGTCGGACTTGAGCTTGTCGCGGTTCGACAGCAGCGTCTCGACCTCCTGCTGCGCCGTGACCCGTGCCGTGTCGGCGCCGCGGCGGGCCTCGGCCTCGGCCTCGGCGCGGGTGCGCGCGGCCTCTTCCCGGGCCTCGCTGAGCACCCGGTTGGCCTCCTCCTTCGCCTCCTTGATGGTGGCGTCGGCCGTGCGCTGGGCGAGCACGAGGGTGCGGCGCAGCGTCTCGTCGGTCTCGGACACCTCGGGTACCGCGGCCGCCGGGCGGCGCCCGGCCTCGTCCAGCGCGCGCTGGGCCTCGACCAGGCGGGCCTCGGCGGCGTCGGCGCGAGCCTGCGCCTCACGCACGCGTTCGTTGAGCTGGCCCACGCCCCCGGCGACGCGCTCGATGAAGTCGTCGACGTCGCGGGTGTTGTAGCCGCCCCGCCGTGCCTCACGGAACTCGACGGCGTGGAGCGTCTGCGGAGTCAGTTCCATGCGCGAGAGAGTAACGAAACTCCGCACCCGCATGGGGACAGGGGGTGAACGCCCTGGTCAGCAGATGACCCGCAGGAGCAACGTGCCGATGACGAACACGACGATGGGAGACAGGTCGAGCCCCATGCCGCCCATGCGCACCGGCGGCAGCATGGCCCGGATCGGCGCCAGCACCGGCTCGGTCGCCTTGTCGAAGCCCTCGAAGATCCGCGCGTAGGTGGTGCCCGGCGTCGGCGGGAACCAGCTCATGATGATGCGGGCGAAGATCACCAGCATGTAGAGCTGGATGAGCAGGCAGACGATGCTGGCGGCCATGGGTTCGTGTGCACTCCCGGCGATGGCGGTGGTTCAGGCTTCGTAGCCCCGCTCGTGGAGGCGACGCCGCTCCTCGGGCGAGACCTCGACGTCGCTGGGAGTGAGGAGGTAGATCTGGTTGGCGACCCTCTCCATCTGGCCCCCCAGCCCGTAGCAGAGCCCGCTGGCGAAGTCGATGATACGGCGCGCCAGGTCGCGCTCCACGCCCTGCAGGTTGAGGATGACCGGCACGTTGACCTTGAACTTGTCGGCCACGTCCTGGGCGTCGTTGAACGAGGCCGGGCCGACCACGAACGGCTTGGACGCCGCGCTGGGCAGCGGGCGCACGACCGCGTCGCGGGCGGGCGAGGGCCGCTCGGACGAGCTGCGCCGCCCGCTCGAGCGCGCCACCTCGAGGTGGCTGCCGCCGCGGTCGATGACCCGCGACGAGGGCTGCGAGCGCCCGCGCTCGTGGCCGTTCGCCCGCCCGGCGTCGTGGCCGTTCAGCTCGTCGCCGGCCGTCGGGGGCAGCGTGCGCACCGAACCGGACGGCTCGGGATCGTGCTGCGCCTCGGCCGGCGGACGCCGCACGGGCGGGCGCGCGGCCGGACGCTGGTGCTCGCCCGTGACGTCGAAGTCGTCGTACTCGTCATCGGGGCCGAGCCCCAGGTAGAGCATCGCCCTGCGCCACATCGATGCCATGGGTCCTCCACCGGCCGGAAGTCAACTCTAGTGTCGCGCCGCGCCTCTACCAGGGCGCGGACCGAACAGTCCCGTGCCGACGCGCACGAGCGTGGCGCCCTCGGACAGCGCCACCTCGAGATCGCCGGACATGCCCATCGAGAGCTCGCTCAACCCCAGCCGGTCACGCAGCTCCCGCGCCGCGTGGAACGCCGGCCGGGCCACCTCGGGGGGCCCGGCCGGCGCGATGGTCATCAGTCCCTGCACGTCGAGGCCGAGGTCGACCAGCCCGTCGACCAGCCCCGCCGCCATGACGGGCGGGCAGCCGCCCTTCGTCTCCTCGCCCGACGTGTTCACCTGCACCAGCACGGCCGCGCCGGGCGCGCAGCGGGCGATCTCGGCCCCCAGCGACAACCGATCGACGCTGTGCCACAGCGTGACGAACGGCGCCGCCTTGCGCACCTTGTTGCGCTGCAGGCGGCCGATGGCGTGCCACCGCGGCAGCCCGGCGGCGTCGCGGGCGTCAGCATGCTCGCGCTCGAGCTCGACGGCCTTGGCCACCAGCTCCTGCACGTAGCTCTCGCCCAGGTCGACCAGCCCGGCCGCCAGCGCGGCGCGCACGACGTCGAGGCCGAAGCCCTTGGTGACGGCCACGAGCCTGACCGCCGCGGGGTCGGGCGCCGCCTCCGCGATGCGCGCCCGCACGGCCGCCACGCGCGCCGCGAGCGCCGGGTCGTGGGCCATCGTCGTCCTCACGCCGCCCCGCCCGGGGCGCTCGGGTTCGCAGGAGTGGCCACCCCTACTTGAGGAACGACGGGACGTCGAACTCGTCGTCGCCGTCGAGGTCGAGGTCGTCGACCGACGGGCCGCGGGTGAGCGCCTCGAGCTCGTCGTCGACCCGGCCGCTCGAGCCGTTGGTGCCCCGCGCCAGCGAGTGGCCGGCCGAGGTGTCGCGGTCGTCCCACCTGTCGAAGCCCGCGGCGATGACCGTGACCCGTACCTCGTCGCCCATCTCGTCGTCGATGATCGAGCCGAAGATGATGTTGGCGTCGGGGTGGGCCACGCCGTGGATGACCTCTGCCGCCTCGTTGACCTCGAACAGGCCGATGTCGCTGCCGCCGGCGATGGTGAGCAGGATGCCCCGCGCCCCCTCGATGGACGCCTCGAGCAGCGGGCTGGAGATGGCGTTGCGCGAGGCCGCCAGCGCCCGGCCCTCGCCCGAGCCGTAGCCGATGCCCATGAGCGCCGAGCCGGCGTTGCTCATGATCATCTTGACGTCGGCGAAGTCGGTGTTGATGAGGCCCGGCGTGGTGATGAGGTCGGTGATGCCCTGCACGCCCTGGAGCAGCACCTCGTCGGCCATCTTGAAGGCGTTGACCATCGAGGTCTTCTCGTTCGACACGGTGAGCAGCCGGTCGTTGGGGATGACGATGAGGGTGTCGACCTTCTCCTTGAGCCGCTGGATGCCCTGCTCGGCCTGGACGGCCCGGCGGCGGCCCTCGAAGCTGAACG
Source organism: Acidimicrobiales bacterium (assembly GCA_035697515.1). GTDB lineage: Bacteria > Actinomycetota > Acidimicrobiia > Acidimicrobiales > VFJN01 > ZC4RG19. Next base: position 28,770 of record DASSCS010000135.1, read on the forward strand.
GCCGGGTGACCACACCGATGGTGAGCGCGCCCAGGCCCTTGGCGATCTCGGCGACCACCGGCGCCCCGCCGGTGCCCGTGCCGCCCCCCTTGCCGGCGGTGATGAACACCATGTCGGCGCCCTTGAGGATCTCCTCGATCTCGTCGCGGTGCTCCTCGGCCGCCTGGCGGCCCACTTCCGGATCGCTGCCGGCACCCAGGCCGCGGGTGAGCTCGCGACCGATGTCGAGCTTGGCGTCGGCGTCGCTCATGAGCAGCGCCTGGGCGTCGGTGTTGACGGCGATGAACTCGACGCCCTTGAGGCCGGCATCGATCATGCGGTTGACCGCGTTGACGCCGCCACCCCCGATTCCGACCACTTTGATCACGGCCAAGTAGTTCTGTGGATTGCCGGCCATGGGTCGTGCCACCTCGCATTCAGGGGTTCACCGGGGAGAAGGACGCCCACCCGGACCGCCATGACCCGGATGAATGCCTGAACCTACCAAGGCCGAAGGCCCCCTCGACATCGGCTCAATCTCTAGTTAAGGTCAATACTTTTCCTCAACCTCTGGTAGTTCTCGCAGACTACGAACACCCTTGGTGGCGGGTCAAGGCCGGACTTCCGGGAACTCGTACGTCCAGCACCGCCAGGCACGAGAGATCGACCTGGTCGAGGACGGTCTTGGCCGCCGTGACCTTGGCGTCGAGCCGTTCGGCATCCCCGAAGCGGATGATGCCACCGTCGGCGAGCTCCGCCTCGAAGTCGGTCGACACCGACGCCACGGCGCCCGGCATCCGCTCGGCCACAGCCACGGCCACCCGCAGCGCCTCGCCGGCGTCGTGGTCGAGCGTCCCGCCCTCGACGACCGGCCCGTCGACGTCGGTGAGCACGGCCAGCCGGGCCGGCCCGGCCGGCGCGCCCTCGGCGGGCGCGCCCTCGCCCCCGGCCTCGGCCCCGCCGTCCCCGGGACCACCGGCGGGCCCGGTCCTCCCGTCGTCGGGCCAGCGCTCGATGGCCAGCACCCGACCCTCGGCGTCGACGAGCGCGATGTGCGCACCCGTCACCTGGGCGAGGGCTGCCGGCTCACGCTCACTGACCTGGACCTCGACGGTCGAGGGCCAGCGACGGGCAACGGTGGCGTCGTCGACCCAGGGCAGCTCCTCGACCCGCCGGGCGGCCGCATCGACGTCGACCAATACGAGGGGCTCGCCGGGCTCGACCGCGGCGGCCTCGAGAACCGCCCCGACGCTGGTCTGGTCGGCGCCCGTCACCTCGACACGGTCGACGTTCAGCAGCGGCGATCGGGCCGCCACCGCGGCGCCCACGACCAGGGCGAGGACCGCCAGCACCAGGGTCAACCGTCGCAGCCGGCGCTTCCCGGCGTCGCGGCGCACCCGGATGCGGCGGGCCCGCATGCGGGGGTCGAGCACCACCCCGCCGCGTCCGCCGCGTCCGCCGCCCCCGCGCCCCTTGCCCCCTCCGCCGCCCCCGGCACCGCCGCCACCACGGCCCGCAGCGGGCCTCGGTGCGGCGGCCAGGGCGCTCTCGTCGGCGGGCACTGTCAGCGAACCCTCAACCCTCGACCTCGACCTCGACCTCAGGTTGAGATCGAAGGTTTCCGAACCCCACCAGCCTGGTCTCGGGGTGCAGGTCGACACCCGAGTGCTCCCGGACCCGCCGCCGCACCTCGCCCATGAGCGCCACGATGTCGTCGGCCGAGCCGCCCTCGTCGGCCTGGAAGAAGTTGGCGTGCTTGGTCGACACCGACGCCGTGCCCGCCCGCAGGCCCCTGCAGCCCGCGGCGTCGATGATCCGCCCCGCCGAGTCGCCGGGTGGGTTGGTGAACACCGAGCCCGCGTTCTGGCCCCCGGGCTGGTGGGCACGCCGCCAGGCCACGATCTCGGACAGCGTGCGCTCGCCCACCTCACGGTCGCCCTCGGCGAGCCCCACCGTGGCCTCGACCACCACCTGGGACGGGGATATCGACGATGTGCGGTAGCCGAGGGCCAGGTCCGCGGCCGGCACCCGCGCGTCGCCGCCCGTGCGCAGGTCGACCACCCGGGCCTCGACCAGCGACGCCGCCATGTCCGAGCCGTGGCCGCCCGCGTTCATCCGCACCGCGCCGCCGATCGACCCCGGCACGCCCACCGCCCACTCGAAGCCCGTGAGCCCGGCTCGCACCGTGCGCCGGGCCACCACCGGCAGCAGCGCCGCTCCCCCGGCCGTGACCAGCCGGGGCGTGCCCCGGTCTGCCACCTCGACCCCCGCCAACTCGGGTCCGAGCGCCACCGCCACGCCGGCGAAGCCCGCGTCGGCGACCAGCAGGTTCGACCCCTTGCCCACGACCAGGGTGGGCACTCCCGTGGCGGCCACGGCCGTGGCCGTGGCGACGAGGTCGTCGACCGAGTGCGCCTCGACGAA
>DASSCS010000136.1:0-15362 GCA_035697515.1 Acidimicrobiales bacterium
TGGGCGGCCGAGGGGCCGCGCTATCGTGTCCCTCCTTGTCACTCGGGCGAGTGGCGGAATTGGCAGACGCGCTGGCTTCAGGTGCCAGTGGCCGCAAGGTCGTGGGGGTTCAAGTCCCCCCTCGCCCACCAGACCACCACCACCACCGGTCATTGGGCTACGACCCGGCAATGGGTAGTTCAAGGCGAGCGCGCGCGACCGCGCGCCTCGCTCGCAGCCGGCGCAACGGGGGTGACCTCAGGCAGAGGTGGCGAGCGGTCTGGTTGGCGCGGGGTCGACGTGGATGACGCAGAAGGCGCCGGCGACGTTGTCGTGGATCGCGAGCCGAACGGCCTCGGCGATGGCGTCGGCCTCCTCGATGGGCGTGCCGGGCGCGACGTCGATGTGCATGCCGAGATGGACGGCAGCGGGCCCGAGAAGTTCGGCGCGGAGGTCGTGGAGGCCGATCACGCCCGGCGTGGCGAGGGTGATCCGCTCGACGGTCTCGAGGACGTCCGGGCCCGGCGACCGCCCGATCAGCAGCGACAGGTTCTCGCGCAGCAGGCTGATCGCCTTCCACGAGATGATCGTGGCGATCGCGATCGCGGCGAGCGGGTCGGCGCGGTCGAAACCCGCGAGAGCCAGCGACGTGCCGGCCACGGCGGCGACGAGGCCGAGTTGGTCGTTCACCAGCTCCCACATCTGCGCCTTGGCCGCGGGCCCGCGCGTGGGGTTGCGGATGAGCGAGATCAGGGGGAACGCAGCGAGGACCATGGAGATGCCGAGAACAGCAAACGCGACGCCGACGTTGTCGTAGGACGCCTCCTCGGAGCTGAGCAGGCGGGGGATGGCCTCCTCGTAGAGCCGCAGGGCGGTGAAGGAGATGAACAGCGTCGCCGCCACGAGCGCGGCGGCGGCCTGGGTGCGCCCATAGCCGAACATGTGGGTCTCGTCGGGTTCCTTGCGCGACCAGATGAGCGCGATGAGCAGGAAGCCGGAGACGAAGATGTCGCCGACGGTGTGCATGGCCTCGGCGAACAGCGCCATCACGCCGGTCATCAGGTACGCGGCGACCTTGATGGCGAAGACGACGAGGTAGAGCAGCACGGCGAGCCGCAGGGCACGGGTCTCGCGTTCACGCGCCGCAGCCGCGTCGGCGGGGAAGTCGGACATGGTCCTCGGCACCGTGCCATCAGCCTTCGTGATGGTGCTCGCCCCCGTGGGCCGACGCGCGCGCGGCCAGGTAGAGCTTGTGCGACCACACCTGGAGTCCGAGCATTGCCTCGACGTACTCGCGGGCCTGGGGAACGCCGGCGTCGACGTCGGCCTCGAGCTGAAGGGCATGCTCGAGACGGTGCTTGACCTGGTCGGCGATCACGTCCTGGAGCACGCGGACGAGCTCATCGGGCGAGCCGGTCTCCAGCGCCCGTTCGGCTACGGGGATCACCGGGCCGACGTCGAGCCCGGCGGGCTTGAGCCCGGTGTACGGGGCGCCCTCACCGGCGCGGTGAACCCGCACGACGGTCTCGAAGAACCAGCGGTCGGCGAACGCGGCGACCTCGGGGCTCTGCCCGCGCAGGGCCATCGTCTCGTCGAACGCCTTGGTCACCTCGGTCTCGCCGTCGGCCGGCACGAAGGGCAGGACGAGATCCACTCGCCCCGCTTCGATGGCTTGCTTGGCCGCGACGACAACGGGGCCGTCCAACGAATCGCAGTGTGGCGGCATGGCGACCTCTCTTTCTCGGTGAAGGGTTCAGGCGGCGGGCACGGAGCGGTCGGCGGTCGAGACGACGGTGGAGACGTGCGGCGTAGCGGCCCGGCGCGGCAATGTCCTCGCGCAGGCGGCGGGACACGAAGCCAGCGAACGCCGCGTGGACGCCGTTGGACCACTCGAACCACTCGCGGAACTGGGCGTCCCGCCCATCGATCACCGGCGGGAACTCGACGACGTTCACGAACACCGGTCCTCGCCTCCTCGCGTGTGAGGACCACCCCTAGCGTCCAGCGAGCCACTGTCTCAGGCCAGAGGCGAAGGTCCCGCGCCAGAGCAGACGTTCAGCTGATCCGCTGTTTCGACCCGGACACGTAGGCAGGCCTCACGAGCTTCGCGAGGGATGAGCGCCGGTCGAAGAGGGCACCACATGTCGGTGATGGATGGTCCGGACACTGACACGGAGCCGGGTTCACGGCGTGACGACCCGACCAGCGCGCTGACGACACTGTCGCGGCGGGCCGACGCGTGCCTGTCGTGGGGTGAGATCGGCGTCTACTTCGCGGTGGCGGTCATCCTGGCGGCCGGTGCCGCCCTCCTGGTGGGCGACGCCGTGACGACGTTCGTCGACCTGGTGGTCGAGGGGGAGCCGGTGCTGACGGCGGCGACCGAGCTGCTGAGCGTGTTGCTGCTGGTGTTCGTGTTCGTCGAGCTGCTGGGCGCGGTACGCAAGACGCTGCGCGAGCGGCGCCTGCTGGCCGAGCCGTTCCTGCTGGTCGGCATCATCGCCTCGATCAAGGAGATCGTCGTGGTCGCCGGCGCCGAGCGGCCCAAGGAGAGCGGGTTCGCCGAGTTCCGCGACGGCATGGTCGAGATCGGGGTTCTCAGCGGTGTCGTGCTGGTGCTGGCGATCGCAGCGCTCCTGCTGCGGATGCGCGAGGAGAAGCCGGCGGAGGAGGACGACACCGTCGGCTCGTCGGGCTGAGGCCGCGTCCACGCACGTGGTCGAACCGCCCGGCACCGACGACGCCGACGACGGGCCCCCACGCGCGGCTCTCGCGGCACTCGTCGGGCCCGGCGGGCCCGTCGATATGGTCGTCGGGACGAGAGGAGACCACCATGCGCATCGCCGTCGCGGGCGCGACCGGCAACATCGGCTCACTCACCGCCTCGGTCCTCGAGCGCGACGGGCACGAGGTCGTGGGCATCAGTCGCTCGCTCGGCGTGGACCTCCTGACGGGAGCGGGGTTGGACGCAGCTCTGGTCGGCGTCGACGCTGTCGTCGACGCGACCAACGCCACCGCGACCGACCGCGCCGAGGCGGTGGCGTACCTCGGCGCCATCACGCGCAACCTGCTGGCCGCCGAGCAGCGCGCCGGTGTCGGCCACCACGTGGTCGTCTCCATCGTCGGCGTCGATCGGGTCGACGGCAACGCGCACTACGCGGCCAAACGTGAGCAGGAGCGGCTCGTGGAAGCCGGTCCGGTGCCGTGGACGATCGTCCCTGTGACGCAGTTCCACGACTTCGCGGCGATGGCGACCCGCTGGACCGAGCGCGACGGTGCCGCCACGATCGCGCCGCTGCTCGTACAGCCGATCGCTCCCGCAGACGTCGCCGACGTGCTCGCCGAGATCGCCGTGGGCGAGACGCAGGGGCGCTACACCGACGTCGCGGGCCCGGAGCCGCAGGACCTCGTCGACATGGCACGACGCACCAACGAGGTGCGCGGCCACCCGGTGCGACTCATCCCGACGTGGTCGGGACCGTTCGGCGTGTCGATGGCCGGCGACGCGCTGTTGCCCCGTCACGGTGCCCGCATCGCACCGACCACCTTCGACGAGTGGCTGGCGGCCGGCGCGACGTAGCCGTGCGGGTCGGCGCGGCTGTGTGGCTCCCCGGCCGCTCGGCGGCACTCCGTGTCCCGCCTCGTCGCGACGCTCCTCGGCGGCCGCGGTCGCCACCGACGGGCGGTACGTTCGGGGGATGACCGCCACGGACGCGCCTCCGGTCGACCTGCTCGACCCGGCCTGGTGGGCCGATCTCGACCGGGTGCACGACCTGTTCACCTGGGCCCGCCGGGAGGCACCCGTCTACCGGGATGCCAACGGCATCTGGGTCGTCACCCGCCACGCCGACGTCATCGACGTCGAGCGCCGCAGCCGGGTGTTCTCGTCGCGGGGCTCCTACCGGGCGAACATCGCCATGGAGGAGTCGAACATGATCGCCCTCGACGATCCCGAGCACATCGAGCAGCGCCGCCTGGTCAGCCGGCGGTTCACGCCCCGGGCCGTGCAGCGGGAGGCCGACTACCTCCGGTCGCGCGTCAACGAGCTGATGGACGCGGTGGCCGACGAGCGCCGGCTCGAGGTGGTGCACGACCTCGCCGCCCAGCTGCCGTCGCGCCTCACCGCCAAGCTGCTCGGCTTCCCGGAGGACCGCTGGGAGGACATCAGGTCGTGGTCGGAGCGGCTAATGCGCACCGACGCCGTCACCTTCGACAACGACGCGGCCATGGGCGTGATGAGCGCCATCATGGAGTTCAACCCGCTGCTGCAGGAGACGGCCGCCGAGCGCAGCGGCTGCCCCGCCGACGACCTCGTCTCCGTCTGGACCGGCGCGGGCATGGGCCCGCTGCCGATGATGCACGAGACGGGCCTGTTTATCGCCGGCGGCGCCGAGACGACCCGCACCGTGATCGGCCGGGGCTTGGCCGTCCTGGCCGAACATCCCGACCAGTGGGAGGCGGCTGCGGCCGATCCGAGCCTCGTGCCCGGCCTCGTCGAGGAGGTCATCCGTTGGGTGACCCCGCTCAACAACATGTTCCGGCGCGTCCTCGCCGACGATCACATCGGCGAGCAGCCTGTGGGCGCGGGGGACCGCGTGATGCTCGCCTACCCGTCGGCCAACCGCGACGAGGCGGTGTTCGACGACCCGTTCCGGTTCGACATCCGCCGCGACCCGAACCCCCATCTCGCCTTCGGGCAGGGCACGCACTTCTGCGTCGGCGCCAACCTGGCCCGCCTCGAGCTCCGGGTGCTCTTCGCGGCGCTGACCCAGCGGTGGACCAACCTCCGCATCGTCACGCCCCCGGACATCGAGCCGAACATCTTCGCCGGTGCGGTCCGGCGCTTCGACCTCGCCTTCGACCTGCGCTGATCGCCAGGCACAGCTGCGCGCGGTGGACCCGCCCGGGCGGGGTCAGGTGGTGGGCGGCCGGCGGGCGGTCAGGACGAAGACGAGGGGCAGCGACGGCGAGCCCGGCGGGAACACGTAGCCGCCCCGTTCCGGGTCGAAGACCAGGCTGCTCCGCTCGCCGGGGTCCCAGGTCTCGTCCAGCTCACGCAGGCGCTCGACGATCAGGCCCGCGCCCGCGACGGACGACACGATCCGTCCCAGGCCGTGGTCCCAGCGACGGGCCCGGTTGTGGCGGGTGGCGGCGTCGAGGTCGACGTACGTCCCGGCCTCGTCCATCTCGATCGCCGTGCCGGGCGCGTAGGCGTGCCGAGCCACGAGGTCGTCGTCGAACGCCGTGGCGAAGGGGTGGTACTCGGCGAGCAGCAGCCTGCCGCCAGGGGCGAGCAGCCCGGCCACCACCCGGGCCCAGCGGTCGAGGTCGGGCAGCCACGTCAACGCGCCGAAGCCGGTGTAGACGATGTCGAACGTGGCCCCGCCGAGCAGTGCCACGGCGTCGTGCACGTCGCCGACGACGAAGCGGGCGTCCAGCCTGGCGGCGTCGGCGGCCGTGCGGGCGGCATCGATGGCCGCGGGCGAGAAGTCCAGGCCGGTCACCAACGCGCCCCGGCGCGCCCACGACAGCGTGTCGAGCCCGAAGTGGCACTGGAGGTGGACGAGCCGCCGGCCGGCGACGTCGCCCATCTCCTCCACCTCGTAGCGGCGCAACGTGGTGGCGCCGGGGTCGGCGACGAAGCCGTCGAGGCCGTAGAACGCGCTGGCCGTGTGGATGGGCACGCGCTCGTCCCACCAGGCGAGGTTCCACTCCTGCCATGGCTCGGACATCGCACCAGCCTCCCACCCGGTGCGAACTCGATTCCGTGCGGGCGACTCGGCCCGGCGGGAGTCGGAGCGCCGAGCTGCCTCCGGCCTCAGCCCGCGGCGGCGCCGGCGTTGACGCGTTCGAAGGCCCGGCGCAGCCGGCGCAGGCCCTCGCCGATGCGGTCGGCGGCGATGCCGCCGTACCCGAGGGCCAGCCCAGCCAGGGGCGGGTGCTCGACCCGGAACCACGACAGACGCTGCACGCCCACCCCGTCGGCCTCGGCACGCAGCGCCACCTGCTCGACCTGGTCGACCGGCAGCCGGGTGGCCAGCGCGCTGACGTGCAGCCCCGCGGCAGATGGGATCACCGCCAGGTCGTCGGCGAGTTCGGTCGCGAGGCCTTCGAGCAGCGTCTGGTGCCGCTCGCGGTAGACGTTGCGCAGCTTGCGGACGTGGCGCGCCAGCCAGCCTTCGTCGATGAAGCTGGCGAGTGCCCCCTGGGCCGGCAGCGGCGTGTGCCAGTCGGTCACGAACTTGGCCGCGCGCACGGCCTTGCGCAGCGGCGGCGGCGTCACCACGAAGCCCAGCCGGAGGGTGGGCAGCATGGACTTCGACAGCGAGCCGACGTAGACGACCCGGCCGCTCGTGTCGAGCGTGTGCAGCGGCTCGATGGGCCGCCCGCCGTAGCGGAACTCGCTGTCGTAGTCGTCCTCGATGATGGCGGCGTCGTGGCGCTCGGCCCACGCCAGCAGGGCGATCCGCCGGGGCAGCGACATCGCCATGCCGAGGGGGTACTGGTGCGACGGCGTCACGTAGACGAACCGGGCGTCGGGTGGCAATGAGTCCACGACGAGGCCCTCGTCGTCGACCGGCACGCCCGCCACCTGCAGGCCGTGCGACCGGAACAGCAGGCGCGGTGGCTGGTAGCCGGGGTCCTCGACCGCCACCGTCTGGCCGGGGGCGACCAGCACCCGTGCGATCAGGTCGAGGGCCTGCTGGGTGCCGTTGGTGACGGTCACCGCCTCGGGACCGGCCTCGACGCCGCGCGACGTGCCGATGTAGCGGGCGATCGCCTCGCGCAGGGCCGGGTGCCCGGCCGGGTCGCCCGGGATGGCCTTGCCCACCACCGAGGCCTGCAGCTCGCGCGCCGTCAACCGGCGCCAGGTCTCGTAGTTGAACGACGACGAGTCGGTGAGGCCGGTGCGGAAGTCGAGCTCGGCGGGTCGTGCGAAGGCGGTGGGACCGGGGATCGTGTCCCACACCGGCCGCGGCCGCAGCGCATCCCTGGCCGGCGTCTCCTGGTCCGCTGGCCGGGGGACCTGTGGGCTGACGAACGTGCCGGCCCCGGTGCGGGTCTGCACGAAGCCCTCGCCCGTCAGCCGGTCGTAGGCCACCGTGACCGTGGTACGCGACACGTTCAGGCGCCGCGCCATCTCGCGGGTCGGCGGAAGGGCGTCGCCGGGCCGTAGCCGTCCGCCGAGGATGGCGGCGCGGAGCTGCTGGTAGATCTCGGCGGTCAGTCCCGTCCGGCCGATCAGGCTGACGTGCACGTCCACGCAGGCACGGTACCCGAGGCCCGCGATCGGTCTGGTTCAACTTTGCGGAATTGGATCTTCTACCGGGCCGCTCCCGTCCGTACCGTCGGAACCATGCCCGTGGAGGAGAGGACGGCGGAGGCGGTCGTGGACGTGATCGGCGCACAGCACTACCGCCGTGACCTGTACGCCCACTGCCGTCGCATGCTCGGGTCGCCCCACGAGGCCGAGGACGCGGTCCAGGAGACCTACCTGCGGGCCTGGCGGGCCCGCGCCACGTTCGCCGGCGACGCCGCCGTGCGCACCTGGCTGTACCGCATCGCGACCAACGTGTGCCTCGACCTGCTGCGGGCCAGGACCCGGGCCTGGCGGGGGGCGGGCGAGCGCTCCGCCGAGGTGCCGTGGTTCGGGGCGGGCCCGGAGCAGCCGGCCGAGGACCTCGCAGCCGACGACGACCCGCCCGACACGGTGGTGGTCGCCCGCGAGACCGTCGAGCTCGCGGTGCTCGCCGCCGTCCGGGTGCTGCCGCCCCGCCAGCGCGCCGCGCTCATCCTCCGCGACGTGCTGGGCCAGCCTGCGGCCGACACCGCGGCCGTCCTCGACACCAGCGTCGCCGCCGCCAACAGCGCCCTCCAGAGGGCGCGCGCCACCATGCACGAGCACCTGCCGTCGGGCCGGCTCGACTGGGCCACCCGCGACGCCAGCCCCCGCGAGCGGGTGCTGGTCGACCGGCTCATGGACGCCCACGACCGCCGGGACGCCGGTGCGGGCGCCGCTGCGGCGCTGGCGAGCTGAGTCGTCGGCCAGCCCGCGGATGTGGCAGGCGGTGGCGCCGCGGACGGTCGGGTGCAGCGGCGCCGCGTCCCGACCTCCTACTGCGTGCCCCGCCAGGCGTAGGCGAGCACGATGCCCATCACCCCCTCGAGCGGCTCGTCGTTCTCGTAGCGGGCGGTCACCGTGAACGGATCACCGGCGCCGAAGTGCTCGTGTGGCGTGCAGGCGGTGATCGAGCCGGGACCTCCATGGTGGCTGTGCTCGTACTTGGCGGTCATCGTGCACCACAGGTTGTCGACGTCGTCCTTGATGGTGATGTCGATGCCACCCCCGTGGACGTGGCCGCCCGAGCCGACGAAGTAGCCCTCCCACGGCGTGTCCCATGTCCGCGACCGCGTGTGGACGCTGCCGGGACCTCCGTCGCCGGGGATGTCGTACTCGGAGTTGCCGCACCCCGTGATGTCGAGGAAGAACGGCGTGACCCCGCGGGTGTTCTGGGCCGTGGCCCCCGGCTGGTAGCCCATCTTGTACTGGATGTACACCTGCCGCGGCGTGTCGCTCATGTTCATCACGTGCCACAGCGCGCTCCACCGGTCGTTGGCGCCGACCATGTAGGCGTACGGGTCGGGCATGGCCATGGGCGTGCGCTCGCTGCCCGCCGCGGCGAAGCGCTCGGGCCAGTTGCTGCAATAGGGCGACGTGCGTGCGTTGTTCATCAGCACCACGTGGTGCATGTGCACGTCACCGTGCCCGACGGGGTTGCCGGCCGCGTCCACCAGGTCGAACGTGATCGACTTGAGGCCGAACGCGCCCGTCGGGCGCGGGATGGTGCCCTGGAACGACTGGCTCTCCGAGCCCGACTGGCCCATGGGCGCCAAGTTGAACGGGCCGATGGTGTAGGCGGTCTGGATCACCGCGCCCCCACCAGGCGGAGCGTTCACGATCGGATCGCACGCGGTCGCGGCGAGCAGCACTCCCAAGGCGCTTGCCATGGCGGCCAGCCTGGGCAGCTTGAGACGTCGCATGATTCCCCCTCGCAGTCGTGTCGCGCCGTGGCCGCTCCGGGTGGCGCGGCCGACGGGACGGTGGGCGGGCCCTGCTGCACCCAGGACTGCCTGGACCCGTAACGACATTACCGCGCCGTACGGCGGTGTTGAGTGTGCTCTATTCTGGACTCGGCGCGCCGGGCCACACCCTCTACCGCCCGGGACGGTCATGGGCGTCACCGCTGTGCCGCTGCGCTCGTGACGGTCCCGGCCCGCGGAAAATCCGGTGCCACCCGTCGGAGCACGGTGGCGCCGGACGACGATGGGGGTGTGGAGGACGAGGTCCCGGCCGGCCAGGCGCTGCTCGCGCTCTACGACCGTGCGCTGCCCCAGGTGTACGGCTACCTGTTCGATCGCTGCCGTGACGTCACAACCGCCGAGGACCTCACCTCGGAGACCTTCCTCGCCGCCGCGGCGGCGGCGGTCGAGCGACGGTCGGGTGCCGTCGTCTCGATCCCGTGGATGATCGGCATCGCCCGCCACAAGCTGGTCGACCACTGGCGCCGCCGCACCCGCGACGAGCGCCTGGCGACAGCGGTGGCCGGCACCACCGTCGAGCACGGCGACCCGTGGGACGCGCACCTGGACGGCGTGCACGCCACCGACGTGCTGGGCCGGCTGGGCGGTCACCACCGGGCGGCGCTCACGCTGCGCTACGTCGACGACCTGCCCGTGCCGCAGGTGGCCGAGCTGCTGGGCCGCACCGTTCACGCCACCGAGGCCCTGCTGGTGCGGGCCCGCGCCGCCTACCGCAAGGCGTACGAGAGCGAGGGTGACGATGTCTGACCGTCACGATCCCTTTGCCGCCCTGCGCCGTCCCGTGGCGCCGCTGGCGCCCCGTCCCGAGTTCGCCGCGTCGCTGCGGCGCCGCCTGCAGGAGGAGTTGGGCATGACCACATCCGCCACCACCGGTCCGCGCACCGGTCCCACCCCCGAGCCGGCCGACCGTGCGGGGCCCGGCCACGGCGACCTGGCCATGGTCCACCTGCGGGTGGGCGATGCCGACCGGGCCGCACGGTTCTTCGGCGACCTGTTCGGCTGGGAGGCCGAGCGTCACGAGTTCGACGGCCACGTCAGCTGGTACACGCTCAACACCGCCACCACCGTGCGACTGCTCGACGACCCCGGCGTGCCGCCGGTGGTGCCCAACTACGCGGTGGACGACGTGGCCGCCGCGGTGCGGGCGGTGGAGGACGCCGGCGGGCGGGTGGCGATGGCCGAGGCCGCCACGGATGGCGGGGGATGGGCCCGGGGCGACGACGACCAGGGCGTCCCCTGGCTGGTCTACCGCCCCGGCGGCCACGACGACGGCCCGGCCCCGACTCGGCCGGCCACGGGCCAGGTCGGGCTGGTGTTCATCCGGGCCGACGCCACCCGGGCCGAGCGGTTCTACGGCCCCCTGCTCGGCTGGCGCTTCCACCGCGACCACCCCGGCAGCCAGTACTTCGACACGGTGCCGCTGGTGGGCGTGTTCGACGAGGCCGCAGCGTTCGGGCACGAGGTCACGCCCTCGGCCACGCTCTACGTGTCGGTCGAGGCGCTGGCACCCGTGCTGCGCCGGATCGTCGAGCTGGGCGGCCGGGCGGGAGAGGCGGCGCACGACATGGGCCCCTACTTCAGCGCCGAGTGCACCGACGACCAGGGCACGCCTTTCGGCCTCATCTCCGCCCGCGCCGAATGACGCGCTCGGAGCCTGGCCCGGCCGGCGGCGTCGCTCGCGCCCGCGCAGACCTCGACCACGTCGTCGAGGTCTGCTACGCAGTGGTGCGCCACCACGGTCGGTGGCCACGGCGGACGACGGGCGGAGCGCGACGGCATGGTCCTCATGGCAGTCCTGGTCCTGGTCCTGCTGGCGGGCATCGTCCTCACGCTGTGGTGGGGAGGCACCGTCTACGAGCCGTGGGACCCGCAGCCGGTGCCGCCGCCGGACGGCGCTCGCCCGGCGGCCTCCGTCGTGGCCGTGCGCTACCTGCGGGGCGCAGCCGTGGGCCTGACCGGGGGCTTCTGGGCCGGCCTGTTGGTGACGGGCCCCGCCGTCCGGCTGGCGATGCGGCTGCTGGCGGTGACCGGCGGCGACGACGCCCAGGGCCGCATCACCGAGGCCGAGGAGGTCGTCGGCAGCGTCAGCCTCGACGGCACGATCGGCCTGGTGCTGTTCGGGGGCGTGCTGCCCGGCCTGATCAGCGGCGCGATCTACGTCGTCGTCCGGCGCCTGCTCCCTGTCGGGTGGCTCGGCGGCGTCGCCTTCGGGGCCCTGCACCTGGTGGTGGCGGCGACGCGCATCGACCCGCTGCGGCCCGACAACCGGGACTTCGACCTCGTCGGCCCCGGCTGGCTGGCGCTGACCGTGTTCGGCCTGGCCGCCATCGTCCACGGCATGGCCGTCGCCGCCTACGTCAACCGCTACAGCCACGACCTTCCGCCGTCGGCGACCGCGTCGGCCCACCGGGCGGACCTGGTCGGCGCCGACCCGGCGGCCGGGCACCGGCGGGCCCGGGCCGTCGTGCCCCTGGTCCCGCCGGCCCTGCTGCTCGTGCCCGGCGTGATCCTGCTCGTGCCGGTCGTCGTCGGTCTGGTCGTGACCGTCGTCCTGTCCCGCATCGGCGGGCTCGCCCGGGCGGCCCGCAGCGACGCCGTGGTGCTCGCCGGCCGCGTGGCGCTGGCGGCGATCGCCCTCGCCTACCTCCCGGGCGCGGTGGCCGACCTCCACGACGTGGTCGTCCGGGACGACGGGCTGGCGAGCTCGACCGCCAACCCGCCGCCGGAGCGCGCGCGACCCGCGGATCCGGGCGACGGTCGGTAGATTGACGCGGAGGTAAGTAACGGCGCGAGCCGGCCGCGCGGAGGGCGGAGTGCGCCGGTCGTGGGGAGGACCCGACGTGGGCGAGGCACAGGCAGAGGCACCGGCGCAGCCGCCGGCACGCCGGTTGGCACCCGGGGAGCGCAGGGCGCTGCTCATCGGCGCGGCCGAGGAGACGTTCGCGTCGCGCGGCTACACCCAGGCGGGGCTGGCCGAGGTGGCGTCGCTGGCCGGCGTGTCCAAGACGCTGCTCTACCACTACTTCCCCGACGGGCGGCCCGAGCTCTACCGCGAGGTGATGGACCGGCTGGTCGCCCAGGTGGTCGACGCCGTGCGCACGGCCGCCCGCATGCCCACCTCGCCCCAGCGGCGGCTGGCCGACCTGGTGGCCGCGCTGGTCGACTACTTCGAGCAGCACCCCGACGCCTACCGCCTGCTCATCCTCGAGCCGTGGGGATCGGGCGACCCCAGCGTGGTGGGCCAGGCCATGGCCGTGCGGGCCCGGCTGGCCAGCGAGCTCAACGGGCTGCTGGCGGCCTCGGGTCAGCCCGTGCCGGTCACCATGGCCGGCGGCGCCGCCGCGATGGGCGCGGTCCTGCACGTGTGCGAGCTGGCCATGGCCGGCCAGGTGACCGCCGAGCAGGCCGTCGACCTCGCCCAGCGCTTCGTCGCCGGCGGCCTCGGCGCGCTCGACCTGATCTGACTGTGAGGATCCGGGCGGGCACGCCGCCCGGTCCCGTCACCGCCCTCCCGAACCGGCGTGCCCCCGTCGCGCCTCCCGCGACGAGCGAACGCCGGAACGGGGGACGGGGGCAAGTCCCTTTACCCGGCCGGGCGGGCCGTGGTTCACTCAGCGGCGATGGCTTCCTCCGGTGGACGGCGAGTAGCGCAGCGCGGCTGACCCCCTCGGGTCGGTCGCGCCCCTCGTCGCACCCACCGATCCGACAAGGAGCCACCATGCCTCTCCCGGCCATGCCGGACCTCGCGGACATCGAGGCCCGCGCGCAGCACCTGTGGGAGCAGTCCCGCATCCACGAGTTCGATCCCGACGGCCCCGGGCCCGTGTTCAGCGTCGACACGCCGCCCCCGTACGTGTCGGCCGCCCACCTGCACGTCGGCCACGCCATGTCCTACGCCCAGGCCGAGTTTGTCGTGCGCTACCAGCGCCGGCGGGGGAGGCGCGTCTTCTACCCGATGGGCTTCGACGACAACGGCCTGCCCACCGAGCGCTACGTCGAGCAGGCCCACGGCGTCGACCGCGCCACCATCTCGCGCTCCGAGTTCCGCCGGTTGTGCCTGGACGAGACGCGCCGGGGCGCGGCCACCTACGAGGCGCTGTGGCGCGCCCTCGGGCTGTCGGTCGACTGGCGCCACCGGTACTCGACCATCGACGACCGCTGCCGGCGCATCGCCCAGGCGTCGTTCCTCGACCTGTGGCGCCGCGGGCGCATCTACCGCACCGACGCCCCCGTGCAGTGGGACCCGCAGGCGCAGACCTCCTTGTCACAGGCCGACATCGAGACCCGGGCGCGCCAGGCCCGCCTGTACGAGATCGCCTTCTCCGACGGGGCCCGCATCGCCACCACCCGCCCCGAGCTGCTGCCGGCGTGCGTGGCGCTGTACCGCCATCCGGACGACGCCCGTTGGGCCCACCTCGACGGCGCCACGGTCACCGTGCCCCTGTTCGGCCACGAGGTCCCGCTGCGGGCCGACGCCGACGTGCGGCCCGACTTCGGCACGGGGCTGCTCATGGTCTGCACGTTCGGCGACGGCGACGACGTCGAGCGCTGGCGCCGCGACGGCCTGCCGGCACGGGTCTGCCTCGGCGCCGACGGCCGCCTGACCGCGGCCGCCGGTGACTACCGGGGCGAGACGTGCGCCGACGCCCGGAAGCGCATCGTCGCCGACCTGGGCGACCGGGTGCTCGGCTCGAGCGTCGTCGATCAGGTGGTGTCGGTCGGCGAGCGCACGGGCGAGCCCATCGAGTGGCAGATGCGGCCCCACTGGGTGCTGCGCGTCCTCGACCTGTGCGACGAGCTGCTGGACCGGTCGGCCGCGCTGCGCTTCCACCCCGACCACCTGCGGTCGCGGCTCGACGACTGGATCCGGGGGCTCCGCCACGACTGGAACCTGACCCGGCAGCGCTTCTACGGCGTGCCCTTCCCCGTGTGGTTCTGCACGGTCGACGGCTGCCCTGGGGCGGTCGGCGCCGACGAGCGGGCGCTGCCGGTCGACCCGCTCGAGGACCGCCCACCGGTCGCGGCCTGCCCCGACTGCGGGGGCGAACTGGCGGGCGACCCCGACGTGATGGACACGTGGATGACGTCGTCGATGTCGCCCGCCATCGTCACCGACCCGCCCGGCACGCCGGAGCGGCCGCTCACCGTGCGCGTCCAGGCCCACGAGATCATCCGCACCTGGCTGTTCACCAGCCTCGTCAAGGCCCACCTGCACGACGGGGCGCTGCCCTGGTCGGACGTCATGATCTCGGGTTGGGGCCTCGACGAACGGGGCCGCAAGATCTCGAAGCGGGCGTTGCTGAACAGCGACCGCTACGACCCGATGGCGGTGATCCACCGGCACGGGGCCGACGCCCTGCGCTTCTGGGCGGCCGGCACCCACCTGGGCAGCGACAGCCGCTACAGCGAGCGCGAGGTGCGGACGGGGCGCAAGGTCGTGCTCAAGCTGTGGAACGTCGCCCGCTTCGTCGACGAGCACCTGCTGCAGACGGCGGGCGCGGGACCGGACGCGTCCCGGGCGACCCCGCCGCCACGGGTCGAGCGGCCCGTCGAGGACCGGTGGCTGCTGCACCGGCTCGCCGCCACCGTCGAGCGGGCCACCGCCGGCTTCGACCGCTACGACTACGCGACGGCCCGCGAGGCGACCGAGCGCTTCTTCTGGAACGACCTCGCCGACACGTGGATCGAGTTGGTCAAGCACCGCGTCCGCCACCCCGACGACCACCCGGCCCCCGCCCTGGCGGCCGCCGGGGCGACCGGCCGCGAGGTGCTGGGCGCCGTGGTGGGCCTGTGGGCGCCGTTCCTGCCCCACGTGACCGAGGAGATCTACCAGCGGCTGCTGCGCGGCGAGGGAGGCCCGGTGAGCGTCCACGTCACGCCCTGGCCCCGGCCGGCGGACTGCGCCGAGCCGCCCGAGATGCCGGCCGTCCTCGCGGTGCTGCAGGCCTGCCGCGCACTGCGGGGCGAGCGCCGCCTGCCCCAGGGGCAGGACGTCGCCACCCTCACCATCGACGCCGGCGACGACACGTGGGCCCGGCTCGAACCCGTCCGGCCGACGCTGCTCGCCGCCGCCCGCGCCGGCGAGGTGCGGCGCGGCCCGGCCGAACGGTCGACCGCCGTCGCCGACCTGCGTGTGGACATCGCCTGACCGGCCCCACGGAGGCCCAACGGGGCCGCACGGAGGCCGGACGGGCCCAGGGTCAGGGGGCGGGCGTGGGCTCGACGGCAGGGAGCAGGCGCAGGTGGGAGCGCCCGGATCGGATGCCCGGCTCGGTGCCCGCGCC
>DASSCS010000137.1:0-2945 GCA_035697515.1 Acidimicrobiales bacterium
ACTTCGATTGGGATCCGCTGGGATGGAAGCTCCCCGTCCCGCCGCGGGTGAGCGACGCCATGGACGACGCCCAGAAGTGGGCGGTCAACCTGGCCCGGGCTGCGCTGGTCGACTACGGCTGGCCCGAGCGACCGCTCGACAACGAGCGCACCGCGGTGGTGATCGGCAACGCCATGGCCGGGGAGCGGCACTACCTGACCGCATTGCGCGTCAACTTCCCCGAGTTCGCCCGCGAGCTGGAGGCGTCGGCGACGTTCGCCGCCCTCCCCCAGGAGGTGCGTGAGGCGATCGTCGACGAGACCGGCAAGGGCCTGCGGACCACCATCCCCGACATCACCGAGGACACCATGCCGGGCGAGCTGGCCAACATCATCGCCGGTCGGGTCGCCAACCTCTTCAACCTCCGGGGGCCGAGCTACGTCACCGACGCGGCCTGCGCGTCCGGCCTGGCGGCCGCGGCCGCCTCGATCGAGGGGTTGATCAACGGCGAGTACGACGCGGCCCTGACCGGCGGCATCGACCGCAACATGGGCGCCGCCACGTACGTGAAGTTCTGCAAGATCGGTGCTCTGTCGGCCACCGGCACCCGTCCCTACGCGGACGGGGCCGACGGCTTCGTGATGGGTGAGGGCGGCACGTTGTTCCTGCTCAAGCGGCTGGCCGACGCCGAGCGCGACGGCGACCGCATCTATGCCGTGCTCCTCGGCATGGCCGGATCGAGCGACGGGCGGGGCAAGGGCATCACCGCCCCGAACCCGATCGGTCAGCGGCTCGCCGTCGAGCGGGCCTGGCAGTTGGCGGGCGTGGCCCCGTCGACGTGCTCGCTCGTCGAGGGGCACGGCACCTCCACCGCGGTCGGCGACGTGGTCGAGGTCGAGGCCCTGACCGACGTGTTCGCAGGGGACGACGTTCCCGCCGGCTCGATCCCGCTGGGCTCTGTGAAGTCGAACATCGGCCACCTCAAGGGCGCGGCCGGCACTGCCGGCCTGTTCAAGGCGGCCATGGCGCTGCACCACAAGCTCCTGCCGGCGAGCATCCACGCCCAGCACCCGAACCCGAACATCGACTTCGGCCGGTCGCCGTTCACCATCAACACCGAGCTGCGGCCCTGGGACCCGCCGCCCGGCGGGATCCGGCGGGCCGGCGTGAGCGCCTTCGGCTTCGGCGGCACCAACTTCCACGGCGTGCTCGAGGAACACGTGCCCGGGCGCCACCGTGGCAACGGCGCACGACAGGTTTCGTTCGCCGATGTCGAGGTTCCTGCCACGTCGATCGAGGCCACCCCTGCCGGAGCGGGGCCGGCCGCCGCCGGCCCGGCCTCAGCCGGGCCGGTCGCCGGCAAGGTCCCGCTGCGGGGGGCGTTGGTAACCGGCGCCGCCGACGACGCCGGCCTCGCGCACCGGCTGCGCGAGGTCGCCGATCGTGCGGCCGCCGGCGAGGCACCTGCGCCGGCCCCTCCAATGTCGCGCGACCTGGCCGCACCCGTGCGCGTGGCCATCGACCACGGCGATGCCGCCGAGCTGGCCGACAAGGCGGGCCGGGCGGCGCAGGCGCTCGAGACCGGCAACCCGGCGATGTGGCGCGCGTTGCGCGCCCGTGGGGTGTTCCTCGGTCGGGGCCACCCGGGCAAGGTCGCGTTCCTGTACACGGGGCAGGGTTCCCAGTACGTCAACATGCTGAAGACCCTGCGCCTGCAGGAACCCGTGGTCGCAGACACGTTCGCGCAGGCGGACCGGGTCATGACCCCGCTGCTGGGCAAGCCGCTCACCGACTTCATCTTCATCGACGAAGCGGACGCCGAGGCCGTCGCCCGGCTCGAGCAGCAGCTGTTGCAGACCGAGATCACCCAGCCCGCGGTCCTGGCGACCGACATCGCCCTCACTCGGCTCCTGGCCACGTACGGCGTCACCCCCGACATCGTCATGGGCCACAGCCTCGGCGAGTACGGGGCGCTGGTCGCCGCGGGCGCGCTGTCGTTCGAGGCCGCCCTCGAGGCGGTGAGCGCCCGCGGCAGCGAGATGGCCAACCTGTCGATCGAGGACAACGGCGCGATGGCGGCCGTCCTCGCCCCGCTCGAGGAGATCGAGCGGGTCGTCGCCTCGATCGAGGGCTATGTCGTCGTCGCCAACGTCAACAGCCCGAGCCAGGCGGTGATCGGGGGCGCCACCGCCGCGGTCGAGGCGGCCGTCGCCGCGTTCGTCGACGCCGGCCACACCGCCATCCAGCTCCCCGTCAGCCACGCCTTCCACACCTCGATCGTGGCCCCCGCCAGCGAGCCGCTGCGACAGGCGCTGGTCCGACTGGAGCTCCGGGCGCCGACGCTTCCGATCGTGGCCAACGTCGACGGTGGGCTGTACCCCATGGGCCCGGGTGTCCAGGACCAGATGCTCGACATCCTCGCCCGCCAGGTCGCCTCGCCGGTGCAGTTCGTGAAGGGCCTGCACACGCTGCATGCGGAAGGGGCCCGTGTGTTCGTCGAGGTGGGCCCGAAGAAGGCGCTCCACGGCTTCGTGGAGGACGCCCTCGGCGCGGAGCACGACGACGTGGTCGCCCTGTTCACCAATCACCCGAAGCAGGGAGACATCGTCTCGTTCAACCAGGCGCTATGCGGGCTGTACGCCGCCGGGTTCGGCACTGTCGCGGAGGCGCCGACCGCTGAGCTCGTGGCACCCACCGAGCCCGCGGCCGCTGGTGCGGTTGACGTACCTGCAGGCACTCCGGCCGAAGCGACGGTCGCAACCCTCCGGCCGGACGACCGCTACACCGAGCTGGGGCACCTGTTGGCCGACTTCCTCGAGCGGAGCCGTTCGGTCTGGGAGGGTCCCACGGCCACTGCGCGGGCCGAAGCATCCCAGCGGCCCGCAGCGGGCCCCACGGAGCCGGTGATGATCACGGGAGCGGCGCTCGGACTTCCCGGCACTGAGCGGGTGTTCGACGATGGCAAC